>JBQCEG010000001.1:0-35437 GCA_051960475.1 Ginsengibacter sp.
TGCTCCAGGGTCTTTTTCTTTAATGCTTCATAATCGAAGGCTTCTTTTTTCTTTTCCATAAAAAAACTGTGTTTTAAAGTTCTGAAATCATTTTTGAACTTTGACACAGTTTATTTTACAGCCTCGATAAAAAGGCCGGATTTAAAAGATTCGGCTTGTATAATTTATTTCTGCCTTTTGCGAAGCTTATTTATGATTTGTCAAACTTCAATATTTCCCGTTTTTACTTTTCCGGCGCGCTTGTAATAAGCGATAATAACACCGGTTGTCGTTACCCTACTTTCTGTTAATGTAAATGCAGCAGGAATGGTTCCCTCCCCGAAAAGTTTTTTTCCTTTTCCTAATGTCATTGGGTGAATTTTCAGCCTCAATTTATCCACGAGATCATTCTTAAGCAAGAGTTGAATGAGTTCACTGCTGCCCCAAACATGGAGATCAGCACCTTTCGAATCCTTCAGTTTCTTTATTTCAGCCACCGTTTTTATCACTGTTGAATTTTTCCAACTTTTTATTAAAGGATCAGACTTTTTCAGCTTTTTAGAAAACACGTATTTCATTCCTTCGTTAATACCCGGCCAAAAATCTCCGTGCTGTGGCCAATAGCCCGCCCACAACTCAAAAGTTTTTCTGCCCAAAAGATAATCCGCAGGTTGCAATTCCTTTTGTACGACCTCGCCATACAATTTGTCGCCATATGGTTCCGTCCAGCCACCGTATTTGAACCCTCCTGATGTATCTTCTTTTTGTCCGCCTGGCGCCTGCATTATGCCATCTAATGTGATCATCGAAAACACAATTATTTTTCTCATAATGATTTCCTCCTTCTTTTATTTTAATTCGATTGTGCGAATTTGTTTTCTACACAAAACTCGATAATAAAATTGGTGTGTTTGTATACCGTTTTCCACTTATTTACATTAAAATGCTTTTCGCATTTCTGAACCCTGGTTGCAACCTAACTTTTGTTCTATTGCACAATCACAAATAACCCCGATCTTGCGCACTATTTTTTAACGATTATTGATTTATCATGAGTAACTTATTTCCATTCGCATTGTTCTTTCACATTATCGGCATTACTTTAATTGCAGGCGGTTCCATTGGGGGCCTGGTTTTAGAAAGACAAGTTTATCGCTATTTTAACCAGACGCCTTCCAAAGCTGTTGTGCTGGCACCGCTGATGAGTCGCTATCCCATCATCATCCAGTCAGGTGCGCTCCTGATGTTGTTGAGCGGCCTTACGATGTTGTACACACTTCATTGGGCCGTTGCCAGCGAACTTTGGTTTATCATTAAGATGTGTTTGTATGTGGCGTTGATATTAAATGGTCTTTTGGTTGCCAAACCTACAGGTATGAAATTAGGAAAACTTCTTGCGCTGCCTCAAACGGAAGAGACCAACAAGCAATTCCATTCTTTAAAAAGAAAGATGACCATTTTTCACATCTCCGAATTTTCGATGTTGGTGATGATCTATGTTCTGGCTATTTACCGGTTTTAAATAGTTGCAATTGGCATCAACAAAAGAATATATCTTCTAATTTTATTCAGTTTTTAACTGCAAATAATTTTTGATCATGCGAAAACTGATTATGGCTATCAATATTTCTGCCGACGGCTATTGCGATCACCGCGCCGGAATTGCCGATGCCGAGTTACACAATTTTTTCAGTGACTTATTGAGAGAGGCAGATACAATGTTGTTTGGCCGCAAGACATTTGACCTCATGTATCCTTATTGGCCCTCAGTGTTACAAAATAATTCAGGTACAGAAAGTGAGATCGCATTTGCCAGGGTACTCGACGAAAAAGAAAAGATCGTGTTTTCAAGAAAAGGGATCAATACAACGTGGAAGCATACACGAATATTAAATGATCTGAACCGGGATTTAATATTAAAATTGAAAGAGCAAGAGGGAGGCAATATTTTGGTAAGCGGCATCGATATTTCAGATCAACTTACGCGGATGCAGCTGGTCGATGAATATTATTTTGTGGTTCACCCGGTGATCTATGGAAAAGGAAAACGCTTTTTTGAATCCTTTGAATTGGATACGCGCGTAAGATTGGATCTTTTCAAAACACAACGGTTTTCATCCGGCGCGATTGTGCTTTTTTATCGTGTTGTTAGCTGGAACTTTTAATTTTCAAGAATTAATGCAGCTGCTGTAGCCCTTATCAGGCAAAAGTTTCATAGTGCTTTACTTTCTCTTCAAATTCCAAAAGGTATTTTTTGTCTTCATCGTAATACCTTGCTTTTTCGAAATCATTTCCCGCAAATAGAATGATACTTTCCAAAGAATCCCATTCAGTGATTGTCAGGAAATGACAAACGTCATTTTCTAATCTTCGCAGGATTTTGGCAGACAAATTTCCTTTGGTGTTCCTGTAGTCTTTAATCCCCGTGTCTTGTATGTATTTCAAATAGGTATCTGCATCTTCAGCTTTGGTGATACCATGCCATATTCTTGTGATCATGAATAAATTGTTTAATTAATGAAATGTATTTGCCCGCTTCCAAATTTCCGGAAATTCTTTGATGGCAATCTTTCAACAGTAACCCAACAAATCTCCTAAATTTTTATTTCCATTCTTCAATAGGGGCGAGTTCCTGAAAACAGCAAATCATCTTTGATTGTTGTCACCGTTCTGATTGACTTTGGTCATAGGAAAAAAGTATTTACCAGGGGTAAATTGCGGAGCAATCCGTACTTCAAACAGATCTATTTGTTCAAATTAAAATCAGTAATCATGAAAGGTTTTAAAATTAATATCGAAAAAGCAACTGAAGAGAATAATAATTTTCGCAAAGTTCTTTACACAGCCAGCCACAGTCAATTGGTATTGATGACGCTTAAACCAAATGAAGAAATCGGCAAAGAAGTGCATCCCGGCAACGACCAGTTTTTTCGCATTGAGTCAGGTCATGGAAAATGTACAATTGACGAACATGAATATGAATTGAAAGAAGGTGATGCCATTGTGATTCCGGCAGGCGCAGAACATAATGTCATCAACACCAGTAATTCCAAACCCATGAAAATGTACACGATTTATTCTCCGGCTCATCATAAGGATGGAATTGTAAGGGCCACAAAATATGAGGCTGAAACCATGGAAGAGGAATTTGATGGAGTAACGAGTGAAGCATTAATGGTCTAACCGGGCTCGGGATTATTTGTTGATCGTATAATCAACCACATTCACATCGCTGGCAATAGGGAGTGAAAGTTGAAACAGTTTTTTATATTCAGGAATCTTCCGGTAATTGTCCAGGTCTTCTTTTGAAGCAAACGTAGTATTATAAATGTGCTTAAGTTCCGTCGTATCTCTTGCCGAAACGTTTACGCCCCATTCAAAGTCTTTGACCAAAGAACTTTTGCTTAAATCTTCATACACCTTATCAAGCGCTTTTATGCTGTCGGGCGATGCACCTGGTTTAAAAGTGATGATAACGATATGCCTGAAACCGTTTGCAGCACCGCCTGTTTGCGCAATACCTGTGTTTTGAAATAATAAAATACAAATGATCAAAAGTGAAAGACTGGAAATTATTTTTTTCATGTCGCGGAAATTTTAGGGCAGTAAGCTACTGAATTTTTGATTATTCATTCAGTGGTGATCGCAATAACGGAACCTAAAGCAAACGGTAGTGGCTGTCAAGATCAATGCTTATCGAAAAAAAATCCGCGTCTGTTAATACAAACCTTTATCCGCCAATAATGCAAAAATCACAGCAACAGTTAGGAAAACAGCAGTTCCTACGAGCCCAATCCAAACAGCTCGCCAGGTTGTGAAAGTGAGTCCACCGGATTGAATGTGTTCATTAATTGATTCGCCCTGGTATTTCTTAACCAGGAGGCGCGCTATCGCTGCATAGATTATTGGAATTAGATAATTCGGAACCTGCTTCATTGCGGGCAATAAGAAAGCGGCCGCCAATATCACAATAAAAACAGCAATTGAAATCAGCCATGTCGATCTTACTTTTTCAGATTCTCCAATCTGTTTAAAATTTTCTGCTGCCATGTAGCCGCCAACGAGAGGGCCACCTAAAAAGGTTCCAATGTAAATTGCCCTGTCACTGTATAGTTTATAAACAGGTTGTGCCGGTAATAGATCATTTTCCATTTGATTTAGATTTGATGAGTGTGAGTAATTGTTTAATTGTATAAAAACGAAGTTGTCTATAGATCATCTGATTGGAAAATTTTTCCTCTCCATTTTCTTTGTGTCACACTTCCATTTTCCCTGACAGCGACGAACAAAACCTTATAAGTATTATATTCATTCTTGTCTTGAAGAGCTTCTTTTATTTTTACAGCTATGCGTTTTCCAAGAGCGGCCATTTGATCTTCATTAGCCGGAATTCCACGGCCGTTCACGACATCAATTTCAAGAACAGAGCTGGTCTTTCCGTCAGTTGTGACCTGCTTTCCATCCACGTTTAAATCTTCGCAGACAACAAGTTGGTTAAGTTCAGTTCGCAGGCTATCGCCAGATTCACTGAAAACCGGCATCTTTTGTTTTGTAGTTGTCAGGGTGCAACTTTCAATCACTAAAAGAGAAAACAATAAAAAGGTGAATGTTTTGGTTTTGGGGGATAAAGCCATGTCTGTTAATTTGGTTTGAACAGTGTTTGGTAATTGTTTTATATTGTTTATAAGTTAAACGATTTCCAAATCTATAGTTTAAAATTCAAAGTTGCAAGTAATATGAGTTTTTTAATAGGTAGGTATTTCAATAAAAAAGGGCCGCTTTTTCAAGCAGCCCAGCCCAAAAACTAATGCCTATGCTAAGCTACTTTTGATAAAGCTTTTGTCAATTCAAAATCGCCTTTGCTGGCTTTGGCGGCCTCAAATGTGATCACCTGCACAATCGGATCATACCCCGCGCACGAGATCGTAAATGTATAAGCACCTGCGGCAATACGGTTAATACGATAGTAACCCTTGCTATTGGTGGTGGCGGTGTATTTTTGATCATCAGACAAGATAACAGCACCGGCTACAGGCATGCCAAAATTATCGGTAATGGTGCCCCTGAGGCTGGCAGTACCCTCACCACAGTGCATCGCCACCAGGTAACTAAATGTAAACTGCTTTTTCATGGCCGCATCATCTTTAAAGATCTGCTGTCCATCTTTCAGCATTTCAATTACGCCCGAATAGATGGCATTGTTTGCGATTACCTTAGTGGAGGTGGCCATTTCCTTCTCCATATCGGCTTTGGCAAAAATTACCGAAAGCGCAATACAGTTATCGCCGGCAGTCTTAAAAGCAGTTTGAAAGTCTGCCGGCATGTTGTCATTTGCCGATAGTTCGTCAATGTTGTTGGCAATAAAAGTGTTAGCCGCATCAATAAGACTGCGCACCGAGCTCCAGTTATCTACAGAAGCTTTGGGATAAAGCGCTGCCCCAGCGGCATCCAGCTTCGCCTGAACCATACTTTTGTCGAAGGCCTTGGTGATATAAATTTTTAGCAATTGCCAGTTGGACCTTACCTGGCGGGTGGCTGCCAGCAGGTTAATGCGCGCCTCCTTGCGGCCGGCGATTGTTTGCCGCGTGTCGGGCAAGTCTTTGGCGGATTGTACAGCATCCAGCGAATCTGTAACAAAAGCCTGGGTATACAAAGCCTTGAGTGCAGTAAATTTAGCGAGATTGGCGCTGCAAAGGTTCCATGCGGCAACGCAAACGGTGTACAGTATCTCCTGAGGAGTACCATATAAGCTTCTTGAATTTTTCATGAGCATTTAATTTTGATTAAAAAAATATGTTAATACTTTGATAAAACGAACGTTTGAAGAAGGTTATTGCCTTTTGGATCATTTTTTTTAGTATAGCACCAATTTTAAACCGGGTTTTCTTTTACAACAAATACAAGCTGCGACCCGTGAAAAGGGGATGAAACAATGGTTTTCAACATAATACAACTCTCTTTATTCCCACTTACTGTTCTAAACCGGCAGACAGATGTAAATCTTATTCGTTCTGATGCGCTTCTTAGTTACCCGGATGCTTTTACAGGACAATCAAAAAGACTTCCAAGGCCTTCTGTTTTGCTTACCTGACGCTCGGAAGCAGATACAGGACAGCCGAATGTATTTGTGAGAAGCCCGGATGTAATTCATTGACGGCCTGATGTAATTGCAGGACGATCAGATGTGGTTACAGGAGAGGCGGGTGTGGTTATGAGATGGGAGGGATGAAAAATTTCTTTTTATATATTAATTTATTTTTTACCTTGAAGCGGTTTATGAGTTTTCTTCATTTTATGAAGAAACTAACTGCGAGGATGGACAATTTGATTTGAATTGACTTCATTTAAAAGCTTTGATTTTTCTAATTGTAATAAAAACATGCAATTTCAAAAACTTTATTGCTGCAACAACAATATAAAAAAAGTAATAGATCCCTTAAAATCATGGAAAGGTTTTTCTTAAAGAACAGGTTCTTTTTCGTATGATATTGTATTATCAGCAAGCTTAGACTAACAATCCAAACAACAGGTATATGAATAACTTTGGAGGAGACTGGACAAAAATTAAAATTGAAATATTAGTCGAGTATGCTAAAGCATACCTGAAAATTATGAAAGATAGAAAGTTTTTTAAACTATTGTATTTCGATGGATTTGCAGGAAGCGGATTTATCATAAAAGACAAAAAAGTTGACATTGACGTCACTGTTGGTGCTGCAAGACGCATTGTTGAAATTTCAGATCCACGTCCTTTTGATTTTTATTACTTTGTTGAAAAGGACCAAAAAAATTTTAAACTTCTCGAAGAGAATACAAAGCAAGCCTTTCCTACAAAGCAAATTTTCCCTGTCTGTGACGACTGCAATAAAAAGATTATTGACTTGGGAAACTATTTAAGAGACCCCAAAAATCAAAATGTTAGAACCCTTGCATATATTGACCCATGCGGTATGCAAGTCGAATGGAGGTCTATCGAAAGCCTCCGTGGATTGCCCATTGACATGTGGATTCTTGTACCAACTGGCTTAGGTGTGAATAGATTACTTAAAAAGAATGGACAGATTTCGGATGCTTGGATAGAAAAACTTGAGTTGTTCTTGGGCTTGAGTCGTGAAGAAATTGAAAATAAATTTTACAAGAAGAAGGAAACATTATTTGAAGATATAACTATAGTGGAAAAAGAGAAAAATGCTATTGAAAACTCTGCAAGACTTTATAAATCCAGACTTAAAGAAGTATTTGATTTTGTTTCAAAGCCATACGAACTAAAGAATTCCAGTAATGCTGTTATGTATCATTTATTCCTAACTTCGAACAACAAAGCAGCTGAGAGAATTGGGAATGATATTGTAAACAAATATAACAAGTAAGATGGCGCAATCAAGCATAGAATGGACAGAAATGACCTGGAACCCCACAACTGGATGCGATAAAATTTCGGCGGGTTGCAAATATTGCTATGCCCAAATAATGTCAAAACGCCTTCAATCAATGGGTGTAGAAAAGTATAAAGCCAATTTTGAAGTCAGAACTCACGATTCAGCATTGAATATTCCATACACTTGGAAAAACTCAAAAATTGTCTTTGTTAACTCTATGAGTGATTTGTTTCATAAAGACATTCCTTTAGAGTTTATTAAAAAAGTTTTTGCTGTAATGAATGACAATCCGCAGCACGTTTTCCAAGTTTTAACTAAAAGAGCAGACCGTTTATTTCAGTTGCACAAACAACTAAAATGGACACATAACATTTGGATGGGAGTTTCAGTCGAGAATGACAAAGTAAGGCACAGGATTGATAACTTACGAAAAACGAAGGCAAGGGTAAAATTTTTATCCCTTGAACCATTAATTGGACCTCTAAATGACCTTGACCTAAGTAATATTGATTGGGTAATTGTAGGTGGCGAAAGTGGACACACACCTAGACCAATGAAACCTGAATGGGTTTTGGACATTCAAGAACAGTGCGACATAAATGATGTGGCATTTTTCTTTAAACAATGGGGAGGGAAAAATAAGAAAGCTGCTGGACGGGTTTTAAATGGGCGGACATATGACGAAATGCCAGAAATCGAACTGCAAAATAGTGTTTGAAATACTTTCGCTTTGTCCCAGCCGTGTTCAAGAAAGGAACTGGGCATGAGACCAAGGTTATTCCTGAGTTTTAGCATAAACCCATTGTTCCCCTACTGGCGCAGGTCTCCTGACCTGTGACTATTCGTTACTTTATTTCCAAATCTGATCTCACAGTTACCAATACATGAAATAAAAACCTTTCTCAAAAGTTTGCTTACTGCTCGCTCACGCCGAGTCTCCATCGGGAGGGGCTATGATTACTCCGTTATTTCGTTTATTCATTCCTGTTATATGAAAGGTTTAAAAGAGGAAATGGTTAAAACCATTATGATTAATATTCCAACTATAGCCCACGGTTTAAACCATGGGCTATGTAAATTATTTGGTCAGGAAAACCATTTTAACGGTTTGTAATAAAATCTGCTGACAGGGTTCGCGTCCCAGGGGCGAACATTATGGTTTTATAAGAAATTCATTGAAAAACGAGTGTGCCAAATCTTTCATAATCATGAAAGGTCTTTCTTGTTAATTGCCACGACCATTCTGTTATTCCCTCATCATAATCAATCCGGTAAAAATTGGCTCTCCATTTTGTGCCGGCGTGCGGCGGCACATTAGTCAGAGGTTTAAGAAGTGCATAAGGAATGTAAAACTCTGCTGTCCAGTATACAATATTGTCTCCCTGTGTGGTGATGTGTGCTGCGTGTTTTGTTTTTCTGTTGCCTTCATAATGCCATGGTCGCCAGCCAAAAAAATAACCTTTATTATTGGGTACCATGATAGGAAGTTCATAACCTAAGGGGGAAAGCTCGTATTCAAAATACAAAGGAAAATTTTCGTCTGTCCAGAAAAAAGCTTCCACTACATCTTCATTGTATAAGTCAAGAAAATCTCTCTGCAATGTGGCCGTAATTTTTTCATCATTACATTTATACAAACAATAAATGCCTGAGGCGGAATACAGAATTTTGAATTGAGTTTGATAAGAAATATTTGCGTTGCTTCTTTTCGGCAGGGTTATCCATTCTGTTTGATTCCATTCAGTTGCCGTGCCTTCACCATTTATTTCAAAATCAGTTGTCTTTATCACTTTCAATACATTTCCTGCAGTATCAAAAGCTGAGGCGGAAGCGGAAACACATAAAGCTGTTGCAATAAAAAAAAGAATGGATATTATTTTATAGTTCGTGCAATTTTTCATTCAATAAAATATTCAACCTTTATTTGCCAAGCATCGGGAAAAGCTTCCTGATATCTGCATCAGTGGGTTGTGCTCCGTATTCGCATATTTCAAAAGCTTCTGCATTTTTTACTTGTGCTGCTCTTTCCGCGCCATACCATTTTGCAAGTGACGTTCTCATTTCAGGTGTTATGGGTCTTGCTTCCGTTTTTGCAAGCCACGCTTCACGGTCTGATTTATTTGCAGGAACCTGGTCGGAGTAATGACCTATCCATGGAAGCCATTCATAAAACTGTGAAGTGTGCGCGTCGAGCGCATGAATTTTTTGAGGAAAAACATCGGTGATATCAACGGTTATATCCGGGCGAAACGGGTTGGGTCTTTGAAAATGATCCTGGAAATACAGGAACACAGGGTTCTTTCTAAGTGCAGGCGTTTCCGGCGCTACATCAGGAACGGCCACCATGTAAGCAGCATCCTGCACCAGCACACCTGTATAACGATGATCGGGATGATAATCATTCGGTCGTGGTGCGATAACGATATCCGCATTCCACTCACGTATCTTTTTTATGATCTGCATTCTGACATCAAGGGTTGGCATCAATTGTCCATCGTGGTTATCCAGCACATCATAGGTAACGCCAAAGCGCTTACCGGCTTCCTGTGCTTCTGCATATCTGCGTGCAGCCAAAGTTTTGCCTTTATCCGACTGGTGACCTGCATCTCCGTTTGTAACAGAAACAAATTTCACAGCGTAACCCATCTTTGCAAATAAGATAGCCGTGCCGCCACCACCGAGGTCGCAATCATCAGGGTGAGCGCCTATCATGATGACTCTTATCTTACCGTTATCCGTTTGTGCCCTGGTTGTTCTCATATTTATAATAAAAAAGATGATGGTTAATAAACTAACAGAATAGATGAAAGAAAGCGGGTGCTTTTTAATTGAGCGTTTATCCTTTTTCATATCGTGCAATTGAATACACAAGGTAATAAATAAACTTTTTCGCCTATATGATTTTTTTGAAGGAAAGGTAGAGACGCCATGCATGCTAAAGACGCCATGCATTTTAAAGACGCCATGCATGGCGTCTCTACCGCCGCAAATTATATCTTATTAACTGAAAAATTTATCATCTTTCCAGCAGCAAGGGTTGTTTTTGATATAATGTGAAATGCGCGTCAATTCCTTTTGGCTTCCGATGATGTGATCGTGAAAACGTGGCTGCCATGCGAATTCAAAATGCAATTTATTGGCTGCCGTTGTTACTGAGGATTTAAAACCCCGGATTATCGATGCCAGGTTTTTTGATTGGGTCCCGAATTTGTTTGTAGAGACGTGATGCATCGCGTCTCTACGCGCATTAAATATATTTTCGCCAATTGAAATAATGCCATGAAAATGATTAGGCATGGTAACAAATTTGTGTAATTCAACATTCATATCCGGCCGAAGAACCGGCGTTTTTATCCATTCATCATTAACGATCATGCCCAATTCATTTAAAATCATTTCGCCGTTTTCTATTTTGCCAAAATGATGTTTATGGTCTTTTGTGCAGATTGTAATAAAATAAAACCCGGGTGATCCGTAATCCCAGTTTTGCAACTGGCCGATTGTATGCGATAGGTGTTTTGGAATTTATCCATTTGTGATGTAATGGGCAGCGCCGTTGTTTTGATATGATGATTATTATCACAATATATTTAAAATAATTGGTTTTGTAGAGACGCGATGCATTGCGTCTCTACGCGAATTGAATATTTGATCGTTATCCAATGGAAATTGCAATAAAAAAGAGGCCGTTCCTTAAACGAAACGGCCTCATACTTTATTCAAAATAGTATTAAATCAACGGTGGAACATCTTCCGGAATTTGATGCGGTGGTTCCTGTGATTCCGGTGGATATTTACCAGGGTTTCTTAAACGGCCGTGGTGGCGGCTGTAACCAAAGTAAATGATGAAACCAATGAGCAGCCATCCGAAGAGGCGCACCCAGTTGGTCCAGCCAAGGCCGAAGATCATGGCGGCGCAGACCACAATACCACAAATTGAAATGAGCTTATATGCAGGCACACGGAATCCTCGCGGAATTTCCGGGTGTTTTACACGCATGATCCAAACACCGGCGCACACAAGGATGAACGCAAACAAAGTTCCGATACTGGTCATATCACCCACGATATCGCCGGGAATAAATGTAGCGAAAGCGCCTACCAGCAACAGGAACACGAGGTTCGACTTATAAGGTGTTTTGAATTTTGGATGAACGTCTGAAAATATTTTTGGCACCAATCCGTCGCGGCTCATAGAATAGAACACGCGTGATTGTCCCATCAGCATCACGAGAATTACTGAGGAGAATCCCAAAAGAATGGCGATGGTAACCAGGTCGCTCAGCCACTGAAAGGTGGGAACCCACACGCCGCCAACCATTGATCCGCTCATGTGTTCGATGGCATACACAACAGATGCTTCACTTCCGTTGGTGCGGAATTCATGTACAGAGGCAACGCCGGTGAGCACATAAGAAAACAGGATGTATAAAATGGTACAAATAACCAATGAACCCAAAATTCCGATAGGCATATCTTTGCTCGGGTTTTTGGTTTCCTGCGCGGCCGTTGAAACCGCATCAAACCCAATGAAGGCAAAGAAGACGACGCCCGCCGCACCGAGTATTCCGAGAATACCTCCATAGTGATACGTGATGCCCATATGGTCGGTATAAAGGGTAGGTGCAGGAATAAATGGCGTATGATTTTCGGGTTTCATGTATTGCCACCCAACAATGATAACGGCAATAACAATCGCTACTTTCAGGACCACTATGATTGAATTAACCAAAGCAGATTCCTGCATTCCGCGAATCAACAACAACGAAAGAATGATGACGATGCCAAGCGCGGGAAGGTTTACAATTCCGTGGTGCAGGTGATCCGTCGAGACATTAAAGGGCGAATGGCACCATTCATACGGGACCTGGAGGTGAAAGATCTCTAAGAATTTATTGAAGTATTCTGCCCAGGCAATCGCAACGGTTGCGGCGCCCACTCCGTATTCAAGTACCAAATCCCAGCCAATGATCCATGCGATAAATTCACCCATAGTTGCATAAGAATAAGTATAGGCACTTCCGGCAATAGGGATCATGGACGCAAACTCTGCATAACACAATCCGGCAAAGGCACATCCCAAAGAAGCAATTACAAATCCATAAGTTACGGAAGGTCCGGCGTGTTGTGCGGCAGCAGCAGCGGTTCTTACAAACAAACCGGCGCCAATGATGGCACCGATACCAAGCGCAATAAGATTCAAAGGACCCAACGTTCGTTTAAGGCTGTTTTCTGATTCTCCTGCTTCGTGCATTAGATGACTTACAGGTTTGGTAATAAATAGATCACTCATCGTTTTTGTGCGAAGTTTTAATTATTAAATGATGGAAAATAAAGAATATTATTCTTTAAAGTAATTCTCCCTAACAGTATTAAATGACCGGAAAAGTAACAAATAAATTAAAAATGGGGTAAAAAGATTTTTGAGCGGTAAGGATTTGAACTAAGTCAACAACGCATTTTCAACTGTTAAAGGCTTTCCGTTCATCAAGGAAGAAATATTATTTAGTGTCACTTCAGTGATTTGCTCCAATGCTTCTTTGGTAAAAAATGCCTGGTGGGCTGTGACCAATACATTCGGAAAGCTCATCAACAATTGCAATGTGTCATCTGCAATTATATTTTCAGAAAGATCCCTGAAAAAGATCTTTTCTTCCTGCTCATAAACGTCGATTCCGAGGTAACCTAAATGCTGATCTTTTAGCGCCTCAATTACGGCTGGTGTATCGATTAATCCACCGCGACTTGTGTTGATCAGCATTGCTCCTTTTTTCATCAGGGCAAGTGTTTTTTGATTGATGAGGTGATGTGTTTGCGGCATCAATGGGCAGTGAAGCGAAATGATATCAGATTGTTGTAAAACTTCATTTAGCGACAAATATTTTAAGCCTTTCTGAATCAGCTGAGGGTTTTGGTTTACATCATAGGCAATCACATTGCAACCCATTCCCTGCATGATATTGCAAAAGGCAGCACCAATGTGGCCGGTTCCGATGACGCCAACTGTTTTCCCTTTCATAGTAAAACCAAGCAAACCATGCAATGAAAAATTTTGTTCTCTCACACGATTGTAAGCCTTGTGGGTCTTGCGACTCAGTGTCATGATCATTGCGAGCGCGTGTTCAGCAACAGCCTCAGGAGAATAAGCCGGTACGCGGCAAACATGAATGTTGTTTGCTTTAGCAGCTTCGAGGTCAACATTATTAAAACCGGCGCATCGGAGCGCAATAACTTTTACGCCTTTTTGCGCCAGCACTTCGATTACTTCTTTCGTAACCTTATCATTTACAAAAACACAAATGGCGTCGGTAGGTTTTACTGCCTGCACAATGTGAGGCCCGAGATGTGTTTCAAAAAAAGTAAACTCAAAACCGAAGCCGGCATTTCCTTTTTCAAAAAAATCTTTGTCGTAAGGCTTGGTGGAGAAAAATGTGATCTTCATCCGGTAAAGGTAAACAACCACTTTTTGAAAAATGAAACTGAACAGTAAACAAAGAAAAAGAGAAGAATTTTTTCTTTTAAAAATGGCTGCCTTAATTCATTTGCCGTTACGGATTAACTTCCGGGTTGATCGTTGCCGTTTCTCCTTTCTGATCTGTTTTGGCGGTATTTGGAAGTAAAAAGGAAACAAAAGATCCTGCGCCTACATTTCCAAAAATGGCGTCCATTATTAATATAAACATCAATGCATGTCCGTTTCCTTCAAGCCCCGGTGTAGGTTTTGCCAGTTCTTTGGTTGTCTGGCTCACGGTTGCATAACCCACAGGTTTCATAATGGCGAGCAGAATAAATACAACAACGACTGAGATCAAAACACCCATTACGGTTGCAATGTGGCCTGCGGCGATCATCATTTTAGGACTTGCATTTTGATCTCTTGCTTTATTAAAATTTAAAACGAGCACAGCCATTACTATTCCGAAAATAACATTCCCGATATAGAGAATATATATTTGCGAATAATTGTCCATGGAAAGGAAAATAAAAACGCAAATCAAATAAAGTACCGCCGCAGCAATCGAATATTTAAGATAATGAAGAAGTTGATGTTTCTTTAACATAACAGGTGCTTTTCTTTGAGTTAAAAAATGGTTGTGTTTATTTTCAACGTCTGCAAATGAGTAATGCAGGATGACCTTGTTGAATTAGCATCATAAACACATTATCCTTGCAACACAAATCGTGCTAATTTGTATGTTTACTGTATATGCCACTTTTTCAAAACAAAATCGTTGCATAAAATGCACTTTTCGCAGTATTCATTAGTTTTGGCGTTTCTCATCTAACTGATTTTATGGATAAAAGAAAAAGCGTAATTCTTGTTTTACTGGTTCTCACAGTCACGGCTGTTTTTCATTTCATTGACATTTATAATTTCTATCATTTTTCGGGTGCTTTCCTGGCAACAACGAGATGGATATTTATTGCTTTTCTTGTTTTGTATGGATTTTACAAGCGAACATTAACGACATGGATTTTGATCAGCATGGCAATAGGAGTGGAGATTGGTTTGGATTTTCCAAAATTTGCGAATGAAATAAAAGTGGTCTCCGATATTTTCCTGAGAATGGTAAAAACCATCATCGCACCGATATTATTTTCAACGCTTGTTGTGGGCATCGCAGGACATTCCAATTTAAAGCAGGTAGGAAGAATGGGATGGAAGTCGTTGCTCTATTTTGAAATGGTTACAACAGTTGCCTTGTTCATCGGTTTGATCGCCATCAACATTTCTAAGGCCGGAGTTGGCATTCACATTCCTCCTGATTTTCACGAACAATTGCCCACCGCTGCTGCCCACACATGGCAGGATATTGTATTGCATATTTTTCCTGAAAATATTATCAAGGCAATGTATGATGGCGATGTGTTGCCCATTGTTGTGTTCAGCGTGATATTCGGGATTGGTTTGGCGTTGGTAAAAGAAGAGAAGAGAAAACCGATGCTGGCTTTTTCTGAAAGCCTTGCAGAAACGATGTTTAAGTTCACAAACTTAATCATGTATTTCGCACCGTTTGGTGTAGCAGCTGCGATTGCAGTAACCGTTTCTCATCTCGGTCTTGAAATACTTTATTCTTTGATCAAATTGTTGCTCACTTTATATGCTTCATTAATTGTTTTTATTGGTGGCGTACTTTTTTCAATCGCTTATTTTTTAAAAATTCCGGTAAAGCAATTTATTCGCGCAGTTTCTGAACCGGTGGCCATCGCATTTGCAACTACCAGTTCTGAATCTGCATTGCCAATCGCTATGGAAAATATGGAAAGATTTGGTGTGCCGCGTAAGATCGTTTCGTTTGTGATGCCGACAGGTTACACATTCAATCTCGATGGAACAACGCTTTATCTTTCACTCGCAAGTGTTTTTGTGGCGCAGGCAGCAGGAATTCATTTGTCATTCGGAACACAAGTGATCATGGGATTTACATTAATGCTCACGAGCAAAGGTGTTGCCGGCGTGCCGCGAGCAGCGTTGGTTATTTTGCTGGGAACTGCTTCTTCATTCGGACTTCCATTGTGGCCAGTGTTGGCAGTTTTAGGAATTGATGTGTTGATGGATATGGCTCGTACTTCAGTAAATGTTGTCGGAAATACGTTGGCGAGTTGCGTCATAGCAAAGTGGGAGGGAGAGTTTGATGAAAAGAAAGCCCATGCATTTGTAAATGAATAGTAATTTCCATTTCTATTAAGTTTTTTTGTTGTTTCTTTATCGGGTTAAAAGATTAAGTGCCCTTGTAAAATTTTTTGAAGTGAGTTTGATAGAAATTTTTGGTATAACGATCAAAGATCTTTTAAATCCGCAGTTCTATATCGACAATGGCGGATTGTGGATGATCCTGTTTATTGTTTTTGCAGAAACCGGTTTGTTTGCCGGATTTTTTTTACCGGGCGATGCACTGCTTTTCGTCACGGGGATTTACAGTGAACAAATAATAGAAGCCGCCTTTTTCAACTCACACAGTCAATGGGTGAATCTTGGAATTTTGTGGGTATTGATCACCCTTGCAGGGGTGTTGGGCAACTTTGTCGGTTATTGGTTTGGTGTAAAAAGCGGACCATTTTTGTTTGAAAAGAAAGATACTTTTTTCTTCCGCAAAAAGCACCTGATACAAGCGCACGAATTTTATGAAAAGAATGGGGCAGGGGCCATCATTCTTGGAAGATTTGTTCCGTTCGTCAGGACTTTTGCACCGATCGTTGCCGGCATTGTAAAAATGGACAAACACAAATTCGCCATTTATAATATTGTTGGAAGCATGTTGTGGGTAGGAAGTATGCTCGTTGGTGGGCATTTTTTGCAAAAAGTGATCCTGCAGGAATTTAATTTTGATTTAAAGGAACACCTTGAAGTAATTGTTGTCGGCATTATTGTGGTGACGACTTTCCCGGTTATTTGGAAGGTTTTGGCTGGAGGAAAAAAAGCACCTCCGCCAATTGACTAAAATAAAAATTCTGTTTAAATATCGATTCACTGTTTTATTTAACTTCAACTTTCATTTCTTTTTTTAATCTTTATCAAAAATGATTCCTTGGCTTTTAAAGCATTAATCAACAAACTTTCGCACAGACCGGTTAAGAAGATCAAGACCGGCAAATTTCTTATTATCCGTTTTTCTTCCATCGGAGACATCGTACTAACGACACCGGTTATACGAAATTTGAGAAAGAAATTTCCCGAAGCAACGATCGATTTTTTGACAAAAGAAAAATTTGCTTCTATTGTTCAAAGCAATCCTTACATCAATAATGTTCTTTTACTGAAAGATGATATTGCTGAAACTATTGAAGAAATCAAAAACGAGGCGTATGATCAAATAATAGATCTGCATCACAACCTGCGCACGATGCGCATTAAAACTGCGTTGCCTTCTGTTCCTTTTCATTCTTTCAACAAATTAAATGTTCAAAAATGGATCTACACCAATTTTAAAATAAACTTGCTGCCACAAAAACATATTGTTGACCGTTACATGGAAACGGTGGCGGGATTTGGTGTTACAAATGATGGTTTCGGCCTTGATTATTTTATCCCGGAAGGGGAGAGGATCAAAGAAGCTGATATTCCTTTTTCGCACACGCATGGATTTGTTGCGATTGTAATTGGTGCAGCACACAACACGAAAAAATTACCTGTTGAGAAACTAAAAGAACTTGTGGGGAAAATAAAATTGCCAATTGTTTTGCTCGGTGGCAAAGACGATTTTGAAAATGGAGAAAAGATTGCAGAAGTAGACCCTGTAAAAATTTATAACGCCTGCGGCAAATTTTCATTGAATGAATCTGCGGATATTATCCGAAAATCGAGCCTGGTTGTGAGCCACGATACAGGATTAATGCATATTGCTGCTGCTTTTAAAAAGAAAACGCTTTCAGTTTGGGGCAACACGGTTCCTTCTTTCGGCATGTTTCCTTACCAGACGGATTACGAGATTTTCCAGGTAAATAAACTCTGGTGCCGGCCATGCTCCAAAACCGGTTTTTCAAAATGCCCGCTTGGCCACTTTAAATGCATGAACAAACAACCGTTGGAGGAAATTGCTAAAAGTGTAAGCACTAATTTTAAACCTGCCGGACAGTAAACAAAGAAATTTCCCGATATTTTTTCAACTCTTTACGCAATTTTCATCTAATAATTCCTGTTAAAAAAGAGGTCTTTAACCCTTCTTTAAAAATAAATAAATGAAATTAGCCGTTGCACTATGGTGCAAATTTTTACAATGATCCGAACCAAATTCTTATTCCTCATACTGTTTTCGTTTTTTATTTCACATCATGCTTTTTCGCAAAAAGTAAATGTTCATGTTTTTACAAAAAACTATGCAAACAAACCGGGAAGTGATACGATTTATTATGATTTCAACCATCCATTAACCTGGAAAGATTTCCAGGGAAAAGTTCCTGCAGGCGTACCCTGGGGCGCGATGACAGCATCCGGATTTTCTTTTAATTCATCAATGGAATTGCGAGACAATGTGATCAATATTTATGTTGGTGTTTATACATTTTTTACGAAGCATAATTCGTGGAGAAAGCCGGAAGCAAAGACGCCGTTTCAACTGGAGCACGAACAACATCATTTCGACATTACAAGAATAGGAGCTGCAAAACTGGAAGATGAAATTAAGAAAGCACACTTTACTGCAAAAAATTACAAGACTTTGCTGAATTCTATTTTCAATAAAGTATATAAAGAAGAATACGCGCTGCAAAAACAATACGACCAGGAAACGCACAACAGTATGGATTCTGCCAAACAAATAGAATGGAACAGGAAGATCGGTTCCGAAATCGCTGCTCTGAAAAATGAAAGTGGTAAACAACTTTCCTCAAATCCTTAAGTTTCTATTTTCGTATAATTTATGAGAAAATTGATTTTTTCAATTTTCAATTTTCCGGTAATTTCCGTGATAAATTATTATTGAATGCAGGAAAGGAAATTATTTTCTTCAGGAGCAAAATGGGAGGACATTGTCGGTTATTCACGTGCTGTAAGAGTGGGAAACGTAATTGAGATTTCAGGAACAACTGCAGTGGATGGTGAAACAGTGATAGGAGAAAATGACATTTATGAACAAACAATTTTTATTTTAAACAAAATCGAGAAGACGCTAAAAGAAGCGGGAAGCAGGATGGAAGACGTGGTAAGAACGCGCATGTTTGTCACCGATATTTCCAAATGGGAAGAGGTGGCTAAAGCACACGGAAAGTTTTTTAAAGAAATAAAACCGGTTACAACAATGGTGCAAGTGAGCCAGCTTATCGACAAAAAGCTGTTGATAGAAATAGAAGCAACAGCCATAATCGCTGAAAAGTAGCTTTGGAAAATTTTCAACCGATCATCTGATGATTGCCAATTATTCAAAAAAAGTGCAATTTGATAGAAGTGAATTGAATGTGTGTAAAAATTACACATTACAAACCTGCCACAATGCGAATCTTGTTTTTTACGTTTATATTTGCGCCCTCAATAAATACTATTGAATACAATGAGTTTTGAAAATTATGTGATCCCCTATGAAATTAATGAACGCTATAAAAAGAAAGTCGCTTACTTCTCAATGGAGTTTGCCATTGACCAGCCATTGAAGATTTACAGCGGTGGTTTAGGATTTTTAGCAGGTTCGCATTTAAGAAGCGCTTACGATCTGCATCAAAACCTGATTGGTATCGGCATTTTGTGGAAAGAAGGATATTACGACCAGCAGAGAAATATTGACCAAACCTTAAAAGTCGTTTGGATCGAAAAAATATATAATTTCCTGGAAGACACAGGCATTAAATTCCAGATTAACATACACGATCATCCTGTTTGGGTAAAGGTTTTATACCTCGATCCAAAAACATTTAGTTCGGCACCTTTGTTTTTGCTCAGCACCGACGTTCCGGAAAACGATTATGTTTCACAAACGATCACCCACCGGTTGTATGATGGAAATGCAGCAACGAAAATTGCACAGTTTATTTTGTTAGGAGTGGGAGGAGCGAAGTTGCTCGATATCATGAATTACAATCCTGACTTATATCATTTGAACGAAGCGCACGCGGTAAGTGCTGCGTTTTATTTGTATAAAAAATTCGGGAATGTTGATGACGTAAAAAAGCGGCTCGTCTTTACTACGCACACACCTGAGGAGGCGGGAAATGAAAAACACGATATTTATCTGTGTGAAAAAATGAGCTATTTCTGCGGAATGCCTTTGGAAAAGGTAAGAGAATTAACCGGTATGCCGGACGATCTTTTTAATCATTCATTGGCGGCTTTGAGATTTGCACATTTGGCAAATGGTGTTTCTCAATTACACGGCGAAGTGAGCCGGCAAATGTGGTACAAATATGATGGTGTTTGCGAAATAAAAGCGATCACCAATGCACAAAACAAACGCTTTTGGGCCGACAAGCAATTGTACCGGGCACGTGAGGAACACAATGATGATTGGTTTGACGACCGCAAACGCCACCTTAAAAAAAGAGCGCTGGCAATCGTAGCTGATCAAACCGGAAAATTAATGGATCCAAAAGTGCTGACGATTGTATGGGCCAGGAGATTTGCCGGTTATAAAAGAGCAGAACTGATCACACGCGACAATGAGCGTTTTGAAGCCTTATTGAACAACCCAAAATATCCGGTTCAGATCATTTGGGCCGGAAAGCCTTACCCCCTTGATTTTCCAGCTATTAACGATTTCAATCATTTGGTAAACCTGAGCAAGAAATACAAGAACGTAGCTGTTTGTACTGGTTATGAAATTACCTTAAGCAAACGCCTGAAACAAGCGGCGGATGTTTGGTTGAACAATCCTCGGGTACCAAGGGAAGCAAGCGGCACAAGCGGCATGACTGCAGCAATGAACGGCGCCGTGAATCTGAGTACCAATGACGGTTGGATCTGTGAATTCATCAATAATGGCAACAACGGTTTCGTGGTTCCACCTGCAGATTATATGAACATGACCGTGGAAGAACAAGACAATTACGACTTGGACAAGATCTACGATATACTTGAAAAAGATATTCTGCCAATTTATTATGATGATTTTGATACCTGGCGCCAAATTGTAAAGAACGGCATGAGAGATGTTCAGTTTGCATTTGACAGCGACCGGATGGTGGAAGAATACTATGACATTCTTTATAAATAAATTTTACGCAGCAGCAATAGCGCAATTTTGTTGCTGTTGCAATTTGTGATAATAAATGTAAGAAACTACCAACAACGCCAACATCACCAAGGGTGAAATTGTGTTGCCACCCCATACATCTATTGATAAATAGGCGATAAAGGCAGAAATAAAATCGATGCCGAAAGCGACATAAACCCATTCTTTGATCCTTCGGCCTACAGGAATAACCAGGAGAAATCCACCGATTAAATGGCCGATACTTACTTCCCACCTAAACCAATCTGGTAGTTCCAGATGATGCATACCGTCAATAGCCATTTGGCTGTTCATAAACAATGCTCCTGACAATTCAAATAATGCAATCAGGCCGGTTGATATCCAAAAAATAATTTTGTTGATTTTTGTTTGTTTACTGTTGTTTGACCTTTCCATAACTGTAAATTTTAATGGTTAAATATTACGATGCAAACCTAAAAAGCATGCACAAAAATCACAGGGTGTATTTACGGCAATTTCAGTTGTAAAATGCGACAGGAGAGGATTGCAAAAGGTTTCTTTTCATAATAATGGATTATTATTTCAACAAAAAAGGCGATCATGACGACCGCCTCTTGTTGTTGTGTGTGCTTTATAAGTCAACTTCTTCTGTCGCCAAACATACGGAGTAAGAAAAGGAAAATGTTGATGAAATCAAGGTACAATGTCAATGCACCAAGTATAGCCATTTTCTTCACATCATTTGCCACAATTCCCTGTCCTTCAAATTCAATTCCTTCACCAATTCTTTTTAATTTTTGAACATCATAGGCTGTCAATGCTGTGAAAACCATTACGCCGATAATGCTGATGATATAATCCAATTGACTGCTGTGCAAGAAATAATTGATCACCATCGCGATCAACACTCCAATAACACCCATCATGAGGATACGTCCAAACTTTGTCAGGTCCTGGTTGGTTGTATAACCCATAACTGCCATTACACCAAACATCGCAGAAGCTGAAAGGAAGCAGCCTAAAACTGAGCCGGGCGTAAAAGCAAGTAATATGAAACTAAAAGTGATACCGTTTATCAATGCATAGAGCATAAACAAAACCATCAAAGCCGTTGAGGAAAGCCTTTGGTAACCAAAAGACATGATGAGCACAAAAGCCAAAGGAGCAAACAGCGTTACCTTTCCCAAACCCGTCAAACCCATTGGAGAAATGAGATAAGCCATCAATTGGGTATTCACTGAAAACTGCCATGCGAACAAAGCCGAAACGCCCAATGCCACAAACATCAGCAAAAAGACATTAGCAATAAAAGAACGCGAACGCACTTCTTCGCCGGTAGGCACGTAGCTGATGTTTGTAATGTTGTTTGAATTCCTGTTAGTTATATCCATGGTTTAAATTTTTGCGTAAAATTATTATTCTTTTAATGATTTATGAAGTAAATCCAATAGAAATAAGAAATAATTATGAATAGATTATGAATGAATATCAGGAGCAAATCCAATCGCCGGTTTATCATTTTCTGAAACAGATTTTTTAAATATTTCTCCTGAAAAACTGCAGCCCAAAAAAATGCATTTAAAACAATTCATTTTAAACCAAATAAAAATTTCTCCTTTTTTATTTGTTTACCGCAATAGAAAAGGGGATTTCCATAAAGGATGTTTGTTACTTAATTGTACTTAACATAATATAAATTATAGGATTTTCATCCGGAACTTTTTTAAGCTGAAAACTAATCCGGTTCTACATCTGAAGCACTTTTGTAAGATTCAACAAAATTAAAAATTAACTCTTCAAATTTCTTTTTCTCGCCGAACAAAAATTGATGGGCCATCGGCAAAACAAAAACCGGCAGATCTTTTAATTCATTTTCAAAAGCTGAAAGTCGCGCAGCATCTTTTTCTGTTGTAATGATTATTTTATCGACAGAATTGATCGCCGAAAAATTCTCCTTAATTTTTTTGATGTCTGGCAAATTGTAAACATGATGATCTTTAAAGCGCATCGTTTTGACAGAATTTGACCTGGAGGAAAGTTCAGCTTTGATATTCTTCGGATTGGCGATTCCGCAAACAAGAAGAATATCTTCTTTTAATCCTCCTGCAAGTTTTTCATGAGTAAATAAATGATAAGGATCTTTATAAACTATCGTTGTAAAGAAGATTTTTTGTTTTTGGGAAGGTTTAATCTTTTGGATTAAGACGTTTTTTTCTTCTATAGTTAAATTAGATATACATTTTGTAACTATAATAATATCAGCTCGTTGAGAACTTATTTTTTTATCCCTTAATGAACCGGCAGGCAGCAATTTATCATCCGGATAAAGGTTATTATAATCAGTCAGCAAGAGATTTAAGCCAGCAGCAACTTCACGGTGCTGAAATGCATCGTCGAGAATTATTACCCGGGTTTCGGGTTTTGCAAAAAGCAACTGAGGAATTCCAATCACTCTTTCCTCAGCCACTGCAACGGTAAGGTCCGGAAATTTTTGATGGAATTGCATTGGTTCGTCACCAATATCAGCAGCTTGTGATTTTTCATCTGCAATCAAAAATCCTTTCGTTTTTCTTTTGTAGCCGCGGCTTAAAGTGGCGGTTACGTATTTAGTCTTGAGGAGCGAAACAAGGTATTCAACCATGGGTGATTTTCCCGTTCCGCCTACGGCGAGATTGCCGACACAAATTACAGGGAAATCAAATTTCGCCGAACGAAAGATCTTTTTATCATAAAGCCAATTTCTTGTAGCAACAACTCCCCCATATATTAAAGAAATCGGCAATAAAATATTTCTGGTTTTTGCAGGCATTAATTTTATCTGCTTTTAAAATGATGGCATAGGCTTAAAAAATATAATTCTGTTTGGGCGTTACACAAAAATCAATTGGAATATCATAACCTGCAGCGTCTTCAATTTTCTCAACAGGATCAAAAAAGCTCAGTCCAATTTTCAACACATCCTTCCTGCACCGGGACAGAAATTTGTCATAAAAGCCTTTGCCGAATCCTACCCTGTAACCGGCTTTATCAAAAGCCAACAGAGGAACTAAAACCAGGTCAATTTTACTTTCGTCAATTTGCTCACCTTGCTTTGGCTCATCAATTCCGTATTCATTTTTGATCATTTCCATCTGCTCATTAAAATGATAATGAGTAAGGTGGCCCGTATGGATATCCACTTTTGGGATTACAACTTTTACAAGCGGATTTTTAAATTCAAGAAACTTGATAATGTTGGCAGTCTCCGGCTCGCCCAACTTTAAAGACGAAAGATAAGTGTGAACACATTCAACGGGCGGTAAAGACAATTTTTGAAAATTGATCAAAATCAGATCATTCATTTTTTCAATTGCCTGCAGTGACAATTTCTTTCTTTCCTGTTTATAGATCGTTCTTAATTCTTGTTTTTTCATAACATGGATTTCAAGAGTGGACGCATTTTCTGGGCTTCTTCCCTAATCGTTTCTTTTGAAATTTCCGGCAAATGTTTTACACTTGCTATCGCCGGGAAACCGCTCCAGGCCGCGATTTCCTCTTGGTAGTTTTTGTACTCCTCATTAAAGATCCAGCCAAGAACATCTGCCTTTTCTTTTTTCAAAACAGCTGCAGTGAGCAATGAATGATTGATGCTTCCCAGTTCATTCTTACTTACGATAATCACTTTTGCATCTAATTTCAATATCAAATTTAGCATCAATTTTTTTTTGTTCAAAGGCACCATTAATCCGCCCGCACCTTCTATCACAAGCTTGTTTTTGGTTTTTGGCAAATGATTGACAATATCTTTTATTTTGATTTCAATATTTTCTGCTTCGGCTGCCAAATGAGGTGAAGCCGGCATTTCTAATTTATATAATTCAGGATGCACTTTCGATTTATTATTTGAAAGCATGCTGCTTACAAACAATGAATCGGTTCCATCTGCAAAGCCTGCCTGAACGGGTTTCCAATAATCTGCTTCCAAAGCTTCTGTTACGATAGCGGCAACAAGCGTTTTGCCAACATCCGTTCCGGTTCCTGTAATAAAAATTGGTCTCAATTCTGTTTTTATTTATTAATGAAAATTGAAAATACTGTCGTTCCGTAATTCCTCATTGCCTTAAAAAATGGTTCATTTTCATAATTGTTGGCAGGAGTATGTTCCAGTATAAACCAACCTCCTTCATTCAACAATTTTTTTTCACGAATAATGCGCGGAAGATCATCGATCGTTTTTAATGCATATGGCGGCCCCGCAAAAATAAGATCAAATTTTTCGCGGCAATTTTCAAGGAATCGAAAAACATCCATCTTTTGTACCCTGCAATTCTTAATATCCAATTCTTCAATTTTCGTCCTGATGAATTCATACATTTTCGGATCCTTCTCAACTATGGTAAGTTCGGCGGCTCCGCGTGAAGCCAGTTCGTAACTGATACTTCCTGTTCCTCCGAAAATATCCAGCGTTTTTATTCCTTCAATGGAAATGTTACTTTCAATTATATTGAATAAACCTTCTTTTGCTACATCTGTTGTAGGCCTTGTATAGGGCATTTTCGCGGGGGGATTTATTTTACGTCCGCGATATTTTCCTGTAATTATTCGCATGGATCAATATCAAAAATATAACTGAAATAATGCGAAGAAAAATTGGTGATTGCATCTGCATAAGAATAATCATCTCGTAGTTTTGCAAATTCAATCTCATCAAAATATTTATAAAGCTCTTTATAAAGCGAGGAATTTTCCTCGATCAAACCACTGATGTGCAATGGCATTTTTTGCACTCCAAATTGACGGCAGATATTTAAAAGAATATAAGGAGCGTCCTGTGCGGCAGAATATTCAAATGAATTCAGCAACAAATGTTTTCCATCCTTTTGAACGTCCACAACAATTTTCTGGGAATAAAAAATAACGTTCAACCGATCATTTTCACCTACTTTCTTCTTAAACAAATTTGAATATTGATGAGAAATAGCAGCATTTGGAAATTGAGTTTTGACCATTTCCAAAGTGGCAGTGTGTATGCGATAGCAATTGTACATAGATTGCCCGGTGATTACATCAGTCAGTATCATATCGGCTGAATTAACGTCGCCAAACATCATGTTCATCATCGTTTGATTTCTTTCCCGGTTGTACATTGAAAAAGGGATCAACACACTTTCAGGAAATGAATAAACAACACAAACTTTTTGAAATTTTCTGGAAAAGATCTCCTGCTGATGAAAAAGCACCTGCAAGGCGATTGGAAATCCGGCACTTGGTTTTTTTTGATCAAAATGATAAACAGCAACGCCGGGAAATGTTTTTGAGTTTTCATCCCTGACACAATATGAAAATCCTTCGTTGTTAACTTCACAAATAAGCGTACAATTTTCCGGTTCATAACCCGACGGCAATATTTCAAAAACTGGTCTCATTTTCTATTTTCCAGGTTTACGTTTTGCAAGGATGTAAATATATAATTTATGAGCTTGTTTTCAATAAATGTTACAAGTCGAATATTTCTATGAAGAGAAAAATTGTTATTGCCTAATTTAATTTTAACATGTTTTGCAAATGGGAAGTTTTTGATTTAATTATTAGCTTCGCAGCCAAAATAAAAACATAATGACGAACAACAGAACTTTTACGATGATCAAGCCAGATGCTACTTCCAAAGGACATACAGGCGCGATATTGAAAATGATCAATGAAGCAGGTTTTAGGATTGTGGCAATGAAAATGACTCATCTTTCAAAAGCCAAAGCTGGTGATTTTTATGCAGTTCATAAGGAAAGGCCTTTCTATGGTGAATTGGTTGAATTTATGAGCAGTGGCCCGATCACAGCAGCCATCCTGGAAAAAGAAAATGCAGTTGAAGATTTCAGAAAGTTGATCGGCGCTACGAATCCCGCAGAAGCAGCAGAAGGAACGATCAGGAAATTATATGCTTCTTCAATCGGCGAAAATGCAGTTCACGGAAGTGACAGCGATGAAAATGCACAAATTGAGGGAGATTTCTTTTTCAGTAAACTGGAACAGTTTTAAAAAACAAATATTTCTATTTGAAAGGCCCGTCTTTTGACGGGCTTTTTTATTTTCACTTATTTTCAAGCGGCTCCACTTTATAACCTTTCTTCTTCAAAAGTTCGATCAGGCCTTTTTCACCCACCAGGTGCCCCGCTCCCACTGCCACAAATACACTTTCTTTTTTCATGATCGAATCTAATTTGTTAACCCAGTTTTTATTGCGGTTATTTAATAAAAGATCATCGTATTTGTCAGAACCAAATTCACTTGTATGCAACATGTTTTTGATGGAGTCCATTTGCTGATTTTTATAAAAACTGAGCATTGTTTCAAACTCTCGTTTATTGGCCGAAAAGCTGTCAATATTTTTCAGCAATTCTTTAGCCTGCCATTCATAAGGAATACTATCAAAAACAGAAGCCTGGAATTTCATGGTTTCCAATCCACTGATCTCTTTTTTATCCTGCTTTGCCAGGTTTACCAATTCCTCTTCCACTCCCGCAGGTGAAGAACAATTCATCATACGTGGATAAAGCAAAGCCACTAAGAAATAGGGTTTTGCTTTTTGCAATAATGTCAGCGGCATTTTTAATGTATCTGAAAAATAATTTTTTAAGCGTGTGTAATCATTTTCAGAATAAAGGTCTTTGAGTGTAGTGTCACCTCTCATATTCATGTACATCATTCCGCTCAGCATTGTAGAAGGATCATCCATGTCCAGTTCCATGTAAATTTCATCAGCATAATTAAACGCCTTTTTTAATTGATCACTGAAATGTATGTCCTGTTTGCACAAAAGATGAAAAGTGCCAAACAGGAATGAAGGTTTTTGAAGTCCGTTGCCACTCACCTTCCACAAAAGCGTATTTGCGTTCTTTTGTTGCGTGAAAACCGGCTGTTGCTGAGCTTTACAACCAAAGAAAAAGACCATCAAAAAACAGTAAAACAACAATTTCTTCATCTTTTTATTTTTTGTAAATGTAAGATGAATGCTTTTGTATCAGCCAAAACAAGAAATACTGTTTTTTGTTTGTTTGCTACTGGGAAAGCATGATTTAAATTTTTTTTCATTCATACAAAATTTTGTTCCTGATAATTCGTTTTAATTTGTTTTAGTATAAAAACTTTTTATTTATCGAATTTTTATACTTTAGTAATTAATTTATCATTCAAACTAACATTGCACATGAGAAAGCTACTGTTAATTACCCCGTTATTATTTTGCTGTTTTCAACTTTTTGCAGACAAGGACCTCCCCAAATTTGGAAATATCGATAAGTCAGATCTGGAACTAAAAGAATGCGATTTTGATAAAGATGCGGATGCTTATAAATTGATATCTTATCGTTATGTCCATTTCGATATCATCGCGGATCATTTTACTGTTGTAGCAGAAAACCGCATTCGCATCAAAATCCTAAAAGACAAAGGACTAGATGAAGCAAATATCAAGATCAGGTTTTTGAACCACAATAATTTTGAGAACATCAATGGAATATCAGGTTATACTTACAATCTTGATAATTCAGGCGAAGTAGAAAAAACTAAGCTGGAAAAATCTTCTATCTATATCAAGAAACTGAACAACCGCTATTCTGAAGTTTCTTTCACAATGCCGAATGTTAAAGTAGGCAGTGTTTTCGAATATAAATTCAACGACCTGCAAAGATCGATTCAATACATTGATGATTGGTATTTCCAGGATGAAATTCCAACCCGGATCTCCAAATACACGATTTTAATGCCGTCAATTTTTAAATTCACGACACAAGTATTGGCTTATCAACAGGTAGATCAAAGCAGCAATCTGGTCAATAACAATATTTATTATCATGGAAACCTGATCTCAAATCATGGAGATGAAAAAAATTATATTATCAGGGACGTTCCTTCACTTCCTGACGAACCTTTTATGGGTGCCGAAAAAGACTATCTACAAAGAGTAGTTTCTCAATTATCTCGTATTGATTACCCAAATGGAGAAGTAGAAGAGGTTATGTCATCATGGCCTAAACTAACAACCGAGCTTTTAGATGATGATGATTATGGTATGCAACTGAAAAAAAATCTGAAGGTGGCTGAGTTGGATGCCCAACTTAAAGATGTAAATGATGATTATCATAAAATGCTGTTGATCCATGATTTCGTCCGCAAAAACATGAATTGGGATGGAAGGGAAACAATTTATTCTACGCAGGGAATCAAAACCGCCTGGGATAAAAAATCGGGAAGCAATACTGAATTGAATTTTGTCCTTATTGATCTTTTGCGTGATGCGGGATTAAAAGCATATCCTTTATTTGTGAGTACAAAGGACAACGGCACGGTTAACACGCTTTATCCATTCCTCGGCCAATTTAATAGTTCAATGGCTTATGTTGTCATAGGTGATCAAACATTTGTTTTGAACGCTGCTGATAAATACAATCCTGCTTATCTTATTCCATATGATGTGCTGGGCAATTATGCTTATGTCGTTGATAAAGAAATTGGTGGATGGATAAGGTTGCAAAATCCAAAAGACAAGTGGAAAAATATGGTTTCTTTGTTTGCAACAATTGATTCCAATAACGTGATGGAAGGAAATGCTTCAGTTTACAGTTATGGATATGCGAAAAATCCAAGAGAAAAAGATTGGATCGAAAATAAAAGCACCTTCAAAGATCGTTTCACAGATGCGGTTGCAGGAATGAAAGTCAGGAATCTGGAAGTGACAAATGAAAATGCAGATTCACTTCCTTTGCAGCAAAAGTTTGAGTTCAAAGCACCCCTCAATTCTTCCGGAGATTACAAATATTTTAGTTTGAATCTATTCCAGGGACTTGAAAAAAATCCATTCATTGCTGATGAAAGAAAAACCGACATTGATTTTAATTTTCCCAAATCATACATCATTGTTGGAAAAATAAATATTCCAGATGGATATGAATTTGAGGGATTGCCAAAAAGTATTAAGATGATCACACCTGACACTTCAATCGTGATGCAGCGCATTCTCCAGGCTGAACCAAATGCAATTGATTTCAGGATAACTCTTGATTTTACTCGTTCGGTTTATGCGGCTTCGGATTATGGATTTTTCCATGAATTCTACAAACAGTTGTTCAACAAACTAAACGAACAAATTGTTATCAAAAAGAAAACCAACAGCTGATGAAAAAATTTGTAATGGCTGCTTCATTGGCGTTCGCCATAAGCAATTGTTTTTCGCAGGAAAACATTTATGACGCCTCTACCCTTCCGGATTCTTTGTTGAAAGATGCACATAGTGTAATGCGCGAAGAAACCATCAACTTTGAAGTGAAGGATATTGATTTTGCAAAACTTTCTGTTCATAAGGTGATCACTGTTCTTGATGCTGAAGCAGAGGACAAACTTTTTTTTGAGGAAGAATCTGACGATTTCAGAAAACTGACCAATGCAGAAATAAAAGTATTTGATGCAAATGGAAAGTCTGTGAATAGTTATAAAATGAAGGAAATGCATTCAATTGCCACCGGCGATGGTTTGGTGGTCGATGGCCAGGTGTATTATTTCAGGGTGGCCGCTCCTTCCTACCCGATGACAGTGGAATATGATTATGATGTAAAGTATAAAGGCACTTTGTTTTACCCAAACTATTGGATCCAGTTTCCTGAACAATCCGTTGAACATTCAAAATATACAGCTACTGTTCCTGTTGATCTTGATTTAAAATACAAACAGCAACAGATCAATTTGCAGCCTGCTATAAACAATAGTAGTAAATCCAAAACCTATGTTTGGGAAGTGAAGGATCTTAAGGCGTTGCCGTATGAAGAAGGCTGCGCCAGCGCTGAAAGTTCCTATCCGGCGATATTGATCTCGCCCAACAAATTTTCAATGGATGGACACAAAGGTGATCTTTCAACCTGGAAAAGTTTCGGCGAATGGTATGCTGAACTTTCAAAAGGTTCTCTCAATCTTTCTGATGAAACAAAAAGTTTTTTGAAGGACATGGTAAAAAACGCCACCTCTGAAAAACAGAAAATAAAAATATTGTACCATTATTTGCAATCTAATTTCAGGTATGTTAGTATCCAGTTAGGAATTGGTGGTTATAAACCCTTCGACGCCAATTTTGTGGATCAGAAAAAATATGGAGATTGCAAGGCGCTGGCTAATTATATGGAGGCAATGCTTGATGCAGTAGGAATTGTAAGTTATCCCGCGCTGATTAATGCTGAATACAATAAGCAACCTGTTGATCCATCATTTCCGCATAATTCATTTAATCATGTGATTCTTTGTGTGCCGCAAAAAGGAGATACGACCTGGCTTGAATGCACAAGTAACGAAACGGATCCTGGCGTTTTAGGTAGTTTTACTGAAAACAGGAATGCTTTGCTGATAACCCCAAGCGGTGGCGTGTTAGTGCCAACGCCGAAAAGTAAAGCATGTGAAAACACCTTTAATCTTGCAACAAGAATAAAATTGAATGACGATGGTTCGGGCGAAAGTGAAAGCGTTATGACATCGAAAGGTGAATACAAGGAAGAAGTGATTGATCTCTTGATGAATGAGAAAAAAGATGATCAGAAGGAATTTCTTGTGAGGCGACTGGGCTTTTTACAACCCGATGAGTTTGCTATCAAGACGGATCGAAGAGCAGATTCAGCTTGTACAACTTTCAACCTGAAAATTGAAAAAGTTCCTGAGTTTACGGCAGGTAGCAAAATGTTTTTAAATCCCCGTATCTACAAGCTATTGGATGGAAATTTGCCTGATACGAAAGAGCGAACAAAAGATTTCTATTTCCGGTATCCTTTTATAAAAACCGACACAACAATTTATCAATTGCCTGCTGATTATACAGTTGAAAACCTTCCTTCAGCTAAAAGCGCACAATTTGATTTCGGTTCATTCAATACAAAATACCATTATGATGAAAAAGCCAACACGATCACTTCTATTGCCCGGGTTGAGCTTACTCAAAATGTGATCCCTGCTGCAAAATATGCAGAAACAGAAAAGTTTTTCAATGGAGTAATGAAGGAATTTTCTGAGAAGATCGTGGTGACTCAAAAATAAAAAAGCAAGAAATTTATTTGTTTACTTGTTGTGTTAATGTAAAAAGAGTTGCAAGACTTATGTTTCTGCAACTCTTTTTTTTACCACACATTGATAATCTTTTCGGTCTTATGAAATCTTTGATAATTAAAAGGCGCGGCAAGTAAACCATCAAACCCAATACGATAAGTGTAAACAGGTTTGTAACCATTTTGGAAATCCACTACAAGATCAACACGAAGAATTTTGAAAATATTTTCGAGGCCGATAAAGGTTTCTGCATATTCTCTTGAAGGATTGATATAAAGAGCATTTGCTCCTTCCACAAAATTCCAGTTCCACTTTTTCAATAAGGGAATTTTATCAGAAATCAACCCATTTGCATGATGTTCAAAATGAAGTTCAGTGTAAAATGGAGAAGCATTACTAAATTGGTAGTAGCTCGCATTTTGAAAAGACCTTACATATTGGTTGGCGAAGATGGTTTGATTGCCATAAAAATGTTTGTAATCCTGGGCATAGACAATATTGTTATTTAAGAATCCACCAACCGTCAAATTGTATTTTAAAACACCTGCCAATTTCAAGTTGGCATCATCAGAAATATTCAATGACCACTTGTCAAAATCAACATCACTTCCAAAAAGGTTCTTAATTCCTTTTGTATAGTCAATCGTAAAAGTTGGATAGCTGGAGCCAAGTGCCATTTTTCTTTTTGGAAACTGAATGTATTGTTGTCCAGGCTGAAAACTAAACGAAGCATGGACAATCGTTGCCTGGTGACGTATAAATTGTGAAGACATTATTTCCACCGGGTAATTCGGCGTAATCCTGTAGCTCCAGCTTTTATCAAGAATAAAATTGGTCGTGTTGTTCAAAGGAATACGATCTTCATATTCACCTTCAATCAAAAATTTAGCACCACTCTCCCACTCTTTATCATAGCCCGTTTTGCCAAAATAATTCTCATAAATTTTCATGGCATTTCTTCCATATAATAATGTAGCTATGCTGTTTCCCAATCCATCAATATCACTTTGTTTAAAAAACTGGCTCACACGTTTTCCACCGGCTACAAAAAAGGAATGATGATTGAATTTTTTATCCGGATCGAAATCATCTTTATTTTCAAGAACAAAACCCGCCCAAGGGTTCACATGCCTGTTGTTAAATCCATAACGAACATCAGCAATGAAACTCACATTAGTATTTAGAGCTTTTGATTTTTTTGAAATTACAAGCGAAGGATTGATCGCAACACCTTCAACTGTGTTGTATTGAATTGTTTTTAATAATGGATCAAATGAAATATGATAAGGATGTGCGCTGTAATGCGTTCGATTAACACCGCTCCAAAAAACCTGTGTCAATTTCAATGGGCCCTGCTTTTTTCGAAGACTGTCAAGGTTTTGAACTGTTGTATCATTTCGTGCAATAAAAGCACTGTCTTTGGTTTGGTAATCTTTTATTTCTTCCGGTTCGAGAGGAACCGGTCTTATCGAATCCCAATAGGAATGCGGTTTTTTATTAACAGCTGTATCATATTTTATAACGACACGATCAAAAAAACCTTCAGGAAAATTTGGATGAAGATTGTATTTCGAATAAACATTTACAAAATCTCCTTGCGAACGGATTCCAAATTTGTTGAATGAAAAATGGATCACCTGGTTTTTGATCCGCCAAACTTCTTTGTCAACAGGTGAATGAATTTGAGAGATTTGTAGTGAATCAAGGATTTCCAGGGAATTTTGTTTTGAAAGAGAAAGTTGACAACTGAAAATGCGCCAATCGTTTTCTGTAATGTTGATGATACCGGAAAATAAAGGAGCATATTTATGTTTCGGGATCACTTTGATTACATTCACTTCATTTCCGTCTTCAAAAAAACTTCCAAGGAATTTATAATTGTAAAAATTGAATGCGTTATCTGCGATCGGCGAAACAAATCCACGCGGGTTTACTTGTGAGGCAATATTCACATTGTTATCATAAAAACTGATGAAAGCCGGAAAACTAAATCCCAATCCATTATTTCCGCTGACTCTTGTAGAAACCACTTCCAGCTTGAGTTTGTCAGGATGTTGATAAAAAACATTTGTCACTGATTCCGTCAGATAAATAATTCCCTGGCCTGAAGAATCAAGGCCAAGCAATTCCCTGTCTTCTTCAGGAATTTTTTGTCCCATTATTCTTTGCGGCAAGTTTAATAACCTGATCATTCCTTTTACATAAACCTGCGCTTCAAATGCTTTTACCTGGGATTGGTAATAAGGCCGCTTTTTAATTGCCTTCCTGATGATCGCATAAGCCGGATCTTCAACGCCCTTCTTTATGATCACTTCTTTCAGCGTCAGGTCTTGAATATGTAAAACGAAATTTACATTTAGGGGTGACGCAGTTACCGTAATATTTTTTTCTACAGAAGAGTATCCGACAAACCTGCAATCGAGTGTATAATTTCCCGGGGTAAGGTTCAATGAAAAATATCCTTCATTGTTTGAAGTGACACCAGTTGGAGTTCCTTTTACAATTACAGACGCAAATGGCAAAGGATGGCCATCAGCATCTCTTACTGTTCCGGTAACGTTTTGAGAATAAATATTAAAAGAAAAAAACAGTAGAAGCAGGAACAGTAATTTTTGCATAAGCTTAAATGGCTTGAAAAGTTTTGATTCAGTAAACGAAACAAAAAACCTTTTTTATTTTTCAGAATGAAGCCTTTTTTTGATTTTCCTTTCTTAAATAACTTCCGGTAAGTGAAGCAAAACCCGCGACTATTGCACCAATAAATGCTGTTGCAAAAATGAGCAAGAAGGGACTATCGGTTTTAAAGATGAGAAGTGAAACACGATGTGCCAAAATGTGATCATTTTCCATGCTGATCCAATAACTTAAAAATCCCCATAACAAAAACAAAGAAAGAAAGCCACAGATGAATGAAACAAAATGCTTCTGCTGAATAATGACTGATATCAAAAATGCCACAATCGCAATTGACCACCATGGCAAATACAAACCGGCAAGAAAACTAAAGAGTATAATGAGGATAGATGAAATAATAAATTTCATTTTCTATAAGTTTTTAATTAAAAGTCACGGTATATTTTATGCGCGGGTCACTTGCTTCCGAAGACTTCATCATCCACAAACGAAAATATTTTCCTGCAGCCCAGGTATCAATAAATTGATCATAAAATTTGCTTCCCGGGTTTCCGCTTTCCCCGCCCGGATAAACGCCGTAGGCTTCAGTTTCAGGCGTTAAAGAAACGATCATTCTCCAGCTTGGGCCATGCTGCGCTTCTGCCGCATTTATCGTATTTGTTCCCCCGCCTATCGGCAAATGTAAACGACTGAAAGCGTCCAGCCGCGCGAGATGTTCAACGTGCGTGTCTTTGTATTTTGCCCATTCCATTTTCCCCTTCTCATCAGCCT
>JBQCEG010000002.1:0-17364 GCA_051960475.1 Ginsengibacter sp.
CTAACATTCCTCATCAAGACTGATAATTTGAAATCCACAGTGACTTTTGTTACACCACAGGGATTTTGATGCAGATACTTTTGCGCGCAAATAAAAAATTGATGCGTAGAAAAAACGAATTTTTCACTTTTACTGTAGCTATAGTCGTACTCTTAAACTCAATACCGATATTAGTTTCAGCGCAGGACAGGCTGCAAAAGCTAACCTTGAATGAGGCGATAACTGCTACAATTTCCAATAATTCGGCAATTAAACTAGCAACGTTTGATGAAGACATTGCTGCCTCTAACTATAAACAAACAGAGGCAGTTTATTTGCCGCAGGTAGGTTTTTCTTATACGGGTATGAGCACTAATAATCCCTTGAATGCTTTTGGATTCAAATTGCAGCAAAAGTCGATCACACAAAATGATTTTAATCCTGATCTTTTAAACCATCCATCAGGCACCGCTGATTTTACCACAAAGTTTGAAGTGCAGCAGCCCATAATCAATATGGATATGTGGTATAAACGTAAAGCTGCTGATAAGCAAACAGAACTATTCCATTATAAAACACAACGAACCAAAGAGTATCTCACCTTTGAGGCTCAGAAAGCTTATATGCAACTGCAATTGGCTTTTGATGCGGTGAAAGTGCTGGAGGAAAATCTGAAAACTACCCAATCAGTTTACACTTTTACCATAAACCATTACCAACAGGGATTGGTTCAAAAATCGGACGTATTAAATGCAGAGGTTCGCCGGGCAACCGTAGAAAGTAACCTGGCAAAAGCTAAGAGTAATGTCCGCAACGCATCTGACCAACTCAGTCTGTTGATGGGAAAACCCGCTGGCAACATCTATAAAGTAATCGCTCCTGCGACAGAGGTTACCGAAATTGATACCGCAAAAAAAATAGCGGCTTCAAGATCAGATCTGTTGGCGATGCAAAAGGCCATCGAAGCAACTGATTTAATGATCAAATCAAGCAAGATGAGCCAGCTGCCAAAGTTAAATGCTTTTGGAAGTTACCAGCTTAATGATAAACGTATACTTGGGTTTGGAGCAAATGCGTACCTGGCCGGAATACAGCTGACCTGGAATATTTTCAGCGGAAACAGCATTAAAAACACGATCCAAACACAAACACTGGAGCGAAATAAACTGGAAGAACAATTAGCTGATCAAAAAGATCAAAGCCAACTGGAACTCAATAAAGCTTACCGCGACCTTGCCGATGCTCAAAACGATATCCGTCAGCAAAAAATAGCTGTTGACCAGGCATCAGAAGCATTAAATATTTTACAAAACCGATACCAGCAAGGTTTAGTAAACACCACTGATGTTTTAACGGCTGCCACACAGCTGTCCCAACAAAAATTCAATTTATCAGAGGCTGTCTTTACAGCAAATGTTACCGCGGCTTACATTCAACTTCTAACCTCATCTACCAACCAATAAATTTCTCTTAACATGCAAATTTCTATTACCTCAAAAAGGGGATTGTACACCTTTACTTTTATAACGGCATTGCTTACACTTAATGCCTGTTCCTCTAAAGTAAATCTCGAACCTAAGGCAAATACTGACATTCCAATTACCGTAACCGTTGCAACTCCGTCTTCGGGCGGGGAACGAAATATTAATGTTAGTGGACAAATTGAGGCGGCCCAGTCAGCTAATATCAGCACGCGAGTGATGGGATATATTACGATGCTGAAAGTAAACACCGGCGATCATGTAAGCAAAGGGCAACTACTGGCAACTATCAGTGATCAGGATATTGTAGCCAAAAGAGCCCGGGCTGATGCCATGATTGCTGAAGCGCAGGCAGCCCTGAAAAATGCTCAAAAAGATTTTGACCGGTTCACCGTTTTATACAACCAGCAAAGCGCGACTGCTAAAGAACTGGATAATGTTACGCTTCAATTAGCTTCAGCCAAATCAGGTCTGGAAGCAGCGAAGCAAATGCGCAATGAAGCAAATGCGCAATTAAATTATACGAATTTAACCGCACCTTTCTCTGGTATTGTTACACAGAAACTTGCCGATGCCGGAAGTATGGCCAATCCGGGAATGCCTATTTTAATCATAGAGCAAGGAGGCAGCTACCAGGTGAGTGCTTCTGTACCTGAAAATACAATTGACAAAATCAAGTTGGGCCAAAAGGCGATTCTGTCCATAAACGCGATCAACAAAACGCTCAATGGGGAGATTACCCAGGTCAATCAATCATCCCGGTTTACCGGTGGCCAGTACATTATCAAAATAAGCATTCCCGATAAAAAAGGATTGTATTCAGGAATGTATGTGGATGTTTCTATACCACTGACAAAAGCCGGTGCAACCAATAATGTTCAGGATGGGCAGGTGCTCGTACCAACTGCAAGCATCGATAACCGGGATCAGCTAACAGGTTTGTATACCATAAGCAGCAATAACACTGCACTGTTGCGTTGGGTAAGATTAGGGAAAACTTATGGAGACAAAGTAGAAGTGCTCAGCGGTTTGGGCAAAGATGAACAATACATAGTGAGTGCAGACGAAAAATTGTATAACGGAGCACCGGTAAAAATAAAATAGGCGAAGAACATCCGGGTAAGCATGACCGTTATTACAAGTTGCTGCCGGTTGAAAAAATTATAAACGAATTAATAGACCCAAATGAAAAATGGTTTTGCAGGAAATATAGCAAAGGCTTTTATAAAGTCGAAGTTGACTATACTGTTAATGATCGCCTTTTTATTGATTGGCGGATACAGTACTTATTTGATTCCCCGCGAAGAAGAACCGCAAATAAAGGTGCCAATGGCCGATATTTTTATCGGCTATCCCGGCGCCGAACCGAAAGATGTTGAAACGAAAGTTTCAGCGCCTATGGAAAAAATAATCTCTAATATAAAGGGCGTTGAATATGTGTATTCCACATCAATGAAGGGGCAGGCAATGTTGATCGTACAATTTTATGTAGGTGAAAATGTGGAGAATTCACTGGTAAAATTATACAGCGAGCTGATGAAAAATATGGATAAAATGCCGCAAGGCGTTACGCTTCCATTAATAAAAACACGATCCATAGATGATGTGCCCGTATTGAGTTTAACTTTATGGAGCGAAAAGTATGACGACTACCAGTTAAAACAAATTGCCCAGGAACTGGATAATGAAATTAAAAAGATCCCGAATGTTTCGGATATAAATATTATTGGCGGAAGAAGCCGTGAAATTAAAGTATTGCCGGATAAAAATAAAATGGCTGAAAACCATCTTGATTTTTTATCTGTCAGCAAACAAATACGAGCCGGTAATGTGCAGATGCAATCGGGTGATCTGTTGCAACAGGATACAGCGTTCTCGGTAGAAACAGGAAATTTTCTGGCTACTGGAGATGATGTTGGGAACCTTGTCGTAGGTACCAATCAACAGCAACCGGTATACCTGAAGCAGGTTGCAAAAATAGAAGATGGTCCTGAAACTCCCCACCAATACGTCCTGTTTGGATATGGAAAGGCAGATAGCGCTAAATCGAATGCATTTAAATCAAATTATCCGGCAGTCACATTATCCATCGCCAAAAAGAAGGGAGCGGATGCGATGAAATTATCGAAGGAAATACTGGCTAAAGTGGCACATCTTAAAAATGAGTTATTACCCAATGAAGTGCACCTGACGGTATCAAGAAATTATGGAGAAACAGCATCTGACAAAGTTTCTGAATTGTTATTCCATTTATTTATTGCGATTGTAGTGGTTACCCTTTTTGTAATGCTGGCTATGGGATGGCGGGGCGGCCTTGTCGTGTTCCTTTCTGTGCCAGTAACATTTGCGCTTACCCTTTTCAGTTACTACTTTTTGGATTACACACTTAACCGTATCACGCTTTTTGCTTTGGTGTTTATAACGGGAATCGTAGTAGATGATTCAATCATCATTGCCGAAAATATGCACCGGCATTTTAAGATGAAAAAATTGCCTCCTTTGCAGGCTGCTATCTATGCGATAAACGAAGTGGGCAACCCTACTATCCTCGCAACATTTACTGTGGTTGCAGCAGTATTGCCGATGGCTTTTGTCTCAGGTATGATGGGCCCTTATATGAGTCCGATGCCTATTGGTGCATCGATCGCGATGATGTTGTCGTTGATCGTTGCGTTAACGCTCACCCCATACCTTGGTTTTATATTCCTTCGTGAAAAAGAAAAGAAAGGCGTAACACATAAGGAAAGTAAACCTCATGTACTTGAAGAAAGCCCCATATATAAAATATACCGTTCTTTCATCAGCTCGTTATTGGAAACCCGTTGGAAGCGCTGGACATTTATTATAAGTATTGTTGTGATCTTGTTTGCCTCCTTGTCCATGTTCTACACAAAAGCAGTCGCAGTTAAAATGTTGCCATTCGATAATAAGAATGAGTTCCAGGTAGTGATTGATATGCCTGAAGGAACCACGCTGGAGAAAACACAAGCGGTTGCAAAAGATATTGCAGACTACGTTTCTACCCAACCATTAGTCACCAATTACCAGGCATACATTGGAACGTCAGCACCCATTAGTTTTAATGGTTTAGTTCGCCATTACGATTTAAGAAGGGGCGATAATGTAGCCGACATACAGGTGAATTTAGTCGATAAAAAAGACAGGACGATTCAAAGCCACAACATAGCTAAATTGATGCGTGGCCCCATTCAGGTAATTGCAAAAAGATACAATGCGAATGTGAAGATTGTAGAAGTGCCACCGGGGCCTCCCGTTCTGTCGACACTGGTTGCTGAAATATACGGGCCGGATTATAACGACCAGATTAAAATTGCAGAACAGGTTAAAGATATCATCAGTAAAACAAAAGATGTTGTTGACGTAGACTGGATGGTTGAAGCAGATCAACCGGAATATCATATAGAAGTTGATAAAGAAAAAGCGATGCATTATGGTGTTGCCACGGAGCAGGTAGCTGCAACGGTTAACGCGGCCTTGTCAGGCTTGCCTTCCGGAAATATTTATCAACCGGTATCGTATCATCAAACTGCTATAAAGTTAGAGTTGAGTGATTCAGATAAAGCAAGCCTCGATGATATTCTCGATTTGAAAATTGCCAATATGCAGGGCAATGAAATTCCTATCAGGGATTTAGTAACAGTAACAAAAGGATTGAAACAAAAGAATATTTATCGCAAAAACCAAAAAGAAGTAGTGTACATATTGGCGGATATGGCCGGTAAATTGGAGAGCCCTTCTTATGCCATTGCCAATATTTCAGACAGTTTAAAAAACGTAAAACTTCCAAAAGGTTTTTCATTAAAAGAAGAATACACCCATCAACCTGAAATGCAGGATAACTATTCTTTAAAGTGGGATGGCGAATGGCAGATCACCTTCGAAGTGTTCAGAGATCTGGGAATCGCTTTTGCAGTGGTTATTTTATTGATCTACATTTTGATCGTCGGCTGGTTTCAAAACTTTACAGTGCCTTTGGTGATGTTGGCAGCTATTCCATTGTCGCTCATTGGTATTGTATTAGGCCACTGGGCGCTCGGCGCCTATTTTACGGCAACTTCCATGATAGGCTTTATAGCTCTGGCGGGTGTAATGGTCCGAAATTCAGTGTTATTAATTGATTTTATTAACATCCGACTTCGGGAGGGAATCCCATTAAAGCAGGCCATCATAGAAGCCGGCGCCGTACGTACAACGCCCATCTTATTAACAGCCGGTGCAGTAGCATTGGGAGCGGTGATCATTTTGTTCGATCCCATTTTCCAGGGACTTGCCATATCGCTGATGGGAGGAACCATTACCTCTACCTTCCTGACCCTGCTGGTAGTACCGTTATTATATTACAGAATGATGCGCAAAAAATATCCATCCAAATAATTAAAAATTAAGTTATGAAACTATTTATTGTAACCAGTTTGAAAGATTACCAGGAGACCGTAATCAAAATATTCAAAGAAGCGAAGATCTCTGTATTCAGTATCATCGATGTAGTGGGATTCAAAGATGATCATCCCTTAAACCTTCTTGAAGATTGGTTTGCCAGTGGTGATGAAAAATTTGATTCACGAATGATATTCAGTTTTACTGCTGATGAAAATGCAACGTATTGTATGGAGTTGATCGAAAAATACAACCAGGCAAATGATACCGGTTTTCCGGTAAGAGCATTCATCGTGGCAGTAGAAAAATCAAATCTTTAAAATAAAAAAATGAAAGAAAGAATTATTCGTGTTGTTGCCGGACTTATTCTGCTAATAAGTGTAGCCCTTAGCCATTTTGTAAATATCAACTGGATTTGGTTAAGTGTTTTCGTGGGTATTAATTTATTTCAATCCGGTATTACTAAATTTTGTCCTTTAGAAAAAATCCTGGGCTATTGTGGAGTTAAGGATAAAGTGAATAGCAACAATCAATGTTGATCTGAAGTGGTAAGACTTTGAATATAGGTCTTAATAATTATAATTAATACTTTCAAGTAAAATAATAGAATATAGAACCTGTTTATCAAACGGGTATTTATTTTGAAAGGTCCTTGAATTCTGATAAAAATAATTTCATAACACTGAAAGGACAATATACTAAGAGATTTCATGGCATTACTCATCCGTTTTTTTTATAATTTAGTAGGAGTGAGCATAGTTTGAAGATATGCTGCTTAAATAAAGATCTTCTGGAAAAATATTATGATGAAAGTCAGTTTTAAAAAAAGCATTGCTCTTTTTAATACAATCGCAGTTGCCATTACAGTGGCTATTGTATTTGTAGTTATCTACCTTGTGGCAAGATTCAGTTCTTTCCGGCACCTTGACAATGAAATAAGGCGGGCGAAGATAGAAATTCTAAATTCTGGACATTGGGAAAATGACATCACAAACAATATTTTCAATTCAGAAGGTGAGGCAAAAGGTAAGGTCGAAGTTAACCCAACCTTTATTCAAATGGTTGATGAGAAGGATAACTTACTATTCAAATCGTCGAACCTGAAGGGGAATCAGCTTAGATACTATCCTCAAAAGCATTCAGAATATTTTTACAACATGCGTTTGGATGGCCAACGATTAAGAGTTGGCCAATTTCCTGTAAAGAATAACAATGGAAAGATTTTTGCCTATTTAATTCTTGGTATTTCACAGCAGGGGTCCTATTACGTTTTAAGTAATTTGCTCTTTACCCTTAGTGTAATTTTTCCTCTGGTGTTATTGGTTATGTATGTAGTTATTTACGTATCCGCCTCAAAAGCAATTGCCCCCGTTCATCGATTAATAATAACTGCCTCTGGTATTTCGGATTCGAATATAGACACGAGGCTGCCGTTGCCTGCAAAAGAGGATGAATTATTTCAACTTGCAACAACCATAAATAAATTGCTTGATCGCATAGAAAACAGTATTAAACTGCAAAAACAATTTACAGCCGATGCCTCACATGAAATAAAGAATCCAATCGCAGCGCTAAAGGGTAATCTGGAAATGTTACTTCGAAAGAAAAGAGAACCTGAAGAATTAGAAGCGAAAATTAAGGAAGCAATCAGGCAAACGAACCTCCTCCATCAATTAGTTGAACAACTTCTTCAATTAGCCAGAACGGAATCCAGATCAGTAAAAAAGGAAATAGTTTCTCTTTATTTACTTGCTACTGAAGCAGCAAAAAAATGGGACAAGCAATTGGCTGAAAATGATGTAAATCTCCGGATCTCTTTACCCAGAAATAGTAGCGTTCTCGCGGATCATTTTTTATTAACCATTATTGTAGATAATCTTTTTAGCAATGCCATAAAATATGGAACAAGTAACGGAGAAATAGCAATAGACTGGGATGAAAGAAATAAAGTATTATCTATCAGCAATCAAGGAAACGTTATTGATAAAGAACAAATCCCTCTTCTTTTCAACCGTTTTTACCGTACTGACAATTCAAGAAATTCAAAAATCTCCGGAAGTGGATTAGGATTGGCCATCGTAAAGCAGCTGGCAGACCTACAGCATATTAAACTTAGTGTAGAAAGCCTCGATGGAACCACGACTTTTCATCTTCATTTTACTGGCAGCTCTTAAGTCAGTTTTCGGAATTGATAATTATTAAAATATTTAAAATGGCAATTTTCTATCTTTACTGCCCTTGCCATCTATAATGAAATTTAAAGTCTGTGGTTTAAGCAAATATTTACCTCAAGTATTGGAGAATTCAATGGTTAAAAAATCTCACTGTTAAAAAAATTTTTTATGTCCTTGTCGAACTTAATTTTTTCGAAGTAGTATTGGTTAATTTCCAAACCACTAATGTCGATAGTGAGGGCCGACCTTGAGGTCAGCCCTTTACCGGTATTTGTGAATTTTTTATTGTTTGATAAATCGTTTTACCTGTTTCCAGTTCCCTGAAGACAGCATCACCAGGTATTCGCCACGTGCCAGGCCTCCTATATTCAAAGTGTATAAGCCAATTCCACAGTTGAGCTTTCGTTCATTTATAACTTTGCCACTGATGTCCGATATTTGAAGAATAAAGTCTTCCCGGGTTTTATGCGAGATTTGAAGCTGGAGGTTATTATTTACAGGATTTTCAACAATTGAAAAGCCGCCAGCTAAACGAATTACCACCCCGACCACTTTACTGTATTGTTTTGCCATCAAGATCGCGCTCTATCAGGCGGTATAGATTCCTTCCGTCAGAAGGACTATTGTGAATAAATGAATAAGCGTGCGGTCCGCTGCTGTATGCCGCAGCAGGTAAAGTGCCCAGGTCTTCCCAATGAAACCCATCCGTGCTGTGCTGAATAATAAAATCTGCCGTTTGTAATTCAGTTGCTGTAATCCACTTTAACTCAACCCTGTTGTTAATTTGAAGAGCTGTAAAAGAAAGCCATGTAAGTGGAAGGGTAGAATAACTTCGGGTTACAATAGTACCTGCCATGCCTACCGCTACAGTCTTGTTTCCACCTTGTGCCACATCGTAAAAATCGTTGGCCGTGACAGATGATTCCGCATTCCAGTTGACACCATCGGCAGAAGAAATTAAACCTCCTGAATATCCTGCCGCTATGAACTGGCCACCGGCATAAGTAATTCCGGTTAAAGGACCGGTACCGGATGGAATCGTTCGTGGTGTCCAGGTAATGCCATCGGGCGAAGTAAGGACAAAACCGGTTGTGTACGAAGTACCCACTTGTCCTACAGCTACGAAAAGGTGATTAGCATAAATGACCCTGAAAAGTGAATTATTAGTGCCGGAAGTTCTGCTTGTCCAGGTAATGCCGTCAGGAGAAGTATAAATTATTCCATTATTACCTACAATAACAAATTGGCCATTGCCATACTCTACTGCTGAAAATGACGCTGCTAAATTTATTTTTGTCCAGGAAATACCATCTGTTGACCTGATCACATCACCGTTTAGTGCAGCGGCAATGTTAAGGGTGCCGTTGCTGGCAAGTCCGTAAATATCACTAGTCGTGCCGGAAACTTCGCTGGTCCATGAATTAACCATCGGTCGAAATATAGACAGCCCCCGCGTCACCTACAACTATCCATTTACCACCGGAATAAATAACATCTTCCAGCGTAGGGTTGCCACCGATGCTTTGCATGCTCCAGGTAATGCCATCAACCGAAGAAAGTACGGTTCCTGATGGTCCCACTGCCATAAAGCTGTTGTTGCCATAGCCGATTCCATATAAATCGTTTCCGGTTGGAGATGCAACTAATGTCCAGGCAGTTTGTGCGCAGGCTTGGTTAGCGGTTAAGGCAATCGCAACCAAAACAAGAATGAGGGGCTTTTGAATTGAATTTTGAAGTTTGTGCGAATGGCAGTTTCTTATTTTTTTGCCGGATAAAATGTGCTTTATTTTGCAAAATAATCTTGCTTTTGGGTATCCGCACAGAAACGCTCTTGGGGTGTAAAAAGAGTTCATGAAATTGTTTAAATTGTTTAAATTTTTTAAGGTTTTTAAAATCCCGCCGCAAGATATTATAACTATTTGTTTTAGTTGAATTTATAATTGTCATTAATTTGACACATAAAAAATATTAATATTGAATAGATTGTCACGTAGAATTAAAATCTTGGGCCAAGCTTACCACTTGAAAGAATCTTAGTGTTTAGAAGGTTATTAATCAAAGTTCCGGGCTCAAAGAAATTGTATAGCAGAATAATAATTCAAATATGGTAGATTTGAAGTTTTGGCTCATGAAAAAACGTAAGGCTTAAGGACACTGTAAATTCATAATTATAATACGTCTTGGAATTAAAAAGAACATCTTCGAATTTCCCACCTCATTTTTCGCCATTTTATTGAAAGATTTAAAATAAAAGTTTTGATTCTGTTAATCACCTAAATTCGGAAAATAAATAATGAATGATCAATTCGTTTAATGACGATAAAATTGCTTTAAACAGTTATCCGGATTTATTTTTTAACAAACTAAAAGGAAAGAGATTTGATTCTGTTTTAAAATGACCCCTCCAGAAGAATCGTTGCAAACAAACTTTCGTATTTTCTTTGATCAATATTATCAAAGATTGTGTAGCTATGCCTATTCTTTTTTCAAAGATGAAGCAACTTGCGAAGACATAGTTCAGGAGATTTTTATTAAGATCTGGTCGAACCGCCAGGATCTGATTGGTTCGGAACAACTGAAGTTTTATGTTTTTTCTGCTGTACGTAATAATTGTCTGACCAGGCTCCAAAAAAATAAACGGTACAAGATGGTGGAAATGAAGGACGATGATGAGACCGGAGAAATTACTATTAAGTTAGACCCTGAGGATAAAAAAGCAAAACCTACAGAACTTATATCAAAAGCAATGGATCAGTTGCCCCCTAAATGCAAAGAAGTTTTTTTGTTAAGTAGAATTAGCAATCTTACCTACCAGCAAATAGCTGACAACTTGGGGATTTCTGTAAAAACAGTTGAGAATCAAATAAGTAAAGCATTGAAAATTTTACGGGTGTTTGCAAAAGAAAACAAGATATATTTTCTTGTGGCCCTTTGCATGGTTGGAGGTAATTATTTAGATCACCATATAGGGGTTTTCATACAAAAATGGTTTTATTAAGGAATACACATGAGCAGTAAGGAAAACATTATTGAAATTATCATTCGCCACCTAAATAACGAAGCTTCAGCAGTGGAGCAGGAGGAGTTGCATCAATGGTTAGAAGAAGACCCGGCTCATCAAAGTGAGTTTGAAGAACTGAAGCTCTTATGGAATGATAGTGCTAAAGCCGCTATATATCCTTTTGATACTGAAAATGCGTGGCAAAAAATAAGTGCACAAGTTTTACCCGTAAATAAAGGTAAGGTTGTCAGAATGTTTCCATGGAAGAAAGCTATCGCAGTCGCTGCTGCCGTTATAATCACCTTAGGTTTCTTTTATTTTTACAATATTTCTTCCAAGACAACATGGAAAGGAATTATAGCGGGGGTTTCAAACAAAACTGTTCACCTTTCTGACGGTACCATAATTACACTTCGCAAAGGAAGCAGCCTTAGTACGCCGGATAATTATGGAAAAAAAACACGCAGCGTTCGCTTAAAAGGAGAAGCTTACTTCCAGGTATTTCATGACGAAAAAAGACCATTTATTGTAATTACCAATAAGAGTGTGATTAAGGATATCGGAACTGCTTTTCTAGCAGAGAGCAACGATTCAATGGAACAAGTTATGGTTACAGAAGGAAAAATTAGCTTCTCGGGCAAATCCGATAAAGCGAATGCTCTTATTGTGAATGCCGGCAAGGCTGCAATCCTAAAAGAGCAAAAACCAGAACTTAAAATAATTGAAAGCAAGAATATGTTGTCATGGAAAACGAATGTCCTTGTATTTGATAACACCAACCTGCAACAAGTTGCAACAGATTTACAAGATTACTATAATGTTGATGTAATCCTTTCTGAGGATTTAAAAGCTAGTGACATGTTAGTAACTGCGCAATTCAGGAACGAATCGCTGGAAGATGTTATTAAAGAACTTCATTTGTTTACTGGACTAAGGATCCGAAAGCAAGACCACAATCTAATTATTTCAAAATAAGTGATTTAGAGTTTCGTTTATCTATAAAATCCAATGTCGGTTAGTAGATATTTACCAGTCCTAATATGAAAAACATTCTTTTACCTTTTATTATTCTTATTGGATTTTATACTAATTCTTTTGCTCAAAGAAAAATACTTTCCACTACCTATCACCCTAAAAAAACCACAGCAACAGTAGCCGAATTTTTGGAGGAAATAAAACAATATAGCGGTGTAGTACTTGAATATTCATCAAATAACCTGGAGGGTAATAAATTAATTAAATTGAATGGTGATGAAAATACCCTGGGGAAATTATTAGAGAAAGTGCTGGAGGGCCAGCACCTTAAACTGATTGAACAAAATAATAAAATCATGTTGGTGCCTTCATCTCAGCAATTTACCCTTCAAGAATTTTTACCTGACCGATATACATTATACGGATACATAAAAGAAAAAAGTAGTAAAGAACCCCTTATAGATGCAACAGTGTATGAATCAGATTCGCGAAAAGGAATTATATCAAACTCCTACGGTTATTTTAACCTTTCACTTACCGAAGGAAAGCATCGGATTATTATATCTTATGCAGGAATGCAGCCGGTTATTTTGAATGTAGACATGCATAGTAATTTGCAGAAAGACATTTCTTTATCTGTAAAAAAAGACAGCTATTCCCCGATAGTAGTTCAGTCAGAATCTCAAGAAAATGATGCATCAGTGAAAGTTGCATCAAAGAAGCTCACCCCTTACAACTACTTAATGGGGGAAGCCGACCCTGTTCGGGCAGCTTATATATTGCCTGGTGTAAGGAATGTCCCTGAAGCATTTAATGGATTTTTGGTCCGGGGTGGCGGAATTGATGAAAATCTTTTCCTCCTGGATGGCAATCCCGTTTATAACCCTTCACACATGTTAGGCGCTTTATCTATTATTAACCAGTCGGTGGTAAAATCCATACGATTGTACAAAAGTGATTTCCCTGCCCGCTTTAGCGGTGCACTTTCCTCAGTGATTGATGTATATACAAAAGAGGGCAACATGAAAAGTTGGCATGGTGAAGCGAACACAGGTTTACTCGCCGGATCCTTCATGCTGGAGGGACCTATAGTTAAAAACAAAACTTCCATGATGGTTTCTGCGCGTCATAGTTTATCTATCCCGTTTTATGATGCATTTCAAAAAGGCATAAAAACAGATTTTTACGATGCTCATTTCCGCCTCACTCACATTATAAATCAAAAAAACAAATTGTCATTCAATGCTTACAAAGGAGAAGACAATCTAAGACAGTCAGGAAATGACATTAATAATTTACATCGTTGGGGCAATCTTATCGGTTCGGTTGGATGGAACTACCTTCTTGGGGCAAGGTCATTTATCAATACTTCTGTCAACTTTAGCCAGTATCAAAACCTTGGCGGATATAAATACACTTTATATCAAAATGATGATGACCAGGAAGTGGTTCAAACAAAATCTGTGGGTACTTATTCCTTTATTCGGCAGTTCAATGCGAAAGTACAGGCAGAAATATATGCTTCTAAAAAAATAAAAATAAACTCAGGAGTCAAAATAGCTCAAACGGTCATTAAGCCATTCGATACGAAAATATCTAACGTACTTGAAGAGGACGCTAAATCATTTACGTCCTTCGACCCATTAATTTTTGAATTGCTGTCTGGTTATTCCGAAGCTGAAATAAAAATAGCACGACATTTATTTGTAAGGCCGGGGCTGCACGTTTCTGCCTATCAGTTTAAAGACTATCATACAATTGACTTGCAACCCCGTTTTTTTGCCCATTACCTCATATCGGGATCTCATAAAATATTTGCGTCTTATAGTAAAATGAACCAATTCCTCCACCTTGTTACCAATCCAGGTCTGGGAGTGAACAGCGATTTATGGGTTCCAAGTACAATTGATTTAAAACCGGAAGGTAGTGATAATTATAACCTCGGATATTCTTTCAGAGATCATAAAGGGTTTGCCTTTAAACTGGAAGGCTACTATAAAAATATGACTAACGTTACTAATTACTCAGAAGGCAAAAGCTATTTTATTAATAGCAGTAACTGGCAACAAAATATAGAAACTGGAAAAGGAAGAAGTTACGGAACAGAATGGATGTTAGAAAGGAAAGGGGAAAAATTATCCTGGCAAATAGCCTATACTCTGTCCTGGAGTTTCAGGCAGTTTGAAAGTATCAATAATGGAAAAGAATTTCCCTATAAATATGATCGAAGACATGACTTAAACATCGGTATTAACTATATAATAAATAAGCACTTTGAAAGCAGTGTTCTATGGACATTTGCCACCGGCGAAGTTTATACCCTCCCTAACCAAATATATCCCGACTTTGATAATTCCCAGCAGATTTCCACTCCTGATGATCCATTAAACAACTACCGCTTTATATACCATTATTCGGGAGTTAACCAATCCCGAACAACTCCTTTCCAACGAGCTGACTTTGCAATTAGTTATCATAGTAAAAAAGACAAGAAAGTACAGTCATTATTAACAGCAGGAGTGTACAACATTTCCGGGGCACCGGATCAATACAATTATATATTGAAAGGTTCAATGAGCAGTAAGAGTGTAGTCATTAAAACCGGAAATAGCATTTTTAATTCGACACCCTATGTTTCTTATACTTTAAAATTTTAATAATTATGAAAACTGGGAATCTGAATATGTTTATATGTTTTTTGTTATACAGTCTTCTTATTTCCTGCAGGAAAAATGAAGGAAGTATTCACAATGAAAAGAACAAAATAGTTGTTTTAGCGGAAATTTCTGCGGGAGATTCAGCAATCATACCTGTGAGCAAAAGCATTCCCGTTGGAAATAACGAATCGATCTCTTTTGAAAAAATGACAGCAGCCTCAGTAAAGATTACTGATACGTTAGGCAATATAAGCGTCTTACACTGGAATAATGCAACAGATTTTTCAAACAATCCTTCTGCAATCTTTACTAATCCGGTTCTTTTTAAACCCAACCAGTCTTATTCTTTACAAGTAAGCCAGGCAGGTCTTGAAACAGCAACTGCTTCCACTCATATTCCTCAATCTTTCTCAGTACAGAACGTAGAGGCAGATGACGCTGAACGTAATGGCAAAGAGGTCCTTGAGTTTAATTTTACAATTCAAGATAACAGCAACGAAAAAAATTATTACATCTTTGAAGCGCTAAAACAACTTGTCTATTTACGTACTTATTTTTTGTGGCAAGGGGTCAAATACGACTATAATACAAGTGAAGGTCAAAATGTATATGATCAAGCGAGCAGTCAACAGAACATTGACCTCTTTAAGGATACTGTTTTAACCAATAATTATCAGCGGCTAAATATATATACAAGCGATGTCCAAACTGATAATGAAGATTTTACAAGCCTTGATAGTTCCTTCCATAGAATATTTTTAACTGATTCTCTATTCAATGGTAACAGTTATACAACTTCATTTGCAATAGATAAATCTTATTTCGAAGCACAAGTGCCGGAAGATAAAGGAAGAATTCTGGTACAAGTTAAATCGGTTAGCAAGCCGCTATTTGATTATTTGTCACAATATGAAAAATACAGGACAGAATTTGGAATTCTGCCCCCTCCTCTCTTCTTTCTCCTTCAGGAAATGTCAATGGCGGGTATGGAGTCTTCGGAGGAAGTTATAAAAATCAATGGGTATTCTATTATGATGAGTTATAAAAACGCTGTTTAGAATAATTTTCATACCTGTGATTTTTAGCAGAATGAAGAAACATATCCGTAACTAATTACCCACTTTTCAGCTTATACAATTTTTCCGGTATTTAAAGAAGTTTTGTGCCATATTATTTTTCAATTCTTTTGGAAGATAATAGGGGTTTGCAGCTATTGTCAGTTTTATAACTGAATAATTAAACCAAAAAACCAATTTTATGAAAACAAAATCAATCAGCTATTATGTATTTTACCTGCAACTTCTTTTATATCCTACCCGCTATTACAGGCCGGTCATAGCAAAACCGATAATCCTGCCTCCGCATATGTAACTATATGAAAAAAGCAGTTTTATAAAAGGTTGTAAATTGAAAATTAGGACACGTCATTTTTGAACTTTTAATTAGAACTAACTATTAATTAAAACTTATATCCTCATTAAAATGCTTTTCCCGATACAACCTAAAAAAAATATTTTATCCCAATAGGGGTATGACCACTTTTCCTGTTTTACCAGTAAATCAATATTCATTCACAAAAACTAAAAAACAACCTTTATGAAAACGAAAATTGTCTCAATCACTGCAATCGCTGCGATGACATTAATCTTTGGCTGCAAAAAAGCCAACACCCCAAACTCAAACCAGGTATCCTATCAGTTAAAAGCGATAAACCCAAGTACTTCTTTAGCTTTTTCCTCTGGAACTACAAGTACATCCGCTGCTCGTGTTTCAGGAGGAACGATTACGTGGACAAGCGGCTACGCCTCGGCAGAAGAAATCAAATTTGAAGCTGAAGGATCAGATAATCACGTAGAATTTCATTCAGAAACGCCACAAAAAATAGATCTTTTTTCTCCTCTTGCCTCTTTAGGAAACATCAATATTCCAACAGGTGCATATGACACCGCACAATTTGAAATTGATCTTGCCCCTACTGCATCTGATGCCGCCCTGGAATTACACGGCACCTATAATACAATACCCATAACTTTCACTCTTAATAAAAGCTATGAGTTTCACGCGCAAATTCCATCCATAACTATTGCAGATGGGAAAAATTACAATGCAGTAACTGCTTTAAATTTAGCAACTCTTACCCAGGGTATTGCCAGTACAACTTTAGATGCTGCAACAAAAGATTCATCAGGAACAATTGTTATTTCTGATAGTTCAAACGTATCTATTTATGATAGCTTTATTTCCAATTTACACAATTCAGAAGAGGAGGATTTTGAATAATTTATTGTGAAATAATGTAAACTTTTTACAGGAACGTTATTGGATAAAAGAGAGGCTGTTTCAAAAGGATAGCCTCTTTTTCAATTTTACACGAAGGTTCCTCACTAAATCACATTTACTATAGTCATTCTTTTATCAAAGAATTAGTAAAAAGCAAGTGTAGGCTCCCCGTTTTTTCGGGCCAACGTTAGTTACCGTCTGCGCTGCAATTTGTGAAGGATTTCCGCTCGCCGATGTGGATAAAGCTATCATGCTGTCCTTCTTTGCAGCGTAAAGTAGCGGTGATGTATATCCGAAGGATTTATGGGTCGATCATTCCTCCATTCATCGTACAGTTCTCTTACCTCGGTAAGAATCGTAAATAAACAAGCATTTAAAAGTTCTCTCCTGAGGCTGTCATTCTTCCGCTCTATGTAGGC
>JBQCEG010000003.1:0-29359 GCA_051960475.1 Ginsengibacter sp.
ATTTGATAAATGAAGAATAACCCAAATGGAGAAATCTTTGATCAAAGAGAAATTCATTTTCTCTGCAGGATCGTCTTTTCTTTTATTCTTATTGATTTGATCTTTGCCGCATTTTCCAACACCCTTAATCATCAACTGCACGCGCCGGTTCTTAAATTTCCTTTTGTTGATCCCACTTTCTTATTGATGCACATTTTGAAAATTCCGCAAGCAGTTTCGTCAAATTTATTTGTTGCCTGGGTTTGGGATGTAGTGATGTTTGTAATGTGCATTTGTGTTATTCTGTTTCCGGGTAAAAAGTGGTTAATTCTTACTTTTATTTTTTTCTATTTTGTTTACTACATTATTTTTAATTCTTACGGGGTTCATCATACTCATTCGTTAGCTGCTTTATTAATCACGCCATTTGTTTTTTTATTTTCAAAAAAGAACCTTTCGCTTGCCTGGCAGGGATTGAGATATTTTCTTTTGTTCGCTTATTCCAGTGCTTTCCTTTGGAAATTTTTCAGATTTTCATGGCTTCAAAGCGATCAGGGAATATTGATCTTGAAAAGAAATCTTACTTCTTATTTATTTCTCAACCCTGACACTTTTTTAAGCAAGATCTATTGGTGCTTTTTAGATCATCCATTTTTAATAGAAGTTATATTCGTTGCGGGTTTCGTGATGGAAGGACTTTTTTTAATTGGATTTTTTACACGCAAATTTGATAAAGTTCTTTTTATTCTTTCTCTGCTTTTACCAATAGGTTTTTGGTTTTTATCGGATGCTGTTTTTTATGAAATGCTGGTTTTGAGTTTAACGCTTTTGCCAACAGAAACAATTAAAAAATTTTCCGGTCATCGGCCTAAAACATCCTTGTATGCTTCCTGAAATTGATTAGCAACAGTTCGGTAATTAAATTTTTCTTTAGCTTTTGATGCGATGTTTTCTTTGTTGTAATTGTCAAAACTGTCAAGCATCTTGTTCATTGCTTCCAACAATTGGTGTTCATTTTCTGATTGAATCAAAACACCGTTTTCTTCACTGATCACTTCACGGATACCTCCTACATCTGTTGAAATTACCGGCAACCCTGAACAAAGCGCCTCCAAAATTACGCAAGGCAGGTTTTCATAACGACTGAACATTACTAATGCATCTGATTTTCTGAGTTCAGCTGCAACTTCTTGATACGAAATCAATCCAGTGAAAAAAATACAATTATTGATGAGGTGATTTTCTTTGGTCCAACATATTATTTCCTGAGAAGCATTTCCTGCGAGATGCAATTCGAAATCCTGTCTTGATTCAAATAATCTTTTAGTGGTATTTAAAATGCCCCAAATATTTTTATGATAACCTAAAGTGGAAATGTGAATGAACCTTTTTTTAAAATTTTTGTTTTCAAAAGAAGGATAAAACAAAGATTTATCAACCACATTCGGAATTACTTTAAACGCCTTTTGAATTCCAAATAAAGCATTCATTCTTTCGCCAAGGTCTTTTGTAACCGGCAAAGGCAAAGCGCAGTTTTTATAAATGGATTTTGAAATTTTACGGTACCAGGAATTCTGGTTCAAAAATCCATCGTTTCTTTCAGGATAATACCCTGTCCAGTTTTCACTTAACACATAAGGTAATTTATATTTTTTGTTCAGCCGTCTCGCAAAAATTCCGGCTTTCATCATCACGTTCAAGTGAATGATATCCGGCCTTCCGTGTTCTTTTAAAATGATTTTGAAAATTTTATTATGGAGTCTTAATGCGTAATAATTGGAATGTAACTTTTCAATCCATTTTATCCTGGAATTTGATTTCGGATAATAACCTGTAAAAGAAATTAAATTCCCCTCAATTTGTTTGATTACTGAGGTCTTTCCGTTTTTTATCGACGGATCTTTTATAACATAAACTGCAAAAACCTGGTTGTTCAAACTAATTGCTTTTGCATGCCGCTCAATAAAATCTCCGTTAAAGGGATCAACTTTTGAAGGATACCAACTTGCCAGGAATAAGACTTTATACATCCGATTTAAATTTAGAGAGCAACAGCGATCGTAAAGTTTTAAAATCATTTTTCCTGATCAGCAATTGTTCTTTGAAGGAATTACCGGGCAATTTAGAGAAGACATACAAAGATGTGAAACCGCTCAAAGCATAACCCAGGGAACTGGCTATAGCAGCACCTTCTTTTCCAAAACGGGGAACCAAAAATGCGTCCCCCAGGAGGATAGTAAAGAAACAAAAAAACGAGATTTTTAAATTGATATCCTGCCGGTTGATGCCAGCAAAGTAAGCTCCAAGAATGGTTGTTTGCGTAAAAATTACAACACCCGGAAGCAATAGTACAAAAGGCAAAACTGAACCACCATAATCATTTCCAAAAATTAACGGAATAAAAACCGGGCTGACTGCTGCGAGGAGGATGCCTAATAAAAAATAACCGTTGAGCAGGATCCGTAATATCGTTTTTATTTTTTCTGAAAGTTCTTCTCTTGAAGTAACAGTAAATGGGATCACAACGGTAGCGATGGTTATTGGTAACAACCACAAAACCTGGTTGAGTTTTGCCGAAAGTGCATATAAACCTAATTCATCCTTTGTGCGGTAATAATTGACAAACCAATAGTCCATGCGGTAAGCCAGGAATTGAAATATATTCGCAAAAAATGCGACACCGGAATACAACAATACTTTTTTCAGTTGCTGCATTTTTAAAAAGGAAAACTGTAACCGGAATTTTATTTTGCGAAGCAAGACAAGTAAATTGATAAGTGCCTGCAACGATACAAGAAGGATGTAGGTTTTTAGGATAAATAGCGAATGTTCTAATGAATATGAATTTTTTGAAAATATGAGAAAAGCAAAAACGAGGATGAAAATTATATTGCTCAGAACAGTTAGAATGTTAAGTGTATCGAACCATTTATTACCGGTAAAGAAGGCGGTAAGATAACTGTTTAATAAAACAGCAAAAAGATATGACCATCCCCACATCGTTATTTGAGGAGAATTTAGATCAAGGTAAAATGAATAACCGAAAATGATTTTAAAAACTCTCTCCGACAGAAAGATGAATAGCATTTGCAAAATCAGCAGTAGTAAGGTGGAATTTAAAAGCGAAACAGCTGAGAATTTGTTTTTAGCGGAATAATAAGCAAGGCCTGAATTAAAACTAAAACCAGCGACCAAAGCTATAATCGCACTGTTGGTCATGAAGAGTGAGTAAACTCCATTTCCCTGCGGGCCAAGCAGCCGAACAACGAGGACGGTCACTACAAAGGATAGCAATACGTTGACTCCTTTGAAGAGAATATTTTTTACCAGTTCCTGTTTAAAATTCATTATCGCCAAAATTGAAACAATAATCTTTACCTATGAAATTATTAACGCAAAAGCAAGGCAGATATTTATTTGAGTAATTTCTAAAACTCCTGTCAAAAAAGGATTTAGATGCTTAAATTAAGCAATAAATGGAATGCCTTTTAGTACCTTTGCAGCGCTTTTTAAAACAATTTTCGGTAAATGAAGAATATCAGGAATTTTTGCATTATTGCGCATATTGATCACGGGAAAAGCACGCTGGCAGACCGCTTGCTGGAATTTACGCATACGGTCAACGACAGGGAAATGCAGGCGCAGGTGCTTGATAACATGGATCTTGAGCGTGAAAAAGGAATCACCATAAAAAGCCACGCTATCCAGATCAATTATATTTACGAAGGGCAGGAATATATTTTAAATTTAATTGATACACCGGGTCATGTGGATTTTAGTTATGAAGTGAGTCGAGCTTTGGCTGCCTGCGAAGGAGCTTTGCTTTTGGTCGATGCAACCCAGGGAATCCAGGCGCAAACCATTTCCAACTTATACCTTGCCATTGACAATGACCTGGAAATTATTCCGGTGTTAAATAAGATCGATATGGATGGCGCAATGATAGCTGAGGTTGAAGACCAGGTTATAGATCTTATCGGTTGTAAACATGAGGACATTTTGCACGCAAGTGCAAAAACCGGTGTAGGAATAGAAGAAATCCTTAAGGCAATTATAAACAGAATTCCGCCACCGGAAGGTAACCCCGACGCACCTTTGCAGGCTTTGATCTTTGACAGTGTTTTCAATAGTTTCAGGGGAATCATTGTTTACTTCCGTGTTTTTAATGGTGTGATCAGGAAAAATGATAAGATCAAATTTTCCAATACTGGTAAAGAATATATCGCAGATGAGGTGGGCATTTTAAAGATGGGAATGATGCCAAAAAATGAAGTACGCGCCGGCGATGTGGGATACGTGATCACCGGAATTAAAAACGCCAAAGAAGTAAAAGTGGGCGATACGATCACGACAACTTCCAATCCATGTAAAGAATCGATCAAAGGATTTGAAGAAGTAAAGCCAATGGTTTTTGCCGGAATTTTCCCAGTGAATACTGATGAGTTTGAAGAACTACGTGATTGTATGGAAAAGCTTCAGTTGAATGATGCGTCACTCACATTTGAACTGGAAACTTCACAAGCTTTAGGCTTTGGTTTCCGCTGTGGATTCCTCGGCATGTTGCACATGGAAATTGTGCAGGAAAGGCTGGAAAGGGAATTCGATCAAACGGTGATCACTACGGTTCCAAACGTGAGTTTTATAGCTTATACGACAAAAGGTGAAAAACTGATCGTAAACAATCCGGCTCAAATGCCTGACCCGAGCAGGATTGAGCGGATTGAAGAACCTTTTATCCGTGCTCAAATCATTACCAAGCCGGATTATATTGGCAATATTATGTCGCTTTGTATTGGCAAAAGAGGAATCCTTACCAATCAAACTTATTTAACGCCTACGCGTGTTGAATTGAGTTTTGAAATGCCATTGACAGAGATCGTTTTTGATTTTTATGACCGGTTAAAAAGTGTTACCCGTGGTTATGCTTCTTTCGATTATCACCCTATCGGTTATCGTGAAAGTGATATTGTGAAGATGGATATATTGTTGAATGGCGATAAAGTGGACGCACTCAGTTCTTTGATTCACCGAAGCCGCTCACAGGAATTTGGAAGGAAATTGTGTGAAAAATTAAAGGATCTTGTTCCGCGTCAGCAATTCCAGATTGCCATCCAGGCTGCCATTGGCGCTAAGATCATTTCGCGCGAAAATATCAGTGCCATGCGCAAAGACGTAACGGCTAAATGTTACGGTGGCGACATAAGCCGTAAACGAAAATTGCTCGAAAAACAAAAAGAAGGCAAGAAAAGAATGAAGCAGATTGGAAATGTAGAGGTGCCGCAGGAGGCGTTTTTGGCAGTGCTTAAACTTGATGAATAATATCAACTTTTCAATATTTTTTTCACTACGATAACCGGTAAACGAACAAATTGCCGGTTTTTTAATTTTCCTTTTTCCAATTGGATGAGTTAAGAAAAATCCTTACTTTTCAAGAAAACTTTTTTATGCCATCAATTGCTTTAAATAAAGAAATGAATATTGAGGTGAAAGTGCGCCTGATAAGAAAAGGAGATGACGAGCCGGTCACAGGAAATGAGTTTTCAGTAAGGCTTTACGACAGCGATGTTTTTAATGATGATTTTCTTGGCGAAAGCGCTCCCGATGAAGAAGGGGTTGCTAAATTCCTTTTTTCGAAAGGGGATTTTTCACATCCCGTTGATGTGGACAGCAAACCAGATTTTTATTTCGTTGTTTATAAAAACAAGGAGGAAATATTCAAGAGCAAAGTGATGTCCAATCTTGATCTTTCCAATTTTGAAGAGTTTGTAATGAAAGAAGGAGAGGTGATTGACCTTGGAACATTCCTAATCGATACCAATTAATTTTTCAATTCTTTCATTACTTCTGCAAATAATTCATACGAATGGAGTTTTGCCTTCTGATTATAGATATTTGAGATCACCATTATTTCATCCATTTTTGTTTCGTCATAAAAATGCTGTAATTGATTTTTTATGGTTCCGGGGCTACCGATAAAAGATAATTGCAGCATTTGTCTTGCAGCCTCTTCTTCATATTCTGTCCACTCATCTTTCATGTTGTCAACAGGAGGTTGTAAGCGTGTACGCTTTCCCGTTATAATTCCCTTAAACATTTGGAACAATGATGTGGCCAGCCGGTTGGCTTCTTTGTCGGTATCGGCAGCAATCACATTTACACATGGCATTACATAAGGCTTTTCCAGCGAAACGGATGGCCTGAAATTTTGCCTATAAATTGAAATCGCGGTAAAAAACTGGGCAGGAGCAAAATGACTGGCAAAAGAATAAGGCAAGCCAAGATAAGCAGCCAATTGCGCACTGTCGGTGCTTGAGCCAAGAATCCAGATCGGGATATCTTGCCCTTCACCCGGTATAGCTCTTACTCTTGCTGTAGCGTTTTCTTTTGAAAAAAAAGTTTGAAGCTTTAAAATATTTTGAGGAAAATCTTCGGCAGTTGTCATGCGACTTCCACGCAGTTCCATTGCTGTAAGTTGGTCAGTTCCGGGAGCACGGCCCAGTCCCAAATCAATTCTTCCGGGATAGATGGATTCGAGCGTACCAAATTGTTCGGCGACCGCAAGAGGAGCATGATTAGGCAGCATGATTCCGCCGGAACCGACACGCATGTGAGAAGTGCCTCCGGCAATATAACCGATCAGTATTGAAGTGGCTGAACTTGCCACACTGATCATGTTGTGATGCTCAGAAAGCCAAAATCGGTTGTAACCGCACTTTTCAACAAATTGAGCCAATTCAAGACTCCTGAAAAATGTCTCTTTTAGTGATGCATCTTCAGGAACAGTTGCGAGATCTAAAACAGAGTAGGGGATTGCTTTTATACTATTCATCTTCAAAATATAATTCGACACAAAATTTCTGCAAATGTCAAAAGGAAAATCAAAAACCGGGCCTCATCGGAAAACAAAAAAAGTTTGAAAAGATTACCTAATCAAACTTTTTTTATGCTTAACTAAACCATTCGAATTAGAAACTACGGATAAAAAACGGGACCACACTTTTTCATTTTTCCGGGTAATCGAATTTAGGAATTTTTCTTCATTATAATTACTGATATTATCTATCTTCGAATAGATTTTATCTATACTTGTTTCCCATGAACATTCAACAACTTGAATATATTATTGCTGTCGATACACACCGGCATTTTGTTAAAGCAGCAGAAAAATGTTTTGTTACGCAGGCAACACTAAGTATGATGATAAAGAAGTTGGAGGAAGAATTGGATGTAAAAATCTTTGATCGTAGCCGTCAGCCCGTTGTGCCAACAGAAATGGGGAAAAAGATTATCGCACAGGCAAAAATTATTTTACATGAAAGTAATAAACTTAAGGAAATAGTACTTGATGAGCAGGCGCAGTTGAAGGGTGAATTGCGTATTGGCGTAATTCCCACATTGGCGCCTTATCTTCTTCCTCTGTTTATGACTTCTTTTTTGGAAAAATTTCCAGGTGTCAAATTGAAAGTAAGTGAGTTTACGACAGACCAGATCATTCAGAAACTTCAGCAGCACGACCTTGATGCTGGTTTGCTTTCAACACCACTCAACCAGCCTTCTTTGAAAGAGCAATCACTTTTTTATGAACCTTTCGTGGTGTATGCTTCACCGGACGATAAAATACTTAAGAAAAAATTTGTACTTGCGGATGACATAGATGTAAACCGTCTTTGCCTGCTTGAAGAAGGCCATTGCCTGCGGTCGCAGGTTTTCAATTTGTGTGAACTGAGAAATAAAGAGCAGGAATTCAGGCAACTTGATTTTGAAACAGGAAGTATAGAGACTTTGAAAAGAATTGTGGAAATAAATCATGGAATAACCATCCTGCCTATGCTTGCTTTAAAATCAATGACAGCAAAACAAAAACAAAATATACGCTACTTTAAGCCCCCCGTGCCGGTGAGGGAAATTGGCCTTGTTACCTACCGCTATTTTGTGAAAGAAAAATTAATTCAAAAACTGAAAGAGGAGATTCTAAAAACCATTCCTTTTGAAATGAAATCAGTTTCAAAAAAGGAAATTATCAACATTTGAAACAAAACTTTTGCATTTATAATGAATCTTTCTAAAGACTGTTATCGCTACTTTTGTTGGTATAATTTTTACAAGTGATATAAAATCAAAAGACAATTATGAAGAAAATTTTAATAATCATTGCGGGCTTTTTTATTCTGCAGGGATGTGTTGCAAAAAGATATTTGTTACAATCACAACATGAAACTTCGGTGTTAAGAGAAGATAGTACGAGATTGGCAAACCGGAATTCACAATTGAACGACAATATTGCTTCTCTCAACGACCAGATATCCTCTTTGCAAAAAGATATTGATGGTTTGCATGCGCGCATTTCTGATCTTGAAACGCAGAACAGTGAATTGAGCCAGCAGACAACTGCGCAACAAAGCAAACTAACCGAAAGCCAGCAAAACCTGCAACAACAACAGCAGAAACTGGAACAACTTCAAAACCTGTTGAATCAACAAAAAGAAGCTTCTGCTGAATTGAAAAATAAAATGGCCGAAGCATTGAAAGGATTTAATTCAAATGAACTTTCAGTTTATCAAAAAGACGGAAAAGTTTATGTGAGTTTGTCTGAGCAATTATTGTTTCCGTCAGGCAGCGCTGTTGTAAATCCAAAAGGCGTAGACGCTTTATCAAAGCTTGCAGCTGTTCTTAATTTGAACACAGATGTTTCAGTTAATATCGAGGGGCATACCGACAGCATCCCTATTCGCGGCCGTTACCAGGATAACTGGGAATTAAGCACGGCACGCGCAAATGCGATTGTTCGTGTATTGGTAAATAGTTACAAAGTAGATCCTACAAGAGTTATTTCTTCAGGGCACAGTTTTTACGAACCGGTAGCTTCCAATTCCACTCCTGAAGGAAGAGCAAAAAACCGCCGCACAGATATTATTCTTTCTCCGAAACTGGATGAAATGTATAAGTTGCTGGGGATGTAAATTCAAAATAAAATTTTCAATTTTTTATTGCTTTACTATGAATGCCGCTATCCATGCGGCATTTTCGCTTTGATACATTTTAAACAAACTATCCACATGGTGTGAATTACTTTCGTTTTTTAAACAATCATTAAAGGATTAATATCGCAACTTATTTTAATCTTACGAAAACCCTTAAATGAAACTGTTATGAAAAAATTGATCTTAATGGCACTTGCCTTTTGGGCATTTTCCGCGTCGGCACAACCTCTTTTTTCTTTGAAAAAAACACCCAACACATTAAAGCCTGTTGTTGAAAAAGTGGCTGCGGATTATTCTCAAAATTTTGACAATATTAAAGGTGACACAATCAGCGTAAGTGATAATATGATTGTGTTTACGAGCAAAGCGGCTCCTTCTGATGCACTGTCAACTTCCATCACTAAATACACTGATCCTTATTCTTACACATGGCAGGCAACCATGTTTCAATCCGAAGACTATGAGGAGGCTTCAGAAAAATATAAAGAATATTACAAACAACTGAATGGAAGTACCATTACCTTTTTTGATAAAACCAAATACAAATTAAACGGCCCTTTTGATACGCCGGATGAAGGCAGGGCGTTTGCTTCCAGCATTTTGCAACTCAATCCATCAAACCGGAACCTTCAGTTTTTTAAAGTTGAAGTTTCTATGGATTATTCACTTCCTCAATGGACGGTTAAAGTTTTGATCTACGAAAAAATGTCGGATGACCAGATCAGGCCGACAAACGAAATTCCTATAAATTGATAATCGGAAACAGCAGATAAAAAAGTTGGTTTAAATTGCTGCCTCTAAAAATTCATTATGAACTCGCGCAGACAATTTTTACAAACAACCGGATTGTTGACTACAGGTTTATTCATGAAAAAATCAAATGCTTTTGCGTTTTTTAATGAAGATTTCAAAAGTAAAAGACCTCCCGTTTCTGAAAGAAAATTTACAAGCGAAGCTGTAGAAGAAGCGATAAAGAATATTAAGAAAAAAATTGCTGATCCGGAGCTCGCCTGGTTGTTTGAAGATTGTTTTCCAAACACTTTAGATACAACGGTCGATTTTGAAATGATCGACGGAAAGCCAGATACATATGTGATTACAGGCGATATTGATGCAATGTGGCTTCGCGATAGCAGTGCACAGGTTTGGCCTTATTTGCCATTGATCAAAAAAGATAAACACCTTCAGCAATTGATTGCGGGTGTTATTAACCGCCAGGTAAAATGCATTCATTTGGATCCTTATGCAAATGCTTTTTACAAAGATCCAAACAAAGTGAGTGAATGGAAAAGCGACATCACAGATATGAAGCCGGGTATTCACGAAAGAAAATGGGAAGTGGATTCTCTTTGTTATCCCATTCGCCTCGCACACGGCTATTGGAAAGAAACCGGCGACACAACTCCATTTGATAAAAGCTGGGAAGAATCAATCGCTTTGATCTTAAAAACCTTTAAGCAACAACAAAGAAAAAATGGGAGAGGGCCTTATTCATTTGAAAGAACAACAGCATGGGCAACCGATGGTGTTCCATTAGGAGGTTACGGTTATCCTGTAAATCCTGTAGGCTTGATCTGTTCTATGTTTCGGCCAAGTGATGATGCTACTATTTTTCCATTTTTAATTCCTTCAAACTTTTTTGCAGTAGTGAGTTTGAGAAATGCTGCGGAAATGGTAAAGGCTATTTCTTTAAACAAGAAGCTTGCTGAAGAATGCAGTTCACTTGCTAATGAAGTGGAGACTGCTTTAAAAAAGTACGCAGTGATCAACTCGCCACAGGCTGGAAAGATTTACGCTTACGAAATAAATGGTTTCGGAAGTTTTAACCTGATGGATGATGCAAATGTGCCGAGCCTGTTGTCGCTTCCTTACTTAAATGCTGTTGCGCAAAATGATCCTTTGTATTTGAATACGAGGAAATTTGTCATGTCCCATAATAATCCTTTCTTTTTTAAAGGCAGCGCCGGCGAAGGCATTGGCGGCCCTCATGCCGGATTGGATATGATCTGGCCATTGAGTATTATCATGCGAGGCTTAACAAGTAGTGATTCGATAGAAATAAAGTATTGTCTTGAAATGTTGAAACATTCAAACGCGGGAACCGGCTTCATGCATGAATCTTTTAATAAAAATGATGTATCTAAATTTACCAGGAAATGGTTTGCCTGGGCCAATACGCTTTTTGGTGAATTAATTCTGGATACTTACAAAAAACATCCTTCTATTCTCTCCTCTAAACTTAATTGAGCAAACAGATGAAATATTGTTTTATCAGGTTTTAGCAAATGAAAGAAATGAAATTTTTTTGAGCGGTACATCTCTTCAATTTACAATGGCTTACATTCGTAAAATAAAAATTTAAGAGATGCGTAAATTTTTGTTTGTTCTTTTCTTTTTTGCTTTTGTACAACATTCATTTTCACAGGCACCAAAATCCTATAATTCTGACCAGATCTTTCAGCAAATAAAAAAGCTGAATGTTCTTGGATCCGTTCTGTACGTGGCTGCTCATCCGGATGATGAAAACACACGATTGCTTGCATGGCTGGCCAATCAAAAGTTATATCGAACCGGTTACCTGGCAATGACACGGGGCGATGGAGGTCAGAATTTAATTGGTGATGAACAAGGAAGTGCTTTGGGTTTGATAAGAACACAGGAATTGCTGGCAGCAAGAAGAATCGACGGAGCTGAACAATTTTTTACTCGTGCTTTTGATTTTGGATTTACAAAAAGTCCCGTCGAAACTTTTCAATTCTGGAACGAACAAAAAATATTATCGGATGTGGTTTGGGTGATTCGCAAATTTCAGCCTGATGTAATTATTACCCGTTTTCCTACAACCGGCGAAGGAGGTCATGGGCACCACACAGCCTCTGCAATACTTGCCGGAGAAGCATTTGAAGCCGCGGCTGATCCCAATAAATTTCCCGAACAATTTAAATATGGTGTAAAACCATGGCAGGCAAAAAGGCTGCTGTGGAACACTTTTAATTTTGGTGGCGTTAATACCGAAAGGCCGGATCAGTTTAAAATTGATGTGGGCGGTTACAATCCTTTGTTGGGAAAAAGTTATGGAGAAATAGCTGCTCAAAGTCGCAGCCAGCATAAGACACAGGGTTTTGGCGTTCCTTCATCCCGCGGTAGAGCATTAGAATATTTTAAAACGATAAAAGGAACAGCGCCCCAGGAAACTCTGTTTGATGGTGTGGACACTACCTGGGGAAGAGTTAACGATCCCGATGTGGAACAGGCCGTTCAACAATTGATAAACAATTATTCTTTTGGGCATCCCAATAATTCTTTGCCCCAACTTTTAAGTATTTACAAATTGTTGCAAAGTAAACCTTCCGGCTATTGGCGCGATCAAAAGTTGGAGCAAGTGAAGCAGATCATGAGGGAATGCATTGGGCTTTATATGGAAGCCACGACAAAAACTATGTTTGCCGTGCAAGGCGATTCATTACAAGTTCACTTCGTTGCGGATAATCGTTTGGGTGGTGATGTAAGAATTACTTCTGTCAAAATTCGCGATCAGCAATTTTCATTTAATGCTGAATTGCCAACAGATGAAAATATTGACCGCAATCTTCATGTGTTGATTCCATCTGATGCAAAAATTTCTCAGCCTTATTGGCTCGTAGAACCCATGAGCAAAGGCTCTTACAATGTTTCTGATCAAAAGATGATCGGCAAGCCACAAAATGATCCGCAGCAGGCCATTGTCGATCTTTCGATTGGCGGCCAGGATTTGCAATATTCTATTCCGATTCAATTCAAATCAAATGATCCGGTAAAAGGTGAAACTTTTGAACCACTGTTTATTATTCCAAAGGTTGAAGTGAAGTCTGCTCCTGAATTGGCTTTGGCAATAAACAACAAACCGGTTAATATCAAGGTGCACACCACAACCAACAGTAATGAAAAGCAGAACTTTATTTTGAAGGAGAGCCATTCACCAAATGTGATCCTTTCTAAATCGGGGAACGATTCTCTTTATTCGATAAAAGATCCTGCAAAGCAAAACACAGAAATGATTAACTGGAGTGCCGTTGAAGGAAACCATGTTTTCGATTCCTATAAAACTGTTATAGAATACCCGCATATTCCCAACATTATTTACTTCAAAAAGGCGCAAACGAAACTTGTAGAGATGATTTTGAAAACTTCAGGAAATAATGTCGGCTATATTCCCGGCGCCGGAGATAAAGTTCCCGATGCTTTGCAAAAAATGGGTTATAAAGTCACTATTCTTTCTCAAAAAGATATGACGGAACAAAACCTGAAACAATACGACGCAATTGTTACAGGCGTCAGGGCCTATAACATTTTTGAATGGCTTAATAATTCTTATGATGTTTTGATGAATTATGTAAAACAAGGAGGCGTTCTATTGGTTCAATATAATACCAACAACAACATTGGTCCTTTGAAGGCGAAGATCGGTCCTTACCCGTTTTTCATTTCGCGCACACGTGTAACTAACGAGGATGCACAAGTGAAATTTACGGATCCCAAGAATGTTTTAATGAATTATCCTAACAAGATCAATCAAAAAGATTTTGACAATTGGATCCAGGAGCGCAGTACTTACCAGGCAGAAAATTATAGTGATCATTATAAATCACTTTTTGAAATGAACGACGCGAATGAAGCACCATCCGATGGGAGTCTCATTTATACCGATTATGGAAAAGGAAGGTTTGTTTATGCAAGTCTTGTTTTCTTCCGGCAATTGCCTGCTGGTGTTCCCGGTGCTTTCCGTTTGTTTGCCAACCTTATTGCAAAACCGCAACAGAAGTAAACAGTAAATAAAATTCAGATTGGAAAAGTCAGAAAAAAAATATTGGAATCGTTTGTACCTGGTGGTGCTGGTTTTCCTGGCTTTGCAGATCGTATTTTATTATTTCATCACTCAATATTTTCAGTAGAGATTTGGCTTCTCAAATGTTTAATATGTAAACCAAAATAAAAATATTTCTTATTTGTGGCTTTACTGGTTGTGCAGATCTCAGCTTTTTGAACTTTGATTAAAAAACGTAGATATGAGTTTACCGGATTGGTTTGTACTTATCATCACGCTTACAGTTATTATTATCTACGGAGTTTACAAAAGCAAAACTTCCAAAAATCTTGATGGCTATTTTTTGAGTAACCGGGACATGCCGTGGTATTTGGTTTTGCTGAGTATCATGGGCACACAGGCGAGTGCCATAACTTTTATCAGTGCGCCCGGGCAGGCATTTACAGACGGAATGCGATTTGTTCAATACTATTTTGGTTTGCCGCTCGCGATGATCGTTATTTGCATCGCTTTTGTTCCTGTTTTCAATAAATTGAAAGTTTATACGGCTTATGAGTTTTTGGAAAATCGTTTTGATCTGAAAACGAGAACCCTCACATCATTTCTCTTTCAAATTTCAAGAGGTTTATCAACAGGAATAAGTATCTACGCCCCTTCGTTGATTTTAAGTTCTTTGCTCGGCTGGAATATTTACCTCACCAATGTCATCATGGGGGGAATGTTAATTATTTATACAGTTAGTGGTGGAGCCCGGGCTGTGGCGCATACTCAAAAACTCCAACTTTTTATCGTGATTATAGGGATGATGATTGCAGGATATGTTGTTGTGCATTTAATGCCATCGAATGTCGGGTTTTTGGATGCTTTGCATCTTGGAGGCAAAAACGGAAAGATGAATATTATCACCTCCGGGGAAACAGCAAAGGGTTTTGACTGGAAAGACAAATACAATATTTGGAGCGGGATCATAGGCGGATTTTTTCTGGCGCTTTCGTATTTTGGTACAGATCAAAGCCAGGTAGGAAGATACCTGACAGCAAAAAATAACCGCCAGGGAAAATTGGGTTTGTTGATGAATGGAATAGTGAAAGTGCCGATGCAATTTCTCATTTTGTTGTTGGGTGTTTTGGTTTTTTCATTTTATCAGTATCATAAAGCACCTGTTTATTTTAATCAAACGCAGGCTCAGCGTGCAAAGCAAACGAGTTATAAAGGTGAACTTGTGAGCTTGGAAAACGAATACAACACCGTGTCTGCAACTGATAACCTTCAAAAAGAAAAAATTAAAAAGGAATATAAAGCGGTTTTGTCAAAGGCTTTGCCTCATGAAGAAGTAAATGATACCAACTACATTTTTCTTCGTTTTGTGATTGATTATTTGCCGAAAGGATTGGTAGGATTGCTGATCGCAGTTATTTTCCTGGCAGCGTGGGGAAGTATTGCTGCTGCATTAAATGCGCTTTCGTCGTGCACGGTAGTTGATATTCACAAACGCTTTTTTAATAAATACCTGACCGAGCAACAAGATTACCGCGTTTCTAAATTTTACACTTTTATCTGGGGGATCTTTTGCATTTTGGTGGCTGAATTTGCGAGCAATTTGGGCAACAGTTTGATAGAAACAGTAAATATTCTTGGGTCATTATTTTATGGAGTAATTCTTGGCATTTTTCTCATCGCATTTTGGTTCAAAAGAATTAAAGCCAATGCACTTTTTTATTCAGCCATCATCTCAGAAGCTTTTGTGATCTGGATTTACAACGCCAATATCATTTCTTTTCTTTGGCTCAATGTAATTGGTGCAGTTTTGGTAATTCTGATTGGTAACGTTTTCGAATTGTTTTTGAAAACGCCTGCAATCTCTAAAGATCAATCGAAGTAAATTTTTACTGTTTGGTACAGAAGCCGGTTTTGCATGTATTGTGTTTGCATATTTACATTTTCAGTGTAACCTTCCAGACCAAATAAACCCGCTGCATTTCCTTTATTGATAGAAATTTCAAGATAATTAGCTGAATTAAAATGCGCCAATTTTTCGCTTTCATGAACATCAGCGTAGGTTTCGCTTATCTTTTCAATTACCTCATCTCTCTTAAAAACGATTTTGAAACTTCTTCCTCGCCTTTGCTCCTCAAATTCTTCTTTAGTAATATTGATGATCACATTTTCAAAATTGTCAATAAAGATGATCTGCCCTTCAATATATTTATCGCCCCGAAGTGGGCGCAAGGGATTTTTCACTTCAATAGAAATGCCGGCGTCGCCGCAATCTTCAATTTCTTTTCCTTCTAAAAGATCTTGATAAGCTTTTCCGAAAACCTTTGCACAGTTCAGCGTATTTTTTTGTTTGGAAGGATCGAGTGGAAGAGCCACAATTTTTTGAGGCGTTTCTTCCAAAATCATTGTGATCAATCCATTATCGGCGCACCCAATGTATTGATCATTGTGTTGGGCTAATAACAAATGATCGCGGCGCTTGTCAAAAAGATTGACCATCACAATATGAAAAGTGCCCGCAGGAAAATTTTTGATGGCATTTCGGCAAACATACGCAGCTTGCGGATAATTGAATGGAGAGAGCTCATGAGAAATGTCAAAAATCCGGAAATCAGGATTTATTTGTAACAATTGACCTTTTACCGCGCCGGTCAAAAAATCCTGTCGGCCGATATCTGATGTAAGTGTTATTAAAGACATTCCTTTGTATTAGTCTTGTTTTGCTTAAGCGATTTTGAATTTCTGAAAAGTAATTCTATTCAGTTAAATAAAAAAAGGATGAGTTAATTATGGTCTTCCTTTTTGATCATTTTATCAATTCACCATTTTTATAAAAAAACTTATGAGTGAGTTTGTCTGCGAGACCCGGGAAAAGCTTGTTCAAATAAACAGTTTCTTTTCCGGTAAAGGTCAATACGATCGTTCTTTTTCTTTTTTTGATGGCGTTCATAATGTGTGTTGCGCATTCTTCAGCGGTCATTAATTTGTCTTCTTCCAAAGGTGATTCTTTCTGTGGTTGCGCATTTTTATTCAATGCTGCATTGCGAATGTTAGATTTGGTAAATCCGGGGCAAACCCACATAACATTCACGCCGGTTTCCAATAACTCTGTTCTCAAAGCTTCCAGCCACCCATTCAGTGCAAATTTGCTGGCGCTGTAACCACTTCTTCCGGGCAAGCCTCTGAAACCTGCCACAGAAGAAACTCCTACAATCGTTCCTTTATTTTTGATGATGGAATCAAGTGCGAATTTGGTGCAATAAACAGAACCCCAAAAATTAATATCCATTACTTTTCTAAGGGTTTCGAGATTGGTGTCTTTAAACTCAGCACGCATTGAAATGCCTGCATTATTGATCAGGATATCGATCTTGCCAAAATGTTCCAAAGTCTTTTCTATGAAATTGCGGCAATCATCTTCTTTACTCACGTCGGCAGCCACAGTAAACAAACTTTTTCCGGAAAATTCTTTTTTAAGGTTTGATAATTTTTCTTCCGTTCTTGAACACGTGGAAACGGATGCACCTTTCTGCAGAAATCCTGCAACGAGTGCTTTACCAATTCCATCCGTACCACCGGTTATCACAACTATCTTATTTTCAAACATTCAATTTATTTTCAACAAAAATAGGAGAGAAGGAAGGAAGATGAAAATTAATTCTATCGATGTTTGAAATAGAAATTCAAATTATGTTTCAAAAGTTTTGGTTCAAACTTTTTTTCACTTATTTTTGCACTCCTTTTGAAAAAGGAAGTAACAATTGCGAAGTGAAAAACATCGCAAAATGATTCGGTAGCTCAGTTGGTAGAGCACAACACTTTTAATGTTGGGGTCCTGGGTTCGAGCCCCAGCCGGATCACACAGCCTCTGAAAACAGGGGCTTTTTTTATGCCATTTACTTACATTTTATTTTCTCAAAAACTCAATAAATATTATATCGGTGCGTGCATTGATATGGAAAGAAGATTGTATGAACATAATATTGGCCATTCAAAATTTACGTCAACTGGAATCCCTTGGGTTTTAAAATATACAGAGAGATTTGAAACTTTGACTGAAGCAAAAAAAAGAGAGTTGGCGATTAAAAAAATGAAATCAAGAAAATACATCGAAAGTTTGTTTGGGTAGCTCAGTTGGTAGATCATCCCGATTTTTATCGGGAGGGTCCTGGGTTCGAGCCCCAGCCGGATCACACAGATAAGATTTTAGATTCTCAAACACAGAACAAGAGCGGGTTTTGGCCGAACGTCAAAACCCGCTTTTTTGTTAGGCACCTGCAAATAGGTGCTTCTCGATGTGCCTAAAGAAAATTTTGAAATGCTTCTATACTTTACCTTTCAAATATCTCTTTTCGCTTTATTTAACAAGCATTTCAACATTTTCGATCGGCTTATTTTGTTTTTACTTTTATTTTTATTTGCCCCTAAATTCTATTCTCCGGCCAGGCAGAAATCAATTGAATAAAAGGCTTCATAATTATTTTATAAATCGGTGTGAACCCTTTAATGTTGCACGCTTTTTGATGCTTTTTCAGCATGTCTAAAATTCTAATTCTCGATGATGATCAGGACCTTCTCAGCATCGTAAAATCGCTGCTTAAAAAGAAAGGTTTTGAAGTGTGGACCTTTGCCGATTGGCACAAGGCCTGGGAGAATATTAAGAGAAATAAACCCAACCTTATCCTGTTGGATGTTTTTCTTAAAGGGATCGATGGAATGGATGTTTGCAAAAAATTAAAATCAACAACTTCAACAAGACACATCCCGGTAATTATGTTTTCTTCCTACCCAAACATTGCCGCTACTGCCATTGAAGAATTTGGGGCTGATGAGTTTATTGCAAAACCATTCGAGGTAAACGATATGGTAAGAAAAATCAGGGATGTTCTTTCAACAAAACATGTGAAAGTCTAGTTTATTATCCTCTTAAGAAATCTCTTTCAACAGCAAACTTTCAATGGTGCTGCAGGGGACAAAGAAGGGTTTATGAGTAATCACCAGGTTTAAGATATTTCCAGTAACTGTATAGTTCCCTTTAATCGTATTTCCGAAAACAGTAACGTCAAATTCACCGGCATTTTCATTTCCGTTAAAGTTGCCATTGTGACTTTCGATCGCTGCTTTAGCTTTTTCAATACCTGCAGAAACAGATTCTGTAAAAGGAATATTTATTGTACAATCAGACATAATTTTTAAATTTTGGGATGTGCATCAGTGTTATATTGGGGAAAACTATACCCAGCCATTCGTTGATAAAATCCCGGTTGAGTTTTTTGATTATTTTTTTGGGGAATACTAATAAATTTTTTTGTCTTCTTTTTGTTGCCAACGCGCAAAAGTTTCATTGGCCTGTTGACGGCATATATTGATTACCGGTATTTTACGCTTTTCCAATTCAGTGCTAATTTCATCATAAATCATTGAATCGTTAAAACCGATGTTCGCCGCATCCGTGCGTGTGTTGGCATAATAAATGACTTTTGGCCTTGCCCAATAAATAGCCCCAAGGCACATGGGGCAAGGTTCGCATGAAGTGTAAACTTCACAATCCTCGAGCTGGAATGAATTTAAATTTTTGCATGCTTCCCTGATGGCAATTATTTCAGCATGCGCCGTGGGGTCATTTGTGCTGAGCACTTTATTGTTTCCGCGGCCAATGATTTGATCATCTTTTACTATTACACAACCAAAGGGGCCACCTTCTCCCTGTTCCATTCCAGTCCCGGAGAGCGCGATCGCTTCATTCATAAATTTTTCTTCTCTTGTCATGCTCAAATTTTAAAGGCCGGCAAATATAAAATTTTGAATGAAAGTGCAGAGTGCGGAAATGCTAAAATTCCCGATTTTTATTTGTGTGCTATGAATAATGAATATTTTTTGTCACGAATGACGGTTTTCGCTAGACTTTCATGAAAGAATTCAGAGATTTCGCTTCTGTCAAAAGCACCCATAACCACCAAAATATGTCCGGGCAATTCTGAAAGAAAATGTTCCATTTCCTTTTTTACTTTTCCTTGCAGAAATTTAGTTGAAATGTCCGGGAATCGCCCTTGAAGCTGGTTTGCATAATCCTCAACCGCCGTTTCTTCTTTTGGATTAATAGACAACAGGATTGATGGAAGATTCGTAAAAACATTCAACAAAGCGGAAAAGGATTCAATGGCAAGTTTGCTGTTCTCACTGTTGTTGAACATAAGCACTGACCTTTCCGGAAGGTGATCAAAAGCGGCCAAAAATGCAGGGCATTGGATATCATGTAAAACGTCGGGCAAAAAATCTGCTGTCTCGTTGGCTACCAAAAGATCAGCATCTTCAGTTTTGCTGCAAAATTCTTCTATTGAAATATTTTTTTCAAAGCTCAGATCAATTCCCCCTGATTGGCATTCCTGTTTAAAGAGCTCCAGTTTGTCTTCAATGAGCCCCTGGTTACTTTCTGAAATTTGTTGATCGCCGGTGAAATCGTCAACAGTGGAAAGGTCATTTGGAAAAGGATAATTGTAGTCAACATCTTCTGAGGAAGTACTTAAAAATACAAGATGAATGGCTGCCGAATTTTTCTTGGCGATGAATGTGGAAATGCGCATTGCAGGCCATGGTGAATCGATAGGTCGTAAAACAGTTATGATCTTTTTCATACAAATAATTCCTCTTAAAGTTAAAGAAATATTTTTTAGCTGTTAGCGGGGAATCGGATTTCCTAAACAGAAATAATAGTAAATAAAGAAATAATGGATATTTTTTTTTGACTTAATTAAATGCCTTTTTCTTTTTAAATATTTTCCAAACGCGATTAAATCATTTATCCTTTACAAAATCAATACTAAGCTTCCCCCAATAATTAGAAGGGCGCCCAGCACGTTTTTGAGCGTTAATGGTTCTCCCAAAAAAATAACTGCAAGAATTATGGCAAAAGCAACACTCATTTTATCAACCGGGGCTACCTGCGAAACTTCTCCCATTTGCAAAGCTTTAAAATAAAATATCCATGAAAGTCCCGTAGCGATACCTGACAAACAAAGAAAAAGGATATTTTGTTTCGTCAACGTGTTCATAGTTGATGCGCCGCCGCGAAAAAATGCAATGCCCCATGCAAGGATCAAAATCACAACTGTTCTTATTGCCGTAGCCAAATCAGTGTCAACTCCTTTGATTCCAATTTTGGCAAAGATGGCTGTGAGCGCGGCAAACAGCGCAGATAACAAGGCAAAAATCCACCACATGTTTTATCATTTTAATTTTCAACAAATTGATTCTTTTGTAAAACTAAGGAAGAAATTCCGGGCATTGGAAGTAAGCTTTTTAGTCAATTGCTTTCCAGGTTATTGAATCACTGGTGTTATTTTTGAATGAAAGAGTTTATTTTTAAGGTTCCTAAAAAATATTATGAATGGCCGAAACAGATGAGAAAATACTTTGTATAGACATTGGTGGATCACACATTAAAGCCACCATTATTGATTATTCAGGAGAATTTTTACAAAAGTATGAACGCGAAAAAACGCCTTCGCCACCTTTTCCCGAAAAGGTGGTTTCTTTGATACTTGAACTTGCCAGCCGGTTTCCTCATTTCGATAAAATAACTGCTGGATTTCCCGGATATGTAAAACATGGAGTTATAAAAACAGCGCCAAAGCTGAGCAATGAAATGTGGAAGGATTTTGACCTGAAACATGAATTGGAATCACATTTAAAGAAACCAGCGCTCGTGATCAATGATGCAGACTTGCAAGCACTCAGCCTTGCTGAAGGAAAAGGCGTGGAAATGCTGATCACTTTAGGTACAGGATTTGGTTCGGCTATTATGCGAGACGGATTATTACTTCCGCACCTGGAAATGTCGCAGCATCCAGTAACGAAAAAGAAAAATTATAATGATTATGTTGGTGCTGCTGCATTGGAAAAAATTGGCAAAAAGAAATGGAACAAAAGAGTGAAACGTGTTATTGAAATATTGAAAGTTGTTTTTAATTATGATCATTTATACATCAGCGGTGGTGGTGCCAAATTGATTGATTTTAAACTGGATGATAACGTAACCATTGCCAACAACAAGGAAGGAATAAAAGGCGGAATGATCTTGTGGAAACAATTTGAACAGGAAAATTAAAAGAAGAAAAAATGAAAATAGGTATAGCAGCTGACCATGGGGGATTTGAATTAAAAAATACCATAAAAATATTTTTGGAACACAATGGTTATGAAGTTGAAGATTTTGGGGCGACGACACTGGACACCAGTGATGATTATCCCGATTTCATAATTCCTTTGGCCAAAGCTGTTGCAGCTAAAAAAGTAGATCGTGCAATCGCAATTTGCGGAAGCGGCGTGGGCGCATCAGTAGCAGCAAACAAAGTGAAAGGAGTAAGGGCTGCCCTGATCCATGATCATTTTTCGGCGCACCAGGGCGTTGAAGATGATGATATGAATTTAATTTGTCTCGGTGGAAGAGTTACTGCTTTTGCGGCGGCAGAAGAATTAATAATGGCTTTCCTTAATGCTAAATATATCGGCGCTGAAAGACATGAAAGGCGTTTACAAAAAATAAAAAAACTGGAACAGGAATAAAAATTTCGGATTTATTATATGGCTAAAAAGATAAAGGTGCTTTTTTCGGATATTGGAGGTGTGTTGCTTACTAATGGTTGGCCGCATCAATCAAGAATGGCTGCAGCTGAAAAGTTCCATATTGATTACGATGAGATGAACATTCTTCACGATTTTATTTTTAATGTTTATGAAATCGGCAGGATAACACTAGATGATTATTTGGATACAGTTGTTTTCAATAAAGAAAGGGATTTTACCAAAGAAGAATTTAGGGAATTTATGTTTGCTCAATCTCAACTTCTTTCTGAAACGTTGCCTTGGATGATTGAATGGAAAAGAAAACATGAGCACATTAAAGTGATCTCAATGAATAATGAACCAAGAGAATTAAATCAATACAGGATCCGTAAATTCAAGCTGCATGATCTTTTTGATGCCTTTATTTCTTCTTGTGAAGTAGGCATGCGCAAACCGGATCCGGGAATTTATCATATCGGTCTTGGCATAGCACAGGTTCATCCTGAAGAATGTGTTTATTTCGATGACCGGATCATGTTGGTTGAAGCTGCACGTAAAATTGGAATCCAGGCTTATCAACACACGGATTTTGAAAGCACTCGAAAGCTTATGGAGTCCATTGAATGGTAAAATGTCCTGGCTGAAAAAAATCCGGAATTTGTTTGTTTACTTTAATTATTTAGCACTCGTTGGAGGTTTTCCTCCTTCTGGTACAAAGATTAGTGCGTCAGAATCGATACAATATCTTTTCCCTGTTGGCGCCGGTCCATCATCAAAAACATGCCCGAGATGTGAACCTGTTTTCGAATCTACTACCTCCCATCTCTGCATTCCGTCACTTTTATCAAGAACGAGTTTGACAGCATCTTTGTTTATGGGTGCATAAAAACTCGGCCACCCGGTTCCGGAATTGAACTTGGTATCTGAACTGAAAACCGGTTGTAATGACGCTGCAGAATAATAAGTTCCTTTCTTATAAAAATGGTTGTATTTCCCTGAAAATGCCATTTCGGTTCCCCTTTGACGAAGAATAAAATATTCGGCCGGGGTAAGTTTTTGTCTCCATTGGGCATCGGAATATTTTACCGGAAAATTGTTGTAAGAAGTAGCGATTTGCGGATCAGGATATTTATTCTTATCTGCAGTTTGCGATCGGCTACAATCAGAAAGTAAAACGCAAACAGCAATACCAATGAAATAAGCGATTCTTTTCATAACGGTTTTTGCTTTATTTACGTAATAAAGTTACCGAAGGTTTTTCAAACCTTTTTTTTGCCTCAATAATTTTTATTATTTAAAATCTTAAATATCCTAATGGCCGTTTCCCAATTTCATGATCTTATAAATATGGGGTCCTGAAAGGCCATCAATTTTCAAAATGTACATTCCAGGTGCAAGATTGCTCACATTAAGAATAGTGTTTTGAGATTGGATGATTTGTGATAAATATAATTTGCCACTTATGTCGTACAACTTGAGCAGGTGTCCAATCACTTCAGAATCCTTGTTGACAGAAATGTTGATCGCACTGCTAAATGGATTAGGATAAAGAGTTATCTTCAGTTTTCCCGAATCCTTTGGCAACGGGCCTCCTTCAGCATTTGTACTATCGCAGGCTATTGAATTGAGGAATGAATTTCTTGCACCACCTTCGGCAAACTGGCTTCTCATTTCAATGGCTTGTCCTTTTGTAAACATGTTCATACAAGCGTCGTTGGTAAAATCCATATAATCCATAAACATGTCTCCATAAGGATTAATTGAACATGACGAAAGGTGTGGAAATGAAGGGCAACCTGAATTACTTCCTTCCTGCGGGGGCGTGTCTGCAATTCCATCGTCACCACAAGTGGTGTCGGCCCATAAGTGTTTTAAACCAAGCCAGTGGCCTATTTCATGCGTCGCGGTACGGCCTTTATCAAATGGAGGAGTAAGGATTCCTGTTGTTCCAAACGCATCATATTGAATAACGACACCGTCCTTTTCCGCAGGGCTTCCGGGTAAGACTGCATAACCAAGTGTGCGGCCAAAAAGATTACAAACCCAAATGTTGAGATAACGGGTAGCATCCCACGCATCATCACCGCCTTGGGCTGAAAATTTCATTGCATCGTCGCCCAGGAATTGCGATTGAACAGTGTATTTGTGAATTATGCCTGTTGTGTACTTTCCATTGGGATCAACTTTTGCAAGGCAAAATTGAATGCGCGTGTCTGCAGCTATTGATTTAAATGGAGCAGGTGTATTAATCGTATCAGCATTTCTTCTCCTGAAATCATTATTCAATGAAACAATCTGGGAAATAACCTGCGCATCGCTGATGTTTTGTTGGTTATTATTATAAAGAACATGAACAATAACTGGAATAGTAATTACTTCATTTGGTAGTGTGTCACGCTTTGCCGAGGTAACAGTTGTTTGTCTTTTGGCAATAAAATTTCTCGCGGGCTGACTTTTTATATAATCAGGCGTAAAACACCGTTGTGCTGAACTATATAGAAATAAAGTAATAGAAAAAATTGTAAAAATAACTTTCATGTATTCCCGTTGTACAACTCAATTTTGAGCGATTAACAATATGGGATTACATAGGCTTTGGGTGAAATTTTTACGAAGGATAGTGAAAACCCCGGGATATAACGATGAATAACATTTTGAATTTTCAGTGTTATTCAAGGCTGCATGCGGTTTAGAGCACAAATAAAGACTATATTTTCTAAAGTTAAAAATTTTTAAGGGTTTATTTTTTAATCAGGTTGTGTTTGAAACTTTTGAGTACTTAATTTTACAGCTCTTAATTATTAATATGGTTTACAAATTGTTAGCAGCTGGCTGCCTTTTATTTCTGATCTCGTGCAATAACTCTTCTTCTCCTGATTATGATTCTTCCTTGCCTGTTCCAAAAGTGAATAACATACCTCCTCCAGCCCAAATAATGTTTAAAGTTGATGCAGTTTATCCTCACGATTCAATGGCTTATACGCAGGGGCTTGAATATCATAATGGTAAATTGTTTGAAGGAACAGGAGAGTGGGGCAGATCAAATTTGCGAACAGTAGATATTAAAACAGGAAAAGTTGAAAAAGATTTCCTGATTCCCGACAAATCAATATTTGGCGAAGGAATTACCATATTTAATAATAAAATTTACCAGCTTACATGGAAAAGCCATCACGTTTTTGTTTATAATCTTTCGGATTTCAATCATCCAATTGATACGCTTACATGGAATCGGGAAGGCTGGGGCGCAACAAACGACGGGAAAAATATAATTATAAGTGATGGTTCTTCACATTTGTTTTTTGTGCAACCTGATGAAAGGAAAAAGAGTTTTACCATTAATAAGATTCTTACTGTTGCCGATAATAATGGAGAAGTGGATAGCCTTAATGAATTGGAACTGATTAATGGATCGGTCTATGCAAACCGCTGGCTTACAAATGACATTGTAAAAATTGATACAGCTAACGGTTACGTAACAGGAAAATTAAATCTTACGGGATTATTACAACAATATGATCCCGGTGCACAGGTCAGCGGAGATGCTGTGCTTAATGGTATTGCATACGACAGCACAACCAAAAAGTTATACATCACCGGCAAAGATTGGCCTCGCCTGTTTGAAATGCAATTACAATAGGAGTTTCTATTTCTTAGTTGTATCCGGTTCAGTGTAGATCTGCGGGGGAGCGGAACCTGCGTCCTTATTTGGGTTGGTGGTTATTGCTCCGGCGCCGTAATCATTTTTCCGGTAAGAGTTATAAAGAGACGAACTTCCGCCCAACCTTGTATCCCTGTAAATATTGGTCGAGCTTTTACTGGTATCAAAAATATTTTGCCGATACTGTGAAATTCCATTTGCCTTATTGGGATCATTTGTTATTGCTCCGGCGCCGTAATCATTTTTTTGATAAGTATTGTAAAGAGGCGAACTACTACCGAGCCTGGTATCCCTGTAAATGTGCGGTTTTGAGGCAGTTTTATAATTATTACTATTATTATTGTAAACGGGATAAGTGTGTTGCTGGTTCAACTGTTGGTTTTGTGAAGTGTCCTGAGCATTAGCCGATTTTGCGGGAAGGATGTTTACTGTTATAAATAAAACCGCCGCAATTAATATAGGTTTCATAAAAATCATTTTTTCTATATATCGCCCATAAAATGTGCCATAATCATTATGCATTAAGTGGCTATATTAACCATTGCTGCTACATTCCTGTCTAAACTTTTTTTTAAAGAAAAATTGAAAAATGTTTTAAAAATTGATTTTAAGTATTAGATTTGTATTTCCCCATCCCTGAAAACCAATTCTCCTGCTCCTTCCTGGAAATCTCTCCCCAAGATCCTGAATTGCAAAAAGCAATTAGCGCAAAGCCGTATAATTCATTTTCCAGTTTTTATTTCTTATCTCTAAAACACAATTATGAAAAAGAATTTTACGCTCTCAAAGACTATTTCAGGCCTGTTCTTACCCATATTATTGCTCTTGGCAGCTTCCCCTGAAATTTCAGCACAGGTGACTTGTAACAATGCCACCTCCATTTTTTCCGAGAATTTTGGAACAGGAACAACTGCCTCCTCAAGTCCTGATGTTTTACCGGGTCTAATTTATCAGGCATCCGGTCCTCTTTCAAGCGAAGGAAGTTACCGCATTATTAACAATACCCAGCAAAAACCGGAATGGCAAGTCTCCGGCGATCATACCGGTAATACGGATGGTAATATGTTGGTAGCAAATGGTATTGATACTGCTTTTTACCAACACATCGTAACCGATAATCATGGTTTTACTTCCGGTGATTATACAGTAAGTCTGTACATTATGAATGTGGACACTGCAGGAATTTGTGCTCCTGATCCTTTGCTGCCTCAAATAAAATTTACAGTTGAATATCTTGATGAAACCAATAATTGGGTTTCACTTTCAGGATCACCATTTACAGCTGCAGGAGTTCCACAATCTTCTTCTCCTACGTGGGTAAATATTGGAGGAAAATTTACCCTTCCTTCTTCACAAACAGGTTTTTTTCCTACACAAATGAGGATCACGCTGGCAGATCTAACAGCCGGCGGATGCGGTAATGATTTTGCAATCGATGACATTAATTTATCACAATGCCCGGAAGGTGCTCCTGCACCGGTTACCCTTACAAGCTTTTCTGCAAACAGCAAAGGAAATGGCGTTGCTCTGGCATGGACTACTTCACAGGAACTGAACAACAGTTACTTCCAGGTTGAAAGGAGCCCTAATGGAAGTTCAGATTGGTCAACAATTTCAACAGTGATGGGTGCAGGTAACAGCCAGGTGCGCCGTGATTATAGTTCTTTTGATGCATCACCACTTTCCGGTATTAATTATTACCGGCTGAAACAAGTTGATCTTGACGGAAGATCAACTTATTCAAATACAGTTGCTGTGAAAACGGATCTTCAAAAAATGAGTGTTTCAATTGTCGCGAATCCTTTTTATAGTACACTTACTGTGAATCTTACAAGTCCGACGGACCAAATGGTGACTGCAAGATTGGTGGATATAACAGGGAAACAATTGGCGGTTGAAAAATGGTCTTTGAACCGCGGCGCAAGCACGAAAAATTTTGCGAATGTCAGCAATTTACAACAGGGGATGTACATTCTTTCTGTTGCAAATAAAAATGGTGAAATATTGTATAATGGAAAAGTAATGAAGCAATAGAATTACACACGAATAAACCGATGGGGAATCTTTATGGTTCCCTTTTTTATTTCCAACAATACCATTAGGAAAAGAAACTTTTTTAAATTGCCACAAACCTTTTCATGAAAGTTGCCTCTATTAATGAAATAAAAAAAGAATTAAGCACGCAAAGACCCGCTCAATTGCTTGAATATTGCCTGCAACTTGCAAGATTTAAAAAAGAAAATAAAGAACTTCTCCATTATCTGCTTTATGAGGCACAGGATCATGTAAATTATATTAGTGAAGTGCAGGATGAAATAACCAGTCAATTTGAATCAATTAACCATTCAAATATTTATTTGATAAAGAAAAGTGTGCGGAAAATATTACGCAACGTAAATAAGCAAATCCGGTTCGCTTCGCAAACTGAAGTCGAAATAGAACTGTTGATGCATTTTTGCTATTGCATTGACCAGTATTCAATCCCTATTCACCAAAGCCGGCAATTAACTAACCTGTATGAAAAGCAGTTTGAAAAAATAAAAAAGTGTATTGAAAAATTACATCCCGACCTTCAATATGATTTTAAAAAGCGGTTGAAATCCTGACTCTGCTTTTTTTGTTTCTTTACTTATAGCCAGGTAAGATTGTAAAAACAGGAATGATTGTTGTAAAGAACTTACTAACAAATTAGTAATTATTTCATCTAAAAATCATTTATTATGAGCGCAAAAAAAATCATTCCGGTAATGTTGATGGCTTTCTTAATTTCTTTTGTTACGCCCACATTTGCAACGAATGTAACTCCGGTAAAAAAAGAAGTTCCTAAAGAAGTTCGTGCACAGCAAATTGAAAACCGCCTCATTGAAATCCGCAACATGGATAAAAGCAATTTGTCGAGGGCAGACAAAAAGGAGTTAAGGAAAGAAGTAAAAGGGTTAAAAAAAGAAGCACGTCATGCTGGAATTTATCTTTCAGTGGGTGCTATCATAATTATCGTTTTACTTTTGATTCTTTTGTTATAATATGCTGAATCTGTAAGAAAGAAAATGCCCGTTTGATTGACGGGCATTTTTTTGTAAAGAGGTTTTAGAATTAAGAGGTTTTTTTCGCACTTGCGACCATTACGACGCCGACAATTGCAAGCACACCTCCAACATAAGTTGGCCAGCCATACCAATGATGTTCAGTTTTGCTAACGTGAATCGGACCGGCGTCAATTATATTTTTTTGTTCAGGAATTGAAACGCCTTTAATGATTATCATTACAATTCCAACTGCGATTAATATCCAACCGACTGCTTTCATAATTAATAATTTTAAAGGTGAATACAAAATATAAATTGTTTCACTACAATTAAGGTGCCGATTGTG
>JBQCEG010000004.1:0-47724 GCA_051960475.1 Ginsengibacter sp.
CGAACCGGCATTTCACAACTTGCTGCAACAACGGCAGCAGCTGTACTAAATCCCATGTACTTGAGGAAATCTCTTCTTGGAGTTTTAGCATTGAAAATGTTTTCATCAGCTAAATCTTCGAAAGGAAGTTCTTTCCTGAATTCATCTTTTAATGCTTTTTTATTGGCTTCTGATTGGTTTAATTCCCCAAAATTCTGCCAGTATTTTTTTTCACTCATATTAATCCAATCCGCCCCGGCGGATTATTAGCTTAAATCAAAAACGATTTAAGAAATGAACAATATTGTTTCTTTTACTTTTAGCCAACCTCATGAGAGGCCGGGAATTTATTAATAATGACATTTGCCACATTCAGTTCCACCAATCATTTGAACTGTAACACTATCATACTTTTTATCCTTAATGTCCTGGTGGAATTTTTCGTAAATGCTGTAAAATTTATTTCCATTTCCTTTGCCATCGTCAAACTGAACATTGGTAGTACGGTGACAATTGACGCACCAGCCCATGCTCAAGTCTGCAAATTGTTTTACCTGGGTCATGTTCTGAATTTCTCCATGACATGTCTGGCAGGCAATCTGGCCAACTTTTACGTGTTGGGAATGGTTGAAATAAACAAAATCCGGAAGATTGTGGATCTTGATCCACTCGATAGGCTTGCCTGGCTTGTCGTAGGTTTTTGTATTTGGATTCCAGCCGGCATATTTATATAACTTTTGAATTTCTGCGTTTGCATCTACTGTGGTACCGTCGTCACGGGTGATCGGTGCTCCTGTATATTCTTTCACAGCCATGTGGCAGTTCATACAAACATTCACTGAAGGAATAGTTGCGTGCTTACTGTCTTGTGCACCGCCATGGCAATACAAACAACTTATCTGGTTTACTCCTGCGTGAACCTTATGTACAAAGAAGATCGGTTGATTGGGTTGATATCCCTGAGAACGTCCAAGTCCCATCGCACCTTCTACGAGGAAGTAACCCGCAAAAATGAAAAGAATGATCGTGATCAGAAGCAGGTAAGCTTTATTCCTGTAAAAAGGAACCGGTTCAGGACTTTTTACGCCTTCCTTTTCGTCAGTAAGTTTCTTTAGGTTGCTGTTCACCTGCAAGAGTATCAGACCAACAATTGCAAGAATTAAAGTGAGGATACCATATAATACAGTATTATCAGAAGAAGGAGTAGTATTTACATTGCTTTCAGCTCCCGGCGCTCCGGTTGTTCCTGTTGCACCTGCTGGTTTGTAATTATTTGCATATTCGAGAATCGCATCAATGTCTGAATTAGACAAATCCGGAAACTCAGTCATCACCACACCGCCCATCTGCTCTTTTAATTTCTTTGCATAAGGATCGGTGTTTACCATTGTGGTGGTGTTGTGCACCCATTTATAAACCCAATCTTTTGATGGTTCGCGATCACGGGCACCCTTCAGTGCCGGTCCTACATATTGTTCATCAGGTTTGTGGCAACTTGCACAATTTGCTTTAAATAATGCTTCACCATTGGAGGATTGTGCGTAAAGAGATTCCCGGGAAGAAATTAAAGTCAGAAAAATGAAAACCGAGATTATTTTAGTAAAAAGCCCTTTGACTTGGTTCATACTCTTATTTCCTATCTTGAATTATGGAATAATTACATTGTTGGCCGCAAAAGTAACAAAGCATGTTGATAAATTCTTAACATTCTTAAATTTTTTTTTTCGTTATTAGTAAGGGATTCATCGAAAAATTTTGTAAAACATCCTTCTGCTTTTGCATATATATATGGTAACATTATTAAAGATGAAATTGCACTTTTCACGATGATAGAATTACCGCATGATGATTTAAAATACTCCATCTTTGACCCGTAATAGTTTTTGAATTGTTCAGTAAAAGAACTTTTACCGGTAAATTTTTTTTTGTGGTTCCTGCTTAAAATTATTGGTGGATAAGGATTTGAAAATGGAAGAAAATGTTCCAAGCAGGTTGAAGAAAAACTGTTAGAAAAAAAAACCTGAATTGATTTTTCAAATAATTAAAATATCAACAAATCATAAATTTATTTTCAATGGGTTTTCAGGTTGTCAAATCCTCTTTAATAAATTGCAGGAATTATATTGAAAGAAAACAGGAACATAAAATCAAATAATACCCTCACCCCATTACAAAAAAAATTACACAATTATTTCAATTCAAACATGAGCCTCGATCATAAAAAGAACATTATCATTTTTGCTTCCGGTGCAGGAAGCAATGCACAACAGATTATTAATTATTTTAAAAAAGATAAAACAGCGCGGGTAGCACTGATTGTTTGCAACAATCCAAAAGCGGGCGTTCTGACAATTGCAGCAAACGAACAAATTCCGGTTTTATTAATTTCAAAAAAGGAATTCAGTGAAACAGCTTATTTATCAGAAATTATAAAATATGATCCGGCTCTTATCGTTCTTGCCGGTTTTTTATGGATGATCCCCGAAATACTCATCCATAATTTTCCTCATAAGATCATTAATATTCATCCTGCCTTACTGCCCGCTTATGGCGGAAAAGGAATGTATGGAAATGCAGTGCACGAAAGTGTTGTGAACGCAAGGGAAAAAGAAAGCGGCATTACCATTCATTATGTTGATGAAAAATATGATCATGGCAAAACTATTTTCCAGGCACGGTGTCGCATAGACGAAAACGAAACTCCGCATTCGCTTGCCGAAAAGATCCATAAACTCGAACACGAGTATTACCCAAAAGTGATTGCAGAACTTTTAGAAGAAAAAATAACATCAACTTCAACAACAAAATAAAATTCTTTTTTATTTGTTGGTTCACTGTTTTTTATTGTCATTAACTATTTACAAAACAAGTGCTTTAAAAGGCAAAAAATATTTTGCCGGTTCGTAATACTTTTTATTTTTGGAAAAGTTTTACCAAACACAATTTTTCCAACATCCCAGGTTTTCATTTAATATTTTGGTCAACGCTGACCTTAAGACTTTTTGCTTTATTTGAAACAAGTGAAAAACACCACGACGTATTTTCTTAACCAAAATATATAAACAAACAACAAAAAAAAATGAGAACCGTTTACTTAACTGTTGTCGCCATGATGTTGGCGCTAACTACTTTTGCCCAAAACCAGGATAAACTACTTGCACGAGTTCGCCGTATCGACGGAGTCGAAGCTTACATCCTTTGTGAACCCGTAAGAGATTACACAACTCTTGTGGATGCCGGAACCGGCCTTAAAGCCGAATCATTACTCACCGGCGGTATCGTCAACAAAAGTATTGCCGACAGGGTTGAACAATTCATCCGCAAGATCACCAAACAAAATGCGCGCGTGGACGCGGTTATTTACAGCGCCGGTAAAAGAATCGTAGGCGTTCAATTTACCGACCAGGCAACTCCGCAAACGAAAGAAATCGCGCGCGTATCTAAAGTAAATGGATACCCTGTTTTCGTTATGTGCGAACCTTTGACTAATTATTCTGTAATCAATTCTATCGGAAGTGGAATTAAATGGAAATCGTTGTTCACTGCGGGTCTTGTAAACAACTCCATCGAAGATGACGTAGATCAGATGGTGAAAAAATTACAAAGCCGGGCTGCTGATGGAATGCTTTTCGATGGTGGCAAGGGCGGTTCTGCAATCATGTTCAAAAAATAAATTCAAACTAATTTTAAAAAAGGGTTTCAACGATCAGATTGAAACCCTTTTTTGTTTTGATCGACTTTGAATAGTAATTAAAGAAATTGGATGATTTATTTTTCTGATGGATCAGAGTATAAACTTTTAATGATGCAGCATTTTGGCGTCATACCAGGTTGATCCGTCCCAAACATAAATGTCCGCTCCTTTGTCTTTCGATTTGCCTACTTTCCAGGTTTTGCCTTCCTGGGCTTTTAATAATTCGATTGGGTAATCTTTGTCACCGGTCTTCCTCCAATTCCCTTTGATAACCTTTCCGTCCCAGCTGCTGTTCCAGATGTAAGTTCCGTTGGAATTGATCCTAATGCCTCCCGGCAAAACACCTGTACCGGTTGAATTATGCAGAACCAATTGATGGTTGCTGTAATCAGGAACAGTGTAAGCTGTGCCCGGAACCCAATATTGATAAAGACCAAAATAACTTTGAAGATTGGTAACAACCAAAGGAGATTTTTGTTGCCTTTTATTCCCGTTTACTGGCTGTGTTTCTCCTTGTTTATACGATTTTACTTCTTCTGCTTTATACGGCTTTATTTCTGATGCTTTATAAGATTGGATGCCCTGTGCGTTTAAAGCAGTTGTAAAAAGTGTTGCAATTGCAAATGAAAAAATGATCCTTCTTGGTTTGATTTTGTTTGTCATAGATGAGCAGTTTATTTTGGCGATAAAAATAAACTGAAATGACAAATTTTCAATTAACAGCTAAATGAATTTTTTTTCAAAAAATGATTCTTAAAAATGAACGCTTCAACCAGAAAATTGGAGGACAAAACAAATCCTTAAAAGAAAAATCCCTTGAAGTATCAATCCTGGAAACCGCTTCCATCAATTGGTTCATCTTTGTCAGTATTCCTGTTGGGATGTTTTTTATGAACAACATTATCTGCTACTTCATCTGTTCCCTTCATATATTTTTCAGTAATCTTTTGGTCTTCTTTTACATCCTGGTTTTGCATTGTTGATGACAATCCTGTTCCTTCACTTTTGTTAGTTCCTCCGGGGCGGCCTTTATGCTCTTTGTTTTGTTCTTCTTTACTCATAAAATTGATTTTTGAAATGTTTTAATTATCCCAAAAGGCACAATGAATATGCCAGACAAAAGCCGGAAGATTTTTAAAAAAGTTCGAATTGGGAATTACAAATAACTCAACCACCACTTTTCGCGGTGATTTGTTTTGTAATTATTAAACCATTTGCACAAAGGGTATAATGCAATCACAACACTGATCCAGACAATATAAACAATGAAAAGGCTATATCCATCGTTGGCAGCCAGGAAATAAAAAGGAATGTTTTTTCCAATAGTAGTTGCTTCAGCTATTGTGTGGCCATTTGCCAAATACACTATTGCCGAAATTGAGTGTATTAAATAAAGATGAATAACGTAATAAAAAAACGGAACCCTTCCATAAATTCGCATCACTTCCGTAAAACCGTTTTTTATTTTTTCAAAAAATGCCAATAACAAAAATGCAGGCCCGATCGTCATGCACATGTATAAAAGTGAAGGAGGATATTTATGGACATTAATGAAAGATAGAACGGTAAACCATGCATTTTTTTGCACACTCCACGGTTCGGGATTTCCATAAAAATTTAAAAAACGAAGGACGATGAAAAACAGGATCAAACCAATTCCGGTCCTTGATAAAATTTTTCTCCTTCTTTCAACAGTAAATTTTGAAGAAAAGAAAACACCTGAACAATAGCCGAGCATCATCAATCCTGTCCAGGGAACAAAAGGATACAAAATAACCAGGAAATGATTCTGATTGATTGGATATGCTGCAAAAAATCCGTGATGAAAAAGATCCCACCAAAAGCCTGCTTTAAATTTCGGAGCAGCCTCTGGAAAATCAAGAAGATTATGACCAAGCACAATGATCAAACCCAATGCAAGAATAAAGTTGAAGGGCAACCTGATCAACAAACCAAGCAAAAGCATACTGATACCAATAGCCCAAATCACCTGGAAAATAATTAAGTTATAATTTGGGTTAAATGTCCAGGCAAAGGAAACAATAACCGTTTCGACAAAGATGAGCCACAGTCCGCGTTTAACAAGAAACGACTGCAGCACTTTTTTGCTCTTTCGCAATCCCTGCAAAAAAATAGAAGTACCCGAAAGGAAGACAAAAATCGGTGCACAATAATGTGTGATCCATCTTGTAAAAAATAAAATTGTTGTTGTTCTTGAAAGATTGAGTGGTGCATCTGCAAAATGAAAATAATCCCTAGCATGATCGAGCGCCATGATCACCATCACGATTCCGCGCAGGATATCAATCGATTCAATTCTTCTATTGCTGATCAATCCTTTATTGTTGACGGTCGGTTCGGCTGCGGCAGTATCACTAACCGCTGCGACAAGGTTGATATTTTCCATTCGGAATTATTTAGGTGATAAAGAGGAAGGCTTTTCGTAAATAAAAGTATGAATAATAAAATATATGCGAAAAATATCCTCTAGGTTTCAAAAAATCTCATCAAATTCTTTTCATAGTAAAATTTTGGCACGGGGTTTTATGTTTCATGTTTGAACTAAAAATTTATTATTATGCTTAGATGGGCCGTTATTTTTATCGTAATTGCAATAATCGCCGCCATTCTAGGATTTGGTGGCATCGCAGCAGGAGCTGCCTCAATTGCAAAAGTATTATTCTGGATTTTCCTGGTGTTGTTTGTATTAACACTGATATTTGGAGGAAAAGTTTTCAGTTGATGACTGATTTATCAGCTTAAATATGATCAAATACCACAAAATTCAATGGTACAAAAAATCCTGTATTCAAACGAATACAGGATTTTTTTTGTTTTTAAATCCAAACCTTTTTGTATTAAAATTACTGCGTCACAAAAGATTGGAATATATAAGACAATTTGTAGAATCGATTACTCATTAAAATTTTCTTCCACGTTTCAAGCAACCAGTCCATGAATGAATTTGAAGGAATTTTTAATTCTTTAAATATTAAAATTATTGGTGAGGAGGATTAGTTGCTGCATGGTATTGATAAAGCAAATCAGCCTGGCCATCCTTATTAAATCTCCATGTTTCCTGGATATTCACAGAATCAACTTTTCCACTTTTGTCTGTATCTACTTCCTTACCCCAAATTAGAGCCCAGCGCTCATTTTTGTCCTTGCTTTTTACAGGGATGATTGCGTCAACAGAGCTTACTACTTTTGCGGAGGCATCTCTTGCTTTTTGAGCCATGGCAAGCATAGAGTCCCTCGGGCCGCTCATTTCCATTCCATTGGCAAAATGCATATAAATCGAATCGGCAAACAAATCCTTATGAGCAGATAAATCTCCATTGTCCCAATCTTTCCAGATCGTTAAAAGTGTTTCTGCATTCTTAGGTTCATCAATTGCAAAATCTGAGGAATAAGCTACCGGGTAAGGCGAATTAATTTTTTGAGAGGTAGTGTCCGTTGAAGTTGCGGGGGATTCCGTTGTACCTGATTTGTTGGCATTGCAAGCCACAATTGTTGCTGCTAAAGCAACAAAAAAAATTTTCTTCATGATAGTAAATTTGGTTTTTGTAAATGAATTGTGCTTCCCGCAGGTAGTTTTTTTCAGAGATAGGATTTAGTATATATTAAAGATAGATAAATTTATTTCACAGCCAAGTTTTTTCTTGAGAAGAGTTTAATTCCCAAAAAAAATCTTTGCCCAGTGGGTGGCCAGATTTATTATCAGGAAATGAATGCAGCAAATTTTATTTGATCTTTTTGTATAAGCCAATAAGTTCGGCTTGAGCGAGAATATGTCCCTTCATACTCTTTTCCAATTCGGCTTTCCCGCTTTGGTTGCTAATATTGAGTTTCGTGTCAAGTGCATAAACAATAAAATGATAATGGTGCGTGCCTGTTGGAGGACACATTCCAATATAACCGGCTTTTTTCGCGCCGTTCAAACCCTGCTTCCCTCCTTTAAAACCTTCAGGAATCGAAGTAATAGCCGGATCAATATTCCAAACAACCCAATGCGTAAATCCACCTTGCATTGGTGCATCCGGATCGTGTACAATAAGCGCCAGCGATTTTGCAGAACCAGGCACGCCTGAGATATCCAGCGGTGGACTTACCTGCTCGCCCTCGCAAGTGTATTTCATGGGAATACTTTCATTATCGCCAAAAGCGGAACTACTTACTTTTAATGAAGTACTGCATGAAAAGGAAGAAAGAATGAATGCAGTAAAAACGGGGAAAGCGGAAATAATGCGCATTGTTTTTTTCTTAAAACGTATGAAAAAATCATACCATATTTAATTACTAGTTTACTTCCACAGTCGTCACCGGTGGCATTATCATTGAGACAAATCTCTTAAAAAATCTGAATCATGGCAGAAGATAAAAAAAAGCAGTTACTCGACTTTATTGATAAAAAAGCATTTGATGTGGTAATAAATGCTAATCCCGATAAATATGATAAAGACGACCGGAAAAAGTTGGAAGACATTCAACGAAAAACCAGGAATGAAAAAGAGCAGTTTCACAAAGATTATAAAAATGCAAAAGAAGTGAAGGATGGATTTTTGAGCGACGTGCGGTCAGATGCGGCACAAAAAGTGGACAAAGAATTAAGGCACCTGCACCTCCCCACTCTTCCTGAAATAAAAGATGACTTTATGAAACTGTGTGATAAGATAGGCGTTTAATAGGAAAAAAAATCCGCCCTATTTGTTGCCTTACTGCCACAAATTATGTTCGTACATGCTTTACCGTTAGTTTCCCATTACCTTCTTCTCAAATAAGGATCATTGAACCGGTAATCTTTAGGAGGAACTGCGCCAAGCAAATTTTTGACGAAATAATCCCAACGTTTGCGCATCATGTAAATGGAATATTGTCCATACCCATGATGACTGTTTGGAAAAATCACGAGATCATAATCTTTGTTGGCTTTTTCAAGTGCTTCGATAACAAGCATTGTATTGGAAGGAGGCACATTGTCATCCATCATTCCGTGTGCAAGCATCAATTTACCCTTCAGATTTTTTGCATACAATTCATTTGCTTGCGGTGCATAATTGGAAACGCCATCCGGACCAATTTTTTCAAGACCAATATACCTTTCGCCCCAATCATCTTCATAATTCCTGTTGTCGTGGTTGCCGGATTCAGCAATACCAACTTTGAAAAAATCAGGATAGGTAAACATGGCATCAGCAGTAGCAAATCCACCACCGGAATGGCCCCAAATTCCGATTCTTGTTGTGTCCATATATGGAAACCTTTGCGCCAGTTGCCGAATGCCGGTCACCTGGTCGGGCAACGTATTTTCAGACATGTGGCCATAACTCATGTCGTGGTAACTTTTTGAGCGCAAAGGGTTACTGGTTCCTTCAATTTCAACCACAACAAAACCCAATTCAGCCAATGCCTGGTTATCGCCGCGGGAAGCAGCAAAAGACCAGTTGCCAACACTTCCACCCTGCGGACCGGGATAGATATAATCAACGATTGGATATTTTTTTGAGGGATCCAATTTGGTAGGTGAGTACATCAATCCATAAATATCTGTTTTGCCATCTGCGGCTTTTACCGTGAATACTTTTGGCGGTTGCCAACCGGTGGCTTTCAGTTCAGAAACATCAGTTTTGGCCAGCGTAGTAATTACCTTTCCGTTCAAATTCCGCAAGACACTTTCCCCGGGAACGTCTGGTTGTGAATAACTGTCGATAAAATAATTTTTATCCGGGGAAAATTCGATGGTATGATTGCCCGTTTCAGGTGTCAGTGTTTTAAAATGTTTTCCATCAAAATCAACTTTACACAATTGCGTGAAATATGGATTTTTCTTCTCTAATCCATCTGCAAGAAAATAGACACGACGATTTTTTCGATCCACTTTCAACATTTGCGTTACCACAAAATCACCTGAAGTGATTTTATTTTTCAACTTGCCGGTTTTTGAATCGTATAAATAAAGATGCCCCCAATTATCTCTCTCAGAATACCAGATAATTTCATTGGTAGCCGGGAGATAACGCCAGTTGATCGCTCCCTGTCCTGATTCATATTGTGTAGGAACTTTCTCTTCAAAAACTTCGCGAACTGCGCCTGTGTTGGCATTCGCAATTCTGAATTTTTCCACTTTATGATCGCGGGAAGTTGAAACAAAAGCCAATTCATTTCCGTCGGGACTCCAGTCTACATCATCAAAAGTGCCGCTGCTCGAAACATCATCACTCAAAGTGCCTCGGTGCGGATCAGGAGGAATTTGTAAACGGATCACTTTCGGAGTGTCCACATTAATGATCACTCTCTGGATCATAATAATATTTGTGTCGCCGGGCAAAGGATATTTCCAGGCTTCCAGTTTAGGATGCCCAACATTTGTCGAAACCAAATACATCATTCCGGCCTTCCTTTCATCCTGCTGAAAAGTGGCTATCTTTTTTGAATCCGGTGACCATCGCAAAATTGCTTTGTCACTGTGTTTCCAACCTGCGTTGTCAGTTGCATAACCAAAATATTGTACACCATCAGTTGTAAGTTGGGTTTCTTTTCCGCTTGCAAGATCTTTTACCCACAAATTATAATCTTTAATGTAGGCAGCCTTTGTTCCATCCGGAGAAACGACAGCGTTTCTATCGTTGAACTTTTCAGATTCACGAGGCAGGCTTTCGCGCGAAACAACTGATTTTTTGCCTGTCGGCGCATCAACTATTACAAATTCATACCCGCCGTTTTTGGATTGTGCATACCACATACTGTCGTTAGAGATCCATTTTGAATAAACAATGTTTTGCTCCACATGCTTACTGGTATTGTAGGATAAAAATTGCTCAGCGTGTGCATAATCTTTTGCAGTCAGTGAATCAGAACATTGTGCAGCTACATTTGCAGAAATGAAAGCTGCCGCAAAAACAAAAAGAACGTTTTTCATATTGATGTAAAAAATTTTCAAAGCGGGAAAAGGCCAAAATAAATCATTTATCTAAATGAAGTGCGATTTATTCATTTTTGGCGCTTAAATATAACAGTAAATCAACTTATTAGGCAGATTTTTATTTACACTTATGTGATAAAATTTTTTCAGCTCATTTACTTTTACCATTATCTTTAACCCAACGTATTTGCTTGTCAGAAAATCTTTCTGCAGCCTCAACTTTAAAACCCAAAAACTATTATGTCAGAGAATTTACCCAAACAAAGACTTTATTCGCTTGATGCGCTCCGTGGTTTTGATATGTTCTGGATCATGGGCGGCGAAGAAATTTTTCATGGGATGGACAAAGCCACCAACGGCGCCCCTTTTTGGAAAGCTTTAGCAAACCAGTTTACACACCCGCTTTGGAACGGCTTTCATTTTTACGATCTCATTTTCCCGTTGTTTCTTTTTATCGCCGGCGTTGCAACGCCTTTTTCAGTTGGGCGTGAATTGGAAAAAGGAAAAACAAGGCAACAGGTTTTGTGGCGCGTCGTAAAGCGCGGATTGATCCTCGTTCTTCTCGGAATTATTTACAATAACGGTTTAGTGATTGAACCTGTTTCCAAAATGCGTTTTGCAAGTGTTTTGGGAAGAATCGGTTTGGCTTATATGTTTGCCAATATTATTTATATCTATTCAAAATACCGCACACAGATCATTTGGTTTTTTGGCATTCTCATCTGCTATTGGCTGATGTTCAAATTCACTTCAGCGCCCGGATTTCCACATGGTGATCTGACTATAGAAGGAAATTTTGCTTCTTATGTTGACCGGCTCTATTTACCCGGAAGACTTTACCGGGTCATTCATGATCCCGAAGGAATCATGTCTACAATTCCTGCAATTGCAACCGGGCTTCTTGGCATATTGACCGGGCAACTTTTGAAAAACAACCCCTTGAGCAAAGAAAGAAAAGCTGGTGTGATGGCGATTGCCGGAATAGTTTCTATTGGCGTTGCCCTGCTTTGGAATTTCGATTTTCCCATTAATAAAAACCTGTGGACAAGTTCTTTTGTTTTGAATGTAGGTGGAATCAGTCTTTTGTTGCTTGCTTTATTCTATTACATCATCGACGTCCTTGGTTATAAGAGTTGGGCTTTTTTCTTTAAAGTGATTGGCATGAACTCAATTTTGATTTACATGTCAGGAAGATTTATCAACTGGGATTACAGCACACATGCTTTCTTCGGCTGGGTGCCGCAAATTTTGCAAACTCCTTTTACGGTCGTTATCATGGCCATTTGTTATATCCTCGTGAAATGGGCTTTTCTTTATTTCCTCTACAGAAAAAAAGTGTTCCTCAGGGTGTAAATAAGAAGTTTTTTAATTTTGAAACAAAAATTTAAAAACATGATAGCAGTAAAAGGATATGCGACGGAAGGGCCTGAAGCACCATTGACACCGTTTGAATTTGAAAGAAGAGATTTAAGGGAAAAAGATGTTTTGATAGACATTTTGTACTCAGGTGTTTGTCATTCCGACGTTCACCAGGCACGCAATGAATGGGGAAGTTCAATGTACCCAATGGTTCCAGGCCATGAGATTGTGGGAAGAGTTTTACAAGTGGGCAGTGGCGTTACCAAATTTAAAGAAGGAGACCTGGCAGGTGTAGGCGTAATGGTTGACAGTTGCAGGCAATGTAAACCTTGTGAGAATTTCATGGAACAATATTGCGAGGAAGGAATGACCGGAACTTATAACGGTTACGAAAGAGATAAAAAGACTATAGCACAAGGAGGCTATAGCACCAAAATTGTTACAGACGAAAGATGGGTTTATCATATCTCAGATAAGTTGGATTTACCGGGTGTGGCACCTTTGCTGTGTGCCGGAATCACTACTTATTCTCCGCTCAAATATGCTGACATAAAACCGGGCGATAAAGTGGCTGTCGCCGGACTTGGAGGTTTGGGACACATGGCTGTAAAATTTGCAGTGGCAATGGGCGCTGATGTTACAGTTTTAAGTACCTCCCCTTCCAAAAAACAAGATGCTCTCGACCTCGGTGCTCAACATTTTGCTTTAAGCAATGATAAGAAAGAAATGAAAAAATTGAAGAGCTATTTTAATGTCATTCTCGACGCCATTAGTGCGGATCATGATTATGCCAGGTTTCTTGATCTACTGGATTTGCATGGAAAATTGCTCGTCGTTGGCTTGCCCAAAGAAAATCCGAAAATTGATCCGTTTGCATTGATAAAAAATCGCCGTTCCATCACCGGTTCCATGATCGGGGGAACAAAGGAAACCCAGGAAATGCTTGACTTTTGTGCGGAACACAATATCACCGCTGATGTGGAAGTGATCAAAATGCAGGATATCAATGAAGCATTTGACCGAATGGTAAAAAATGATGTAAAATATCGATTCGTAATCGACATGTCAAGTTTGAAAAACGAATAATTTCAATTTTATTGCAATAAAAAATCCCGAAAAACAATTCCGGATTTTTTATTTGTTTACTGCAAAGATTATATCTAAAGTTATTTTGCCGGAGTAATAATAATGTTCCTGTATTCTATCGGTCCATGATCTCCTTGCAATAAAATCGGGCCGGGATCGCCTTCATTACTGTCGATGGCACCTCCGGTAATCCCGGGAATCTCCTGGTTGCAAATAATTCGTTTGCCATTTGCATAAATAGTGACCATTCTTCCAACAAGCGTTACATCAAATGATTGCCATTCGCCCGGAGATTTAGCTACCATATCGCTTGGTGTCAAGAATCCGTAAACGCCTCCCAGCAAAACATCCGAAGGCTCCATTCCTTTGCTGTCGATCACCTGGATTTCGTAGCGCCCGCGCAAATACACTCCGCTGTTACTTTCTTTAGGATAACGAAATTCAATGTGAAGTTTAAAATCTTTGAACTTTTGATTGGTAACCAAATTAGACCCGGAGTGCGGACTTTTCAAAACACCATTTGAAACAATCCATTGGTTTGTTCCTGTTGCATTCCATTGATCCATATTTTTTCCGTCGAATAATTTGATTGGCTTTCCCCATTGAGGCGCATTATCTCTCCTTAAACGCGGCGCTCTTTTTCCAATCCAATCGTAAGTTTTTCCATTTGGAAAAGTCATTGTTCCCTGCAGTGAATCTCCAGCAAAAGTTCCTACCACTTTCAAATCGTTGGGATCGGCTTCCCATTGCGGAGGAATTGAAAAGCTCATTTTGCCATTTTCCAAATTAATCCTGGAGATCGGCCGGGCACTTCCTCCAATGCCAACAAATCTTCCAACCAGGATTTTTAATCCTGAATGGTGAATTTCAAGCCACGAAGGAAAAAGTTTTCCACCAATGTGGATAGATAAATCCCAACGCCCCTGGATGGCAACTGTGTCAGAAACGCTTGTAGAAGAATTACCGGCTTTGGAAATTTGGGTAAAACAAAGGAAAGCCGCTACAGGCAACAGATAACGAAATTTTTTCATTGATTGCAATTGGTTTTTTTTATTAAAATAAGGGAAAATTTTGGATGTCAAATTACTTAAAATTATTGATTATAACTCATTTTATGAGAGTAAAAAAAAATGACAAATTGCAATAAATGAGTAAAAAAATAAAAAGAAATTATTTTACTAACTAAAAAAGTTCTAATTTTCCGGCAACTCATAAGCAGTTAGTTTTGGTAAAGTGCTCCTGTTTCTACAGGAGCACTCTATTTTTACACTATTCTGCACCTCTTTTATCACCTTCTTATCTTATAAAAGCAGTAAAAAAATAAATAATTGTAAATATTATTTTGATTTTATTCTGAAGCAATTCTATTAATACCGATACAGCCGGTTACTTAAAAAAGCATTTTTAATATCCCATTTCCTGGATCTTAGTCGATATTGCCAATTCTAATCCATCAGGCAAAGTAGACGCATCATCGTCTATTGCCCTGAGCCTTTTCACATCCGAATCCCAAACAAAGGTATCGCGGGGCCCGCCGTTATAACTTACATGAAAACGTTTTTCATTATTAAAATCAAAAGGTTGGATATTCACTTCATAAGGAATTCCCTGAACGGTAAAATCATATTTTTTTTCTTCCATATCAATTTGTTTTTTACCCAATCTCACAAAAAGAATTCCAAAAGGCGTTGAAAGGAAGATATCGCTGTCTTTCCAATCTTTCTTTTTGTTGGTAACTTGCATGAAATGCTTTTTTTAAAAATCCCCCACAATAGATGAATAAGCATGTTGCAATATTGGTAGTAGTAAGAGGTGAAGAGGAACTGAAACATATTTCAGAATCCTTAAAAATACCCGAACCAATTGCAGAAACTGTGGCATTTGGAAATGTTGAACCGGCGATTGCTTTTTTGAAAAAGGAAGATGGTTATTCCAATGCAAAAACGCCTGATCTTATTCTTCTCGATTTGGATGGTAATGAAAAGCAGGGAATAGAATTACTTTCTTTTATAAAGAATGATAAAAAATTAAAGGTTATACCGGTGATAATAATTGCTTCTTCATTTAGCCAGGGGCTCCTAAACGATTGCTATAAAAACCACGTAAATTGCATAATAACCAAACCTGTAAATTTTAAGAAATTTTCTCAGCTAATTGAAACAATAAAAGATTTCTGGATTAACATTGCTGAATTACCAAAAATCAAGGACGAAACATGATTACCAATAATCCGATTTGCGTATTAATTGTTGAGGACAATGCCGGCGATTATATGATTCTTAAAGAATTCCTGCAGCAGATGAAATTGCCGGTTAAGAAGATGATTCATGCGGTAAACATGGAATCGGTTTCCCCGCTGATTGCCAATACGAATTTTGACGTGGTATTACTCGATCTTTCGTTGCCCGACAGCATGGGCATTGATTCTGTAATTATGATGGATCGCCTTTTACCCAAAACCGCTATCGTTTGTCTTTCAGGTTCGGCTGCCGAAGAACTGGCGATAGAATCGATTTCGCTTGGTGCACAGGATTACCTTGTAAAAGGAGATTTTGATGAAAAGTTATTGTCAAAAACTATTCAGCACAGCATTGAAAGAAAAAGGATCCTTGAGAAATTGCACATAAGTAATGAGCGATTTAAACTCATCAACAAAGCCACGCTCGACACTACATGGGATTTTAATTTCGAAGAAAACTTGGGCCAGTGGGGCGAAGGATTGATGCGAACCTTTGGATATCCCGAAGAAAACCTTGTTTTCAATTTTGAAATCTGGGAAAAATGGATTCATCCCGACGATAAAGAAAAGGTGATAAAAAGTGTCAATTATCACATCGAAAATAAACTTAAAAACTGGCAGGATGAATACCGCTTCAAGGCTGCAGACGGTTCCTATAAAGATGTGTACAGCCGTGGTTATTTATTGTATAATAATGATGGCAAAGCCATTCGCATGTTTGGATCTACAACAGATATTACTGAAAGAAAACGACTGGAGAGAGAATTGGCAGAACAACAATTGAAGCAACAGAAAATAATTACCGAAACAGCCATTCTTGCCCAGGAAAAAGAGAGGAATGAAATAGGCAAAGAACTTCATGACAACATCAACCAGATCCTTGCTACTGTTAAGTTGTACCACAGCATGCTGCGAAACAACAGGGATGATGACGAACTGCTTTCAAAAGCCACAGAATACGTGAATGCGGCCATCGAAGAGATTCGCAAATTATCAAAATCACTTGTTGCTCCATCCCTCGGAAATATCACCCTGAAGCAAGCACTCAGCGATCTTGTTGCTGAAGTGAACCAAACACATGCATTGCAGGTTAAACTGAATTACGAGATAAAGGAAGGAAAGCTCGTTGGCAGCAAGAAAGAATTAATGATCTACCGGGTGGTTCAGGAACAGATCAACAACATACTGAAGCATGCAGAAGCACAAAAAGCTACAATTGAACTAAAATCAATCGGAAATAAGATCCTTTTAACCATTAGCGATGATGGAGTTGGTTTTGACGTATCTGAAAGGTCCAAGGGTATCGGCCTTCAAAATATCAGCAACCGCGTCGAATTTTATTCAGGGAAACTGGACTTGAATTCGGCCCCCGGAAAAGGTTGCAACCTGAAGATTTCCATTCCTTGCTAAGCACAAAATAAAAATTCAAAAAATAAATTCCTTTACTGCAAAATTGTTGCCTGGTGCTAATTTTAACGAGCGGCTTTTAAACATTAATTTTATAGTCTGTACCTTTGCCGTCCAAAAAAATTTTAAGAACCCACAATGGCCGACTTAACAAATTTTGATGCAGATTCGGTTTCAAACCCCAATAACGGAATTTTCGGTCTTCCTTTCTCTGAAGAAGAATCAAAAGTCATCATTCTTTCAGTTCCCTGGGAAGTTACTGTGAGCTACAAAGCTGGAACAGCAAGGGTTTCAGAGCGCGTTTGTCATGCAAGCCTGCAGGTAGATCTTTTCGACAGGGACAACCCTGAAGGATGGAAGCGCGGTATTTTTTTGCGCGATCCTGAAAGAAATATAATGATGAAGAGTGATTACCTGCGCAAAGAAGCTGAATTATATATCAACTACATTACTGAAGGCGAAGAACTATGCGATAATAAATTCATGCAAAAGGTTTTGCGCGAAATAAATGAAGGAAGTGAGTTTTTGAACGATTGGGTATACGAACAGACGAAAGAATTGTTGGACCTGGACAAACTCGTAGGCATTCTTGGTGGGGATCACAGCGTTCCATTTGGATATTATAAAACCATCGCTGAGAAACATGGTGATTTTGGCATATTGCATATTGATGCACACTGTGACCTTCGTTCGTCTTATGAAAATTTTATTTATTCGCATGCATCGGTGATGTATAATGCTTTAAATGAAATCCCTCAACTGACCAAACTGGTTCAAGCCGGCATCCGTGATTATTCTGCCGGTGAATATGAATTTATCAATAATAGCAACGGTCGGGTGGTTACTTATTTTGATAAAAATATTAAAGAGCGGATGTATGAAGGAGAAACATGGAAACAAATCGCTGAAGAAATCGTAAATCATCTTCCTCAAAAAGTTTATATAAGTTTTGATGTAGACGGGCTTGATCCCAAATTGTGTCCCAACACGGGAACCCCTGTTCCCGGCGGATTTGAATTGGAACAAGTATATTACCTTCTTCAAAAGATCCTCACGTCAGGAAGACAAATTATTGGTTTTGATCTTGACGAAGTAGGCGTAAGCGCCAATGAATATGATGAAAATGTAGGAGCACGAATTCTTTTTAAACTAAGCAATTTGCTGATTGCATCAAATGATAAATATGCAGTTTGAGATAGTTTTAAAAAATGAAAAAATAAAATCTTACCGGGCGATTGCGCTGATCGTACTGTTACTCAATCTCGCCATATTTATTTTGATGTTGTTCTACGATGTGTACCGTTATGAAGCAGCTTCGGCAATTTTACTAACCGGTATTTACATTTTCATGAGGTTTTATTTTATCCGGAAATACAAGCAGGGAAATTATCTGGACCAGGTTTTGTTTTTTGTGCTTGCGGGATGCTGGCTTGGCTTACAAAATTATTACATGGTGGCGGCACTTGCAATCGTTGGTGCTCTTTATCACCTTGCCTTGCAAAAATTATTGTTTGTGTTCACACCACAAATAATTTCAAAGCCCAACTTCCCCTCGAAAGAATATTCATGGACTGTCTTTAATAACGTGGTGCTGAAAGATAATATTCTGACCATGGATTTTAAGAACAACCACCTGATACAGGCAGAAGTTGAAGAGCCAAAAAATATTGACGAAAAGAAATTTAATGCATTTGCGCAGGAACAACTGAAGAGGAAAACTGCTTCAGTAACAGAATCTGTTTAAACCGAAAAGTGACGTAATGAAACATTCTCCTTTTTTATTGTACTCAGATGGCAAAGGCAACATCTTTGAAGACACATCGCTTTTTGTTTGTGGAAGAAGCGGATGGGAAGCTTTGCCGGTTGAAAAGGAAGAATGGATTGAATTGCCGGAAGGAGGACAATTATATGAACTGCCGGGGCGTCATGGGATAGGCATTGACGTTACAACAGGCGAAATGCGTTTATGTGACAAAGGCTGGGCCGTTGCCGCTTTTATTCCTCCGGCGTTTACCGGCACTTACCTCGCCCCTTATGAAACACTTCCGGATGCAGAAACTTTGCCTTTGTTTTGTTACACTGCAGCTGGTTGGTACAGAAATAAATTTTATGTAACTGCAGTAAGAATTGAAAAAGACATCCGCCAGGAATGCGCTGGATTTGAAGAAGACAGAATCGAAAATGGCGTAAAAAGTTTATTAACTGCGTATAAGCATAACCGTTTGGTGAAGCATTTGGCTGAAAATTGTTGCCTCACTTACCAATGCCCGGCGGCAAGAAATTACTTCATGGGAAGGTGGGAATGCCCGGTGCCAAGTTCGCCCGCTTGTAACGCCAATTGTATTGGATGTATTTCTTTTCAGCCCCAGGAAGAAAGCATTGTCTCAACGCAGGATCGATTAACATTTAAACCAACAGCTGAAGAAATTGTAGAATATACCGTTCCCCATCTGGAAACCGCGCCCTACCCTATCGTAAGTTTTGGCCAGGGATGCGAAGGGGAACCTTTGCTGATGTGGAGAACAATTGCCGAATCGATCAAAGAGATCAGGAAACATACGCAAAAAGGCAGCATTAATATTAATACCAATGGCAGTGATCCTGAAGCGGTGAAAGCTTTGTGTGAAGCTGGTTTGAATAGTATCCGTGTTAGCACCAATTCTGCAAGGCCGGAAATTTATACCCCTTATTACCGCCCCAATAATTACCGTTTTGAAGACATTGTTGAAAGCCTGAAAGTAGTAAACAGTTTCGGTGGCTGGACAAGTATTAATTATTTCGTTTTCCCGGGGATGACGGATAGTATTGGTGAATATGAAGCGTTAAGAAAACTGGTTAGAGAAACAGGTTTGAAAATGATCCAATGGCGAAATTTCAACATTGATCCTGATTGGTATTTAGGTAAAATCAATGTTTCAGAAACAGGTGAAAGAATCGGCATCAGGAAAATGATGAATTTGCTGCGCGAAGAATTTCCCGAATTAAAATTTGGTTATTTCAATCCATCGATGGAAAGGATCAAAGGAAATTTTGAAGAAGATTTTGCACATGCGTGATCAATATAAAAATTCCAATTATTCCTTTGTTTACTGTCATTAAAATTTGCCAACCAAAAATTCAGCAACATTTTCCATTCTCTTCTTACTTATATTTACCACTTGAATAAAAATTATCCATCACTACATTTAAACCTGAATGAAAAATAAGTTTTTAAAAGCTGCTTTAGTTATCATTATTATTTCCGGAAGTGTTTCCTTGGCATTTGCCTGGGGACGTTGGGGACACAAACATATCAGTCGCGGCGCGGTTTTCGCACTTCCTGCGCCAATGCAAAAATTTTATTACAACCATATCGATTTTATAACCGAAGGCGCTGTCGTTCCTGATTTGAGGCGCGCATTGTTGAATGACAAAAATGAACCTTCAAGGCATTTTATCGATGTGGAAAATTTCAAAATGCCAATAGAAGATCTTCCGAAAACATCGAAAGAAGCAGTTGAAAAATTTGACAGTTCTTTTCTGAACAGGAATGGTTGGTTGCCGTGGTATATTGATGATTTAATGCAAAAACTTACTTACGCTTTCCAACACAGTGATAAATCTGAAATACTTTTTTTATCTGCTGAATTATCTCATTATGTTGCCGACGCGCATATGCCGCTTCACACTTCAACCAATTACAACGGACAACTGACCGGACAAAAGGGGATTCATTCTCTTTGGGAATCGGCTTTGCCTGAAAAGTTTGGAGGCTCGTATGATTTTAAAGTTCCGCAAGCAAAATACATTACCGACATTCCCGGGGAAACATTTAAAATGATCGAACAATCACACAAACTTGTGGATACGGTTTTATTGAAGGAAAAGCAAGTGAGAAGTCGCTTTACCGAGGATAATATGTACAAAAAAGACAGTGCAGGAAATGTGGTAAAGTTTTACAACTCACCTGTTTTTTCTGATGAATACCAAAAGCAATTCAATGAAGCATTGAACGGAATGGTTGAGCATCAACTGCAACTGTCAATTTATGATGTCGCTTCCTATTGGTACACGGCCTGGGTAAATGGTGGCAAACCAGACCTCCTTTCACTCGATGATCCGCATCTTACCAAACAAAATAAAAAGAATTTCAAAAAGGAATTGAAAGCGTGGAACAAAGGCAAGTTGCTTAATCTTTCCAGTGGTGAAAGGGAAGAATAAAAACTTTATTAATTACTTCACTATCAAAATGTAATTGAATAAAAAAAGTTATTTTTAAAGAAATAAATTCTATGTCATCTGCTCAAATAAAGAATAAAATTTTTAAAAGCCTTGAAGAAATGGATGTTGCACAATTGCAGTCTACCTACCTTATCATAAAGGAATTGGCAAATCAGCAAAAGTTTTCGAATTTAAAAATTGAAAAAAATGAAGTAGAGGAGAAAATTGCTAGAGGAATAAGTCAGCTGGATAACGAAGAAGGAAGCGACTTTCCTCAATTTTTGAATGAAATGAATTCAAAATATGCCCCTAAGAAATAACAATCGAAGAAAAGTTGTTATTTCTCCTCAAGCAAAAGAAGACATAGAAAATACCCTTTCTTACTTATCTGAAAATTGGGACCATAAGGTCGTTAAACAATTCCTCCAAAAGCTGGACACTTTCTATTTCATTGTTTCCGTAAACCCGAAGTTGTTCTCTTTACATAATAAATCTAAAAATATTCGAAAGTATTTGGTTTCCCGACACAACATTATTTATTATCGCGTCAGCAAACAAGAAGTTCAGATACTCACGGTTTTTGATACAAGACAAAATCCTTCCAAACTGAGAAAGAAATTGAAATAATTCTCTTCCCGCCTTCAATATTTTTTTACCTTCGCCGCCTCAAAAAAATCAATCTGTTTCTTTACTATGAAAGACTTCGCTTCTATCGTTGCAGGCAAATTATCAATCCCCGAAAAGCAGGTAACTGCAGCTCTTGAATTATTGGATGAAGGCGCTACCATCCCTTTTATTGCCCGCTACAGGAAGGATAAAACCGGCGCCCTCGATGAAGTGCAGATAGAACAGATCCGCGATGAAGCAAAGTTTCAGCAGGAATTTTCTGACAGGAAATCTTTCATTGAAAAGACGATCAGTGAACAAGGAAAAATGACGGAGTTTTTGCAGGAAAAAATAAATGAAGCAACTACACTTAACGAGTTGGAAGATATATATTTGCCTTACAAACCAAAGCGAAAAACGAAAGCCCAAACGGCACGTGAAAATGGCCTGGAACCACTGGCAAACCTGTTGCTGGAACAGAAAAATATTTCGGTTGAAGACAAAGCGAATGCATTTGTAAACGAAAAAGTAAAAGATATTGATACAGCTTTACAAGGCGCGCGTGATATTATTTCCGAAATAGTAAATGAGGATGCAGAAGTACGAGCTAAAATGAGAAAATTGTTTGAGCAGTCAGCAACTGTTCAAAGTAAAATTCTGAGCGACAAACAGGAAACAGGAATTAAATACAAGGATTATTTTGATTTTTCTGAACCTGTTTCGAAAATTCCTTCTCACCGGATTCTCGCGATCATGCGTGGCTTCTCAGAAGGATTTTTAAAAATGACAATAGCACCGGAAGAAGAAATTGCGCTGCAAAAAATTGAAAAGCAGTTTGTGAAAGCAAATAATGAAGCTGCGGAACAGGTAAAAAAAGCGATCCGGGATGCGTACCGACGCCTTTTGCAACCAAGCCTTGAAAGTGAATTCCGCATGTCTCTAAAAACGAATGCCGATGAAGAAGCAATAAGTGTGTTTGCTGAAAATCTACGGCAGCTTTTGCTTTCGTCGCCTCTGGGTAATAAACGGATCCTGGCAGTTGATCCCGGCTACCGTACCGGTTGTAAGGTGGTTGTTTTGGATGAAAAAGGAGACCTTCAAAAAACAGGTTTGATCTTCGTACATGAAAAAAATTACAAACTCGATGAGGCAAAACACCTTGTTGAAAAACTTGTAAAAGATTATATCATCCAGGCTTTTGCTATCGGCGATGGAACAGCGGGAAGAGAAACCCAGCAATTTTTTAAAGATTTAAACACCGGCCTTCCTATATTTTTAGTGAATGAAGATGGTGCTTCAATTTATTCGGCTTCCCCCATTGGCCGTGAAGAATTTCCTGAAGAAGATATTACCGTCCGTGGAGCAGTAAGCATTGGCAGAAGATTAATGGATCCATTGGCAGAGCTGGTAAAAATTGACCCAAAAAGTATCGGCGTTGGGCAATACCAGCACGACGTAAATCAAACTCGCTTAAAAGAGAAACTGGATCAAACAGTAGTGAGTTGTGTAAACGCCGTCGGTGTAAATCTAAACAGCGCGGGAAAATATTTGTTGAGCTACGTCAGTGGGATCGGCCCTTCGATCGCAGAAAACATCGTGAACTATCGAAAGGAAAATGGAAGATTTGCCAACAGGCAACAGTTGAAAAAAGTGCCAAGGCTTGGCGATAAGGCTTTTGAACAATGTGCAGGTTTTCTTAGGATCAAAGACGGCGACAATCCATTGGATGAAAGCGGCGTTCATCCTGAATCTTATGCAATTGTTGAAAAAATGGCAAAAGACGCAGGAGTGGATGTAAAGGAAATAATTGCAAATGAAAAAGTGCTTGTTACGATTAACTCTCGGTCATACATAAACGAAAACATCGGTTTGCACACCATAAATGACATCCTCCAGGAATTGAAAAAACCGGGACTAGATCCAAGAAAAGAAGCACAATCTTTTGAATTCGCCAACATCTTTTCTATTGAAGATGTAAAAGAAGGAATGATCGTTCCGGGACAGGTTACCAACCTTACACGGTTTGGGGCATTCGTCGATATTGGTGTAAAACAGGATGGCCTTGTTCATGTTTCTGAAATTGCTCATCATTACATTTCTGATCCCGGCGAAGCTTTGAAACTTAATGACAAGGTAATGGTGAAAGTACTGGAAGTAGATCTGCCTAGAAAACGAATCTCTCTTTCGATAAAGCAAACACAGGAAGCGCCTGCAAAAGTGCAAAAGAAAAATTTTGGGCCAAAACAAAATCATTCCAATTTCAACAAGAAGTCTTCTAATTCCAATGACAGCGCCACTTTAGAGGATGCAATGGAACAATTGAAAAGGAAATTTAAGAAGTAACCGGATCCGTATTAACAGTTACGCACAAACGAAGAGTAACCCAATAAATAAAACACATTTACATTTTATTCTGCACTCAGGTAGCCATTGTGTATCATCCAGTTTTTCAGCAAATCCATCCAATTATTACCGGCAAGCAGATGCGTTCCAAATCCGTGTCCGCCATTCTGAAAAATGTGCATTTCTGCAGCCACATTATTTTTTAGTAATGCATTAAAATAAGCGATGCTGTTATCTGGTTTTACTACTTTATCATCGGCTGCCAGAACAAGAAATGCTGGCGGCGTATTTTTATTCACCTGCAGTTCATTGGAAAATTTTTCGATGGTTTCCTTCGATGGATCTTTTCCTATGAGGTTCTCACGGCTACCCATATGCGCTAATGAATCCGTAAAGCTGATGACAGGATAGCCCAAAATAGAAAAATCAGGACGCAAAGATGTATTTTTTGCATTGGCTATATAAGAATGATCAAAAAGCGTAGAAGCGGATGCTGCTAAATGTCCTCCTGCTGAAAATCCCATAATGCCAATTTTTTTTGGATTCAAATTCAGTTCGGAAGCATGTTCCCTTGTATATTGCAAAGCCCGTTGCGCATCCTGCAAAGGGCCGATGGATTTGTCTTCCATAATTTCCTCGCTGGGTAAACGATATTTTAAAACGACAGCCGTCACACCCCAACTGTTCAGGATCTTCGCAACAGTTGTCCCTTCAAGGTTGTAGGCCAATATCGCATAGCCTCCTCCGGGACAAATCACTACAGCTGAACCATCTTTATCCTGATGTTCAGGTTTGTAAATCGTAATATTTGGAACGGAAACTTTATGAATAATGATCACTCCATCCGCGGTTGTATCGGCATATTCTTTATAATCCGTGGGCGTAGGCTTACTGTTTGGTATTTCTTTATAAAGAGGAATCGTTTCCTGGGCCATTAACCGATTGCTAAGAGTGAGCAAAAATAATGCAGCTAAAAAAAACTTCATAACGTTTGTCCATTTCATTGATTGTATATTTTATGATAAAAACTTTTTCAAAGTGCGCGGTCAAGATGGACATAACCTCCATCCACGTGAATCAGTTGCCCAGTTGTGTGGCTTGATCTTTCTGATAAAAGAAAGGTAACCATGTTGGCAATTTCTTCTGCGGTTGTCATCCGATTTTCCAGAGGGATTTTGTCAGTTATTGACTTCAACTTCTCTTCAGGATTTTCAAATGTCTGAATCCATTTTTCATACAATGGCGTGTAACATTCAGCTACCACAACTTCATTAACACGGATGCCGTATTTCAGAAGTTCCACCGCCCATTCACGAGTCAATGCATTTCTTCCGCCATTGGAAGCGGCATAGGCCGAAGTATTGCCCTGCCCCGTTTCCGCAGTCTTCGAGCCAATGTTCACTATCGCTCCTTTCGATTTTTTCAAGTAAGGCAACGCATGATGCGCCATCAAATAATAATGCACCAAATTCTTATGCAGTGAAGCAACAAATTGCGCATAATTCCCATTTTCCAAACCCACTCCATCATTCACCCCCGCATTGTTTACAAGGCCATCTATTCGTTCATATTTTTCAACAACCTGATTAACTGCCTTATCACATTCTTCCGGTTTTTTTAATTCTGCAACAACCTGGAAACCTTTATTGCCAATACTTTCAAGGCATTTCAAATTATCTTCTTCATTTCTCCCAATAATCACCGGTATGGCACTTTCATTTGCAAGAACTTTCACAATTCCTTCGCCAATTCCTTTGGCGCCGCCTGTAACGATGATAACTTTTTGATCAAGATTAAGATTCATTGAGAAGATTTTGAATTTTGATATTTATTTTGATCTGGTTTAGAAAGTTTACTGGGTTTAGAAGTTTAGGAGTTTAACTTATAAAACTTTATTGCGTTCTTAGAAAAAACTTTATCCCTTTCAGTTTGCGGAAATCTCGCCAAATACTTTTCTACCACTCCTCTCCAACCTGCATAATTTCCACTCAAAAGCATCACCGGCCAATCACTTCCAAAGACAATTCTGTCTGTACCGAAATATTCAAAAACAGTATCAAAGTAAGGATGCAAATCCTCCTCCATCCATTCGTTCCATTTTGCCTCGGTTATCAATCCTGAAAGCTTGCAATACACATTTTCATTTTTGGAAATTTCCTTCATCCACTTTTTCCAGTCGACAATGCTTTTATTTTTTATAGCCGGTTTCGCGCAATGGTCGATGATCAATGGCAAATCCGGAAATTGATTTACAAATTCAACTGCTTCCTCCAATTGGTTTTCATAAATCAAAAGGTCATAAGTAAAATTGAACTTTTGCAAAGAACGAATTCCATTTTGGAACTTTTCCTTCTTCATAAAGCCTCCAGCTTCAGACTGTACAATATGCCTGAAACCCTTTATTACCGGCTCTTTTGAATAGTGAAGCAACCTTTCTTCCACATTTTTATTTTGGAGATCTACCCATGCAACAATACCTTTTATGAAAGAAAATTGCCTTGAAAGAGACAATAAGAATTCAGTTTCATTTTCACTTTGGTCTGCCTGCACAGCAACAACACCACTTAAATTATTTTCCGAAAGTATTGGTTTCAAATCCCGCGGAAGAAAGTCTTTTTGAATCACTTTCATGTCATCCGTTATCCAGGCATCCTTTACTTTGTCAAACTTCCAGAAATGAACATGAGCGTCTATCATTGCTGATTATTTTGACCAGTTTACAACATTTTGCTTCTGCGTTCCAAGACCGTCAACTCCCAATTCTAGTACATCACCGGCTTTTAAATAAGCAGGAGACTTCATTCCAAGCGCCACACCCGAAGGAGTTCCTGTTGAAATGATATCGCCAGGCAACAAAGACATAAACCTGCTGATGTAAGAAATCAAAAAAGGAATTTTAAAGATCATGTCATCTGTATTCCCTTCCTGCATTTTTTGCCCATTAACTGTAAGCCATAAACGCAATTTGTTTACATCTTTTATTTCATCTTTTGTAGCAATCCATGGACCAAGTGGCGCAAACGTGTCGCAACTTTTCCCTTTCACCCATTGCCCACCACGTTCCAGTTGGAATTCTCTTTCGCTTACATCATTGTGAAGACAGAAACCGGCAACGTAATTCATCGCTTCTGATTCTTCGACATACAATGCCCTTTTTCCTATAACCACCGCCAGTTCTACTTCCCAATCGGTTTTGCTCGAATTTTTGGGAATTACAATATTATCATTTGGCCCGCTGACAGATGAGTTGGCTTTGAAAAAAATAATCGGCTCCCTTGGTGGCGTAGCATTGGTTTCAGCTGCATGCTTTGCATAATTCAATCCAATGCAAATTATTTTGGAAGGTTTGTAAACCGGCGCTCCCAATCTCACATTCAAATCAATTTCAGGCAATTGTTTTTCTCTAACAACATTTTTCAAATTCGCGATCCCATCATTTGCAAAAAACTCTTCGTCATAATCTTTTACAAATGCCGAAACATCATACATTTTTTCATCTTTCATGATACCCGGTTTTTCTTTCCCGGCTGCTCCAAAGCGAATTAATCTCATTTCTTATTTTTTATTTCTAGTTCAACAATTGTGTCTTTATCTGATAAGGCAATTCCATCCAGGTCTATTTTCACGCCATCCTTATTCTGGTCAAATTTTACCTTCTGATCTTTGCCCATAACGGAAGCATTTTTCACCTTCCCGTCAATCCCTGTTATCAACAAACTTTTTTCTCCCGGATCTTTCAAAATGTGAACATAAATCTTATCACCTTTTGAAGTAACTACGCCCCAATCCTGCGGAGGCATTATGTTTCCTCTTGTTCCATAAATACTTTGGCCGTATTTATCCATCCATTTTCCTACTTGTTTCAACGTGTCCCGGAATTCCTGCTGGATAATTCCATTGGGTTGCGGACCGACATTCAACAGGAAATTCGCGTTCCTTCCTGCTGCGTTCACTATATAATGAATCAATTGCGGAACAGATTTATAATTATCATCTTTGATATTGAAGCCCCACGAATTATTCATGGTTTCGCAGGTTTCGAGCGGAAGTTGTTCTGAAGGTTTTTGAAAACTCAAACCTGATTTATTTTGTCCGGGAAGGTCCTTTTCAAACATTTGAAAATCTTCGCCGGGAAATGGTGTCATGTGGTGATTGTTTCCAATCAGGCAAGCCGGTTGCAACTTGTGGATAAGCGCGTAAATTTCCGGCAAATGCCAATCAACTTTTGGAGTTCTGTCTTTCGCACCTTCAGCCGCCGTTTGATCCCAATAACCATCAAACCAGATCCCATCGATCTTTCCATAATTTGTCAGCAATTCTGTCAACTGGTTTTTCATGAATTGGATGTAATGATTCCAGTCACCATGAATAGTGCGACCAGTCCCCTGCCCTGTTCTTCCTGTCCAGTAAGAATAATCAGTCCTCCGCCAGTCAAGCAAAGAATAGTAGAGAAATATTTTCATGTTTTGTTTGTGACACTCATCAACGATCATCTTAACCACATCTTTGTGATATGGTGTGTTCATGATATTGAAATCAGAATATTTGGTGTTCCACATGCTAAAACCATCATGGTGGCGTGTGATCAGGGTGATGTACTTCATCCCGGCATTTTTGGCCATGCTCACCCAATCATGGGCGTTGAATTGTGTCGGATCGAAAAAGTGCATTAGCCGCGTGTAATCCTTCACATGAATATTCTCATTTTGCATCACCCATTCTGCATCGCCCAAAATGCTGAAAACACCCCAATGAATAAAAAGCCCGAATCGTGCATTTTCAAATTGCTGTCTTGCTTCCAAATTTGCTTTTGTTGGAGTATACGTTTGTGCATAACCGTTAGTAAGAGCAAAAACAGTGAACAAACAAATTACCAGTTTTTTCATATTTCTCTTTTAAGTGTTTAATGTTAGGAATCCACCATCGATTGGATAATCAGTGCCGGTAATAAAAGAAGCTTCATCGCTGCACAAATACAAAGCAAGCGCCGCTACTTCCTCAGGCTTTGCCATCCGGCCGATAGGCTGTGTTTTAGATAATTTGTCAAACATTTCTTTTTCATTTCCCGGGTAATTCCTTGCAAGAAACCCATCTACAAAAGGTGTGTGAACCCTGCCGGGAGAAATTGAATTACACCTGATATTATCATGGATGTAATCTTTCGCAACCGATAGTGTCATTGCAGCAACAGCGCCTTTAGCAGTTGAATAAACAAACCTGTCCTCCAATCCACACCATGCGGCTACCGAAGCCATGTTTATAATCGTTCCACCACCATTTTTTTTCATCAAAGGAATAGAAGCAAACAAACAATTATAAACACCTTTTACATTCACACTCATCACACGATCAAAATCTTCTTCTGAAGTCGTATCCGCTCTCCCAATGTGAGCGATGCCGGCATTATTAATTAAAATATCGTGAGTACCAATTTTTTCAAATGCGGAAAGAACTTCCTTTTGATCAGCCACGTTACAGGCATACGAGAAAATCTTTCCATCGGCTGATTTAATTTCATCCACGGTGGCTCGTGCACTTTCTTCCGTCAACTCAATTATATGAACTTCCGCCTCTTGCTTTGCAAAAAGAATCGCCATCGCTTTTCCTATTCCGCTGCCAGCGCCGGTGATAACTGCTTTTTTATTTTTTAGTGAAAAGGGCATGTAAAAAGTTGATTTGTTTAATGGTTAATTAGTTTATTCGTAATTCACAATTCTTAATTTCTAATTCGTAATTTTTAATTCGTAATTCTATACCCCTTCCATCCATACCATGCAACTACAATAAAGCACAATAACGGAACAGAATAAGAAAAAGCAGTTGAATAACTTTCGGCCACAAGCCCCATTAAATAAGGCATTACGGCCCCACCGACAATAGACATGATAATAAAAGATGAAGCCTTTTTTGTATGATGGCCAAGATCTTTTACACCGAGAGCAAAAATCGTTGGAAACATAATTGATTCAAAAAAGAAAACGACCATCAGTGAATAAACCGACAACCAGTTTTTATTCATAACTACCAAAATGCAAAGAAAAATATTAATAATGGCAAAGTAAAACAACAACAGGTTGGGCGCAATTTTCTTCATAAGAGCCGTACCTGCAAACCGACCGACAGTAAACAAAATAAGACTATAGGAAAGAAGTGTGGCCGCCTTTGCATTGGAAATGTCGGTGCTGTTTTCTGTGCAATAATTGATAAACCATGCGGCAATACAAACCTGTGCAGCTACATAAAAAAACTGTGCAATGATGGCGTTCGTAAAGTTGGGATGTTTAAAAAGTGGCTTCACAATTTGAGAAGGATCAGAAACTTTTGAATCCTCTTTTATCTCAGGCAAATGAGTGCGCCAAAATAAAATTGCCACGATCAAAACTACCACCCCTGTTACCAAATAAACAAACTTTACAGTATCGAGTTTGGCGTTTTCATTAATAACCGTTCCGAAAAAAAGTACTGCCCCGATCTTAGGTCCCAAAAAAGAACCGACGCCATTAAAACTTTGGGAAAGATTCAACCTGAATTCAGATTGTTTCGGATCACCTAAAACCGTCACATAAGGATTGGCGGCAGTTTCAAGGAAAGCAAGCCCGGAGGCTAAAATAAAAGTGGATAATAGAAATGCATTGAAGCTTGACATTTGCGCGGAAGGATAAAAAAGAAAAGCCCCTGTTGCATATAGAAGTAAACCCGTTATAATTCCCTTTTTATAACTGAAACGTCTCATGAAAATTCCCGCGGGCAAAGCCATAAGGAAATAAGCGCCAAAGTATGCCATCTGCAAAAATGTGGAGCGCGCTTTATCAATATGTAACGTTTCCTGGAAATGTTTATTCAACACGTCAAGAAGACCATACGCGAATCCCCATAAAAAAAACAGGGACGTGACAAGAATAAGCGGAAACAAATAACGTTCGTTTTTGTTTTCTGAAACCGTTGCTGCGGTTTGAGTTACGGTCGTTAAGGCCATAATTTATTTATTAAGATCAAAGATTTTTTTCATCAACATCCACTTTTCACCCGGCTTTGCTGCAGGAAGTGCCTGCTGGTATTTCCTCATCAGACCTTCCCATTCCTGCACTTTCGGATTGGCATTGTCCATTGAATTCTTATTTTGAAAGGAAAAATTTTCATCCGTTTCCATGATCATAAAAAGCCGATTGGCAAAGCGATAAATCTCCATTTCAGTAATACCCGCATCTTTTATCGAAGCAATGATTTCAGGCCAAACTTTTTCATGATATTGTTCATATTCATGAATCAATTTTTCATCGTCTTTTAAATCCAGTGCTAAACAATATCTCATATTACGTTAAAGTTAATGAGGTACAAATTAAGCCATTATCCATAAAAAAGTTATGGGAAATTATCTTTCTTTTATTTGATCTTACCAATAATATCGATACCAATCCCAGGAGAAATAAAAATTTTCTGTATTTCTTAGTTCACCGGTGAAAGCAGAATTATTCTTTAAAAATTTTATTCAAAAAATGAAGATGCTTCTTCAAATGCCGCCCGGGAGAAAATTTCTTTGCAATGATTACCCTATAGTTACCGGTGTTAAAATGATAAAGCAATTGATCACCTTCGCCCTTGAAAGGTAAATTATCGGCAATCCAATTTGCGCTTATATTCCAGCTACGGCTGTTATATCCTGCAGATACACGAAACCGGGTTACAGGATTTACAGAAAATTGTGGAGAGGAATTCATCTGCAGGTGTTCATTGGCAAAACTGAAATTAAGATCGCCCGTGAGAGATCCGGTAAAAAAAATATGATGAAACAGCACCAGTGTGTATGCATAACCGATACCCGGCCCAATGCTGAAATAATTGATCTTATTTAAATTGCCTTGTGGATATTTTTGTTGTAATGTTTGCGGTATCAAACTGCTGTCAGATTTTACTACGCCATAATAAACCTCAGCGCCGGCGAGGAAAGTTCCGGCTGATTTCTTTTGCCATTCATTCTGCATAAACGGCGCACGGTAGGAAAAGCGTTTGTAGTTGAAAATCCGGTATTCAGAAATCCCAAATAAATTTACGCGCACATCTCCACGGTAATAATATTTACCACTATTTGCTGCAAAGCCTTTTGGAGAAAGATGATATCCTTTGTAGAATTGTCCTTCAAAATCTGTTACCCATTTTGGTAAATAAAAATGCCCCTGCAAATCGAGGTATTTTGTTTTTCCTTTTTGCTGGTCGTGATTTACAAAACCAAATCCATATGCGAGGTTTAATGTAAAGTTGTGATAAGTAGCACCTACTCCTAAATTGAATGTTGTATTTGGTTTGTATTGAAGTGCCGGTGCATTCTTATTTTTCATAGTGAAATGCGTATATTTTTGCGACGTGAAAATTCGCCCGGTAATGCTTCCCGGAAAAAAGATGTAGTAAGTAGTGTCATTACCTCGATGACTTTGAGCGTTCGCCCGCAAAGCATTTAAAAATAAAAGCACAATGAACGGCAAAAGCACTTTTGATTTTTCGTAGAAATAGTCCATAAATAATATTGTACCGTGTGTAATCCTGTCTGTTGCAGGAACAACTATGAAGCCAAATAATATTGTATCAAATATCCATGTGATCGCAAAATAAAAAATCAAGACAAATTGTTGTTTCACTATACAGGACAAAACAAAAAAACCAACCCGGGAAAAAGGTTGGTTTAATTTGCTCTGTATCATCTGCTTTTACGTCAATGCCAGCTCCAGCACTTGTTGCATTGTCTTTACATAGTGAATTTTAATTCCCTTGATGTAGTTTGGATTTATATCGTGAACATCTTTTTCATTTTGTGCGCACATTATAATTTCGCGTATGCCTGACCGTTTGGCTGCCAAAACTTTTTCCTTAATGCCACCAACTGGTAAAACCTGTCCACGCAAAGTTATTTCACCCGTCATTGCAAGATAAGGTTTCACTTTTCTTCCTGTAAAAGAAGAAGCGAGCGCCGTCATCATCGTAATCCCGGCGGAAGGTCCATCTTTCGGAACCGCTCCTTCGGGCACATGAATGTGAATATTTTTCTTGTAAAAAGTTTCGGGATTGATACCATATTTTTTGGCATTCGACTGAAGATAACTCAATGCGGTGGAAGCACTTTCCTTCATTACATTACCGAGGTTACCTGTAAGTTTCAGATCACCCTTACCATTATCGCTCGTCGCTGATTCGATAAATAAAATATCACCACCTGCATATGTCCACGCCAATCCCACGGCGACTCCCGGCATGCTCGCACTTTTATAAACTTCGTTGCTGTATTTCGACCTGCCGAGAATTTTTTCGATATCGTTCATGCTGACAGTAGGCTTCAATTTTCCTTTCTCAGCATATTCACGAGCCAATTTACGCATTACACTTGCCAATTGCCTGTCCAATTCACGTACGCCACTTTCTCTTGTAAAATCTGCGATTATCTTTCCCAATACAGCGTCACTTATTTTGAAAGAAACATTTTTCAAACCATGCGCTTCCTTTTGCTTGGGTACCAAATGCCTTTTCGCAATTTCGATCTTCTCTTCAATTGCATAACCGCTGAGATCAATAATCTCTAGCCTGTCGCGCAAAGCCGGTTGAATGTTTTGAAGATTGTTTGCGGTTGCAATAAACAAAACCTTACTTAAGTCATATTCCAGCTCAAGATAATTGTCGTAAAAATTATTGTTTTGTTCCGGATCCAAAACCTCCAGCAAAGCCGAAGACGGATCGCCACGAAAATCACTTCCGACTTTATCAATCTCATCAAGGATCATCACAGGGTTTGAAGATTTCACTTTACGTATTGATTGCAAAATTCTACCAGGCATCGCGCCAATGTAGGTTTTACGATGTCCACGGATCTCACTTTCATCATGCAAACCGCCAAGACTTACTCTCACATATTTGCGGTTGATCGCATTGGCAATACTTTTTCCCAGCGACGTTTTTCCTATTCCCGGAGGACCAATGAAACAAAGTATGGGGCTTTTCATATCCCCTTTTAATTTCAACACTGCGAGGTATTCCAAAATCCTTTGCTTGATCTTTTCCATTCCGTAATGATCGTGATCAAGAATTTTCTTGGCTTTCTTAAAATCGTACTGATCTTCTGTATAATCTTCCCAGGGCAGATCCAGCATCAGGTCGAGATGATTGTAAACCACAGAATAATCGGGCGTTGAAGGATGCATCCTTTCCAGTTTTTCAATGCCTTTGTTGAACATATCCTTCGCTGCAGCAGGCCATTTTTTTGTTTCGGCCTTCTTCTGCATTTCTTTCACCTCTGCCACATTATCTCCACCCAACTCTTCCTTTATCGCTTTTAGTTGCTGCTGCAAAAAATAATCTTTCTGCTGTTTGTCAAGCTCAGCACGGGTTTTATTGGTTACTTTATTTTTCAGTTCTGCATATTGTAATTCTGTCTGCAGCAAATTCAAGAGTAATTCCGCTCTTTCCTTTATGTTTTGAATCTCCAGCAACTTTTGTTTCTCCAGGTTATTGCTGTTCAGGTTGCTGCTCACAAAATGGATGAGAAAAGCGGGGTTTTCAATATTTTTTAAAATGATCGTTGCCTCCGAAGGCATGTTGGGCGAAAGCTGGATGATCTGCCCTGAAAGCTCTTTAATAGAAGCGACCATCGCCTCAAAATCGGTATCGTTTTTAAGTTCTTCTTCAGCCAGCACGGTGATCTTTGCCTTAAAATAAGGATCATCAGAAGTGATCTCTTCGATACGAAAACGCTTCTTCCCCTGGATGATGACAGTCGTACCGCCATCAGGCATTTTTATCAGTTTCAGGATCTTTGCTACCGTACCGATATTTACCAAATCGTTTGCAACAGGCTCTTCCACCAGGCTGTCTTTTTGGGAAACAACACCTACCAATTTGTCAGCCTTATAAGCTTCATTCACAGCCTTTATGCTTTTGTCGCGACCAACGGTGATCGGAATTACTACGCCTGGAAAAAGAACAGTATTTCTCAAGGGAAGCAGTGGTAATTCAGCAGGGATGGGCTGTTCGTCATTTCCGTCGTTATCTTCATGCAACGGGATCATGGGCATGAACTCCATTTCATCCTCAGGCCCATTCAAAAAAAAGTTATTATTCATATTTATTTTTCACTTGTCAATCTGTCAAAATTAGGTTCAAAGAAACAAAGATTTCAAGGTAATACTATATTGTTCAACATTAATGCCATGTTAAAGAAACGCAATGATGACAGTTTTGTTTTGATACAACAAGAAAACAAGGTTTCACGGATAAATATCGAATTGACTTTTTGATGAGGGATTACAACAGTCACGCATAAACGAAATTTCTTCACTGAGGTTTTAAAAATTCGTTGGAAAGAAATTTCTATTGCTAAGTTTTATATTTTACATTTGGATTTTCACCGTCTTTGCTGAAAGTTTAAAAGAAGAACCATCATGCCCGAAATTCTTTTAGTAGATGATCATTCAATTGTAAGGACTGGATTAAAATTGCTGATCCAGGATTTCCTGCCACATGCGACGATTGAAGAGGCGGGCAATGGAAACCAGGCACTGGAAAAGCTGAAGCAAAAAGATTATGACCTTGTTGTGATGGATGTTAATATGCCTGAAACCGATTCTTACGGAACTTTACAAACCATTCTTTCCTTAAATCCTTCCACAAGAGTGATGATGTTCAGCATGAACGCAGAGGAAGTCTATGCAAAAAGATATTTAAAAATGGGCGCGATGGGTTACCTACGAAAAGATGCGCCTAACGAAGAAATTGAAAAAGCCATCACCACAGTTTTAAACAACAAGACCTATGTGAGCCCCGAACTAACCCAAAAATTGCTGAATGAAATGCAATCAAAAAAACCGCTTGAGAATCCGTTTGATGCGTTGTCGGCCCGGGAATTTGAGATCGTGCAGCACCTGGCACAGGGTGAGTCTGTTGCAGAAATTTCCAAAAAACTAAATGTTCATACTTCCACTGTGGGTACGCATAAGGCAAGGATCTTTGAAAAATTAAAATGCAATAACGTCATTGAGTTAACGAATCTTGCCAAGGCCCACAACGTGATCCTTCCTTCCTGACAAGATTATTGTTGTCGTTTTTTTTCTACAAATAATTCGATCGATTACTACAAGAAGTATTATGGCGTCACTCTATTTTTACCACGTTGTCAGATACTTCAATCAAAATTAAAATCCTATTCTATCCATTGATTGTAGTATGACTGCAAAAACGAACCTAACGCCAAAAAGAACAGGCCGTTGGTAACCTCAGAAACAAAAAAAAGCGATAGTGAACTCTGTCGCTTTTTTTGTTGAAGTACCTGCCAATCTTTTTTCCAGGCAAGAGTAAATAAACTAATAATCAGATTTTTATTTTTAGCGTAAAAAAAGCTGCCTTTTCAGGCAGCCTTGATTTAAAATTAAATTCATTTACCGGCCCGCTAATTCCAACTGGTACAATGCCGAGAGTTCGTCTTTCGATAGGACCTTATTATAAACCCTTACCTGGTCTATACTTCCAACAAAACCATGAGGCCAGGTATCGGAAGTATGAGGTTGATTTGGCACATTATTCAACCAACCGCCAATAATAACACTTGAAGGAGTCATTGGGGTATAAACATTGGTGCCACGGTTATCATAGGCTCCAATGCTTTGTCCATTTGCATAAATCTTAATAGTAGCAGGATCGCCGTTGTCAACTGTCATTGCCACATTGATCCATTTGCCTGTAGTATCCAATACTACTCCCACAGGAGGATTTCCAAAAGGATCGTTCCTGTTGTCCTGTAATCCATTTGAAGGATCGGTATACCAACCATGAACTACCAATGTATCATTATCAGCAGGTTTCCATCCAGTTTCAAGACCAAGATTAATGTTACCAAAAGTACTGTTGGGTTTTGAAAGTTGGAAGATCATTGAAGTAAATGCATTGCCTAGAGTATCAAAATTATTTCTAACCTGCACCCATGCACTTACGGTAAAAGTCGTCATATTATCTAAAGCCGGAATTGATTGGTAAAATACATATCCGCTGTCAAACTTAAGTGCCTGCCCTTTTACCCCATCAGTGTAAGAAACGTTAGCTGAAGATGTAGCATCAGTATTGGACTTGATTTCTTTTTGATTACCATCAAAATTCCAGTATGCCTTTAAGTTGGCGGCCGCTACTGAATCTGAAGAAGGATATCCGCCTATATCCGGAAGTGTAACATCCGGTGAACTACTTTTTTTGCAAGATGTAAGTATTGCAGAAAAGAGTAACATTCCCGCAAAAGCAAGGGAAATGTTTTTAATTGTTAGCTTTTTCATTGTGCTATTAAATTTTTTTTGAAAAAAAGGGTTGAGAATTTCAATAGTTGTGCTTCAAATACTATTCCCAAATTTCATCCCAAATTATTAGCTCCCCGAAATCCGTTAAAGATTGAGCATTTCTTAACAATAAAGGCCTCCAAATCAGTATCCCGGATTTTGAGTAAGCTTGCCGTTGCTCAGGTTTATCTCGATCTGTGGAATAGGGAACACATCGTTCACACCATCAACGTAAGGCTTGCCCAATGCACGCAATACTTTTCCCGCACGACCAGTTCTTTGAAGATCAAACATGCGGTCGTGTTCGAAAGCCATTTCCACACGTCGTTCTTTGTAAATTGCCTGCCGCAGATCATCCTGGTTGTTGGCTGTTGTATTGGGAAGATGAGCCCTGTGGCGAATTTCGTTCAATGCCTCCTTTGCAACGTCCAGGTTTCCCAATTCATTTTCCACTTCCGCTTTTATTAACAATATTTCGCCATAACGAAACAAGCGCAGGTTTTTGTTCGTCTGCACATCATCCCCGTCATAGGTTTCCTTAGTTTTGCTTACGTAAGATTTGTAATTGTAGCGCGGATTGGTAGCATTCGGACTTACCACGTATCCATCCCACAAAGTTTCACCACGAAACATAATTGTGGCGTCTTTTCTTACATCACCGGGTTCATAAGCATTTACCAGGTCTTCCGACGGGGTATTGAATCCCCATCCCAAACCATTATCACCGCGCGGCGCCTGCACTAAAAAATATTCCCAGATACCAAGGTTCGGTTGGGTTCCTATCGCATTAACTTCCCAAATGGATTCTTTTGAAAATTCACCTGCTTCGCGCCAGATAATCGCGTAATCAGAATCCAGGCCATATTGATTGGAATTAATGATATCGTCGCACATGGCTTTGGATTGCGCCCATTTTTTTTCATACAAATAAACTTTGGCCAGCAAAGCTTCGGCAGCATATTTGGTAACCCGCCCATTTTCTGCAGCAGGAATAGTCGGGGGCAATTTGGTAATGGCATCCTGCAAATCTTTTTCAATATAAGCGTACACTTCTTCTTTGGTAGCACGGGTTGTGGCACTTTCAATTTCCGCTTCTGAAGTTAGGACATGATCAATTATCGGAACACCGCCAAAGATGCGTACCAAATTCCAATAAAAATTTGCACGCAACATTTCAGCTTCACCAATGTACCTGTTTTGATCCGGCACATGCATGTCGGGCAAATATTTTAAAGCATAAGTAGCCCTGCCAATTCCTTCGTAATTGTTCAGCCACAACTCCTGGAAGGAAAGCGATGACGGAGTGAATGTCCAATTGTCAAGCTGATCCTTATCGGTGCCAGTGTCGCCGGGCAGGCTTCCCTTGTCAGCATCATCAGAAGTAATGCTGGAAACGCCAATCCATGAAAATGAGTATTCACCAAAATCATAAAGTTTGCTATAAATCGCGGCGATCATTCTCAAAGCACCATCGGGACTGTTCATAAGGTCCTGCAACGAAACTGTCCTTGGCTTTTCTTCCAAAAACTTTTTGCCACAGGATAAAAACAAAGTACTGATAAGGACCAGACTGCCAACAATACCAATGATCTTTGTTTTATAAGAATTCGTTTTCATGCCATTTATTATTTATAAAGTCCAATATTTTATTTTATTCAAATTGAAGGTTCAGGCCGAGCATATATGTTGCTGAGACAGGATAAGCATTTAATTCTATTCCCGCTTCATTTTGATTGCCCGGAAGTTCAGGCGTAAATCCGGTGTAATTGGTAAACAGGAAAGGATTTTGCGCACTTGCATAAACTCTCAGGCTCGAAAGATGTAATGATTTGGGATGAAGTGTGTAACCAAGCGTAAGATTATTTACTCTTACGAATGAACCTGATTCAACGAAATAATCCATCGGGGGAACCACACCATTGAAGGCGCGTGGGTATTTGTTTTCATTACTTCCGGGTTGCCAGCGGTTAATGGCGACATTGTATTCTACATTGTAATTGCCGCCGGTTCTCACTCCCTTCTTTGCGTTATAAACTTTATTACCGAAGTTTCCGTATATGTCAAAACTGAAATCAAAAGCTTTCCAGGAAGCCGAACCATTGATTCCTCCATAAAATTTAGGTTGATAAGACCCGACAAACACCCGGTCTTTACTATCAATAACGCCATCACCATTTACATCTACAATTTTAAAATCGCCGGGAACGGTATTGTTCAGGTGAGGATAATTAGCGACGTCGGCCGCGGTTTGAAAAATTCCGTCTGTTTTATAAACCCAGAAGGAACCGATAGGCTGTCCTGCAACTGTTGCGGTCGCCTGGTAACCATTATTCAGGCTGCCGAAATAAAGTGCTTTTCCCAGTCCCACATTCTGAACGAGGTTCTTATTGAACGTGGCATTGGCTCCGACAGTATAATTGAAATTTTGATTTATTTTTCCTTTCCATGAAAGGGAAAATTCCATCCCGGTGTTCAGGATATTTGCCGCATTAGTAAGGAAAGTGCTACCAAAACCGAGATCTACAAGCGGAATAGTAAACAAAGCATTTGTTGATCTTTTATTATAGTAATCTATTTCGCCGCTCAGCTTCCTCTTGAGCAAAGTAAATTCGAGGCCAAGATCCAGTTCTTTGTTGATTTCCCATTTTAAATTCGGATCGATAATTCCTGTGGGGATCGCACCATTCACTCTTGTAGTACCAAAATATGCATATAAATATTCGGTAGGTTTCAGCAGGAAAGCGCCTGGACCAATCACATCATTTCCTACCCAACCGTAACTTGCGCGCAATTTCAGGTTATCAAAAAATTGCTGCTTACTCATGAAGTTTTCTTTGGTAATGATCCAGCCGACGCCTAAGGCCGGAAAATTGCCCCAGCGGTTTTGTGTTGAAAAATTGCTGTTGGCGTCTCGCCTGAATGTGGCATTAACCAAATATCTGTCTTCAAATGAATAGTTGGCCCTGATGAAATAAGATTCACGCTTAAAATAATTTCCAATCGGAGTTCTCACATTTTGCTGCGCACCTGACGTATCTGTAAAGTTCAGTTTCCAATCTGAAGGATTGTTGGTCACATTGTCTTTGGAAGCATTTTCATTCCAGCCATTTCTTCTCTCTGCTGTGTGCCCGAGCGTTACAACAAGGTGATGTTTTTGGGCAAAATCTTTTGTGTATGTAAAGTAATTATCCCACGTCCATTGATAAATACTGTCGGCACTAAAATTCAAATGGCTGGTCTCATTTTTTTGAGTTGAATTTACATGATACACCGGCACATAAACCTGGCCATTGTCCTGTTGCAGATCGATCCCGAATGAAGAACGGAATGAAAGGTCTTTGGTGATCTTGTATTCCCCCCAAAGACTTCCCTCTCCCCTGTTTCCATAACTTTTATCGTGTGTATAATCCAAAGTGGCCAGCGGGTTTCCTACATCACTTTTGTCGGTATAACCATAAGTTCCGTCCGGGTTTTTTGCATTGTAAATCGGCGCAGCCAAATAAGCCTGTGTAAAAACACTGTAAGGTTTGTTTTGAGAAATATAATGAGAAAATGAAAGATCGTTGCCAAACTTCAATTTTGAATTTACATCCAGTTCGTGATTATATCGAAGAGAAAACCTTTGGTAATCGTTGCCTTTCAAAGCCCCTTGCTCATTGAGATAACCTCCAGAAAAATAAAATTTGTATTTATTCTTTCCTCCACTGACAGAGATGTTATGATTTTGAATAATTGCGGGCCGGGTTACTTCATCCAGCCAATTGGTACTTCCTGTGATATCAGCAGAAGTGATGTTGGGCGCTCCTGCAGCATCATTCGAATAAACGGCAAAAAGATTTGGCCCTGCCATTTGAACCGTATGCACCAACATTTTTACGCCCCCATACCCATTATAATTCACCTGGAATTTGCCTTTCGCTCCTGCTTTCGTAGTGATCAGTACAACTCCGTTAGCTGCGCGTGCACCGTATATTGCTGTTGAGGAAGCGTCTTTTAAAATATCTACCGAAACAATATCGTTGCTGTTGATATTGCGGATGTCGTCCGTAATAATTCCGTCAACAACATACAAAGGAGACGCACCTCCCAAAATTGAACCCACACCCCTGATCCTTACGTTTGGTGCACTTCCCGGTGCGCCCGAACTGGTAATTTGTACACCGGCCACTTTCCCCTGTATAGCTTGTGTTGCAGTAAGTACGGGAACATTTGCAATCTCAGACCCTTTCACGGTTGCAGAGGCACCGGTAAGATCTTTCTTCTTTTGGGTACCATAACCGATCACTACAACTTGTTCGAGCTGGGTGACAGTTCCAACAAGCATTACAGAAATATTGGTACGCCCATTCAAGGCTACTGTCTGCGATGTATAACCTAATGAACTAAACAAAAGTGAAGCGTAAGGGCTTTCGACAGTCAAACTAAAATCTCCGGATGAATCTGTTGCTGTTCCATTGGTCGTGTTTTGTTCCTGTACAGAAACACCGGCAAGTGGTTGCCCATCAGTTCCGGATACATGTCCCGTTACTGTAGTCGCCTGACCTATGCTTTTCGATGAAAGAAAAAGGCTTACGAGCAATAAAGAAAGTAATTTAAAAAAATAGATTTTCTTAAGCTGAAGGGTAGAAAAAACAACCATAGGAGAAGTGTTATAAGTTAGAAGTCGGAAATTCCAAAACCTGTATAGAACAACATCAATGCAATAATTCTAATGCAGGTTCTTCATCAAATAATATACCCGTTTTGATAGCTCTTTCATCTTTGGTCTTACCTGTTCCTCGGTTACCGGGGTCAATAAAGCGATCACGTATTTTGTTTTACCATCATCCACAATGCCCACATCATTCGTAAAATAATTCCACCAACCTGATTTGTGATAGAACATCGCATTTGACGGAAGTCCTGTTTGCAATTTGGTGGTGTCCAATTGCCGTCCCAGCAACACTTTCATTTGCTGGCTCACCCACGGGTTGATCAATCTATTCGTGTAAACCTTGTACATAAAATCGGCTGCATGCAACGCACACGTTTCAGTTCCACGAATCGTATCGTAACCCGGATCTTCATACTGGCGGCTCAAATATTTTCGCGTCACTTCACTACCAAACCAATTATTTTCATGCATCGTTTTATCGATGTTTTTGCGCCCTGCTACATCTATAAGACAATTGGCAGCCGAGTTATCGCTGCGTGTGATCATCAAATCCAGGAGATAATCTATAGTGACTGTGTCAGCATCGTGCAAAAGTGGTCGCGGATCCCATGCAATTTCACGGGTTTGATCCACATCATTTGGTGATTTTACGACATGCGACTGAAAAAGCGAATATTTACCATCGCTCACTTGCTTCAAAACTTCCATTGCCACATACATTTTATATAGAGACGCGGGATAAATAAAATTATCCATATTTACTCCTCCTATCAAAGGCTTGCGGCCGTTCAAATCAATCACGGCAAAGGATATCTTTTCCATTCCATCTTCACCTGCATCGTAAATTCCATCCAATTGCACATCATGAACAATTTGTTGCAGTGAATCAGTAAAGCTTTTTTTCTGAACGTAATAACCGGGAACAGTTGCTTCGGTTTTTGATTGAGCCATAGTAAAAAAGGAAGAGATCGTTAAACAAGTTAGAATGAAAAGATGCTTCAAAAGTTTCAAATTTTGATCCGATAAAAGTAAGAAGTTTTGAGATTGAAGATTTGATGAACAAAATAAAAATTAATTGTTTTTATTGGTTCACCGGTTATTATAATGACGTCGGCTTTTTCCAAAACTCATCTTCGTAATTATCCGTCAGGGGTTCTTCAACCATTTGTTCGCCTATCGTTTTTAATTGATCTTCAGACAATTTTTCCTGGAGGTGCGGAAACAAAACTCTTTCCTCGTACCGGATGTGATCATCTACTGTGTCGGCCAGTTCGAGCAAAACGTCTTCTTCGTTTTCCATTCCCGAAACACTTACCTGGTCAATAAAAGTTTTTATTTTTTCGTGATCATCGAGGGCTTTTTGAACTTCCTTGTCCCTAACCTGTGCAAAAAGAAATTCCTCTTCTTCCTTAAAATGGGTTGCAAAATGATGATCCCAAAAATATCTTATGTACTCGATCATACGCTCAACGGCAACGTGGTATTTCACACCCTGTCTTATTTTCCAGCAAAACAACAAACCGGCGTGATGGTCTCTTGAAAGCTTTAAAAGATTTTCATCCCTTTTTAATGGACTGTTTTTCATCACTTTTGAATTTGATACAAATCTATTCACTATTTATGAAGGTTGCGCTCATTAATACAAAACGGCATCAATCTTGATTAATAACCTTAAAAATTGATTGTAAAAAAGGAAGATGCATTAAAAGCATATTTCCAGAAAATAATTTCAAATTATGGTCCAACTAACTACACCTGTGGGTGCTCTTGATCACCAGATTGGAAAGCCGGGAGCGACGATTACTTTGGTAGAATACGCCGATTTTCAATGCCCACATTGTGCCGAAGCATATCCACTCATTAAGAAGCTGATGAAAGAGTTTCATAACGAAGTGGTCTTTGTTTTCAGAAATTTTCCTCAAGCGGTTCACCCCGAAGCAATGATGGCCGCACAAGCTGCAGAAGCAGCAGGCTTGCAAAATAAATTCTGGGAAATGCATGATCTTATCTTCGAGCAACAAGACCAGTTGAGTGAAAACAATCTTGTTTATTTTGCCGAATCTTTAAATCTTGATCTTGACAAATTTGAAAACGACCGAAACAGTGCGGATATAATGTCGAGAATTGAAAGTGATATTGACAGTGGCATCCGGAGTAAAGTGACTGCTACACCTACATTTTTTGTGGACGATGAGCGCCTGGAAACTTATGATGAAACATATGAATCACTTGCTAATGCAATAAGAAACGCAGAATAATTGTTTCGTCTATACATCACTGTTACATGTAAGGCAGCCAACATTCAACTCATCTTTTTCTCAGAATTACCCTTTCCTGTATCGTTATTCCGGTCGTAGGTTATGACGCTAATTCTTCCATCTGTTTCCATAAAAGCCTCCTCCACTTCACTGATCTGTTTGGCGCCGTTCAGCCGGATTTCACTCATTAATTCTTCTTCTGTCAGGAATTCTTTTTTCATATTTCTCCTTATCATGCGGCCCTCCTTTACCAGGAGAAGCTTGCCCGGCTTTATTATGCGTTGAAAAAAGGGAGATTTAAAACCAAGCCAGTTCAGAAAATGACTCCAGAAAATAATAGTCGCCACCAAAATAATTCCATCAGGTAAGGATTTGTATCCACCAGACATTGCATTTTGAGAGGCATCTGCCAAAAGCACGACTACCAGAAGATCAGTAATTCCAAGTGAAGCACTTTCCCTTTTCAAAATAATACGCAACATGAAAAAAAGAACAAGATAAACAATAGAACCACGAATAATGATCTCGAGAACAGGAATAGTGTTACTGAAAATTTTATGAAAATCCGGGGACAATTGAAACGCGGCATTTGCTTCAGGATGTCCTGCATGGCATGAAACAAGCAAAACTATCACTACCAATATTCCGCCTACTATCTTCTTCATTTTTTGTTTGGCAAACCCAACTTCAATGCCAAAAAAATGATAAATACTCGTCCGGGTTCTGTGAACCAAACCGTAAAAAGTATTTGCGTTTAACCTTAACCGTTACAGAATGAAAACCAGTAAAAAAACAAATTAGTCTAAAATTTATTTTGACAACAAGGTCATTCTAAAAAGCTGAAGCAGTGCTCTGTTGAGAAAAGACCTTTTTAAGAATATCCTTTACTCTTGCCGCCGGATCTTGTCTTATTTGTTGCTCTTCCACCCCGATCTTGTAAAAGAGTCCATCCAATGCTTTTTGGGTAACGTAGGCTGTAAGGTCTGTATTTACAGGGGTTCTGCTAAAGCGGTTATAGGCAGTAAAAACGTCACTCCAGTATTTGGTTGCATTGGTATTATTTAATGATTTTGAAATGATCGGCTTGAAAGCCACGGTTAGTTGATCCGTTGTTTTCGCTCTTAAATAATCGGTTGCTGCAGTATTTCCTCCTCTTAATATTGAAAAAGCATCCTGGATTGACATTTGTTTTATCGCATTAATAAAAATATTTCCCACAGATTTGGAAGCATCTTCAGCTGCCCTGTTCATTGACAAAACAGCTTTATCCACTAATCCTCCAAGGCCAACATTTCGTAAAGTATTTTCCACTTTTTGAGCTTCCGGGGGCATTAATATTTTCACCATTGCGTCCGCATAAAAACCATTCAATTTTGAAAGTTGGTTGGTAGCCGAATCGGTTCCTAGCTGCAAAGCAGTTTTTAATCCGTCAATCACTTCTGAAGTTGTTAAACCGCTACTGTTGGTTGTTCCAACAGAATCCATTATTGTTTTAGCTGTCTCACAACCGCTGAAAGTAAAGAGCAACACTATTCCTAAAACATAAAACTTCTTCATATTTTTTATAAGTTAAAGTTCAACTTCAATGCCAAAGTAAGTTCGATTTATCAGTCACAACTCAATTCCGATCTTTTTCATAAGAATAGAAGCGTTCAAACTATTGCAAACGCCGGGTTTGAGCCGGTAATCAAAAAACAATTCATCCTTACTCACCTGCACATCGAAGTGATAATTCAAAATATGATTAGAATATTCTTCTTTCATCGTTGCCAGTTCAAGATCATGTGTAGCAATAATGGCGGCTGCTTTTTTATTAATGAGTTGTTTGATTAGAGCTTTGGAACCTGTGTGTCGGTCTAATGAGTTTGTTCCTCTTAAAATTTCATCAAGCAAAATAAAAACCTTTTCGCCCGCGTTGACTTTATCAATGATGGTTTTGAGTTTTTTCAGTTCAGCATAAAAAGTAGAAGTGCTTTCTTCCAAATTATCCGTAACGCGCATACTGCTGATCAATTGCGCATGGGAAACAGAAAACGATGAAGCGCAAACCGGTGCTCCTGCCATTGCCAGCACGAAATTTACACCAATGCTTCGGAGGTATGTGCTCTTTCCAGCCATGTTTGAACCTGTTACCAACATCAGTTCTCCGTTGGCAGGAATATCAATAAAATTAGTGACGCGTTTTTTATCCGGAATCAAAGGGTGGCCGATTTCTTTTCCTCTAATGGAGAAATACTCCTTTTTTATCGAAGGAAATTGCCAATGCGGATGATTAAATAACAAAATCCCAAAACTGCCGAGTGCTTCAAATTGCGCCAGCGTTTCAAACCATAGATGGATTTCCTTCCTTTCCGTTTCTTTCCATTTTTCCAAATCCAAAATTTGCTGCAAATTCCAAAGGAGCAATAAATTGAGAGGCAGCGACAAAACAAGATTGTATCTCAAATCTAGCTTATCAAGGATCTTTTTTACAAGGCCAATTTCATAAGAAGCTTTTTTGTGCTGGCCTAAAAAAGCTGATTGCCATTTTTGCAACAACGGACTTTCAAATTTTTCATCTTCAATCAAAGAAACGCTGGAAGATAATGTACTCAGTTCGTCTGCCAGTTTAGACAAGTGGTTATGTACCGGCGCCACATATTTATTAATTTGATACGCAATTATGGCGAAAAGCAAAAGAGTTCCATAAAAGATCGTGTTGCCAACTTCATCAAAAATATATAGCGCAACAACTGTCAACACAATTGCAGGCAACAGGTAACGAAGCCACTTCCAAGGTTGAAAAGTACTGAAAACCGGTGGTTCCTTTATCCAGTTTTCCAACCGCTCTTTTGCTGAAAATGTTATTTTATTTTCTGTTCCGAGTGATTGTAATTCTTTGATCCATTCCGCCTTTTTCGACAATTCTTTTACTGCATTTTGCCTTTCCTCAATAACTTCAATTGCGGCAGGCGATTTTAAATAAGCAGCAAGTGTTGCGCTTCCAATCTCTGAAGAAGTACGGTTGAGGTATTGAAAGAGTGAAGCATGACCGAATATATCAAGGTCGTTGGCATAAGCATGATCTTTAGGAATGTGTTCACTTCCGTCCGGAAACACAAAATAATTTCCACTCAAAAATTGAATTTCGTTTTCATTAAGTTGGATCAACCTCTTCGTATGATCGATCTTATCCTGGTTTTGCAGGTCAGATTTGATGAGGCGGATAAAAACGATGAGCAGAATTACGGAAGCTATAATCACATAACCGGTTCCCAACGAATAGAATAAATAAAACGATGCGATCAGAGCAATGATGCTACCGAGCCGCAACCAGGCGAATGCTGATTTCTTTTTCTTCAGATTACGCAGTTGTTCATTCAATTCGACAATTCTTTGCCGGTAAAACTGCTTCGGTTCCATTTATTCAATTTGATTAAAAAGTTTGTAAATGTAACTGAATAATGATTTTTTGAAATATTGAAAGGACGATTCATTTTTTCGATCTCAATTTTATCGATCCATTATCATATATCTCATTTGATTTTTGTAAATTTGCAGGTTCAAAATTATGGGGCTGACCGGTTTTGACAGCATAGTTCTTTGTAAGTATAAGCATGTAGCGCGTTGCGTAATTAGCGCTTTAATCTGAATACGAAAACTTTAAATGGCAATAACAATTTTGCCATGGCTGCGTAAT
>JBQCEG010000005.1:0-21748 GCA_051960475.1 Ginsengibacter sp.
TCGTTGTCTTGATTCAACCCCTAATTTTATCAAGGATAACTGGGTATTTTTTGATAATTTTGTTCTTCCTGCCTAAATCAGGAGCAGCGCTTTCAACATCTCAATGGTTTGTTCAATTTGTTTAGGGTTAAGTAGGTAGATTTTCCCAGTATATGTTTGAATACTTGAAATTTTAGTAAGCTGCAATGAAAAACTTTTCTATCTTAATAATTGCGTCTACTCGTAACCATTGATATCGTAAACATTTAATGAGCGGCCAATCGCATAATATTTAAGTCCAATTGAATATTGAAAGCGGCCAAGTGAATAACTATTAGTAAGGAGATTTGTTATTGAAAAAAATCTCCTCTAACATGCTATTCAAAAATTGCTCAAATAGTTTTTTAAATTATTAAATTCTCAACTTTTCAATTAAAAATCATTCTTTTAAGCGGCACAAAATATTCCAATTATCGTGTAAAACGGTCTAATTATCGTGTAAAACGGTCAATCCATCAAAAAGTTGAATTATGTGTTCTTATAATTTATAATCTTGTTAAATAAAGTTTACCAACTAAAGAACTGTTACCAAAAGATTACCGTGCGAATAGTGGTGTTGCTTTAATAAAGGCAAAATAATTTTTACTGTCAATCCATAAGGATTTTAAAATTAACTGCTTTTGAATGCATTATTAAAATACCTGTTCATCTTTTTCTTACTCTCGTGTGCATTTACCTGTTGCGCTGAGTCGACGGACAGTATCCCTGCAGGTATTCAAAACATTCCTTTTCGAGAATTCAAAAGAAGTACTGGTAAATTGATAATAATCTATCGAAAAAAATCAACAAATTATCTAAACAAAATTCAGAAGAAGGAAGATCGGAAAAACCGAAACTTTCTCTAGCGATTCATTTTTTCATAGGGCAAATCAATCGATTTGAATGAAATAATATCAAGTGTAAGGAATAATTTTTAAACACAACCTAATTATTTAAAATGTTATGCAAATCAGTAATCAAAAAATGGAGTAGAAGTTGTCTACTTGCATTATTTTTTTGTGTTCTTTCTTTTTGTGGCTTTCCTCGGAAAAGCCTATTAAAGTATCACGATTTTTCAGGTTCAGTTTCTTTAAATTATTGTGCCGGCCGCATTAACGAATCAGCAGCGGTTAAACATGTTGTCTTCCAGGATTGTTTAACCTGTTTTGAATTCATCGCCAGAAGGATCATTGTTAAGGATCACTCTGTAGATAACTTCCGTTTCAATAGTTCAAATCCAGATTTTAGATTGATATTTCGGTTTAACGATTATAATAAACCTTTACAAAAACTGGCATCTTTTTATAGCTTTCATTACGAACTTCAGTCAAATCCATTTTTTAATAAATTTTTTGCGACCAATTTATTGTGGCCGATAACAAGTGTACCACTCAGGTTCCAGGTGAGATTATTCTATCTCAAACATGCTATTTTGATAAAGGATACTGCTGAAAATGATAAAGAAAAAATCAATCAAATCATTGAACTTCCTTCGCGATTTCTTTCAAAAGCGAATGGTAAAATTTCTATAATCAGAAAAAATTTAAGAAAAAAATCAAAGAAATATATCTCTGAATTTACAAAGCAAGAATCGAACCTTAAAAAAAAGTGTTTTCAGATTGATTCGGCCACATCCAAACAAGTATTTGCGTCAAGTAATAAAAATCGATATTGGGAATTTCTGCAAAAGTTGGAAACCGATTCGACCGTAGTAAATCCAAAACGGGTTTCAGGAGAATATTATCCTTATATTGACTCACTTGAGACGACTCTTCACTATTTGATTAAAAACGAATCAGTTTTTAATCCATCGAAAGTATCATCATCAGAAATCGCTTCAACTTTACGGAATTTATTGGTTTTGCAAAGTCAAATGCAGGACGCAGATCAGATCAAAGTATTCATCCTACAGAGAAGAGAGCAGTTGAAACAATATTTGAGTCACCTAGGTAATCTATCCCCCGGGGTTTTGAAATCTTTCAATAAATACAAAAAACAATTCTTTTATTATTCTGCTCAAATAAAGGAGTATCGTGAATCTTTAAATGACCCTGACAAGGCTCTCAAGATGGTTCTTAATTCTCTAAGAAAACTTCCCGCGTTTAATGATTTCGTCAAAAAAAATTCTATGCTGGCAAGTATATTTAATTTGAATGGTACATATAATCCTTCGCAAGCCGGACAAGGACTGGCTACCAGGGATATGGTCTTAGCTTCTTTCCAGAATCAAATTGGGGCGCCGAGCGGACCAAACACGTCGTCCTTATCTCTTACTACTAAGACCCTTCATTCAAGCATGGGTGTGGTTGATGTCCTTAGAAGCAAATTGAGTAGTTTTCAGAGAAATGGGACCGACCTTGAAATGCCAAATTTTAAACCGAACGATCAGAAGACCAAATCATTTTTTAAAAGACTACAATTTGGAACCGATTTTCAGACGCTACACTCCAATTCCTATTTTCCTACATCCACCGACATTGGACTTTCCCTTGGCTATAAAATGAATGATAAGAACATGGTTGGCATAGGCGGAAGTTTTAAAATGGGATGGGGAAAAGACATCAATCATTTCAAAATAACTGGGGAAGGTTTAAGTGTGAGGAGTTTTGCCGATGTCCATATCAAAAAGAATTTTTACGCAAGCGGCGGATTTGAATATAATTACCAACAGCCATTTACTGCTGAGAGTATTCCCGGCTTCCAGGACTGGACCCGAAGCGGATTAATTGGGATCACTAAAAAGACACCACTCCGTACTGGCTTGTTGAAAAATATGAAACTACAGTTGCTCTGGGACTTTTTGAGCCATCAACAAATACCAAGAACCCAACCTTTGAAATTCAGAGTTGGTTACAATTTCTAATAATGAAAACAAACAAAATGATTTTTAAAAGAATCGCAATCGTTATCAGTTTTTTAATACCAGCATTAAAATCATTTGCACAAGTAAATCTGCAAACAGGAAGTGCGGTTTTTTCATTACCCATATTTAACTGGCAGGACGACAAAAGTCGTCTGACTTCCGGCGTAGCATTGGATTACAACTCAGGAAACGGATTAAAAGTTGATGAACTGCCTTCGAATGAAGGACAAGGATGGAATCTAATGGCTGGAGGTGTAATAACCAGGATGCAGGTTGGAGAACCTGACGATCAACTTGCCTATTCCGGCACTGCAGCTTATGGCAATGGGTCAGACCAGGATGTGACAAAATATCCTGCAGGTTATTTATACCATAGTGTTTCACCTTCCCTTGGTTGCCCCAATACCCTTACACATTATCCAACCTACGGTGCTAGAAATGTACTTTATAGTCAGAAACAGGTTACGGCTGAAGATAAGCAATTGGATTATTTCGCTTTCCAGTTTAACGGAAAGTCGGGAATGTTTATTCTCGATACAACAGGTGGCAACCATGGAATTCCATTGGGAGATACCAAATTAAAAATATCGTTCCAGGAGGATCCCTCCATGGCAACGAATTATGGTATTAGAACAACCATCACATCGTTTATAATAACGGACGTGGATGGGTTAACGTATAAGTTCACTTACCACGGGCTTACAAAACTGACAAGATCAATATTCAGTAATGAAGATGGTACAAAAATAAGGACTCAACCTACTATTCATGATCAAGGGATTTATTGCCAGGGAGCTTTTGATTTCGGTCCCAGTTCTGCCCCATGGATAAATCAGTATATGGCCAATCCTTACGTTATCAGCAACTGGTATCTTTCAGAAATCGATGATCCTTTTACATCAAGAAAAATAACCTTCAATTATAATACATTAAACCTCAATACTCCAGCTGGTCAGGACATTTCGTACAATAACAGTCTAAATCACTATGTCGTAATCTCCTATAAGAGATCAATAACGACCTCATTGGAAATTAGTTCTATAAACTATCCTGATGGTCACACAGTTACATTTAATTACGCAAGTAATTCAAGAGTTGACTGCCCAGGAGAAAAAGCTCTTTCGAATATATCGGTTTTGTACCAGGGGAGATACCTGTCTCAATATCAATTAGGAACATCGTATTTCATTCACAACAGATACGGAACACCAGTCTCTGATGATGAGAAGCGTTCCGCAAGGCTATGCCTGAGATACATCAGGAAGATAGGGGTGGATTTAAAAGAAGATAACTCTCCCTATATATTTAATTATAATATCGGTTCGGATGGCGATGATTTTGTCCCACCACCATTTTTTTACGCAAAGGATATTTGGGGTTATTACAATGGGAATAACAGTATAAATTCCAACAGTCCGACATCCGGTGCAAACGTAGTCCCTGTATCCTTAACGCAGTCTAACCCCTATAATCTGGGATTTGTGGGCCTTAAGGGCTTGTGCTTTCAGAATGATAATGTAACAGGGACTTATTACAATGCAAAAGCCGGTTACGCAAAAAATGGCTTGCTTAAAGAAATAATTTATCCAACAGGAGGAACCTTAAGGTATGAATATGCTCAAAATACTGGTTCATTCATCGGAGACGCGACTGTTAGAACCGTGGGGGGAGTGCATGTATCCCAGACAAGCCTGACTGATGCAAGTTCGAATAGTTGTGCAACTCCTGTTGTAACCAACTACGATTTTGTCATAAATGGCTCAGGTAGCGCTTCCTCATTATGGGGTCTAGAAACCCCTCAAAACAGTATCATAAGTAACAATTCCTGGAAAGAGGAAAAAAATACTATTCATTTTTCCTGGTCTAATCCTCTTGGGGAGTGTTTGTGGCATTACGTTTATCCGGGAATTTTATCTCAATTTCAAACTAGTAGTCTTGAGGGATGGCAAAAATTCATGCAAGCCATCGGGCCGGTACTTGGAATTCTTTCTGTGGTTTCGACAATTTCAGATATTGCAAATGTAATTGCTTGTACAGGTGTCGGAGCTGTTGTAGCGGTAATTATGGATGTCATCACCACAGTTCTTGGGTATGTATTCACCTGTTCACGAAAGAGTAAGTACACTCCAAATACGGTCTTTTATGATTTCGATCTGAATGCAATGGCGCCTCTGCCAACCCAATTTAAAAGGGTGGAGGTCACGGAAAGTTCGGGTGGGAACGGTAAGATAGTAGAGTTGTTCACACATGGGGACGTGAGTGCGTCTTCAGATCCGCAGTATTATCCTTTATGGTATCCACAACAAAATATAACACTTTCTTCAAAGCAAAGATTTGCTCCCTGGGCCTATGGCTTACCTTATCTAATTACGGTATATGACGCAAATGGAAATAAGGTCAAAGAAACGCAAAATAACTATGATTTTACGTATACAAAGCGGGAAGTTTTTGACCCAGTAAATGGAATTCTTTGCAGCGATGGCGGTCCAACCCCAAAAGAAGTATACTCTTGTAAATGCCAGGTGATTAATAATTATTCCCTGAGAAGTGATTGGTGGACGAATGCCACGCCTACTTATTATACCACATCTAATGCTGACATGGGCGTTGATATATACAATATTTATACTGGAAGAGTGGAATTGGCAAGTACGTTCGAAAGGACATATAAGGTAGGTGATCCGTTACAATTTGTTCAAAATGAAACCACCTACAGCTACAATGATGCAGATTGTGATTTACTTACTAACTATACAAATCAAAATAATTATGAGGTAAGTTCTATAAGCACTAAGAAGAGTAATGGAGACATAATGACCAAACTTATCAAATACTCAACAGATTATCCTACCGGAATTTTTTCAACACTTGTTCAAAAGAACATCGTTTCATTACCTATCACAACAGAATCGTCGGTGTTCAAACTAGGCAACACCAGCGAGGATTTAAGTGAAAAAGTAACAGAATATTCGCAATTATCAAATGGTAACATAAAACCATCACGAGTTTTGGAACAAAGATTTGCTACTCCACAAACCTATATTACTCCTTACAGTGGCCCTCTTACCACTAACTACTCAAACTATAAAATTACACAAAGCTACACATATGATGCAAACAGTAATTTAATAGGAGTGAAAGATGAAGGAAATCGTACTGTAACGAATATTTATGATTATAATGATAAATATATTGTAGCTTCAGTTATTAACGCTGATCCGATACAAGACAAAACAGCTTATACTAGTTTTGAGACTTCAAACCTGGGAGGATGGACTTTAACCGGCTCACCAATTTACTCTATTGATAATTTCATTACGGGCTCTCAGGGTTTTTACCTTTACGGGAAAACCTTATCTGCGTCCTCCTTAAACACTTCAAAACCATACATACTCTCATTTTGGGCGAACAATAGCGCCGTTTCTGTTACCGGAGGTGCTACACTTTCCAAATCAGGACCAACTTACCTTGGAATGACGTATTATGAGTATAATATTGCGCAGGGTACAAGCAGTGTATCACTGACAGGTAATTCGAATATTGATGAGCTCCGGCTTTATCCAGCCACAGCAAGGATGCGTACAACTACCTATGATCCATTAATAGGTAAGACTTCTGAATGTGACGAGAACAACAGAATTACTTATTATACGTATGATAATCTGGGACGGCTGCAGCTTATTAAAGATGAGAGTGGGAATGTTGTAAAAGCTTTTGAATATAATAATATTTCTCCTGCGAAACAAACAGGGTGTCCAGCATCCTATAGTAACCATCTCATATCAGAAATATTTGTACGGTCAAATTGTAGTTCAGGATACCAGGGAAGCGCAGTAACCTATACGGTTCCCGCTGGTTTGTATAGTTCTTCAAAAAGCCAGTTTGATGCAGACATTCAGGCTGAACTCAATTTATTGACGAATGGTCAAAACTATGCAAATTCGAATGGTACCTGTTCTTTGATTTACTATAACACGGCACAGTCTGAAACAGATCCGACAGAGGATTGTTCCCCAGGCTATAAGGGCGGCTCGGTAACTTATACTGTACCTGCGGGAACCTATACGTCTATCATTAGCCAAGCCGATGCAGATCAACAGGCTCAAACCGATATTGCTGCCAATGCGCAGGCGTATGCAAACTCATATGTAAATATGGCTTGTTCGGTAGATACTGCTGCCGACTGGGAATGGTTTCCGGGAGACAGCGCCACCGCGTCTGACCCTTACTATTGTTTGTCTTTAAATGGCCAGTTACCACCTCACCAGTTTGTTCTGGCTACTGATGTGAACCCGAATAGCCCCACATACAATCAAACCAAATATTGGGATTATGGTCCATCAACCTCATGTCCATCGAATACCTATTTCAATGCTCAGCAAAGTCAAAATTTTACTCGAAATAATTGCGGAACGGGTTATATTGGCAGTACCGTAACTTATACTGTGCCACCCGGAAAATATGGTTCAACTACCAGCCAGGCAGCTGCGGATCAACTAGCGACTAATGATATTAATGCCAATGGTCAAAATTATGCCAATGCAAATGGTACATGCACGAAACTTGTAAATGTAAGTTATACTGATTCAAGAAGTTATTCTTATTCAATTAGGTTTACAGATAACAGTACAGGATTGTATTACAACTATACTGCGAATGCCAATAGCAGTGGCACTTTCGCTTCACTTCCTGCAGGCACTTATTCTGTCTACATCTGTCCAATCAATAATTATACACCTAACAATAATTATAATGTTTTAGGACAGGTTAAGACAAACCAGGTATGTACCACATTCTATAATGTTACGATTAGTGGAACAGGCACTATTAGTTTTTATTAATAACTGAATACTTATAAAAAGATCAGAAGTGGATTTCAAATTGGCCATTAGCAAAGCGTGTGTATCAATTAATCTTTTTTATATACAAATAATTTGTTTATGCACATAAGAAGATATTATAAGAGCATCACAATCGCGTTAGTGATATTGCTGCTTCTTGCATCCCGCTGTTTTGCACAGCTCCAAACCTGGTATCCTGAGCATTCAATAGGACCAGCCAACAACGTTTATGATTATCCGGCTGGAGGCATTTCTACTCAGTTAATTGAAATATACCCTGCGGCGATTCCGAACACAGGTTTAACCTATCAATGGTACAAAAGCACCTCACCTACAACCGGATTTACTGCAATTAGCGGTGCAACATCATCCAGTTATAGCGTTCCTTCACCTTTTACCGCAACAACTTATTATTACAGGGTGTCAACAGCAGCTGGGCTGGGTTCTATTCAATCAAACACAATTAAGCTAAGTCTGGTCTCAGTTAATTGGGAAGATGTAAACTATATTCGGGAACATAATATTTTAAATACAGGAGAAACTATATGGAATGTAATTGACCAATTATCAACTGGTTCAAAACTGGTAACTACAACTTACCTGGACGGACTTGGTCGGCCCGTGGAGAAGGTGAATAAGCAAATGGCTACACCGCCTACAGGAAGTAATACCTGGGGAGATATTGTTGAGTTTACACAATATGATGCTTTTGGAAGACAACCAAAAAAATTCCTTCCCTATACGACTACAAATCAATTGGGTTTATACAAGACCGCTCCAACTTCTGACCAAGCTGCCTATTATTCAAACCCGTCAAGCTACAATGAAACGTCTGCCTATACTTCATTAACTTTTGATAATAGCCCACTAAACCGGGTTGACAATATAAAAGAGCCAGGATCCAACTGGGCATCCGCGGCGGGAAACTCTGCTGACTATAGCATGAATTCCATATCCGACAACGTTCAAATCTGGGGGGTCGACTATGTTCAAGGCGACGCCCCTGTTAACGAAGGAACGTATGCCGCGAATTCTTTATTTAAGCTAACTTATACTGACGTTAATGGCAATAAAGTTATTGAATTCACCAGCATGTCGGGGCAGCTAATTCTAAAAAAAGTTCAGTCCGTTGCTACACCTTCAGATCCGTACACCGGATGGTTGTGTACTTACAAGATTTACGATGATTTCGGTTTGTTGCGCTATGAAATAGAGCCTGAAGGCGTTAAATGGCTTTACGCTAATTCATGGAATTTTGCTGCAACAAATGGAGCTACTGTTCTTTCTGAGCAGGTATTTCAATATAACTATGATGATAAAGGTCGTTTGATATGGAAAAAAACACCCGGAGCTGATCCTTTGAATATGATATATGATGTGCGCGACAGGCTTGTATTTACCCAGGACGGAAACCAGGGGTCCCCGACACAACCTGTACCACAATGGACAGCTAATCTTTACGATGTATTGGACAGACCCGTATTAACAACATTAATCAATACAAACGAATCGATATCTTCCATGCGATCCGATGCCGCCAACGCCCCTTCAACAACTGCAATTTCCGTAACGAATTCCGGGAATACGGGTGGGCAAACTATTTCGCTTAATTTGTCATTTTGTCCAGCATCTATTAACAATAGCTCTATCAATTCGCCACTGTCAACAACTGTTCTAAAGTACTTTTTTTATGATAATTACACATTTGCAAATGTTAAGGTATTCAGTACAACTTATACAAACCTGAATGCATATAATACGTCGGATCCAAATGTGATCCCCATTGCCACTTCAAAAAGGACGCTAAGTATGGAGACCGGTAGTATGGAAAGAGTACTGGGGTCTGCCTCAACATTCCTTTCATCCACCAATTACTTTGATGAAAAGGGAGAACCGATCCAAACTTTAAAAAGCAATATTAAATCAGGAACGGACATTACCACCAACCAATACAGGTTTGATGGAAGATTGCTTAGTTCATGTAATAGTCATACCTATGCCGCTGCAGGGTATTCGGGATTTATCACCCTGAATAAATACAATTTTGACAATATTGGCAGAGTGATCTCGGTAGACAAAACAGTAGGCAGTAACAGTCCGGTTACTGTAGCCTCCTATGTTTACGATGACATGGGCCGCATTAAAACAAAGACGCTCGCTCCAGGGTATTCAAACCCAACTACCGGACTCTCTCAAATGGAAAGCCTCGATTATTCTTATAACCTTCATAATAAGCTCACCGGCATCAACAAGGATTATGCTTTAAAAACTGCTGGCGTTTATAGCAAGTGGAATCACTATTTTGGGTTAGACATCGGTTATGATAAAACTGATGGAACTTTTGCCGGGACTCAACTTGATGGCCAGATGGCTGGCATGGTATGGAATACCATGGGCGATGATGCCCAGCGAAAATATGAATATACTTATGATAACGCGGGCCGTATTATTAAAGCTGATTTTAATCAGCAATCGCATCCCGGGGACGGATGGTCAAATGGTAGTATGGATTTTTCAGTAAGCGGTATCAGTGGTTATATTACCTACGATAACAATGGCAACCTTTTGACCTTACTTAGAAAAGGGGTGATGCCAGGGCAGTCTGCGCCCCTGATTACTGACGATTTACGGTATTCTTATAAGTTAGAAAGTAACAGAACAGACTATGTAACTGACCAAATGACCTCAACGAGCTTTAATGGTGATTTTGATGATTTTAAAGATGGTTCCAATGGGTCAGGTACCAGTGATTATGTATATGATAACAACGGAAACATAGTCGTCGATTTAAATAAGAACTCTCAAAGCTTAAATAACGGTGCCGCTGGAACGCCAGGCATACACTACAATTACCTGGATAAGCCAGACCAGATTCGCATCGTTGGAAAAGGGACTATTCTTATCGCTTATGGAGCCGACGGAGAAAAACTACAAAGAGCATTTGTGCCAGAGACAGGAGGCTCTTCTACCATTACCACTTATATAAACGCATATACTTACCAGGAGACTTCCACAACTCTAACCGCAACTTCATTCCCACCCTTCAACGGCACAACCCCACACCTTGCTTTCATGAGTTTTGAGGAAGGCAGGATCAGGGCGATGACAAACACGTCTACTACTAATGGATATGATGGTGTAAATGAAAGTGGCAATCTAACGCTTCCTGCGGCTCCATCGGGAGGTTATAATTCGGGTACGTGGGATTATTTTATAACTGACAACCAGCAAAACGTCCGGATGATATTGACTGAAGAAACGCATAATGCTACCAACGAGTGCACGATGGAGAGTACTAATAACAGGCCTGCAGCCGAAGATCCTGTTTTTGGGCAAACCGGTGGAGGAAATGAAGTGGAGGCCACCCGAATCAATAAACCCCCGGCATGGACAGGTAATACATCCAGCTCTGTCTGCCATTTGGGTAAGTTATCAGGCCATACCCTGGGTCCTAACAGTTTGCAAAAGGTGATGGCTGGTGACCTGGTTACTGCAAGTGTCAGCTACTATTATGCCTCAAACAGCACCAGCAGCAACCCTGATATTGTTTCTAACTTGTTGAGCAGTTTAGGTTCTGTGATCACCAACGGCACTGCCTCCGTTGGAACTCTAACCCATGCTGCCTCTACAGGAATAACGAATAATTTAAATTTAAACCAGGTATTTAAAAATACAGTAGAACCTGATAGTTACACTTCCGGGATACCGCAGGCGTACCTGACAATTCTGTTCTTTGATGAAAGATTTAATTTTATTTCAGCTGCCGATGGCGGTGTAATGCAACTGCAGGTGAGGGGCAGCGATGCCGGGAATGTGAATGCTACTCCCCTGGCCCTAACCAACGTGAAAGCACCCAAAAACGGATACGTATACATATATGTCAGCAACAGAAGTGATCAGGATGTGTTTTTTGACAATCTTACCATTAATGTTACTACCGGTAATATTATAGAAGAAAACCATTATTATGCGTTTGGGTTAAAAATTGCGGCAATAAGCAGTAAAAAACTAGGTGATTTGCCGGAAGGTAATTTGCAGAATAATTTTCAGTACCAGGGTAGTTTTAGCGAAATGGATGCAGATATCGGCTGGAATGATTTTGCATTAAGAAATTACGACCCCCAGGTTGGAAGATTTGTTCAACAAGATCCTTTTCAACAGTTTTCATCCTCCTATGCAGGTATGGGTGACGACCCGGTAAATTTGATTGATCCAAGCGGTGGAAGTTTTATTCCATGTCCAACACTAGGAGGCGTAAATAGCTTTTTTAGCATCGTCGGACAAACGTTATCGAAGGTTGGATCAGCGGTAAATGGGGTAAATAGATTATTTAGTATTGGTATCAGCCTTGCTAAAATAGGGACCGATTTTGATAATAAAAGTGAACAATTCAAAATAATTAATAATGAGCTTGTTGTAAATTTGACCATGCAGGTTGGGGCTTTACATGATGGTCAGAATTCTTCTTACTGGATTGATTATAATGGTACAGATGTAACAATTTATCAAGGAGAATTTGGAGATACAAAAGGTTCTACAGTTTATAAAAAATATTCAGGAACTTCAGGTTACACAAATTATCAAAAACCGAGTGATCAAAACCTTCAGGAGGCGGGACCCGTTCCTGAAGGTAATTACTCAATTGATTTGAAACCGAGTTTCACAAGAAAAGCTGAAACAAATTCAGATGGTTTTACTAAACCTGATATTGGAGTTGATTTACTTCCATGGGGTAATGGGACTTTGTATTCTGAATGGGGTCAATGGAGGGCTAGGCTACAGGCATTGCCTGGAACTAATCTGCGAGGTAGAGATGGACTATTTTATTTTCATGATTCCTATAAGGGGTATTCACATGGATGTATAGAAACTAATACTGAATTATTTTATGATTTGTGGAAATTTAAAAAGCAAGGTATAAATTCAATCAAGGTAAGAATTAAATATTCAGGACCTTCAACAAATGGAGGTACTTACAAATATCCACCACCATGGTGGAATGGTAATAAACCTTACCAAAGTCCTGATGGAAGATATTGGCCTAAACCCAAATTAGGAAGTTTTCCTGATAAATCTAAAATGTAAAACATGAAAAATTATATTTTATTGATGACCTCAATTATTGTTGTAAATTCTTGCCTAGCACAGAATAGAAATCAATTAACTTTTTCGGCGGAATTTAAGAGTGGAAATGCTAATTATATTTTACTAGAAGTAAAAAACTTATCTTCAAAAACCTACTATTATTATATTGGCGTAGAAGGCTTAGTTGACACAGGGTATATAGCAATTTTATCAGATATAAAATCAATAGGACAGAAAGGATTTTTAAAATTGGTTCCAATAAAGCCTCATTCAAAATTTGTTAAATCAATATCAAAGAAATCAATTATAAAGGAGTGTTATTGTCATTCTATAAGTAAATTACGATTTTATATAGCTTATTTTCCGGAAAATAATTTTGACGCTCACAGTGAAGTAATTAAGGCAGCGCCACTTCTGATAGAAAAATAGATTAATATTTCAATTCTTCTTTTAATAGTAGCTAATTGTAAGACTTGAAATAGAGGAGACTTATGACTTTCGAGAGAACTATTAAATTAAGTGTTAATTGCTATAGGATTAAATTGAGTGTTAATTCCTAGATAGATTCCGGGAATTGTTCAAATTATGGTTACAAATTTTAAAAGGCCAGCTTACTCTTTTTGCTTTTGATACTTTTGGATAGTTGCAAATAACGACTGTAAGTGTTCCTTTAAATTTAAAAAAGATAGAAATTAATTATCAAAAGAATGAGAATAGAATCTATTTATTCCATAAAGATTCTTTATCTTATCTCATCGATTTGACTTTTATGTCAATAAAATTACTTATCTCCTTTTATTTACAAGGCCTACTGTTAATATTATTTCCAACTTGCGGTTATGGTCAATTCCATGGGCAGATTCCAAGACCTATAATTAGAGATGGCAAATTCTTTTTTTATAACTCTTCCTTAAGAAATGAAACTGTGTTTTCTGGGAAGTTTAAACAAATAAATGTATTTAATTGCCAACTATGCAATGCTAAGAAACAAGTGGAAAAGAAAACAGTTGCGACTACTGATCAATTAATATTATATATTACCAGTACAGATGCGACGTGTGGTTATGCAAGTGGTAGCATGATTGTACAGGTTGCTAATGGAATACCGCCATATACTTACACCATTTCAGCTAATGGATTCACCAATCCGCCGCAAAACACTGGCAATTTCCCTGTCGTGGCTGCTGGTGTAAACACCATTACAGTAACTGATTCAAAAGGCACAAAAGCCTCTACTGATGTAGTTATAAAAAATGTCTCTCCGGGCCCCATAGTGGTTCCTGCGTATCTTACCAAAAATCCCTCTGATTGTTTTAAGGCGGACGGGGTGGTAACTCTAAAACCATATGGAGGAACTCCTCCGTACACTTACAGTCTTGACCTGGTAAACTTTCAGACAAGCAATGTATTTTCAAACTTAAATGCAGGTATTTATCAATTTTATGTAAAAGATGCAAAAGGGTGTATTGGAATAAATTCATTTTTTGTTTCTAATGCAAGTTGTGATCCTCTGGGATATTCGGCCGGGGGATATGTGTGTGAAAAGGACGGCACTTTATCGGTAAAAGATCTTGCGGGTCAGGGCACTTACCAATATTCAATGGATAGTGTCAATTATCAAAGCAGCGGAGATTTTTCTAATATCGGTGCGGGCATACATAGAGTATTTATCAAAAATAATGCTGGTGTTGTTCAAATATTAGGGGTTAATTATGCAGAAAATTGTGCTTTGAATTTGCAGTATATTGAAGTCGATGCTGCATGTGAGAAGAACGATGGTTCCATGACCATTATGGGAGCAAATGGTACTCCTCCCTATTCCTATTCTATAGATGGTGTCAATTATCAATCCAGTAATGTATTTACCAATCTTGCGCAAGGAAATTATTACGTAACAGTAAAAGACGCGATAGGAGAGAAAAGTTCATTAGAAGCTACAGTATACAATAAATGCCCGGTTGTGAGAGCTGTTGTAACAAGTGAAAGTTGCAGCAAAAACGACGGTACGATAACTGCCGGTGGATTTAAGGGAACACAGCCATACCAGTATTCCATTGACGGAATAAATTTTCAAGTTAACAATGAGTTTACCAACCTTCCTGCAGGGGTATACACTGTTACTCTTAAAGATGCGTTTGGTTTTATAGACACCACTCATGTAACAGTTCCTTATTCTTGCCTCAACCTATCTTCAATTGAAAATAATTCTACTTGTGGTAAAAGTAATGGAAGCCTATTGGTAACAGCTTCCAACGGTACTCCTCCATACAGCTATTCAATTGATGGTATTCATTATCAAAATGACAGCGCTTTTAATGGACTTGTAGCCGGGAACTACGTAATAACTGTTAAAGATGTCACTGGTGCCTATGACACCTTGAGTACTACCGTTTATAATATAGCCGGAGCAGCAATTTCTACAAACGTAACTGCTGCAACATGCACCAATAACGATGGAGCTATTTCTGCATCAAATGTTGGAGGTACTCCTCCCTTTCAATTTTCTGATGATGGAGTAAAATACCAGGTAAGCGGAAAATTTAGTGGCCTTGATACCGGTGTAATTAAAATTTATATAAGAGATTCAAATGGATGTGTTAACTCGAAAACAGTTACAGTGCCCCTCAATGATAATTTAAAGGTCGATGCAGGAAAGGATATTACCATTTGCGAGGGAGAGGGACAAAATATTTCCGCCACAACGAATGGATCCTCATATTCATGGTCCCCAGCCTTGGGCTTAAATAATAATATGATTTTGAACCCTGAAGCGTCGCCGGTTGTAACCACTACTTATTATTTGTCCGCTTCAGGGGGAATATGTACTCAGATGGACTCGGTAAACGTGATTGTAAATTCAGCACCCATTGCAGACGCAGGAGGAGATTTGACAATCTGTGCGGGGAAATCTGTCAGTTTAAATGGTAGCGGCGGAAGCCAATTCGAGTGGTCTCCTCCAACTTATTTATCTGATCCACGGATTGCAAATCCGATTGTCAACCAACCTGGATCAACTATCACTTATAACCTAGTTGTAACTGATGCAAAAGGTTGTAAATCCTTGACCCCTTCAGAGGTAATCGTAACAGTTACTCCCCCTCCGCTAGTCTTTGCCGGCAATGATACTTCTATTTTAATTAATCAGTCATTGCAGTTAAATGCCGTAGATGTAAAAGGGAGTGGTTTCACCAATTACACCTGGTCACCTTCTTCGGGATTAGATGACCCCTATGTGAAGAACCCAATCGCTTTGGTAACCAAGGATATTACTTATAAGGTAACCGCTTCTACCTCTGGCGGATGTGTTGGTATCGATACGATTTCGATTAAAGTTTTTAAGTTTTCTGATATTCTGGTACCAAATGCATTTACACCCAATAATGATGGTCTTAATGACATCCTTAAAGCAATTCCAATTGGAATCAAAGAATTTTTATATTTTACTGTATATAATCAATGGGGCCAAAAAGTATTTAGTACTACAAATCCTCTAAAAGGTTGGGACGGTACGTTTGAATCGAAGGCCCAGGATTCCGGAATTTATTTGTGGATTTGTGAGGGACTGGATTACTACGGAAAACTGATTAAACATAAAGGCATCGTAATGCTCATAAGATAAAAAATAAATTTAACGAGATGAAAGGCAAATTTTTATTGTTGACTTTAATTATCCTGATTTTCTCTTGTAATATCAGGCCCGGAGGTGATCGAGCTACAACCAGCCCCGATAAAATTTTTCAAATAAAAATAAATCCCCAAGCAGGAACAAATTATGATTATGACGTTTCAAATGAAACAGATACCAGGTTTGAGGTCAATGACAATACTATCCAAAATCAAAGTAACACACGTTATGTCGTAAACTATGCAATTCAAAAAGATACCACCGGTAATTTTGATATTGGGATAAATTATAAAAAGATCCATATTCATTCAAAAATAAATGGTCAGGAATCTGATTTGGATGCGGGGAATTCTCCATCTTCAACTAATCCTATTGAAAATTTGCTTGGAGCATTAACGCGAGCAAAAATTAAAGCTATTGTTAACAGAAGCGGCAAACTTATTGAAGTGCAGGGTTATAAAGAAATTGCGAGCAACTATTTTGCAAATACTAACCTGGACCTCAATTCAAAATTAGCGGCTGAGAAACAATGGCAAGATTTGGTTGAAAAGACTCTCGTTAAAGCAAATATTCAAAGATTGTTTCAAATTTTACCTGATTCCGCCATTCATATCGGTGATAGGTGGAAAACGCAGTATAAAGAGGATGGAGATTTAAACTTTGTAGTGAAGAATAGTTCCACGTTGGTATCAATAGATGACGGAATCGCGGCCATAAAATCAACAGGTAGAATCGAAACCGACAGCTCCGCCACGTCAATAATGGGGTTTCCGATGAATTCAGACTTAAAAGGAAACCAGGAAGGTAATTATGAAATGAATATAAAATCAGGGATGTTGGAAGACGGCAAAATCACCACGAAGATTAACGGGAGTCTTGAAGTACTTGGCAGACAGATTCCATTAACGATAGATATTAAAATTAAGATTGAGGGCACTGAAAATAAATAAACTGGGCGCTCAGAAAAGACTTAGGATTTCCATTGTTACCTCTATTATTATCCGACAGAAATTGGGATAATTTACACACTCGATTTTCTAAGGTAAAGACATACCTTGTACTTTACGCGGAATTTGAATTTTCTGTAAGGCTTGTAATTATTAACTTAGCAATCAATCTTATTTTCCTTTTCAGAAGGTTATAATATAAGAAATTTATGCATCCAGTTTCTATTTACCTTTTTTGTACCGTATATCCTTGTGCGATGTAATGATTTAAAAGGATTTCCATGTTTTGGTTTGGCAATTGAAAGAGGAATTTTTCCAAGAATTACCGTGATCAAAAACTTGTAATTTGTTACCTGTGGCCATATGAATAACTATTGCGACTATTTGAATAACAAATTCGGCCAAACGAATAGATTTAATATTAGAGTTTTGTTTTTAAGAAGAAAACAAAATTCGCCGACATGTTTTTCAATAATTCTCAAGCCTTTTTTAAGGTAAGTAAATTCCTACTGATATTTTTATTCACTTATGCTTCAATTAGCAAACTAATGGATCTTGGGCAGTTTGAAGGACAGCTTAAGCAAATATCATTGCTGCAAAATTTTGCAGGATTCATTTCTGTTTTTTTGCCAATTCTTGAACTCCTAACGGCGCTTTGCCTAATCTTTGATCACACTTTATTGGTAGGATTAATTATAGCTTCCTTGTTGATGACAGAATTTACCATTTACATCGGAGCTATCCTTGTCTTTAGTTCCAATTTGCCATGTAGCTGTGGAGGTGTTATTGAACAAATGACCTGGAAAGAGCATTTTGTGTTCAATTTGTTTTTTATGGTCTTATCGTGGAATGCTCTTGTTAATTACTACAAATATTCAACACAACTTATTAGTACTAATACAAAGGAAGTAAGCTGAAAACCTTTTAACAGAGTAAGCAATATTTTACCATTCAAAACAATGTCCTCCGGGCGTTGATTCTCCTTTTCATTTTTAAACTTAAAGTTTTTGTTGCTTTTTGAATCATAAAAGCATCGATTATTATGATAAAGAAATATGGAATTGGGTTTTTAGCCCTCATTACTGCTATTTGCGCCGCAGCATTCACAAAGCCCTCCGGCTTGCGTCATCCACTGTCTACCAAGATCTTCGAATACCAGCCACCGTCAACAGATCCTTTTAGCCAGGCAAATGTCGAAAACAGGGCAAACTGGGCAGAAACTTCGCTCTCAAGTACTACCTGCAACAAAAACCTGGACAGGGCTTGCCAGCTGGTGGTAGATCAGTCATTTATTAATCCTGATCACACCTTGAAGTCCACTTTTATGATCCAGGCATCACAAGCATTATCTGGAAATTATTATGTTTCAGGAGGCAGTGCCACAGAGATAGACAACAAGAATTGATGAAGGCGGTTTTGTTAAATGGGCGGTCTTTCAAGGGCCGCCCATTATTTTATGAAAACCAATTCTAATTTTGTTTCATCCCCGTCAAATTAATTATGTCAGTTGGTATTGGAAGAGCGTATCTATCATCATTTGGCGGTAACTTGTAATCCATTCCCCCAAAACTTCTCTCAGGTATAATGCCATAACCTTCAAGATTGAGGCGTTTAATATCAATCCATCTTAGCCCTCGTAACAACAGTTCTTTTCTTCTTTCAGTTAGAACAGCAATCAAGGCTTCTTCCTTACTTGCAGCCGTAAGTGGTATAAAGGCTGAGGATTCCCGCCATCGGGATACAAGAAGTTGATTTAAGACATCCATACCTTCTGCTACCTTACTGAGCCTTACAAGAGACTCAGCTTTATCAAGGTAAATCTCATCTGATGCAATTCCTGTAAAAAGTTCATTTCTGTTTCCGCTGTACGTTCCTTTGAATTTCTGATATCCGTTGTATGTAGTGAAGTATGCATTTTTTCTCAGATCACTGCTGTCATACATTGAATATAAAACCGAATCCACAAAACCTGCAGAGTAAGTATGGAGAAAGACAGTGTTATTCATAATTGTGTAGAAGATGGTTTCTTTATTGAATTTGCTGAAGGGTGCGGGGCCAGACAAGCTACCATTAATATCATTATCATTATTGAAATTCATTAAGTGGTTATTGAGAGCAAGTGTCGCATTAGCATACTTGAGGCAACTGTCATACATTCCCATTGTTAAATAAGTTCTGCAAAGTAAACCATAGGCAGCTGCAGTTGAAGGCCTGGTCACCACAAGCGGATGAGTTGGAAGATAATCAAGAGATGCCTTAGTATCCCTAATAACTTGATTGTAACATTCCTCAACAGAAGATCTTTTTGAAGCAACGTTGAAGTCGGATCCTAATCTAAGCACTATTCCCAAATCCGCGGAGGCGGTAGTAGTATTATATGCCTTTGCGTATTCCCATAAAAGGTTTAAAAAGCAGTAAGCACGGATAAAAAGTGCAGATCCTTTTACATTATCCCATTCTAATTGATTAGAGCTGGTTCTTGGTAATGTTGCCAGGGTTTCAAGGCACACATTTGCATTGTAAACAGAAAGGTAGTTTTTTGACCAATCGTTTTGATAATTGTAAGTTTTTATTTGCCAGGTGTAGATGTCCTTATATCCGGTAGGCATACCTGAAGCTGTTTGTTCAGGCAGAAAATAATCATCAGATGAAGATGAAGGCAGGGAAGGAGTTTGTTGGTTCATTGTAAATCCGTCATCCAACAGGCCCTGCAAATCTTTTAAGGTTGAAGGAACTACCATTGCATCATTTGACTTTTTGTCAAGGTACTTCATGCAACCGGTGAGTAAGTGAAGCACTGTGAGTGTTGCAAAAAGTAAGGAGATTAGTTTTTTCATGTTAAAAATTTTTGAAGTAATATTTTAAAATGCTTTTTAAAATGCTGCCCTGATTCCGATTGAGTATGATTTCAAAGGAGCTAAGGATGCGGGAAAATCCGGATCAAAACCTTCTTTATTTGCTCGCCATATGATTCCAAGGTTAGAGATATTTGCAAAAATTTCAGCATTACTTAAAAAGTGTTTTTTGCTTGTTGTGTAGTAAGCAAGATTTATGTATCGAATGCGGACGTTATCTCCTTTTAATACATTAACCGCAGCATTACCGTAAAACTGGTCACGTTGACTGAATTGGGGATAATCCGTGTAAACGAGGCCTGGTACTGATGTTGTCATTTCATCACCTGGTTTTTGCCAACGCCTGTTAAATTCGCCTGAACCGACTCCACTGTAAAAAAGTGCAGAATAGGAGAGTGTAGGTTTTTTAAAGTAATATCCCATTTCGAAGCCTATACTTACTGAAGCAGTAAAACCTTTATAAGAAAAGTTGTTGATTAATGATCCCGAGCAAGTTGGTAAAGCGGGGCCAATATAGTTTACACTTTCACTGTTGATGCCTTTTTGAAGTACGTCAGCAATTATAGACTTGTAATCAGTGCTTAGCTTCCCATCAAGGTACCCTACCGGATCCCCTGAACTATTAAGTCCTTCCCATTTATATGCAGCTATCGCATAAAGAGGTTTGCCGATTACCGGCGTGATAGAGCTGCCTCCGCCCAAAAGGGTGATTCCGTTTTCGGCCTGGGTGGTGTAATAAGCTGTGGTTTTAGTTTTGTTGCTGCTAATGATAAGGTCTGTCGTCCAACTAAATCCTCTATTGATATTTACAGAATGAATATTGAGTTCAACACCATGGCCTTTAATTGAAGCGACGTTTTTTACAATCGCGCTTGACGCTCCCCAGGTAGTATAATCATAAGGCGTGCTTCCATACAAATCGTTACCTTTTTTGAGATAATAATCCAGCTCACCGCTTATCCGTTTTTTAAAAGCGGAAAATTCTAAACCAAAGTTTACCTGTTTGTCCTGTTCCCATCTGAGGTCAGGATTATTTAATGTAGTGATGCGGGTGATAGGTAGATTAGTAATATAGTCCGTAGAAAAAAATGCCAGAGGTGCTGAAGTTTTGCTTAAATCTACATTTCCACTATAACCGTAACTTGCTTTTAGCCTTATGTAAGAAAGAGGTTTAAAATGATAAAATTTTTCACCCGACAATATCCATCCAATGCCTGCTGACCAAAGAGGTTTCCACTGGTCATTAGTATTGGCTCCAAAAATATTGGCTCCATCTTTCCTTCCGCTCCATGAAAGGCTGTATTTTTCTTTAAGGAGCCATGAAACATTTGAATAAAAAGAGACAAACCTGTTAGTAGTTGAACTAAGTGTTGGAGCACCGGGTATTACCTGGTAACTTCCATCCACGAAGGTTGGATACTCATTTACATTATCAATAGCCGCGCTTGTAAGAGGATCTTTATTGTAGCCATATATTGTGGTGTACAGGCTATTGTTAATTATTTCCCGCTGTT
>JBQCEG010000006.1:0-4160 GCA_051960475.1 Ginsengibacter sp.
GTTCCTTTTATCGCAATAAAGCAGGAACCGGGCTTCACTTTCCGTGAGTCGATCTGTAAATCCAAAACCTGTATGGCGGTGTCGCCCACAACCGATTCAAGATTTACCTGGTATAATATTTCCTGCAATGAAGCCATTAATTCAATTGTAATTTTATCGTTTGTCCTTTATTAAATGCTGTATTTTGTGCCAATGATTGATAAATGACTTTGCCCCTGCCTGAAGCCGAAACTTTTAAGCCCATGTTTTCTAATAAATAAACTGCGTCCTTTAATCCCATTCCCGTCACGTCCGGAACCTTTTTATCTGAAACAGAAACATTATCAGTTAAAAGTTTTCCCTTGTCATCCTGCAAAAAACCGGTTGACCATTTTCCGGCAGACGAATCTGTTTCGTTGTATTTGAACTGCTCGAGGATATCATTCACATCCTTTTTCATTCCATAAAATTTATAGAGATCGTTATCTGCCGGAAAAGCATGTGGATTGAAATAATCTTTTGCAATCCTCGTTGCATAAAGTTTATCAGAAATTTCTTTGAACACAGGCCCCGCAACTGAAGCCCCGTAAACATGTTCAGATTCACGGCTGTTTTGGATGACAACTCCAATTGTATAAACAGGATGATCAGCAGGGAAAAAGCCCATAAAAGCGGATTGATAAATTTTATTGCCTTTATTATATCCGCGATTGTCCATTGCCGAAACTGCCGTCCCGGTCTTTCCGGCAATCTGGTAAATGTTATTGGCCAATGCGTGACCGGTTCCATGTTCATAATTCACAACGGCCTCCAAACATCCTTTTAGTTTTCCCAAAGTGGCATCGCTGCAAATTTTATCTATCAAAACCTGTGGCTTAAATGTTTCAATGGTGCCGCCTAAATCATTTATAGAATTCACCAAATAAGGCTTCATCATTTTGCCGTTGTTTGCCACTGCATTATAAAGCATCAACAAATTCAAAGGCGTTTCCAGTTCTTCATAGCCATGCGCCATAAATGGAATCGTTGTCTTTGCCCAATATTTACTGCTTGGTTTTTTAATGTAAGGTTTTGGAACACCGACAATATCAATTCCTGATTTCTGATCGAGTCGTAAATCATGAAGGTGCTCGTAAAATTTCTGGGGCTGATTGTGATAATACATATCGGCCATTTTTGCGAAAGCCACGTTGGATGAAATGGCAAATGCTTCTTTTACCGTAATCTTCCCGGTTCCCAAATGAGAATCAGTAATGTTCAATCCATAAAAAATTTTTCTTCCTCCTTCACAATCCACAATACTGCCGGTATCAACATATTTATCTTCCAAAAGAGAAGTAAGCGTTGCCAACTTAAATACGGAACCGGGTTCAGTTCTCATTCCCAAACCGTAATTATAATCTTCCCAGTAAGTGCCATCTGGCAATCTTCCGAGGTTGGCGATTGCTTTTATTTTTCCGGTTTTCACTTCCATTACTATCGCGCTGCCGTGAATGGATTTATTCTGATCCATCATTTTCAACAATGCATTTTCTGCAATATCCTGTATGTAAGTATCAATGGTCGTAACAACATCTTTACCATTTTCCGGCTCAATTTCTGCGCCATCAACCGGAACATAAGTGCCGGCTGTGTAACGCATTAATCTTTGCCCTGTTTGTCCTTTTAATACGCTGTCAAATGATCTTTCCAAACCAACATTTTTACTGGTGTCACCACGAGAAAGACCTATGGTTCTGTTAGCAAGCAAAACATACGGATTTACCCTGTTGTCTCTCACTTCCACAATGAAACCACTTTTGTTTCTTCCTTCCCTTACCAATGGAAACCCGCGCAACTGCTGATAATCTTCAAAAGAAATTTTTCTTTTCAGACAATAATAGCGAAGGCGTTTTTTGTATTTTGATAAAAGCAATTTTTTGTAAGTAGCTGCGCTCTGATCTTTAAAAAGTTGGGAAAGGCAGATACTGAGTGAATCAACATTTTTGTAGAATCTTTTACCGTCTTTTTCAACGAGGCCATCGGCACCAAAGTCAATATAAATGTCAAAAACCGGGATGGAAGTACTGAGCATATTTCCATCTTCGCTGAAGATAGTTCCTCTTTCAGCGTCAATATCCATATACTTCAAATGTTGTTTATTGCTCATGCTCTTCCAATAATTTCCCTGGACTTTTTGGATATAAATTGCTCGTCCCAAAACCACCGCTCCCAATCCAATCATGAAAAGAAAGCAAAGGTGGACGCGCCATAATATGTCTTTTTTTATATCCAAGTTGTATTAGAGTTTAATGTTAGGGTTTAAATTCTCTTCAACTTTTTCATTCAAACTTTATTCATTTTCCTTCAGCGTATCAATGATCCGCAAAGGAGGCGCCGTTAATGGTTTTAATCCCAATGGCGCAACTGCTTTGGCCAATTCACTTTCCTTACTCCTGAAGATCACTTCCTGTTTTACCGTTTTAAACTCATATTCCATTTCTTTCAAATTCTTTTCAGTTTCATTTATTTTTCTCATCGTCTTATCTGCATAATGACCATTTGCGATATAAACAATTGCGATGGCTGCTATGAAAAAATAAAAAGGAATATTTTTAACGATCCAGCGGTTGTACATCCAAAGCCAATGCTTTCGTTTGGATGAAACCTTAGAATTTTTTTCCTCAATATTATTTTGTTCACTTGCCATCCTGTGCAGATTATTTATAGATGCAACAATGATTCTCTAAGAAACTTTTATCTTTTCCGCTACGCGCAATTTCGAACTCCTCGATCGTGGATTCCTTTTCTGTTCCTCGGTTGACGGAATAATGGTTTTTTTGCTGATGACCCTCAATTCGCTTTTCACAGGTTTTCCGAAAAGATCTTTTGAAGGTTCACTTTCGAAATTGGTGTTTTTGAAAAAATTCTTTACCAACCTGTCTTCCAAAGAATGAAAAGTGATAACAGCGATCCTTCCGCCTTCGGCTAAAACTTCAACGGATTGGACAAGCAATTCTTTCAAAACACTTAATTCATCATTTACCTCAATGCGCAATGCCTGGAAAACCTGGGCAAAGTATTTTTCAGGTTTTCCTTTCACCACCGGCGCAACCGCATTTTTAAATCCATTGATCGTAGAAAGGTTTAGTGTTTTTCGGGTTTCTACAATACGTTTGGCCAATGTTTTCGAATTTGTAACCTCGCCATAGTGTTCAAAGATTTTGTGCAATTGTTCTTCAGAATAGTTAGAAACAATATCGGCAGCGGTTTTCCGCTCGTTCCTGTTCATCCGCATATCCATATCTGCATCGAACCTTGTAGAAAAGCCTCTTTCAGCAATATTGATCTGGTGACTTGAAACACCGAGGTCAGCAAGTATTCCGTTTACCTTATCAATTTTGTGCAAGCGAAGAAATCTTTTGAGGTGACGAAAGTTGTGCGGAATAAAAGTTACCCGTTCGTCATCCGGTAAATTTCTTCGCGCGTCTTCGTCCTGGTCAAAAACGATCAGTCTGCCATCAGCATTTAATTTTTCGAGTATCTTCTTGCTGTGGCCGCCTCCGCCAAAAGTGCAATCCACATAAATTCCAGAGGGATTGATTTGCAATGCGTCGATCACTTCATTCAATAATACCGGCACATGATATGCCTGTTGCATAATTATTGTTTGATTGTTTTATCACCCGCCATTACTTCTTTAGCCAGATCGCTAAATGCTTCCGGTGAAAAAGTTTCAAAGAACTCCTGGTATTTGGCTTTGTCCCAAATTTCTATTTTGTCTATTGCGGAAACCAAAACGATATCCTTTTCAAGACCGGCATATTCCATAAGGTTTTTGGGAAGCAAAAGTCTTCCCGCTCCGTCAGGACTAACCTGCGTGGCGCCGTTTAAAAAATACCGTTTGAATTGCCTTACTTTTGGATCAAAATCATTCAACTTGCCCAGCTCCGAAAAAATAGGCTCCCAGCTCGCTGAAGTGTACAAGCTGAGGCATTTTTCAAATCCACGATTTACAACAAAAACATCTACTCCACTTTCCGGCAGTTGTTTCTTAAAACCTGCCGGCAGCAGAAAGCGTCCTTTCGCATCGAGGGTAGCTTCGTATTCGCCTATGAAGCCGGTCATGTTGTACTTGTTTGTTGAAAAAAATCAATATCCTCCACAAAATAACACTTTTTCCCACTTTTGCAACATTTTCT
>JBQCEG010000007.1:0-2347 GCA_051960475.1 Ginsengibacter sp.
ATTACTACAAGGTTTGGCAACGTGCTGGGAAGTGCAGGAAGTGTGGTGAGGACATTTGACAAGCAGATCAAAGCGGGCGGACCGATAACGATCACCCATCCTGAGATCACCCGTTATTTCATGACCATACCGGAAGCTTCGAAGCTGGTGCTTGAGGGAGGAAAGATCGGTGCATCAGGCGACATCCTGTTGTTTGACATGGGCACACCAGTAAAGATAATTGACCTGGCGAAGAGGATGATACAACTGGCAGGGTTGAAACCGGGTGATATTGCCATAGTGCAGACTGGTTTGAGGCCGGGTGAGAAGATGTATGAAGAATTGTTTAAAGATTCTGAGGAGTTTGCAGAGACTTACCATCCAAGGATACTGCGTGCGAAGAGATCTCCTAATGTCAATCATGAATTTAATTCATTGTTGACTGAATTGTTTGAGGCTGCCGTTTCCCACGAAAATGAGATCATTCCATTCCTGCTGAGGAAGATGGTACCGGAGTTTACTTCCGGAAGTGCGCTTATTAAGGTTAAGGAGTTGGAGGGGTTGAAGAATTGAGGCTGGATGCGCTGGATGCTGGATGCTGGATGGTGGATGCTTGATATTGGATACTGGATACTGGATACTGGAAACTTGATGCTGGAAACTTGATGCTGGATACTGGTTCGTTGTGATTATTGATTATTGGTTAATGATTATTGGGGGGATTTGGGGCGATTCAATTATTGAATTATTTGATTATTGAATTATTGGGTTAACAGATCAGGAAATTGTTATATTGTTCTATTGTTTTATTGTTGTGTTTGGGCGATTGTAATGGTCTTATTGGCGATTGGCCATTCTGGTTGAACAAGCGAGGGATACTAAAGTTTTGTAAGGTACGTTATTATTAAAAAAATACGTAATCCAATTGAATGAGAATATAGTGAAACAGTCAATGAACTTTTGAATTGTTTTTTTATTTTGCTGTTGTTTTTCTCATCGTCTTATTGAAAAATATATAGTCCAAAAACATAACCTTCAAATCCAAAGGCTACAACGAATATAAATTTACCTTAAAACTTTTACTGACAGATAAATCGATAAGTGGTGGTATTATTTTTGACCGGTTAACGATTTATCCCTTAAGTTACATCCTTATGAAGAGGTTATTTTTATTTGTTTGTGTATTCTTCCTAACTGTTACCAGCTTTGCACAAAACAGCCTGAATGTAAACCTGTTCCTGGGTACCTCCAACTATTCCGGGGATCTGCAGGACAGCCGGTTTACTTTCAGCCAGGCACACCTGGCAGGTGGTATTGGTTTGTCGTATGAGATCACCAATCATTTTGCACTGAGGGCTGGTTTTAAGATCGGAAAGGTAGCCGCGGATGATAAGATGGGCAGGAATAAAGTGCGTAACCTCAATTTTTCTTCCCAAATAACAGAAGGGACGCTTGACCTGCAATATATGATCCTTCCTTTGGGCACACACGTGCTTAGTCCCTATGTTTTTGCCGGCGTTGGTATTTATCATTTTGATCCCTATACTTTTGACTCTTCAGGAAGGAAATATTACCTGAAGCCCCTGAGTACAGAAGGCGAAGGTTTTATTTCCGGGAGGAACAATTACAGCCTCACCCAATTTGCCATTCCTTTTGGCGCGGGTGTAAAGATGCCTTTGAGTGAAAACATTAATGTGGGCCTTGAAGTGGGCTATCGCAAACTTTTTACCGACTACCTGGATGATGTGAGTCAAACCTATGTTGATCCTACACTTTTATTGGCCAACCGCGGCGCCAAGGCTGTAGAACTTTCTTACCGCGGCGATGAATTAAAGAGTGGTTCCCTTGTTTACCCGACAGGGAAACAAAGAGGTAATCCCGGCTACAAAGACTGGTATTATTTCACAGGGCTGACCTTGTCATTCAGATTAGGTAAAAGCCTCTTTGGAAATGGTGGCGGAGGTGGAGGAAGTAAAGAGTGGGATTGTCCGAAGAATGTGCTTTAAGGGAGGGTTATTGTTATATTGTTGGATTGTTATATTGTTTTATTATTCAATTATTTGATTATTTAATTATTTCAATGGTTGTGGTGGTTTCGATCGTTATTACACTCAAAAGCGAGTTTTTTAAATTTCCGTAATTTTATTCAGTTGTTTGTTTTTTTTGTTTGAAACTAATGATCAAAAATCATTTTGAAAATGCTAAATGAAGACCAAATAAGAATTATTAATTCAGCTTTAACCCGATTTGCTCCACAACAGATTGGATTGTTTGGTTCGCGGGTTAGGGGCGATTACAACAAGGAAAGCGATCTTGATGTACTAATTTCTTTCAGAAATGGGAAAAGTCCCTATTCTTTATTGGAATT
>JBQCEG010000008.1:0-38315 GCA_051960475.1 Ginsengibacter sp.
ATACCATAAAGAATCAACAATGCCTTCACTTGTAATATAAGTCTGCATTGTATCTTCTAAGAAAAGAGTGTTGCCGGCCGTATCGATATAATGAACATTCACTCTTATCTGTTTTGGGATATAACAACATGGAGCGGCACGTTTGCAACTATTTGAAGCGATAATAACGAAAAGTAGTAGAATAATTGAGAACTTTTTCTTCATAACATTGTTAGTTTTTGAAGATTAAACTTACGACTTAAGCGCCACAGGTAGAAATTTTATTGCGAAAAAATTATGAAAACTATCTTTGCCTGCATGGACGCACAAGACGATCTGCAAACGCGGTGGTGGAAACTGGAAAGCAAATTTTTGGAGATATTTGGCAAAAAGCCTGATGTAGAAGCCATTTTATTTTTAATTGGAATACAGGAAATCGGTAATTTCAACAGTCAAAAAAAGTTTAATAAAGAACAAAAACAGGATTTGATGCATGTGGCTGTTTGCACACTGCTTAGCCAAAGCGGATATTATGAACTGGAAAGATATGACGAAGACAATTGGCCTCACTTTAAGCAACTGAAGGAGTTGCCGCGCTACAACAATGCCGAACAGGAAAATTTTTTAAAAGACCATATACTGCTATACTTTGAAAACATCGGCGAACCATTTAAAAATTTCTAAGATGAAGTATTTATTTTACCTTTTTGTTTTAGTTTTCTTTACTTCCTGCTCCGTTTTCAAAAGTACAAACAGTGCCAACACCTCTTCCAACTTTGTAAAAATTGAAACTGATTCAGGAACAATAGTCGTAATACTTTCTGATAAAACGCCCCGGACCACAGCTAATTTCCTAAAGTTGGTGAAACAGCATTTTTATGATGGACTTTTGTTTCATCGTGTAATCCCCGGATTTATGATCCAGGGCGGTGATCCTGATAGCAAGAATGCGCCTGCCGGAAAAGTGTTGGGCGAAGGTGGATTAGGTTATACGGTTCCAGCTGAGTTTGATACTACTTTATTTCATCAGAAAGGAGCCATCGCGATGGCAAGGGAAAATGATGATGTAAATCCCAAAAAAGCCAGCAGTTCCACACAATTTTATCTTGTTGAAGGAAGAACTTTTACCGACGTCGAAATGAACCAAATCCAAGATAAGTTCAAAATAAAAATTCCGGAGAGCCACAGGGCAATTTACCGGACAATCGGTGGTGCACCATTCCTCGATATGAATTATACGGTTTTTGGGCAAACGGTTAACGGCCTGGATGTTATTGATAAAATCGCTCATGTGCCGCGCGATAAAAATGACCGGCCCGTGCATGACATACATATGAAAATCTCGATCATGAAAAAGAAGGAATATCGCAGGTACAGATAAAAACACTAATTTGCAGCACTAATTTTGAAAAAACAGATCGAATGAATTTTCCTGAAAATTTAAGATATACTAAAGACCACGAGTGGATCCTGGTTGAAGGAGACATTGCTACAATAGGCATTACCGATTTTGCACAACATGAGTTGGGCGATATCGTTTATGTTGATATTGCTTCAAAAGACAAGAAACTGGAGGCAGAAACCGTTTTTGGAACTGTAGAGGCCGTGAAAACCGTGAGCGATCTTTTTTTGCCGGTTACGGGAACTGTAATTGAAGTAAATCCTTTGCTTGACAGCGAACCAGAAAAAGTAAATTCAGATCCTTATGGTGACGGATGGATGGTCAAAATGAAAGTCGATAATCCTGATGATGTAAATGGACTGATGGATGCAAAGGCTTACCAGGCAATGGTTTCTTAAGAATTAAAATGGAAAACAAGAAAATTCCTTTTTTATACTTTTTGCCAGGCATCGCCTGGTTTTTTATTGTGGGCGTGCTTACTTTAATGCCGGCAAAGGATGTTCCAACAGTAAACTGGATGGACAACATTCCTCAATTTGATAAACTCGTTCATGCCGGTTTGTTTGGTGGATTGGCATTTTTATTCGCCCTGCCGCTTTTTAAATCGCGTTTTACATTAAAACAAAAAATCAATTATTCAATAAAGATCAGCCTGGCAGCGGTTATATGGGGAATTACGATTGAATTTCTTCAAAAGTTTTACGTGCCCAGCCGCGATTTTGATCTGCTTGATTGGGCTGCTGATATTGTTGGCGTTGTTATTGCATTTTGGCTTATTATTCGGATAATGAAGTATTATCAGAAGAAAGAAATGCGGTAAACGAAGTTTCTTTAAGAATTTTTATTTTGAAGTTTCACTAAACTTAACCTTATTTTTAGAATAACCTTTAAACATTAGATAGAACAACTCTCAACCTAATTTTATTATTTATACATTTGCTTATGAAAAATGTTGATAACATGGAGTACAACACAACACGTAACCATCTGACGATTCGGGAATATGGCCGTCATATTCAAAAAATGGCGGAGTATGTGTTGACGATCGAAGACAGGGAAAAGCGCCAGAAAAACGCCGAAGGTTTGGTCGAATTAATGGGTTTTCTTAACCCACAACTGAAAAATGTTGAAGATTTTCGCCATAAATTGTGGGATCATCTTTTTTTAATAACCGATTTCAAACTGGATGTTGATAGCCCCTACCCGATTCCGACACAGGATACTTTAAGGCCAAAACCTGAGCCACTTCCTTATCCGAAAAGGTATCCCAAATACAATCACCTTGGAAAGAATATCGAAATTGTGATCGATAAGGCGCTTAAAGAAGAGGATCCGGAGAAACGGCAGGGCTTTGCCAATTCCATTGCCTATTACATGAAACTTACCTACAGTAATTGGCATAAAGAACTCGTTCACGATGATAACATTCAAACAGAACTTTCGTCAATAACTAAGGGAGAGTTAGAATTCAACAGCAGGCCATTTATAAAACACCGCCTAGAGAACAATCGCGAAGAGTTTGGTGGTGGACGCCGGAAAAATTTCGGTTCAAGAAACAATCGCAATCAAAACCGCGACAACAGGAACAGGAAATTCGGAAAGAAGAGATATTAGGATCGGTTCAAGAAGTTGAATGGATTTTGAATGTCTGCTGAAAACACTTCAGATATTTTTTAAGAAGAAATAATTAAATACGTTTGCAACCCTGGCCAATCGGAAAGCCGGGGTTTTTGTTTACCAGCAAATCAATAATAAATGGGATCTTTTGTTGTTACAGGCGGCAAAAAGTTGAACGGAGAAATTACACCGCAAGGGGCAAAAAATGAAGCTTTGCAGGTGATCTCGGCGGTTTTACTTACAGAAGAAAAAGTTACGATCCATAATATTCCGGACATTACTGATGTAAATCTGCAAATTGAGTTGCTGCAGGAATTGGGCGTCAAAGTTGAACGAATCGATGCGCATAACTGTTCGTTCGAAGCAAAAAATGTAAACCCCGAATACTTATCTTCCGAAGAATTTCAGCAAAAATCCGGCAGGCTCAGAGGAAGTGTAATGCTTGCAGGTCCTTTACTTGCACGATTTCATACTGCATACATTCCCAAGCCCGGTGGTGATAAGATTGGCAGAAGAAGGTTAGATACGCACATAATCGGTTTTAAAAAACTGGGCGCCGAGTTTGATTATTCTTCCGACGAATCATTTTTTCATTTACATACTTCGGGGCTCAAAGGAAGTTACCTGACACTGGAAGAGCCAAGTGTAACAGGCACTGCCAATTTATTAATGGCTTCTGTTCTTGCTAAAGGAACCACAACGATTTATAACGCCGCCTGTGAGCCTTACATCCAACAGCTTTGCAAAATGCTCAACAGTATGGGGGCAAAAATTTCCGGCATTGCGAGCAACATGTTACATGTTGAAGGGGTTAAAAAATTATCCGGCACGAAACACACAATCCTTCCGGATATGATTGAAGTCGGCTCCTTTATTGGTCTTGCTGCAATGACGCAAAGTGATATTCTTATTAGGAATGCAGGGCTCAAACATTTGGGTGTAATTCCGGAGAGGTTTCAACAACTCGGGATCAAATTGGAATTTAATGGCGATGACATTCATATTCCCGCGCAGGAATTATATGAGATTGAAACCTATCTCGACAGTTCTATGTTGACGATCTATGATCATCCATGGCCAGGATTGACCCCTGATCTTATCAGCATCATTTTGGTAGTAGCCACACAGGCCAAAGGAAGTGTTTTGGTTCATCAAAAAATGTTTGAAAGCCGGTTGTTCTTTGTAGATAAATTAATTGAAATGGGCGCCCGCATTGTTTTGTGCGATCCTCACCGAGCAGTTGTCGTTGGCCTTGAACGAAAAATTGCTTTGCGCGGAATCACAATGTCCAGTCCTGATATCCGCGCGGGTGTTGCATTATTGATTGCTGCATTAAGTGCGGAAGGAAAAAGTGTGATTCAAAATATTGAACAAATAGACAGGGGCTACGAACACATAGATGACAGATTAAAATTGCTGGGCGCAAAAATCACGAGAATAACCTGACGCCTCTGAAATAAAAATAAATGGAAAAAAAATACAACAAGATCATTTTGATCACCGCGCCTTCAGGATCCGGAAAAACTTCCATCGTCAATCACCTGATGAAAAAATTTCCGCAACTGGCTTTTTCGGTTTCTGCTACAACACGCCAGCCTCGAGATAACGAAAAGGATGGCAAGCATTATTATTTTATTTCAGAAGAAGAATTCCGTGAAAAAATTCACAACAAAGAATTTCTTGAATGGGAAATGGTTTATGAAGGCAAATATTACGGCACGCTGAAATCAGATATTGAACGCATCTGGAACGAAAATAAAGTGCCTGTTCTCGACATTGACGTGCAAGGTGCAATACACGTGCAGCAACAATATCCAGTAAACACAATTTCCATTTTCATTCAGCCACCATCAATTGAGGTGTTGAAAAAGAGATTGAAGCTGCGCGGATCAGAGACTGAAGAATCTTTACAGGCGCGCGTCAATAAATCAGGTTTTGAGATGACTTTTAAAAATCATTTTGCCAATATAATCATCAATGAAAATTTCCAGGAAGCCTGCAAAGAAGCAGAAAAAATTGTGGGAGATTTTCTAAAAAGCTAAAACCTGCGCGCTTTATATAAATTTGCGTATATGAACTGGATTGCCGTCATACCAATAGTCATCGCGTTGCTGCTTGCAGCCTTCTTCTCAGGTATTGAAGTGGTTTTTATTTCGGCAAATAAATTGTCAATTGAGCTGAGAAAGAAGCAGGATAGTTACAGCGGCAAAACCTGGTCCTTTTTTCTTGAATCCCCGGTAAGGTTTATCATAAGCCTCATTATCGTCATAAATCTTCTTGTCGTTATTTATGTTCTGCTGGCGAGTAATGCCCTTGAATCCGTTTGGAAATATTGGTCAATTGAAAATCAATTCCTGATCCTTGGCGTCGAAACAATTGTTGCTACTGTCATCCTTGTTTTATTTCAATCGTTTTCAAGATCACTTCTACGCGCTAAGAATAATTCAGTTACATCGTCAGGTTTTTTCAGCTTTTGGGTGAGGACCACTTATTCTATTTTTTCTCTGGTTGCCACTTATTTTTTGAATGTTACAGAATGGATACTTAAATATATTTTCAATGTAAAAGTGCAACAGAAAACCCAGTCATTTAACCGCATTGATCTTGATCACTATGTGCAGCAATTGAACATGACCGACAGCGACGAAAACCTGGAGATGAACAATACCATTTTTGAAAATGTATTGTCGCTTTCAGAAACACGCGTTCGGGAATGCCTTGTTCCAAGGAAAGAAGTGGTTGCGGTTGATATCAATCTGACACTTGATCAATTAAAAGAAAAATTTGTTGAAACCAAGTTGAGCAAATTGGTTGTATATGAAAACAATGTTGATAATGTGCAAGGATATGTGCACCAGCTCGATCTTTTTAAAAATCCGGAATCGCTTCGTTCCATTCTATTGCCCATACCGGTTGTTCCCGAAAGCATGAACGCATCCGACCTGATCAATAAGTTTACAAAAGAAAGAAAAAGTATTGCGTGGGTTATTGATGAGTTTGGCGGCACGGCCGGAATTGTAACTATGGAAGACCTGCTTGAAGAAATATTTGGTGATATAAATGATGAATACGACGTCCAGGAAGAATTGGTGGATAAGCAAATCTCTTCCAATGAATTTTTGCTGAGTGGCAGGCTGGAACTGGATTTACTCGAAAAGAAATACAAACTTAGTTTCAGGAAAAGTGAAGAGGCTGAAACTCTTTCCGGCTATATCATTAATCTTCATGAATCGATTCCGCGTGAAAGAGACCGCATCATTATTGACGATTACCAATTTGATATATTGAAGGTGAGCCAGACAAGAATTGAAACCGTTAAACTAAAAGTGCTGAGATAAACGGAAAGAATTTTAAACCAACCCGAATGCGAATTGCCGTAAATGCCGCTTCCCTTCAAAAACATCGCCTGGAAACTTTTGTTCAATTGGCTTCGCTTCATCCTGAACATGAATTTCTTTTTTTAGCCAACAAAGAATTCATCCTCAAAGGACTTCCAAAAAATATTTCTTTGATTGAAATTACTCCTCCGCAAAATTTTTCAATACAATGGAAGATCTGGAATAACATCAAGTTACCTTCTTTATTGAAGAAAAATAAAGCCGATGTTTTTGTATCTGAAAAATTTGTTACTACCACGGCAAAAGTGCCTCAGATACTGATTCAATCCGATTTTTCTTTTTTACATAGTGCTTCAAACCTGGATAAAAAAGAAATTTCTTTTTATAAAAAAAATGTCTCTTCATTCCTTGAAAAATCAGATTCAATTGTTGTGAATTCAAATTTCTTGAAAAATGAAATTGAAAATCGCTATAAAATTGCTTCCGAAAAAATTTCGGTTATCTATCCATCATTAAAAAACAGAAACGCGGTAAATTTTGAAGAAAGGGAATTGATAAAAGAAAAGTATGCCGAAGGAAATGAATATTTTATTTACAAAGGAATTATCAGTACTGAAAGAAATCTTGTCAATTTGTTGAAAGCATTTTCTGTTTTTAAAAAAAGACAAAGAAGTAAAATGCAGTTGCTGATTTTAGGAAGTGCAGGAAAGAAATTTCAGGAATTTGTTTATTCACTGGATTCCTACAAGTTTAAAAAAGATGTGAAACTGCTTAATGATGTTGCCGAAAAGGAAGGTGAGAAAATCTTAGCAAGCGCTTATGCGATGGTTCATGTTCCTGTATATGAATGTGAAGGTCTTGAAGTAATTAAAGCGATGAGAAGTACACTACCATTGGTTGTTTCAGACATTTCATTTTTAAAAGAATATTGCAACGAAGCCGCTTTGTATGTTTCCGCTACAAATATTAATGACATTGCCGAAAAGATGATGTTGCTTTTTAAAGACGAACAAAAGCGCAAAGAATTGATTGAGAAAGGAGAGATACAAATAGAAAAGTTTTCAAAAAACTCTGAAGTCGAAACTCTGTTCGATTTGATTCAAAAGCCCGCGACTGTTGCATAAGATTTTTAAATTACTTTGTATCAATTTTTATTACCTAACGTATTGATCTTTTCACTTTTCATTTTCTAATCGAATGCAATCCTCAACGCAAACCAATTCCACGGCGCGCATATTGATCGCCAGTCTTGCGGGCACAACTATCGAATTCTTCGACTTTTACATTTATGCCACAGCAGCCGTCCTCGTTTTCCCGAAAATGTTTTTCCCTACATCTGACCCAACATCAGGAACGCTTGAATCATTGGCAACATTTGCATTAGCGTTTTTTGCAAGGCCGGTGGGTTCGGCTTTGTTTGGTCATTTTGGTGATCGCATTGGCCGTAAAGCTACACTGGTAGCTTCTTTAATGACAATGGGAATTTGCACAGTTGCAATTGGTTTGCTTCCGGGTTACGTTTCAATCGGTGTAGCAGCTCCGATATTTTTATCGCTTTTTCGCTTTGGCCAAGGCGTTGGACTCGGAGGAGAGTGGGGCGGTGCAGTTTTGTTAGCAACAGAAAATGCTCCTGAAGGAAAAAAGGCGTGGTATGGTATGTTCCCGCAATTGGGAGCACCTCTGGGTTTTATTCTTTCTTCCGGAGTTTTTCTGATTATTACCAACCTTTACTCCAAAGAACAATTCTTCACCATCGGTTGGCGCATTCCATTTATCGCGAGTGCACTGCTGGTTGGCATCGGTTTATATGTCAGATTAAAAATTGTGGAAACGCCCGAATTTGTAAAAGTGCTTGAAAAAAATGAACGCGCTAAATTTCCACTTAAAGATGTATTTACCAAATATGCAAAAGCACTGATCCTTGGGACACTTATCGCTATTCTTGTTTTCCTTTTCTTCTACCTGCTCACTGTTTTCACACTTAGTTGGGGAACTAACGTTCTTGCCTACACGCGATCCGGATTTTTGCTGGCACAGATGCTTTCAATGTTATTTTTTGCAGCAGGAATTATCATCTCGGCGAAACTTTCAGAACGGTCAGCAGCTGCAAGAATGCTTTTACTTTCTTCTGTCGTAATATTTTTCTTTGCCCTGTTCTTTGCAAAACTCTTTGTTGCCGGCGACTGGACGCTCCTGGTAATATTTCTTTCTTCAGGAATGTTTTTGATCGGGTTTAATTATGGTCCACTGGGCACTGAACTGGCGTCTTTATTTCCGCCTGCAGTTCGTTACACAGGTGCTTCGCTCGCATTTACTTTAGCCGGAATCCTGGGCGGCTCATTAACACCTTATTTTGCGACTTCCATCGCCACAAAATATGGTTTGCAATATGTAGGATATTATCTCTGTGCAGCAGCGATATTGAGTATAATTGCATTATTGCTCGCCAGGTCTTTTGCAAGAAAATAACCTGGCAGGAAAACTTTTCAATTAATATTTAGCACTTTCTCCTTTCTTTGGAATTGAGGAAAGAATAAATTGCCTTAATTGTTCGTTTGCTGTTGCGCGATCGTTTTTCCGCATGTAAACCATGTGACCGGTCTGCAAACCATGCCATGTGATGCGGTCTTTTAATCTTCCTGCCGGATCCATTTGCCACAGGCTGTATTGCGCATTAAAGAAATCGCATGCGCCGTCAAAATACCCGGATTGTACCATTAAATGCAAAAATGGATTTTCAGCCATTGCCATTCTCAGGTCGTTGCCGGTGTTATCGTTTTTATGATCCCAGGGATAAACATTGCCAAAAACGTTATACTTCAAATCGGTTTTATAATTGAGTTCATCTCTTAAGTATATATTCATTGCAGGTGTAAAAGCGTGTGTCCATGCCGTTAGTTCAGCATTATAATCTGGTCCCAGTCCCGCAGCCTGTTTATCAATTCCGCGATATCTCGAATCGAGCCGGCCGATCGTATAACCACTATCGCGCAACAATTCTTTCCAGTAAAAATTAGCAGGGATGATCAGGTTGTGTTCCATAATAACCTTTTGATTCAACCCTGAATAGCGAGACATCGTTTCAGCAATATTTTCTTTTTCCTGGTCAGTCAACATACTTCCTTTTGTCAAGGCCGGAATCAAATCATTCACTGTAAATTTTTCAACTTGCGGCAAAAGATCTGTCAAATTTTTACTCTGTAAATCCGGCGGAAGCATCTTATGATACCAAGCGGTGGCTGAATAATAAGGAAGCATCAACGCTTCTCCAACAGGACCATCTCGTTTGATCCCAAGATCAGTTGGCGAAACAAGTACCACACCATCAAGATACATCCATTCAGCATCCTGCAATTCGCGTGCAAGGCCTGAAACTCTTGTAGTACCATAGCTTTCGCCGATCAAAAATTTTGGCGAAGCCCAGCGATCGTTACGTGTAACAAATGTATTAATCCATTGTGCCAGGTATTTGATGTCTTCATTAACCCCAAAGAATTTGGAGCTTTCAACATCTTCACTCACTTTTCTTGAATAACCGGTATTTACAGGATCTACATAAACGATATCAGCCACATCTAAAATTGAATTGGGATTATCATGCAAACCATAAGGTTCAACAGGATAACCTTCATCATCAACATTAAGAATTCTCGGGCCGGTATATCCAATTTCCATCCAAAGTGAAGGCGTACCAGGGCCACCGTTAAATGAAATTACCAAAGGCCTCGAAGCACGATCCTTTACATCACTCCTTTCGTAATAAGTGTAAAAAACTGAAGCAATCGGTTTTCCATTTTCGTCCCAAACTGGAAGCGTTCCTGTTTTGGCAGTGTATGGAACGGTTTGTCCTTTTATCGTTACTGTATGTTTAGTGATAACAAATGAATCAACGATCACCATTGGATTCCGGTGCTCGGCAGATGATTGTTTTGAATCATTTTTCTGGGCATTTACACTGGCAAATGCAGCAATCATAAACAATAAAACAAAAGCTTTTTTCATAGATTTAATCAAGATTATTTGAAATAAAATTTTTAATTCGATTATAAATATTGAACAATAATAAGTGAACGAACAAATAAATAATTCTTTTATTTTCCTCTTTCAGCCAGTTGCAAAATTTCTTCAACCATTTTCCTTTCATTACTTAGTCGCGGCACTTTATGTTGTCCACCCAATTTTCCCTTAATCTTCAACCAATGATTAAATGTGTTGAAGGGCAAGGATTTAACAAGAGGCAAACGTAAGGCAATATTTTTATAACGTTTGGCTTCATAGTCACTGTTGAGTGATTTCAGAGCATCGTCGAGAGCAAGTGTAAAAGCAGATAAATCCAGCGGTGGAATTTCAAACTCGATCAGCCATTGATGAGCACCATTATTTTGCTCAGAAAAATAAACCGGAGCTGCTGTATAATCTTTAACAAGCGAATTCGTCTTTGTTGATGCAATTGCAATTGCTTTATCTGCATTGTCAACGATCACTTCTTCCCCAAAGGCATTCATGAAATGCTTCAATCTTCCTGAAACCTTTATTTTAAATGGTTTCAGCGAAGTGAATTGAATTGTGTCACCCACCAGATAGCGCCACAAACCACCATTGGTCGTAATAACAGGCGCATAATTTTTGTTCAATTCTACCTGCTTCAATCCCACGGTTTTTGGATCGGCTTTTCCATATTCTTCTACCGGAAGGAATTCATAAAAAATCCCATGATCGGTATATAACAACAATCCCTGGTCATCGGGCATATTTTGCGCAGCAAAAAATCCTTCACTGGCGTTGTACATTTCCAGGTAATTTATGGGAGCGCCAATCAATTTATTCATTTGCTCACGGTAAGGCGTAAACGAAACTCCACCATGCATGTATAATTCCAGGTTTGGCCATACTTCTTTTAATGTTTGTTTTCCTGAAATTTCGAGAATCCGTTTAATTAAAATAATCGTCCAGGTCGGCACTCCTGCAAGAGAAGTTACGTTTTCATGCACCGTGTTCTTGGCCAATTGTTCAATCTTGCTTTCCCATTCGTCGAGCAAAGCAATCTTCAATTCAGGAGTCCGGATCCAATGTCCCCAGAATGGTGTGTTTTGCATCAAAACCGCGCTCAGGTCGCCGTATTGAATATCTTCATCCAGATTGTAAACCTGGTGACTTCCGCCAACCACGAGGCTTTTTCCGGTTAACAAATCGCTGTCAGGAAAGTTCTTATAAAAATTACTGAGCACATCCTTAGATCCTTTAAAATGATTGTCCTTCAAACTTTCATCGCTAATGGGGATAAACTTACTTTTATCAGAAGTGGTGCCACTGCTTTTCGCAAACCAGTTTATTGGTGTGTTCCATAAAATATTTTGCTCACCTTCCATCATCCGTTTGATGTAAGGTTTCAGGTCGTCGTATTCATGAATGGGAACGCGCGCCTTAAAATCTTTTACCGTAAACATTCTCGAAAACCGGTATTTCCGTCCAATTTCGGTGTATTGTGCCTGTGTTACCAAATGTTGCAACACATTACGCTGCGCGAAAATCGGATAAGCAATCCAATTCTCAACGCCCCACAAACGCATTCTTGCTAAGTGTGATATGACAGGACTTAGGAGCTTCAAGTTCTTGATTTATGGTTATTTATTCGACCTCTGTTTCGACGATCATTTAAATACATCTGAATGTAAATAATCCTTTCTCTTCAGCTCAAAATTTCTTCCAAGATACAACCTGCGCACTTGTTCATCCTTTGCCAATTCCTCTGCTGTACCTTCGATAAAAATTTTCCCTTCAATAAGCAGGTAGGCGCGGTCGCAGATAGAAAGGGTTTCGTTTACATTATGGTCAGTGATTAAAATACCTATATTTTTATACCTGAGTTTGGTAACAATCGATTGGATATCCTCAACAGCGATTGGATCAATTCCTGCAAATGGCTCATCGAGCAAAATAAATTTGGGATCAACCGCGAGAGCTCGCGCAATTTCTGTTCTTCTTCTTTCGCCTCCGCTCAAAACATCACCATTGCTTTTGCGCACGTGCCCAAGATTAAACTCATCAATAAGCGTTTCCAACTTTTCCTTTTGCTCTTTTTTCGAAAGTTTTGTCATTTCAAGCACAGCGGAAATATTATCTTCAACTGTAAGCTTCCTGAAAACGCTTGCTTCCTGGGGCAAATATCCAAGTCCCATTTTTGCACGCTTGAACATGGGCAATTTGGTAATATCAATTTCATTCAAAAATACATGACCATCATCTGGTTTCACCAATCCTACAACCTGGTAAAACGAAGTCGTTTTTCCGGCACCATTCGGACCAAGCAAACCCACAATTTCGCCCTGGCTCACATGGAATGAAACTTTGTTGTTTACGGTTCTTTTACCGTAATTCTTAGTCAGATCTTTTGCAAAAATCGTCTGGTTCAAAAACTTTTTTTTATAAAAATACGTGAATGAAAATTAATGAGACTGAAGGTGAAGAGATTGTCCAAACTAATGAGCTTCTAACCAGTTTTCACCAACGCCAACTTCCGCTTCAACCGGAACATTATTCGGTAATGGAAGCGCGTTCTTCATTGCTTCAATAATGATCGGTTTTATGATCTCAACCTCAGATTTATGAGCGTCAAAAACCAATTCGTCATGCACCTGCATGATCATTTTGGATTTGAATTTATTTTTCTGAAATTCTTTATGAATGTTAATCATCGCCAGTTTTATCATGTCTGCAGCAGTTCCCTGTATCGGCGAATTGATGGCATTCCGCTCCGCGTAACTTCTAACAGTAAAGTTGGATGAATTGATATCTTTCAGCCAGCGCTTTCTGCCCATAAGCGTTTGTACATAACCGTTAGTCTTACAAAACTGCTTCATCTCTTCCATATATTTTTCAATATAGGAAAACTGCTTTTTATAATTTTCAATTATTTCTTTGGCTTCCGTTCTGCTTATTCCCAAATTCTGCGAAAGCCCGAAAGCGCCTTGTCCATAGATAATTCCAAAGTTCACACTCTTTGCTTTGTAGCGCATTTCTTTCGTTACGTCATCTTCTTCTACTCCAAAAACTTTTGCAGCCGTTGCGGTGTGAATATCCTTGTCTTGCCTGAAAGCTTCTGACATTGCAGGATCACCGCTAATGGCTGCAACAATTCTTAATTCAATTTGTGAATAATCTGCTGAGATGATCAGGTGATCACTATTTCTCGGAACAAATGCTTTCCTGATCTCACGTCCTCTTTCTGTACGAACGGGAATATTTTGAAGATTGGGATTATTGCTGCTCAGTCTTCCTGTAACTGCAATTGCCTGCCCATAACAAGTATGTACCCTGCAGGATTTTTTGTTGATCAATAGAGGCAAAGCATCGACATAAGTGGATTTTAATTTTGTCAGTTCACGGAAGTTCAAAATATTTTCAACGATCGGATTATCTTTTGCCAATTTCAACAAAACATCTTCACCGGTTGAGTATTGTCCGCCTTTTGTTTTTTTGACTTTATCACCAAGCCTCATTTTTTCGAACAACACTTCGCCCAACTGTTTTGGAGAAGCAAGATTGAATTTAATTCCTGCCTGCTCATAAACCTGTTCCTCAGATTTCTTCGCTTCTTCCTCCAGTTCTTTGGAATATAAATTCAAAAACTCGACATCAATATTTACTCCTTCATATTCCATATCGAGCAACACTTTTATTAAAGGAGATTCCACCTGTTCAAACACTTTTTCCACTTGCTTCTCTCTAAGGAAAGGTGTAAAAATGTGTTTCAATTGCAAAGTTATGTCTGCATCTTCCACTGCATATTCTTTGGCCTTTTCAACTTCTACTTCGCGCATGTTTCCCTGGTTCTTTCCTTTTTTGCCGATCAATTCTTCAATTGAAATGGGCACATAACCAAGATATTGGGCGCTCAAAAGATCCATGTTCCGGCGGCCTTCGCTTTCGATAACATAATGAGCCAACATTGTATCAAACAAAGTTCCCTTGAACTCAACTCCATACCATTTCAACACCAACAAATCATACTTTATGTTTTGACCGATCCAAATCTTTGATTCATCAGAAAAAACCGGTTCAAAATATTTCAATATTCTTATCACCTGTTCTTCATCATCCGGGCAGGGAACATAATAGCCTTCACCCGGTTTGAATGAAAAACTCAATCCAACCAAATCGGCATCGTTCGCTTCTACACTGGTTGTTTCAATATCGAACGAAATTTCTTTTTGCTTTAAAAGTTCGTTTACTAACTCTTTGATCACTTCCTCACCTTCAACCAACTGGTAGTTGTGCTCAGTGTTTGAAATATTCTTTTCCGCATGAAGTCCCGGCGCTTCCTTCTCCACCTTTTCAGCCTTTGTTTCAGTCACCGTCGTTTCCATTGCGTTTCCAAACAGATCAGTTTGCACCACTTGTTTATCCACCACAAAAACATTGTACTCTTCACCGAGAATTCTTCTTCCCAGACTTTTGAATTCAAGCTCTGCAAAAATTTCCCTGAGCGCTTCTGCATTGTAAGCTTTTACGCGAAAATCTTCTTCATGAAACTGGCAGGGAACATCCGTGATTATTGTTGCCAGTTTTTTGCTGAGAATCGCCATTTCTTTTCCATTCCTAATCTTTTCGCCCAAGGCGCCTTTTATATTTTCCGCATCAGCTAAAATATTTTCAACCGAATCATATTGTGCGAGCAATTTAGCAGCCGTTTTTTCACCAACACCGGAAATACCCGGAATGTTATCACTGGCGTCTCCCATCAGTCCGAGAATATCAATCACCTGGCTCACGTTTTTAATTCCCCATTTTTCACACACTTCTTTCTCGCCCATTATTTCAACCTTGCCCCCTTGATAACCGGGTTTGTAAATTTTGATGTTTTTGGTAACCAGTTGTCCGAAATCTTTATCAGGGGTCACCATAAAAACTTCATAACCTTCTTTTTCTGCCTGCTGGGCAAGACCACCAATAATATCATCGGCCTCGTAACCATCGCACTCCACAACCGGAAGATTAAATCCTTCAATTATCTTTTTAATGTCTGGAATAGCCGCCAGCAAATCTTCAGGCGCTTCCTGGCGTTGCGCTTTATAAGCAGCAAAATCTGTGTGTCTTTCCGTTGGCGCATACGTGTCAAAAGCTACCGCAAGATGAGTCGGATTTTCGCGGCTCAGTAAGTCGTATAATGTATTCGTAAACCCGTATTGGGCATTTGTATTTTTCCCTTTTGTAGTGATTATCGGGCTACGGATCAACGCATAATAAGCACGATAAATCAGGGCCATTGCATCAAGCAGGAATAATTTTTTCTCCATTTAGTAAAAGTAAAACAAAGACTACTTACTTTCAAAAGCGGTGTAATAAGTAAGGAATTTCTTAACAGGAAATGAAACATGCTTTGCTCTTTTTTAAAACCTTATCTAAGGAAACTTTTGTAACTTTAATTATGGAAATAAAAGAACCTGCTCCGGCCTATAATAAAAAGTTTTACTCCATTGCTGAATACCTTCAGATGGAAAATGAAGCTGTGGAAAAGCATGAGTATTATAAGGGAGAGATTTTTGCTATGTCAGGAGCAGGCAACCGCCATAATATCATTTCAATTAATATAATTGTTTCACTTGCCAACTCCTTAAAAGGCAAAAGTTGCCAGCCTTTTGGCAGTGACATGAGAATTCACATTCCGGAAAATACCTTATTTACTTACCCGGATATTTCAGTTATTTGTGGTGATATTATCAACCCTGATGAAGATGAAAATTCAGCCACGAATCCAACCGTAATTTTTGAAATTCTGTCTCCTTCCACAAGAAACTACGACCGCGGTGTAAAATTTATGTTGTATCGTGCAATTCCAACTTTGAAGGAATATATTTTGGTAGAAGCTGAATCGATTCATGTAGAACAATTCGCTATTAATAAAGAAGGGCTTTGGCAATTGAAAGAATTTTCCAGCCAGGATGATCAATTGTCTATAGATGCATTAAATGTAAATCTACAGCTAAAAGAAATTTACGATAGGTGTAAATTATAGGAAAAATAGCCATCGTTTAAATCAGAATCTTGTATCCAAATAATATGGAAGCATGTCACGCCAGGTCGGCCAATCGTGTCTCATATCGCTTCCCCAGATATCCAATTCATAATTAAATCCTTTATCGTAAAGCACTTTTGCAAATCTTCCTGCAGCTCCAGGATCTTCGTGGTCGCCTCTTCCGGAAAGAATGTGAATGTGGTTACTTTTCCTGATGCTGTCAAGATACCAGGGATCCGTAAGATTGGGCATATAATTCATGGGAGAATTGTAATAAACCTGCTCATCATCATAACCTTTCGTGTATTCATGAAGATCATAAACACCACTCATCGCAATAACGCCATTGATCAAATCCGGTCGCTTTAAAAATAAATTCATGCTGTGTAAAGCGCCAAAACTTGCACCACAAGTGATGATCGGCGTTTCAGGAGATGTGCTGTTTTTTATAAAAGGAATTACTTCTTCAAAAATATATTGATTGAACTGGTTATGGCGAATCCCTTTATGTTCCGGCAACATCTCATTATTCATCCAGCTTTCATTATTGAGGCTGTTGATTGAAAACACTTTTACTTTTCCCGACTCAATAAAAGGTGCGATGGAATCGATCAATTGAAAACGTTCATATTCGAGATAATCTGCAGCAGCTGTGGGAATCAGCAAAAGCACAAAACCATAATGGCCATAAACTGCGATTGGCATTTCTTTATTTACAGAAGGACTAAACCATGAAGTAAGTTGTCGATTCATGGGCATTTAGAATTTTAATTTATTTACTTAAGTTTTTGCTTCAGCCTTTCTTTCACTTCGCCAGCCCATTCATCTTTTAAAATACTCAAAATAATACTATCTCTTCTTACACCTGAATATCTTGTTGGCATGTGATTTCGCAAAACGCCTTCCTCTGTGCAGCCAATGGATTTCATTGCAGCGACGCTTTTTTCATTTTTGTTATCTGCGCGAAATTCAACTCTTTCCATTCCGAGATCTTCAAATGCAAATGATAACAAAAGAAATTTGCAGTGCTTATTCAAACCTGTTCCCTGGAATTCTTTTCCATACCAGGTGTAGCCCAATTGTAAAGTTTTAAAGGCCGCATTGATATCGTAGAACCGCGTGCTGCCGGCATATTTGTTTTTCAATTTATCAAATACAATAAAAGGATATTCCTTACGGGCAGTTCTTGCTTCTAAAGCAATATCAATATAGTTTGCCAAATTAGTTTCGCCCGCAGCCGTTATCAAAGAATATTTCCAAAGCTCTGGTTCATGCATCGAAAAAGGGAAAAGATTGTCATAATCTTCCAATTTTAATGGGCGAAGCAAAGCGCGTTCATCTTCTAAATTATATTCTTTAGTTGTATCAAATTCAATAGCCATTTTCATCCATTTTTAGTAAAATAAATTTCTTGATATTTCCCCGTTTACTGTACTGACGATAAATAAAGGTACTCTGGTCTTTCCAATATTCTTTAATTTCAACTCTTTTTAAAAACACTTCAATGGAAAAACCTAAATCTTATTGCGAAGCAATTATAATGATGGACAAGAACAATGTTCACCGGACTTACCATGACAATTTTTATGGTTTTCCGATTGATGATGACAATGAACTTTTTGAAAGATTTGTTTTAGAAATAAACCAGGCAGGTTTGAGTTGGACCACCATTTTGAATAAACAGGAAAATTTCAAAAAGGCTTACAAAAATTTTGACATCAAAAAAGTGGCAGCATTTAAAGAAAAAGATTTTGATAGATTGATGAATGATGCAGGGATCATCAGAAATCGTTTAAAAATAATCGCTGCTATTGAAAATGCGAAAACAATTGTACAACTTCAAAAAGAGTTTGGCTCATTTAAAAACTGGCTCGATTATCATCACCCAAAATCAAAAACTGAATGGGTAAAAATATTTAAAACGCATTTCAAATTTACGGGTGGTGAAATTGTAAATGAATTTTTAATGAGCACAGGTTATTTGTCGGGAGCACATGTGGAAAGCTGCCCGGTCTATAAGAAAGTATTAAAATCGAAACCGGCGTTTGCTATATGACAGTCAGCAGTAAACGAAGCTTTGAGAGAATTACTGTCTTTTCTTATTAGAAGGCGTTATTCGGGTTTAAAAATAAAAGAAAGCATTTCAATCAAATCATCACTTTCTGCTTTCGTAATAACGCCAATCTTTTTCTTGAGTCTCGCCTTATCAAAACACTGGATTTGATCAACTGCTATTTGGCCTCCTTTATTGTCAAACGAAGTATCGATACGAGTGGGATAGTTTCTATAAGTACTCGTTAATGGCGCTACAATAACAGTCGAATACAGATCATTTATGATATTGTTTGAAACGACAACCGCCGGACGTGATTTTTTTATTTCAGAACCGACTGATGGATCAAACTCCACAATCCAAACTTCGAATTGCTTTATTTTTTTTACCATGTCCATTCTTTATCTTCTTCTGCAGAAATCTTGTTTCCCCATACACTTTTTCCAGGCTTTTGTCCTTCTTTAATTGCTGCCTTTATTTGTTTTCTCCAGGTTCTTAAATCTCTGTTTAATGGCTTCCTTTTTGCCCGTGGAGTTATAATTATAGCATTCCTCTCTGCTTCTATTGTAATTTCAGCCGAGGTATTAATTCCAGCTTCACTAAGTAACTTTTTATTAATAATTACTCCAAATGAATTCCCGATTTTTTTAAGAGTTGATTGCATACGAGTGTTTTAACAAAATTAACAAATGTAATAACATAATCAAAATCGGGGAAAAGGGTAAGATTCGACTTAACAATCACCAGTAACCAACTTTTACTAAATATTTCTATTTCTTCATTCCCTTCAAATTTTGCTGCATCCTGAACATCTCGTCACGCAGCCGTGCGGCTTCCATAAAATCCATGTCTTTAGCCGCTTTTTCCATCAAACGTTTTGTTTGTGCAATCGCTTTTTCGAGTTGCGGAATGGTTTTGTATTCAACCTGTTCTTCGGCGGCAAGGGTATCAACTGCTGTCTCAACTGCATAAGGGGATTCTGTCGTTCCTTTGATATCAAGCACGGAAGTCTGCCCCATAATTTGTTCAATAGATTTTCGGATCGTCTTTGGCGTAATGTTGTGTTCGATGTTATAAGCAATCTGTTTTTCACGGCGGCGATTGGTTTCATCAATGGTTTTCTGCATGCTTTCGGTCATCTGATCGGCATAAAAGATTACCAATCCATCCACATTACGGGCAGCCCTACCCGCAGTTTGTGTAAGCGATCTTTCATTCCGCAAAAAACCTTCTTTGTCTGCATCCAAAATGGCAACCAACGAAACTTCAGGCAAGTCTAATCCTTCACGCAAAAGATTTACGCCGACTAACACATCAATCTCACCAAGCCGCAATTGGCGCAATATTTCAATCCTGTCAAGTGTGTGTACTTCGCTGTGAATGTATTTTGATTTGATATTGATGCGATGAAGATATTTATCCATTTCTTCAGCCATTCGCTTGGTAAGTGTTGTCACCAAAACCCGATCACCTTTGCTTACTCTTTTGTCAATTTCGTCCAGCAAATCATCAATTTGATTTACGGACGGACGAATTTCTATTGGCGGATCAAGCAATCCTGTTGGTCTCACCACTTGTTCTACCACAACTCCACCACATTTTTCCAATTCATAATCACCCGGCGTAGCGCTCACAAAAATGGTTTGATTGAGCATGTTTTCAAACTCATTAAAATTCAACGGGCGGTTGTCTAACGCTGAGGGTAGACGAAAACCATAATCCACCAAAATCAATTTTCTTGACCGATCTCCTCCATACATCCCGCTCACCTGTGGAATCGTTTGGTGACTCTCATCGATGATGCACAAAAAATCATTCGGAAAATAATCAAGCAGGCAAAAGGGACGCGTGCCCGGTTCACGCCTGTCAAAGAATCTTGAGTAATTTTCTACGCCATTGCAATAACCGAGCTCACGAATCATTTCCACATCATAATTTACTCTTTCAGAAATTCTTTGTGCTTCAATATATTTTCCAATCTCCTTAAAATATTCTGTTTGCCTTGTTGCTTCATCCTGTATTTCGTAAAGAATTTGTTGCAACTTATCCTTCGGCGCGATGTAAAGATTGGCAGGAAAAATCGCAGCATTATCAACTTTGGAAATTCTTTTTCCCGTGCTCAATTCCAGCGTTTCAATGCTTTCTATTTCATCTCCAAAAAAAGTGATGCGGTAGCCATTATCCATGTAAGGAAGATTGATATCAACCGTATCTCCTTTTACCCGAAAAGTGCCGCGTGCAAAATCACCTTGTGTTCTGCTGTATAAACTATTCACTAACGAATGCAAAAATCCTTGTCGGCTTATGGTTTGCCCTTCTTCAATCCTAATCACACCTTCAGCAAAGTCCTTTGGATTTCCAATTCCATAAATGCAACTTACACTCGCCACAACGATGATGTCTCTTCGTCCTGTCAATAATTGTGAGGTTGCTGCAAGCCGGAGTTTGTCCAATTCTTCATTTATGCTTAAATCTTTTTCGATATAAGTATCACTGACAGGCATATACGCTTCAGGCTGGTAATAATCATAATAAGAAACAAAATAACCTACAGAATTATCAGGAAAAAATTGCCGAAACTCGCCATACAACTGGGCTACAAGTGTTTTATTATGCGTAAGCACCAAGGTTGGCCGCTGCACATTTTGAATCACGTTGGCCATGGTAAAAGTCTTACCGCTACCCGTTACACCCAATAACGTCTGGTATTTTTCACCTTCAAGAATCCCTCTTGTAAGCTGTTCTATCGCTTCAGGCTGATCACCTGCAGGTTTATATTTTGAATCAAGTTTAAATCGCATAAGAGGACATGCAATTTACGAAGGAGAGAGGCAAAAGAAAAGTTATGTATCACTTAAAAACCTTAATTACTCTATCAATTTTCTTGTCAAATAACCGGAGTAATCAGGAACAACCGCCGGATAATCCTGTTGCATTAATACAGAAGTGAGAATAAAATCCGCTGTTGTGCGATTACAAGCCATTAATATATTCCATGCTACTGCAAGACGAAGTAACGCTTTCACATCGCTGTCATGTGGTTGCGCTTCCATCGGATCCCAAAAGAAAACCATCATATCCAGTTTTTCTTCCGCTACCATTGCACCCATTTGCTGATCTCCGCCAAGTGGTCCGCTTAATAATTTTCTTACCGGTTGCCCGAGCTTTTCTTCCAGCAACTTTCCGGTTGTTCCCGTCGCTATTAATTCATGCTGCGATAAAACGGTCCTGTTATAAATTGCCCAATCGATTAAGTCTTTCTTCTTATTGTCATGAGCTACGAGCGCTATCCGTTTTTTGCCTGAAAGGATCCTGATATGTTCCATGGGGTTATTTTTTAAAGTTGCAGCAAAATAAAAATGGTCAGTTTTTGTTTACTTATTGCTTTTTCATTTTGATTCTATTGTTTTGAGATATTCAGCAAGATCTTCAATCGTTTTTGCATCCACGTCAATTTGTTTTTGCGCTTCATCAAAATTTCCCTGTTCAATCGCTTCGCGGATGCCCGGCATTGTTTTTACTCCATAACCTGTATAAAAACCGGGCGCATAAATCGTGTGTTTATACCAGGGACGACGAGGTAAACCATCTTTACTCAGCAGTTGTTGCTCGGCGCGATAAAGTGACTGGTTGAAATTATTATCAACTGTATCTGATTTTACTTTTTCTTCCCATACATTTTTTAGACTGTCAGCGCTTTTCCTAAGATTGGCTAAAGCATTTTCTAAAGGGGCAAAATCCAGGTAAGGAACTTCCGGTTTTATTGAAGGAGGCAGCAACTTTTTTGTCGGATTTTCTCCGATCTTATAATCACCGGCGCGAACCAATTCATTTTGAATCTCAGTTGATCTTCTTTCATTTTTCAAAAGTGCATTCAGTTCATCTGCATAACCGTTTACGGTTTTGTATAAATGTGTAAAATCAAAAGGAAGCACATCTGCATTTGCCATTCTTAAAACGGCATGACCGGCAGTTTCGGCCAAAGCCACTTCATAATGAAAACCGGGATCTTTAAATTTAGTGAAGTCATAATAATCATCGTAAATAGAATGATATTCACCGCCGCTTCCTTCACCTCCAAAACCCAGGTTCAATGAAGGAATTCCTGCATGTTGAATGAAAGAGGAATAATCGGAACCTGAACCCATCGCATATAATTTCAAATTATTTTGGTTCAGTATTTTTTGACGTGCATCTGCATTTGTTGTAGAAATAAGCTGGTGATCTTTTGCCCTTTCAAAAATACTTACACCCGTTTCAGGATCGGTCACCGTTTTGGCAATTTCATCCATAAATGGTTCAAGCGCGTGCGAACCTTCTGCATAAAAAAATCCTCGTTCATTATTGTCAGAATTTACATAAACGACCGCTTTTTGCTGCAATTCTTTTTCGTGTTCTTCAACCCATTCGGTTGAACCCAGCAACGCAGGCTCTTCTCCATCCCATGCACAATAAACCAAAGTACGTTCCGGTTGCCAACCGTTCTTTTTCAATTCACCAATTGATTTCGCCTCCTCCATCAGTGCCGACAAACCACTTACCGGATCGTCTGCGCCGTTTACCCAAGCGTCCTGGTGATTGCCCCTTATTACCCATTCATCAAGATATTTCGACCCCTGCATTTTGGCAATCACATCATAACAAGGAACCAAATCCCAGTTGAAAGAAACCTTCAAATGGACTTTGGTTTTCCCCGGCCCAATATGATAAGCAAATGGCAAACCACCATGCCAGCTTCTCGGAGCCAATGGTCCGTCAAGCGCTTCCAGCAAAGGTTTGGCATCGTGATAACTGATAGGAAGTACAGGAATTTTTAAAAGATTTGGCGCTTTTAACCTGTCCAATCTTTTAGCATCTTCAGTGGCGCCAATCCCGGGCGTAAGCGGATCGCCTGGATAAATGACCATGTCCATTACTGATCCTCTTTGAACACCATATTCATTTTTAAACGGACCTTTTGGATATACATCGCCGGCAAAATAACCATCGTCGATTGGATCGCTGTAAATAATGCAACCAATGGCTCCATGCTCCTGTGCCACTTTTGGTTTGGTGCCACGCCAGCTGCGCCCATATTTTGCTATAACAATTTTCCCTTTTACTGAAATGCCCATTTGATCCAAAACTTTGTAATCGTCAGGCAAACCATAATTGACAAATACCAATTCTCCCGTCACATCTCCATCTGCACTGTAAGCATTATAAGTTGGTAATTGTCCAGATTGCCCGCTCGTCGGATCTTCCTTAAGTGCCGGTTCTTTCAAAACTGCTTTATAAGTTGTCGGAGAAGTCATTTCCAACAATCTCGTTTTAGGGGTAGGAAATAACACATGAAATGTTTCAATTTTTGCATCCCAGCCCCAGCTTTTGAATTGATTCAAAATATATTCTGCATTGGCTTTGCTTCCCGGCGAACCGAGGCTGTGCGGCTGAGCCGACAACTTTTTCATTGTTTCTCCTACGCTTTCTTCACTTAAATTTTTGTCGAAAGAGGATTCTGTTTTCAGTTCATCCGGTATATTTTTTTCAAAAAACCCTGAAATCTTTTGGGATTGAGCAATGGCGAATTGTAGAATAAAAATCGATAGAAAAGTCAAGGTAAACCTGGTCATGGCAATTTTGTTTTTAGGTTTTAAAACTACTTATTTTTTGTTTCAATGCTTTGTTCGGTTTTGAGTATCAACGTAAATTGGCTTCTTGCCGGAAGAAATGGTGTATGAGGAGAAAAAATATTTTCCCTATTTTTTCGTTTACCGGAATAGTTTTCACACAATTTATCCTCAAAAAATTCGTTGTTATTAAAATTCTCCTCCTATGATTGCGACCATCACTTTTAGTCTATTCCTTGCCGGAGTTATCTTTTTTGGGTCTTTGCCCTATTTTTCAATCATTTCAAAAAAGAAGAACGAAAAAATGTGCAGAATGCTCTGCCGTGAGGGCGCTGCCAACGGATTGGTATTCTGCAGCCAGGAAATTTTCCAGGATAAAGTAATGGGATTTGATGGAATTCATCGCAAAATTCTTGTTCTTGAAAAAGACAAACGTAGTTACAACGCTTCCATTATCGCTCTTGACGAAGTTCATCATTGCCAGTTGGTAACCCCCGAAGGAACTTTTGAAGCTGAAGATTGTCGCCATGACAAAGGCAACATTTATTCAGGAAAAATTGAATTGCAATTTCAATTTAATGACTATCATAAAAGTGCTTCCATCAGTTTGGCAGATGGTTTGATCAAATCCAAAAGAGAACTGGCACTGCTGAGCGAGAAATCACAATACTGGTGCGTAATGTTTTCTAAAATGCTTAAAGCAAGTCACAGCGCAAGAGCTTAAAAAGACCACAATTTAATGTCACAAACATGAAAAATATTTTCAAACTTTTGGTAGTTGCTCTTTCTTTTCTCATGATTCTTGAAGGATGCAGCAGTACAAAAAATCCTTCAAGCGCACAACACAACCGCGGTGTAAATAACAGGCATTTCGCAGGTTATTAATTGACCTTTCAGAGTCATTCTTATATTACTTTTATTGGAGATCAAAATCTTCCACCAGGCATTTTCTTTTTTTTACCTTGCGGCCAAAAAAATTGTCGTCACCTTTTCGTTTTAAGTTTCATTCACAAACCCTTTGGCTTTCTGCTGCCCGTTGTATTTTTTGGGAAGAAGAAAGTGCTTTAATTCTTGCTGACCTTCATTTTGGCAAATCGGGTCATTTTCGCAAATCAGGTATTGGCATTCCACAAAATATTTTTAAAGTAGACTTGCAAAGATTGTTTGCTCAAATGCAATATTTTAAACCTAATAAATTGTTGATTGCCGGCGATATGTTTCACAGTACACAAAACAAGGAAGCAGATTTTTTCCTTAAATGGAGAAGAGATTTTGCTACAACAAAATTTTTGCTCGTCCGTGGAAACCATGACATTCTAAAAAGCTCTTTTTATGATGATGCCGGAATTGAGGTTTTTGAAAACAACTTAACGATAAAAAATTTCTGTTTTACACATGATGCAGAAGGCTGTGAAAGCAACACGTTTACTTTTTCAGGACATATTCATCCCGGCATAAAATTAAATGGTGCAGCCAACCAAAGTGTGACATTGCCTTGTTTTTATTTTGGAGAAAAATATGCTGTGTTACCAGCATTTAGCGCATTTACAGGTTTGGCGAAAATAAGGCCAACTAAAAAAGATCATGTTTTTGCGCTGGTTGAAAATTCGGTAATAAAAGTTCAGTAACCAAAGAAATAATTTGAAATTTTATTTAGCCAGCGCTTCAGCATTTTCCTTTTTCAGCGTATCGTTTTCATGGATGATTTCTTTCACTTTTTCAATTTTCGTATCCACGCCATTCAAAATATCACGCCAGTTTGGACCCACAAACACATCCGGCAGAACCCCGGTTCCTTTTACCGGAATATGCCTATATTGAACCAACCTGAAAAAAGGAAGGCGCACCCTGATCTTCGTGTTGGGTAAAGTAATGTCGGGTATCATAATTCCTGAATTTCCATACCAACCACCGCCGGTTTCTTCGCCCACAAGTGTTACGTTTGGCTGACCTTTCAAGGCATTACAAAAGATGGATGAAGCTGAAAAAGTTAAGCCGTTCGTGAGAATAAAAATTTTTCCCTTGAAATGATTTCTTCGTTTTGGCCGAAACGTATGCCGTTCCCAATAACCAAAGTGATACTTCCCGTCTTTTTCTTTGTGGGTGACCAAAAAGAGGCCGATGTTATTAAAAAATCCATGGGAAATATAGTGGGTGAAAGGCTTCAAATTATTACTCACTGCATCAGCTGTGTCGGCCACTTTAAAGGAAGAATTTCTTAAAAATTTTGTAAGGAAAACAGAATTGATAATGTCGCCACCACCATTGGCACGAATATCAATTACCAGGTTTTTTGTTTTATTACGGCGCATTTGTTTGAAAGATTTTCTGAAAAAGTTTTTCAAATGCCCTTTCGAAAAATCGTTTACAGTCATCAGTGCAAACGCGGAATCAGATTCTAATGAGCGCGAATACTCGAGCCTTTCACGCCGGGTATACCTGACTTTTAATTTACTTTTTAACTTTTTTTCTTTTTTGGTCGAATCCTTCATTTGGGCATAATACGGAATCACTTCGCTCTTTGCATTGCCCAATGAATCGGTATAATTTACAAGATAATTTTTATAAAGGCCATAAATGTTACGATGGAAATAAGGAAAATCCGCACTCAACCGGATGTAATTTACGTTTTTCGCGTAGCCGTCTTCAACCATAAAATGAAACATGTAATTGATCATTTCTCTATTGTGAATTCCATTTATGGAAGTAATAAATGAGCCATTGTCGATGAGGCGGTTTTTGTGATTCAGGTTTCCTATCACCATCATCGTGTCTTTCCAAACTTTTAAATAAAGAGGAAAAGAAGGAATGATCTTATTTTTTATAAAATGATTCCAACCTTTGCTCATATTAAAACTCGTGTGGCCGCAATGGATGAAATGCGTTAACGGCGCAATAATCTTCCATCCAAATTGCAATTCCGTCATCGAATCTGTGATGGCATTGTAACCTGCGTCAAAATAGCGATCCATACTGTCCTTTGAAGTGTACCAATAAAGTGAAGGATGCTTTTGTTCGAGGATGTGCCGCAATAAAGTGTAATCCTGTTGCAATTGTTTTTTTGAATATTTCTTGTTGGGATTGTAATGTCTCGAAGCGGAACACGATATGAAAAAAGGAAAAATAAGCAGGAGAAAAAATCGTGGCCTCATGGTCGGTGTTCCTTGTAAAATTGTTTCGATAAAATTATTTTGACTCTTTAAAAATTACCGGAGCGCGTTCCAGCCCTGGGCAGTCAATGGATGAGTATTTCCACCTTTGGTTATGATCACGGATCCTTTTTCTTTTTCAGTAATGTAGCCAATTACACTGATGTCTGCATTTTCCTTGATCTTATCAAAATCCTTTTGGTTAATCGTGAAAAGCAATTCATAATCCTCACCACCACTTAAAGCACAAGCGGTAGGATCTACCTCCAATTTATAAGCAAACTGGCGCGCCATTTCATTCACGGGAATTTTTTCTTCATGCAAAACACAGCCCACATCACTTCTTTTGCAAATGTGCAACAACTCACTGCTCAAACCATCACTGATGTCGATCATCGAAGTAGGCTGGATTTCTTTTTCTGCAAAAAATTCAATAATATCTTTTCTTGCTTCTGGTTTTAAAATTCTTCCTACAATATAATCCTGGTTTTCGAGATCAGGCTGAACGCCCTTTGTTTCAAGAAAAACTTTTTTCTCACGCTCGAGCAAAGTCAATCCAAGGTAAGCAGCGCCTAAATCACCGCTCACGCAAAGTAGATCGCCTTTCTTTGCGCCGCTTCGCGTAACGAATTTATCAGGCGCCACTTCACCAATCGCAGTCACACAAATGATAAATCCCTTTTGTGAAGAAGTAGTGTCACCGCCAACCAAATCTACATTGTACCTGTCGCAGGCGGCATAAACTCCTTCATAAAATTCATTCAAAGCTTCCACACTAAAGCGGTTGCTGAAGGCAATGCTCATGGTAAATTGCGTGGGAATCGCATTCATCGCATAAACATCACTCAGGTTTACAATTACACTTTTGTAACCCAAATGTTTCAAAGGTGAATACATTAAGTCGAAATGAATTCCTTCCACCAACAAATCCGTTGTGATGACTGTTTGTTTTCCAAAATGATCAATAACGGCAGCATCATCACCAACAGAAACAACCGTTGACGAATTTCTGATTTCATTATTTTTTGTAAGATGATCAATCAATCCAAACTCGCCGAGAGAGGAAACTTCAGTTCTTTCAGGATTCATTTTTATGTTTTAAACATTCACACAATAGTGAACAAAGTTAATCCCAAATTTTGGAAGCAATGAAAATAGAAATTCGATGAATTTGTTTGCCTGCTATGCAAAAAGGCCTTATGCAAAAGCATGAAGGCCCTTTAAACCAAACATCCAAAATCTTTAGATGTAAATGATGAATGAATAATTGTCAACAGGCAGAGGTTCACTTTTGTCCTGGTAAGACGCGGTTTTTTTATCTAATTTTTCCAACTTTTTGTCGATGCTTTCTTTCTCTTTTTGCAAAGAATCTTTCATCTTTTTTAATTCATCCTCGTGAAGTGCTTTCAACGAATCCTCACTATCTTGAAGTTTCTTTTTTAAAGAATCAATGTTTTCGTTGTAACGGTAACTTCCGTTGTCGTTAACACGGTTTTGATCATTATTCGAATCGCTGTTCCATTCGTCATCATTATAATCTGAGCGACGTTCATCAAGCGTATAAAGTCCATCTTCTTTCATTACATACAGAACACCATTTGTGTAAGGATAATGTTTGTATGTATCATCATTGTAATAATTATTATTCCAAAAAGCTTGAAAATGAACCCGGTTACCCCTGTCAAAATTTTGGCTCACCTTTATGTAATGGCCAACCGGAACAGCAATGGTAAGCTGCACGTATTGGTTCCTGAATTTATCGGTTGTATTGATCGGGATCGACCTGTCCACCATTAAAAGCGAATCATCTTGTTGGATATTAAAATTCATGAGTGACGCAAGCGAATCGGCATTTCTCCTCGTGCTTCCGTTGCAAAATCTTACCTGGCTCACTTCAAAACTGTCTGAAACGGATTTGGTGATCCTGATGCCAACGTTTGGTATGTACGCCGTATCTTCATCAACACCAAAATCTGCGAACGGTTCCAGCCTGAACCAGCTGTTGTAACGGTTATAATTGTTGTCATGCAGTGGAACTATTTCCAGGCTTTTTACATGAGGATTCGTTAAAGAAATTTTTTCTGTGTTCAATGAACTAATACTTCTGAAATCGCTGGCAACCGTTGATAACAAACCGAAAAAACAAATCACACCAACAATCCACAATCCCAAAAATGACCACCTCATCAGTTTGTTTGATTTTTTAATTCTTGCCAGCCTTCTTATGATAAAAGTGATGATGCCGATAACCGGAACAGCAATGAAGAAGATTAATGTGCCCCAGGCAAAAATATTTTGCCATCCGGGAGTCAACACAAAATTCTTTAATGGAAATATACCAATGGCAACAGTTGCAATGGTGAATAAAGCAACGATCACTGCCAATGCAATGCATCCCAAAATGAAATACATAAATATTTTAAAAATAGTAGTGATGATATTTCCAAGTGCACCTGAAGAGCGATGGGCCGCATAATGAATGTCCTTACCGATCTCTGTACCTTTTTCCTTTGCCGCATGACCTGCTTCCATTCCCATTTTTCCCATCCTCTCGCCTACATCTTTTCCCATTTTCCCTACTCTTTGGCCTACCTCCTGCATTTCTTTCAAAACAGAATTTTTGATAGAATTCAAGTCAATCTTTTCTCCTTTCATTTCCAGTTTTTCAGTAGTTGTGGTTGCTTCAGGAATTACCAGCCACAGGATAATATAAATAAGGAACGATCCCGGGCTGAATGAGAAGCTGACAAAGTGAGGAAAAGTGAGCGGACCAAAATGCCCCCAACGAAAAAAGAAAGAAATAAAGGGAACCAAAAACAAAACTCTTGGAATCCATGGATTGATGTTGAAATAGCTGCCGATTCCGCTGCATACACCAGCAATTATCTTTCCGTCAGGATTGCGGTATAATCTTTTTCTTACGCCATTCTCTATCATATTGCTTCCAGGAACAAAGGCCCAGAGCAAAATATAAGCAAGGAAGCCGATACCTGAAACGATGAACAAAATGCGAATGAACACGGGGTCTATTCCAAAATAAGCAGCAATACCGCTACAAACACCACCAAGTATCTTGTTATTTTCATCGCGGTAAAGACGCTTGCCTTTCCAGCTCCAGTCGCCATAGAAATATCCTTCGCCCGCACCTTGTTTGTAAGATGAATTGGCGTTTTCAGATTCGCCTTGTTCAGCTTCTTCCAACTGTTCAGGGCGTCCCATGTTGTTGATGATTGTATTTACATCTTCATCGGTAATACAAGTGCTTCCGCCTTTTAATCTTTCCTGGAAGAGTTCGCTGATGCGGCTTTCGATATCATTGATGATCTCATCTCTTCCTTCTTCATTGGCAAAATAGCGGCGCAGGCTCTCAATATATTGTTGCAGCAATTCATAAGAACTTTCTTCAATCGGCACTATCGTACCCTGAAAATTTATATTAATTACCTTTTTCATTTTAGTTGATTTATTGGTTGTTTGATGTTTCTGAATTTTTGTTCTTGCCTGTAATAGTTTCCACCGCGCTCGCCAGTTCCAGCCACGTTGCTTCCAGTTCTTCATAAAATTTGGCTCCCTTTTCAGTAAGTGAAAAATATTTGCGTGGGGGACCGCTGTTGCTTTCGACCCAGCGATAAGTGAGAAACTCAGCATTTTTTAAGCGTGTAAGCAGAGGATATAATGTTCCTTCCAGAATATTAAGGTTGGCGGATTTCATCATGTCAATAATATCACTCGGGTAAGCTTCTCCCAGCTTTATGATCGACAGGATGCAAAACTCCAAAACCCCTTTTCGCATCTGGCTTGCTGTGTTATCAATATTCATTTTATTGGTTTTTAAATCTGGAGACTATTTTTCAATTCCAATACAAATATAAGGTCTTTAATAATACTATGCAATACATACTACCTGTTTTTTGAAGGTAGTATTTTTGAACCATGACTGCAATTTATGTAAAAGAGGCTAGCAGAGCGGATTCGCACAGAAATTCACAAAAACGAAGGAAGTTGAAATTGTTATAAATGGAAAATATTTGGGATGAGTGGCGGATTTCAGATGTATAATCTCAAGGATAACGTCATATGCAGTAAATCAAGAATTACAACGAATATTTTTCCAGTGCAAACTAACCTTCTAAGCTTTTCTAAACAAGATAGATCAGTCGCCCTTGAAATCCGCCTTTCTTTTTTCAATAAATGCAGCAACACCTTCCTTAAAATCGTTGGTAGCACCTGCCTTTTGTTGGAGTAAATCTTCTGTGGCCAATTGTTGCTCTAAAGTTTGTTCCAAACTTTTATTAAGCGCTTCTTTGGTAAAAGCCAATGCCCGGGTAGGTAATTTTGAAAGGTCGATTGCAATTTTTTCAGCTTCTTCGGTGAAGGAAACTGCAGGAAAATATTTGCAGATCATTCCCATTCTTTCAGCCTCCTCAGCAGAAACTTTATCAGCAAGCATCATCAATGCCGCGGCTTTTTGAAGCCCAACCAATCGAGGTAAAAAAAAAGTTCCGCCACTGTCGGGAATCAACCCAATCTTACTGAAAGCCTGGGTGAAATAAGCATCCTCAGAGGCAACAACAATATCACAACACAAAGCAATATTGGCGCCGGCACCCGCGGCAATTCCATTCACTGCGGCAACAACAGGTTTGCTTAATTTGCGAATTTTTGTGACGATGGGATTATAAATTTCCCTGACTGCACTTTCCAGTTGCGATTGCGGCGACTGAATCACTTCAGCAAGATCCTGTCCGGCACAAAAGCCTTTTCCGTTTCCTGTAATGTACACACAACGAACCGCTATGTTCTTTTCACATTGATCCAGCTTTTCCTGTAAGGCCAGTCCCATTTCCCGGTTGAAGGCATTGTATTTTTCAGGGCGATTTAAGGTGATGAAGGCAATTGAATTTTTTATTTCAAATAAAATTGAAGACATGGGAAATATTTTTCTTAAAATTAAAGCGAATTGATCAATGGCATTTAAAATAATCAAATGGCTCGCCACAATCAATGCATTTGTACAGCGCTTTGCAAGCTGTTGAACCAAATTCACTGATCAGTTTTGTATTCTTTGATTGGCAATGAGGGCATTCAACAAATTGATGTTCCAAATAATTCTTATCAAAAGTTTTTGCCACAGGCGGAGCTATTCCGTAAGCTTTTAATTTTTCTTTCCCTTCATTAGTCATCCAATCTGTTGTCCACGCGGGCGAAAGCTGGTGAGTGATCTTTATATTTTTAAAACCATTTTCCAGGAGCGATTTGCGAATATTCCTTCCAATAAAATCCATTGCAGGGCAACCACTGTAAGTAGGAGTGATAATCACTACCACCTCATCCTTATGCACTTTGACATCACGCACAATTCCTAAATCAATAACAGACAAAACAGGTATTTCTGGATCGTTTACCGAACTCAAAATGTTCCATATTTTTTCCTTTGAAGAACTTTCGTTGACAGTATTTTGATCGATTTTTTCCATAATAATTACCATTCAAGTCCCGGGTAAGCTCTTTGAAGAAACTGCATTTCTGCAAGGATATATCCAAGATGTTCTGTATGAACGCCCTTTTTTCCTCCTTCCTGCATCCAGGTTTCTAGCGGCACAGAAAGAGTTGCCTCATTAAAAACGGAAGAAACTTTTTCAAACCAGTCGTTTTGAATCGAACTAACGTTTATGCCGACACTATTTTCTAATTCCTTTTCAAAATCAACGGGACTGAACATTTCGCCGGTATAAGGCCAGATATCTTCAATAGCTTTCTCCATTCTTCTTTTGCTTTCTTCTGTTCCATCTCCCAACCTAATGACCCAATCGCCACTCCATTTCAAATGATAAGTAACTTCCTTCAAAGACTTTTCTGCAATAGCGGAAAGTTGTTTATCCGTAGAATAAATCAGTTTTTGGTAATAAAAATATTGCCATCCACTGAAAAAAAATATTTTAGAAATGGTGGAGGCCCAATCTCCGTTTGGCAATTCTGTTATCAACAGGTTTTTATATTCATGTGCATCTCTTAAATAAGCCAGATCATCTTCTGTTATCTTTTCTTCTTTTTTCTCACTGATAACTTCCGCGGCATATTGATAAAAATTCATTGCCTGGCCGATCAAATCCAAAGCAATATTTGTAACGGCAATGTCCTGTTCTATTGATGGTCCGTGGCCGGTCCATTCACTCAATCTATGGCCCATTATGAGTGAACTATCTGCCACGAAAAGCACGTAATCTGCTAAAAAATTTTTTGTCTTAATTGTTGGTTTACTATCCATTTGATTTCTCTTATGAAGCAAAGTTTCTCACATATATTTTAATTCATCAGGAAGATCATAAAAAGTAGGATGGCGATATACTTTATCATTGGCAGGATCAAAAAGACTCGCAGATTCATCAGGATTTGAAGCGTGAATGAATTTTGATTCAACCACCCAAATGCTCACGCCTTCCATTCTCCGGGTATAAACGTCACGCGCATTTTCAATCGCCATTTTAGCATCTGCAGCATGAAGACTGCCAACATGTTTATGATCCAAACCTTGTTTGCTTCTTATAAAAACTTCCCACAAAGGTTCTTGTTGATTATTCATTATTTGCTATTGATTATTTCTTTCGCATTTTTAGACAAAGCGGTTTTATTCAAATTCAACCAATGCCTTTCTTTTTTCAGCATGAACTCGTGAAGCTTCCCTAACCCAAGCGCCATCTTCATGTGCCTTGATTCTTGCGTTTAATCGTTCTTTATTGCATGGACCGTTTCCTTTTATCACGTTCCAAAATTCATCCCAGTTAATTTCGCCAAAATCATAATGACCTCTTTCTCCATTCCATTTCAAATCAGGATCTGGAATGGTAATTCCTAAAATATCTGCCTGTTCTTTACAAACGTCAACAAACTTCTGCCGCAGTTCATCATTTGAAAAACGCTTAATCTTCCACTTCATGCTTTGTGCAGTATGAGGTGAAGAATCGTCATTCGGACCAAACATCATCAGGCTTGGCCACCACCAGCGATTTAAAGCGTTCTGTGCCATTGCTTTTTGTTCCTTTGATCCGCGACAAAGTGTCAACAAAATTTCATATCCCTGCCGTTGATGAAAACTTTCTTCTTTGCAGATCCTGATCATCGCTCTTGAATAAGGACCAAACGAAGCACGGCAAAGCGGCACCTGGTTCATGATCGCAGCACCATCCACCAGCCAACCAATTGCTCCCATGTCGGCCCATGAAAGAGTGGGATAATTAAAAATGGAAGAATATTTTGCACGGCCACTCAACAATTGATCAATCATTTCTTCGCGGGAAATATTCAAAGTTTCTGCTGCGCAATACAAATACAAACCATGCCCGGCTTCATCCTGAACTTTTGCCAACAAAGTTGCTTTTCGCCTTAAAGACGGAGCACGTGTGATCCAATTCGCCTCGGGTAACATCCCTACAATTTCACTATGCGCATGTTGACTAATCTGCCTGATGAGCATTTTTCGGTAGTCATCCGGCATCCAGTCTTTTGGCTCTATTTTGATCTCCTGTTCAATCTTTTCGTCGAATTTTTCCAACTCTTTTTGTGCATCCATTTGTTGAATGTTTATTCTCAAAGTTACTGATTCCGGAAGGGAATACTAATACTGTTTGGGTTAAAAAAAGGCAGAAAAAAATCGATAAATTTTGTTCGTTTACTCACGCCTGGTCGTAATCCACGATTACTTTTGGTGTCCGCGGATGAGATTGACAGGTAAGAATAAAACCTGCTTTCAATTCGCTTTTTTCAAGTCCGTAATTGGCTTCCATTTCTACTTCACCTTCAATTAATTTCGCTTTGCATGTGCAACAAACGCCGCCTTTGCATGCAAAAGGAAGATCCGCTCCGTTTTCCAATCCAGCTTCCAGTAGTGTCTTATCATTATAACCAAGCCGGAATTGAAAACTTCGTCCATCAATTCTCATAGTTATTTCGCTTCCTTCTTCCTTTTCATCCTGAACAGGTTTTAAGATTTGAGTTCTATGTTTGACCGGTGTTGTGAACAATTCAAAATGAATCTTGTCCGCATCAATTCCTTTCTTCAACAAGAAATCTTTTGCCATGTAAATAAGCGGTTCCGGGCCGCAGATAAAAAAATTATCAACCGTTTTAAAGTTTACCAACTTTGAAAGTGTTTCCATTTTCGCTTCATCAATTCTTCCTGAATTAAAATCACTTTCTGTTTTTTCCCTGCTGAAAACATTATGCATGTCAAAACGTTGCAGGTATTTGTCTTTCAGCGCTTCCAATTGTTCTTTAAAAATGACTGACGCAAGTCCTTTATTGCCATAAAGCAGGGTGACAGCACTTTCCTTTTCTGTAGCAAGAATCGTTTTGATCAAAGAAATAACCGGGGTAATTCCGCTGCCGGCGGCGATGAAAACATAATTTTTCTTTTGTCCTTCATCAACCGGTGTATAAAAATTTCCTGTAGGTGGCAATACTTCTATAATGTCTCCAATATTCAAATTTTCATTGGCAAAAGTCGAAAATAAGCCACCCGCTACTTTTTTAACGGCGACCCGTAATTCCTTTTCAAACGGAGCGCTACAAATCGAATAAGATCTTCTTATTTCTTCGCCATTAAAAATCTTTTTCAGGGTAACATTTTGCCCCGCAATAAATTGAAAATCCTTTTCAATTTCCCTCGGAATTTCGAATGAAACTGAAACGCATTCAGTGGTTTCGTTCCTTATATCTTTTACTTTGAGCTTATGAAAATGTATGGCCAAACTGTTATGAACTTTATTGTTCTCAAATGTACGGCAACAAAGCTCAAAACGTATTCGCTACTCAAGTCGATTAATTTTAATGTCTAAATTTATCCCTTAAAAGAAGTTAGAATAACTAATTTTGCCGCTGAAAAAACATGGCAAATGCAATTACAACCCGTTGACAGAGTTGCATCTATTTCAGGTGAAGATTTTAAGAAAAATTATTACCGTCCGCAAATACCTCTCGTTATTACAGATCTTTCAAAAGAATGGCCTGCTTATAATAAATGGACCTGGGATTATTTTAAAGAAATAGTTGGGGATAAAAGAGTAGCGCTTTACAACAATGTAAAAAGCGATGCTTACACGCCCATCAACACGGCGGATGATTACAAAACTTTTGGTGAATATATTGATATGATCCAGCAGGGACCAGCAGGATGGCGCATCTTCCTTTTCAATATTTTCGATCATGCTCCGCAGTTGATCAATGATTTTACATGGCCGGAAGAGTTGATGACCGGCTATGTAAAAAAGTATCCAATGCTTTTTACGGGTGGACAGACTTCGATTACGCACATGCATTTCGACATCGATCTTTCTCATATTTTACACACGCAGTTTGGAGGCAGAAAAAGAGTTTTGTTGTTCAATCATGAAGAGCAACATAAACTTTACAGGAAGCCTTTTGAAGTTTTGAGCCTCGCTGATTTTTCAAATTATTACAACGGAAATGGAACTCCTGATTATGAAAAATTTCCGGCTTTGAAATACGCTCAAGGTTATGATCTCATCTTAAATCCGGGTGACACGTTATTCATGCCAGCCGGATATTGGCATCATATGGAATACCTCGACAGCGGATTCGCGATGAGTTTAAGAGCACTGCAAAGTTCACTTTCAGGCAAGGCTCATGGAGTGTGGAACCTCTTCGGAATGAGAAGTATAGACACGGTTTTGAAAAAAACGGCACCAAAATGGTGGTATGATTTTAAGATCAAAAAGATCGATAAAATGGCGCAGATGGAAATAAAAAAATTTTCAGATTAAACATTAGAAATATTGTTTAAATCAATAAATATATATTAATTTAGCATTCCATCTCTTCTCCTTTTCCTATTTCAATAAAGACCGAAGGCAGTCCAATTTCAAGAATCAACCAAGTTTTTGATCATTAAATCATTTGTTTAATTATAAATTACCTTTTAAAAGATTTTTAGCAGGAAATGCAAACTTTTTCTTGTGGTTTCAGAGGTAAGCAAGGCCGGTGATGTTTATCACTGGCCATTTTTTTGATGGAATAATTCTTGTCCTTTTCTTATTTTTAAAATCATTTAATTTTCAAATTTTTAAACCCACTCCAATGAGTTTATCAGGAAATCAAAATCACGAAGATGAAACTGCTTCAATTGCAAAGAAGATAAAGGAAGAACATATTAACTATACGATAGACGGAAAAAACTTTAAGGGCTTCGTTTATTTTGATGAAAACCAACAAGGAAAAAGACCGGGGATAATAGTAGTTCACGAATGGTGGGGGTTGAATGATTACAGCAAAAGCAGGGCACGCCAACTTGCAGAGTTGGGCTACATTTCAATGGCGGTTGATGTTTTCGCCGATGGCAAAACTGCTGAAGATCCGACAACCGCAGGAAAGCTTGCGTCGCCTTTTTATAATGACCCTTTACTTACACGCAAATTCATTGATCCCGCCATAGATATTCTAAAAACCTATCCCCAAACGGAAGAGACGAAAATTGGTGCCATAGGTTTTTGTTTTGGAGGATATGTTGTTTTAAATGCGGCCTTATTGGGTGCTGATTTGCAAGCGGTGGTCACATTCCATGGTGGACTTAATGGAGTTGAGCCTAAAAAAGGAATGGTAAAAGCGAAAATACTTGTATGCCACGGAGCGGAAGACGAGTTTGAAAATCCAAATGTAGAAGAATTTAAAAACAGGATGGATAAAGCTCATATAGATTATGATTTTAAAGTTTATCCGGGAGCTTCACATGCTTTCAGTAATCCAAATGCAACAGAAAAAGGCAAAAAACATAATATGCCGATAAAATACAATGAAGCGGCTGCAAAAGCCTCATGGAAGGATATGAAAGCTTTTTTCAAAAAATATTTGGATTAAAAACGTAGTAAAAGAACAATCTTCCCGACTTTTCATTTTGTAGAAAGAAGTCAACAACAGCCGGGAAAAAATCGGGAGTGTAAAATAAACTGTGTCAGTTGATAATATTGATAGAACAGAGCCAGCAGCGAAGTTCTTGCTAAAAATGGTCGGGCTCGATGCCCGGCCATTTATTAAAAGTAATGTTGAGGTCACATCGCCATTGCTTCGTTCTTGCTTTAATGAAGTTACCATTTTTTATAAATTCAAAGCTATTCTGTCAGGAAAAATGATGCTTAATTGTG
>JBQCEG010000009.1:0-9691 GCA_051960475.1 Ginsengibacter sp.
TTAGCTGCAATTCAAATTACACTTCAAAAAAAGAAGGTTATTTTAAGATAGATTTTCCAAAGAAACAATACACGACTTTTAATGAACCCGGCTATCCATACACATTTGAATACCCTGTTTATGCTAAAATTGCAAAGGATTCAACTTATTTCCTGGAAGGAGCCAAAAATCCTTACTGGATCAATATTGAATTTCCCACTTTTAACGGAACCATATTCATAAGCTATAAAAAGATAGGTGGCATATCTGACTATAAAGTGAAAGATGCAGAAGGAAAATATCATGATTCGACCGGCATAAACAATTTTGAAAAAATGGTAAATGACTCCTATAATCTCACTTACAAAAATGATGTAAAAGCCTATTCCATTGAAGACAGCCTGATGCATACGCCAAACGGGATCACCGGCGTTTTCTTTAAGGTTTCTGGAAATGTGGCCACTGCCAAACAGTTCTTTTTATCAGATACAACCCATCATTTTTTGCGAGGCGCATTGTATTTTGATGCCACACCAAATGAAGATTCCCTCCGTCCTGTGAATGATTTTTTGCAACAGGACATGAAACATTTGATCAATACTTTGCGATGGAAGCAGGATGGGGTCAATTAATAAAAGATTTAAAAATATTTTTCAAATTGCACCTGCGCATCCAAAACGTTTTAGCTTTACAATTTTAAAAATAGTTGCTTTATGGAGGAACGCCTCAAAGAGTTAGCCGGGAAACTTGACGGAGATTTATTTACAGATGATACAATGCGGATGTTGTATGCCACGGATGCTTCTGCTTACCAGGAAAAACCGTTGGCGGTTGCGATTCCGAAGTCAGTGGAGGATCTGAAAAAATTAATAGCATTTGCCAATAATAACAACACATCATTAATTCCAAGAACTGCCGGCACTTCGCTTGCGGGGCAAGTTGTCGGAGCCGGAATTGTCGTAGATGTTTCGAAATATTTTACTAAAATCCTCAAAGTAAATAAGGAAGAAAAATGGGTGCGCGTGCAGCCAGGTGTGATCCGGGATGAGCTCAACATGTTCCTGAAACCACACGGTTTGTATTTTGGACCCGAAACTTCCACGGCGAACAGGGCAATGATTGGTGGAATGGTAGGAAATAATTCGTGTGGTTCCAACTCTGTTGTTTATCGAAGCACCCGCGAGCATTTGCTGGAAGTGAAAGCACTTTTAAGTGATGGAAGCGAAGCTGTTTTTAAATCAGTAAGTCTTGACGAATTTCATGAAAAGTGCGAAGGCACTGGTCTTGAAGCTTCCATATACAAGAATATTCGCAGCTTGCTGAGCAATTATGACAACCAGGTTGAAATAAGAAAAGAATTTCCAAAGAAAAGTGTTGAGCGAAGAAATACCGGATATGCTTTGGACATTTTATTGGAAACGGCCCCATTTGTTGCAGGCAAAGAAGATTTTAATTTTTGCAAATTGATCGCCGGCTCAGAAGGCACTCTGGCTTTTATTACTGAAATTAAATTAGATGTAGGTCCTCTTCCACCAAAAGAAACAGGATTACTTTGCGTTCATTTCAATTCGATTGATGATGCATTACGTGGAAACCTTATTGCTCTGAAATATAAGGCGCGTGCGAGTGAATTGATCGATCATTACATTCTTGAATGTACAAAAGGAAACATTGAACAAAGTAAGAACAGGTTTTTTGTTGAAGGTGATCCTGAAGCAATTCTTGTTGTAGAATATTCAGGAGCCAACCGTGATGAAATTATAAAGACAGCGAAAGAATGTGAAAATGAAATGCGTGCTTCCGGCCTTGGTTATCATTTTCCATTGTTGTTTGGCGAAGACACCAAAAAAATATGGACGCTCAGGAAAGCAGGTTTGGGTTTGTTGGGCAATATGCCTGGCGACGACAAAGCGGTTCCGGTTATTGAAGATACAGCTGTAGATACGGAAGATCTACCCGCCTACATTCGTGAGTTTAATGAGATCCTGAAAAAATATGGTTTGCACGCAGTTCATTATGCACATGCGGGTTCGGGAGAATTGCATTTGCGTCCGATCATCAATTTAAAAACAGAAGAAGGTAATCAACTATTCAGAACAATTGCGGAAGAGATTGCGACGCTTGTAAAAAAATACAAAGGTTCGTTGAGCGGAGAACATGGTGACGGTCGTCTTCGCGGCGAATTCATCAGGCAAATGGTGGGTGATAAAAATTATGAATTGTTCAGGCAAGTGAAGAAAGCCTGGGATCCGAAAAGTATTTTCAATCCGAATAAGATTGTTGATACGCCACCAATGAACACTATGCTGCGTTATACTCCCGGACAAAAAACACCGGAGTTCAAAACGGTTTTTCGTTTCCATAACCAGGACATTTTGCAACATGCCGAACAATGCAATGGAACAGGGGATTGCCGCAAAACTCATCTCTCAGGAGGAACCATGTGTCCTTCGTATATGGCTACTAAAAATGAAAAAGATACGACGCGTGCGAGAGCCAATATTTTAAGAGAGTTCCTGACAAGTTCTACAAAAATGAACCGTTTTGATCATGAAGAAATTTATGAAGTGATGGACCTTTGCCTCAGTTGCAAAGGTTGTAAATCAGAATGTCCTTCAAATGTGGATATGGCAAAGTTGAAGGCAGAATTCCTGCAACATTATTACGATGCGAATGGTGTTCCCTTTCGTTCTAAACTGATAGCCCGCTTTAATCAATCTGCAAAACTGGGTTCCATTGCTCCCGGCATTTACAACTTCATGATGACCGCGCCGGTAATAAGTACGTTGGTCAAAAAGTCGGTGGGCTTTGCTCCAAAAAGATCGATGCCTGAACTGGCAAAAGTCCCTTTAAAAAAATGGTATAACCGGAGAAAAACTAACGGAAACGGACAAACGAAAAATAAGTGGGTGTATTTGTTCTGCGATGAGTTTACCAATTACAACGACACAGAAATTGGCAAGAAGGCGATTTTGTTGCTTGAAAAGTTGGGTTATGAAGTAGTGATTCCAAGACATGAAGAGAGCGGAAGAGCATGGCTTTCCAAAGGTCTTTTAAGAGACGCCAAAAAGATCGCTAATAAAAATATTAAATTATTAAGTCCAATAATTACAGAGGAAACGCCGTTGATTGGCGTGGAACCAAGTGCTATTCTCACTTTCAGGGATGAATACATTGATCTGGCTGACGATGAAAATCTTACAGCAGCAAAAGCTCTTTCCAAAAATGTTTTTACAATTGATGAATTTATAGGAAAGGAAATCGAAAAAGGAAATATCAAAAAAAGTTCGTTTACCACAGAGAAGCGAAAGATTAAGCTTCACGGTCATTGCCAGCAAAAAGCGTTGTCATCAGTTGCTCCTTCTGTAAAAATAATGTCGCTGCCGGAAAATTATTCTGTTGAAGTAATTCCTTCAGGTTGTTGCGGAATGGCTGGTTCCTTTGGTTATGAAAAAGAACATTATGATTTGTCAATGAAAATTGGTGAATTGGTGTTGTTTCCTACAGTAAGAAATAAAGCTGAAGATGTTATCATTGCTGCACCGGGCACCAGTTGCCGTCACCAGGTAAAAGATGGGACTGGTGTGAAATCTTTACATCCTGTGGAAGTGATGTACGAGGCATTGGTTTGAAAAATTCTTGAAAATTTTCAGGTATAATGAATAATGATCAGGATTTTGTGGTTTGGTATTTTCTCTTCCGGGCCCATTGATAAATCAAACCAAAGATGATAATGATCAATACGGGCAGAATGAGATTTAGCATTTCCCAAAAACCACGTTCATCAGCTGTTTTTTTAGGATCGAGCAGGCGAAGTTTATAATCTTTGGATTTGGCTTCAGTAAGTCCTGCATTGTTAATTAAATATTGAATGCAATTGTCAACAAACTGCCTGTTGGCAAATTGATATTCATATTGAGTTCCTACCGTATAAGGATTTACGCCCATTGGCAATATCTGGCCTTTATAAGTTCCGTTTAAAACAATGTCGCCGTCAGAAACGATGATCATCTTATTGTTCTCAATATTCTTACTCAAGAAAGGAGAACCATAGGCATCCAAAGAATCCAGTTGGGGACGACTCAAACGGTTTTTATACAAAGAAGAAAATTTCCCTTCAAGCAATACACCTGCAATCAAACCATTCTTATTAAAAGCAGCATCTACAGGCGCATTCCTGTTTTCTGCGCCGCTTATTAAAGCGGGCGTGGCAATGGTTCTTGAATTAGCTGAAGAGCTTAACAGAATTGTTTTCTTAATTCCGGGTGCACTGACAGTATCAATAGTATTTACAAACTTGCCCTCTACAAGACCAAGGTTTTTATTGATAACGCTGTTTTGCTTCGATTCAAAAAGCGGGTAATAATTCCAATGTAAAAAATCGAATTGATCTTTTCCATTGACACTAAAAGGCAAAAAATCACATTGCAGATCCATCAAAAGATCAGGATTAATGCGAATGCCATATTTGAAAAAAAGATCCTCCAACTGAAGATTCCTGTCATAAGCGATCACCTGGTTTTTTATTTGAAGACTATCTGCCTCAGCATTTAGCCTGTCGATAAAACACAACAACTTGCCACCGTGCATTACGTATTGATCGATCTTCAATTTTTCTGCATCAGTAAAAGTTAACGTTGGTTTTACGATGATCATCAATTTAAAAGTGTCGGGCACGACAGGTTCTTTTGAAAGATCCATCATAAAAAGAGAATAGTTTTTCTTCAAAACATTCTCGACCAGGTCATAAGTTTCCGGGCCTGTTGGTTCGCCATTTCCAACGGCATAGGCTACCATTGGCTTTTGATTATTAATAATTTTTTCAATGCCGTTTGCAAAATCGTATTCAAGCAAAGCCTCTGCACTATTGAGTTCTGGCGGAGTAATAAAATTATTGGAGCCGGAATATAAATTCACGGGTTGCAACTTATTTTGATAACTAACAATGGCCGATGGAAAAATGTATTGCGATTGTTCACCCTCTTTCAGCTGCACTTTTAAATTGATTGGCACAAGACCAAGAGATGAAAGTGTATCCGCATAAGTTCTTTCAGAGCCGGGAATCTTTTCATCTGAAGAAATCAATTTGTAATGAATATTTCCATGCGAATATTCCTGGAATTCCTGGAGAAGTTCCTGTGCCGATACAGATAATTTTTTAAATCCTGCAGGAATATCGCCTTTCAGGAAAATATATATTTCCATCTTCTGATCGATGGACCTGAGAATTTTTTTTACAGGATTAGAAATAGTAAACCGCTTTTCATTGGTGAGATCAATGCGCTTATGAAAAATAGAAGCCAGGTAATTGATCAATACAATTGCAATGATAATTATGAGCCACCACCATTTTTTATTCGCGGTTAATTTCATTATCGGGCTGCTATTTCTTGATTAGGTTTTGTTTGGTGGCAAAAAGAAAAATAAAAATCACACTCAGGAAATAAATTACATCGCGTGTATCCAACACGCCGCGGCTGATACTGCGGTAATGAAAATCGATGCCGAGCATTTCGATATAATAATCCGCATTGCCTGTAAACACGGGTAATTGGCTAATTGAACTAAAACCAAAATATAAAACGATACAAGCAAATGCGCTTAATAAAAATGCAATCACCGAATTGGCCGTAAGACTTGAACACCAATTCGTAATCGCTGCAAAAACCGCAGCAAGAAAAAATAATCCAATGTATGAACCGGTAATTGCACCGCTGTCAATTCCGCCGCTTGATGATAAAGATTGTACAGTGAAAACGTAAAGTAGAGTTGGAATTAAAGCAATGATGATGACAGCAATGATGGCAAAATATTTTCCAAAAACGATTTGCCATTTGGTCAATGGACTTGTCTTCAATGTTTCAAAAGTGCCTGATTTAAATTCATCAGCAAAACTCCTCATCCCAAGTGCGGGAATCAGAAAAATAAAAACCCAGGGAGCAAGATCAAAAAAGGAACTTAATGTTGCATAACCGAAATCAAAAATATTGCTGTCTTTTAAAACAAAGAGGTACAGCGCATTTACCAATAGGAATAAGATAATTGTAATGTAACCCGTGAGGCTACTGAAAAACTGGTAAAATTCTTTTTTGGCAATTGATATCATTCGAACAATTCAGGTGCAATTTAAGCGAAGAAAAAATAATAATTCCATTCTGTAAAAGTGCCAAGTTGCAGAAAAAAATTCAACAATGCGACACAAAAATGTTATTTGTTTATTTTTTACGAAATTAATATGAACAACGCAGCGTTTTCAAAACCTTTTTTGTCTTTTTAAAAGATTGTATTGCTTGATAACCTTTTTAGTTTTTACGATTAATATTATTTGACTAAATAAACCGAGGAAAATTAGAAAAGCAATCTTCCGAGGTTTATTTTGTTATTTAATATTAGTATCAAAACGAACTGAACCTTTGCCGAAACGAACTGCAAAGTTCCCCTGAAAAGGGGAATTTTTTTATTAACACCTGAAACAAAAATAGCCGGCAAATACCGGCTAAAAAAGTTAATCAGAATTTGTTTATACACTGAAACTCTCTCCACATGCGCAACTACGGCTAGCATTCGGATTATTAAAATAAAATCCTTTCCCATTTAAGCCATCACTGAATTCAAGTGTTGTATTAACAAGGTATAAAAAACTTTTCAAATCTGTAACCAATTTAATTCCTTTGTCTTCAAACTCCTGGTCTTTTGGTTTCAATTCATTTTCAAAATCCATTTGATAAGTCAAACCTGAACAACCCCCACTTTGAACACTCACACGAAGAAAATATTCGTCCGGCGAAAGACTTTTTTCTTCCATCAGTTTCACTACCCGATCTTTTGCCTTTTCACTTATATAGATCATGATAAATCTTATTAATTAAAAAAATTATTAACTACAAAATTACAATAGATTCTAACGACCAGGAAGCCTTTGTGTCAAACATTAACATTCAAATTAATAAACTGTTTTAACAGAAGAGTTTAGATGTTCAATAAATTGCTGAGCAGTAAATTCTATTTCTTCTTCTGTTGTATATCTTCCAAGGCTGAATCTTAAAGATGAGAGCGCTGCTTCATCGGTCAATCCCATTGCTTTCAATACGAAAGAAGGATTTTGGGTTGCTGAAGTGCAGGCTGATCCGGAGCTCACCGCAATATACTTGCTAAACTTTCTTATCAGGTCGGTACTATCTGCATTCTTAAAACTCATGTTTAAAGTATTGGGCAATCGATGCATTCTGCTACCATTAACCTGAGCACCTTTTATTTTTCTTAATTCTGTTTCCAGTTTATCAAGCAACCGGGCAATTCTTAGCGATTCCTTTTGCATTTCTACTTTGCAGAGTTCGCAAGCTTTTCCAAACCCTACAATTCCGGGAACATTTAATGTTCCGCTGCGCAAACCTCTTTCATGGCCTCCCCCATCAATCTGTGCAGTAAGTCTTACGCGTGGATTTTTTCTCCTCACATACAAAGCGCCCACACCTTTTGGTCCATATATTTTGTGCGCAGAAAAAGCCATCAAATCAATTTCATCATTAATCACATTCACCGGTATTTTGCCTACTGCTTGCGTTGCATCACTAAAAAATAATACGCTATTTCTCTTTGCTATTTTGCCTATTTCTTTTACAGGTTGAATAACACCTGTTTCGTTATTGGCGTACATAACAGAAATTAAAATCGTTTGCGGTGTGATTGCATTTTCGAGTTCCTTTAAATCGATAAGGCCATCCGAATCAACATCCAGGTAAGTAATTTCTGCTCCCAACTTTTCCAAATGATGACAGGAATCCAAAACTGCTTTGTGTTCCGTTTTTACTGTAATGATGTGATTCCCTTTGCTGTTGTAGGTTTCATAAACTCCTTTTAACGCAAGGTTATCAGCTTCAGTAGCGCCGGAGGTAAAAACGATTTCATTCGGCTCTGCATTGATGAGTTGAGCAACTTGTTCGCGCGCAATATCCACTGCTTCTTCTGCCTGCCAGCCAAAACTGTGTGTTTGACTTGCCGCATTGCCAAAATATTTTGTAAAATAGGGTAACATGCTTTCCAGCACGCGCTCATCAACAGGCGTAGTCGCATTATTGTCGAGATAAATTGGAAACTGAAGCATATTTTAAACAAATTTACTTGAAAGGATTGACAGTTGATTTTGATAGAGCACAAGTCATTATCTTAAATTTGGAAAACGGATATGAATCCGGCCTTGTCAAAAATTTGAAATTATACAAATGAAAAAGATTGAACACATTGGAATTGCAGTTAAGAGCCTGGAAGATTCGATTCCGGTATTTGAGCAAATATTAAATACCAATTGTTACAAAACCGAATCAGTTGACAGTGAACAGGTAAACACAGCATTTTTTTCTTCCGGTCCCAATAAGATAGAGCTTCTTGAGCCACAATCAGAAGAAAGTGTGATCCATAAATTTATTGAAAGAAAAGGGGAAGGAATTCATCATATTGCTTTTGAAGTAGAGGATATTGAAAAGGAAATGCAGCGATTGGTTAATGCCGGCTTTACGCTTTTGAATGAGCAACCAAAACAAGGTGCTGATGGAAAATTGGTTTGCTTTATACACCCCAGGAAAACAAATGGTGTGCTTATTGAATTGGTAATGGATAATCCTTTGGCAAAATAAAAATTGTAAATATTTACTTGTTCACTTAAAAAAGGGAAATGAAGATAAGTGCCGGATTGCTTTTATATCGTTTTAAAAATGAACAGCCGCAATATTTTCTCGTGCATCCCGGAGGACCATTTTGGCAAAAGAAAGATATTGGTGCATGGTCGATTCCAAAAGGGGAAGTTGAAGAAGGAGAAGATCATTTAAGCGCAGCGATACGGGAATTTGGAGAAGAAACAGGAATTAAAATTGACATAGAAAGACGAAACTTTATTGAATTAAAACAGGTAACTCAGAATCCCGGCAAAAAAGTAATTGCCTGGGCAGTTGAATATGATTTAGATGAGGCAAAAATAAAAAGCAATCATTTTGAGATGGAATGGCCGCCAAAAACAGGGAAGATACAAGCTTTTCCTGAAGTGGATAAAGCGGGATGGTTCGTATTTGAAGAGGCAGTAAAAAAGATATTACCGGGGCAAACGCCACTGTTAGAAGAATTAAACAAAAAACTGGTGCAACAGTAAAAACAAAAAAGCCTTTCAGCAAAAACTGAAAGGCTTTTAAATAAATATGGCAGCTACCTACTCTCCCACATTGTTGTGTAGTACCATCGGCCATGAGGGGCTTAACTTCTCTGTTCGGTATGGGAAGAGGTGAACACCCTCGGCAAAACCACCATAAAGAGTTGCCAAGAAAGGGTATCAAGATGTTAGTATCAAGTATCACGAAAGAATATTATCCTCTTGCTACTTACTACTATTTACTTGCTACTAATAAAATTAACATAAAGGGAAAGTTGTAATACTTACTAAAAAAAGATAAAGCTTACGGGCAATTAGTACTACTCGGCTTTGACATTACTGCCTTTAGACCTGTAGCCTATCAACGTCATAGTCTTTGACGACCCTTAAAAGAAAACTCATCTTGTGGAAGGTTTCACGCTTAGATGCTTTCAGCGTTTATCCTGTCCGTACATAGCTACTCTGCGCTGCACCTGGCGGCACAACAGATACACCAGCGGTACGTACGACCCGGTCCTCTCGTACTAAGGTCATGTCCACTCAATTTTCTAACGCCCATCACAGATAGGGACC
>JBQCEG010000010.1:0-4957 GCA_051960475.1 Ginsengibacter sp.
GCTAATAATTTTTGTCCGGTAAATTCATTATTGATCGTCCACTTATTTGTTGTAAAAAAACTAAAGGATAGGTAGTAAAGACAGCAACAAACACAGGCTGAAAGAATGCCAACGAAAAGATTGAAAAGCCTGATTTTTGTAGGAGCTATTCCCAAAACAAGCAAACTCTTTTTGCAAAATATCCAAAGCAGTAGCCAGGAAATTATAATTTCAACCAATAGTCCAAGCATACATTAATTTGATTTTCAATTTTCAATTAGCCACTTAACAAGCGGATAACTCTCTTTCTTCTTAAAGGAGAAATTCAATACAATTTCAAGATAAAATATTTTAATATTTAAAAGGAAATTTTTGTTGGTTAATAGATTGCTATTTCTTTTGGTGACCGGGATAACTTCATAAAAGTTTCGGGAATGTAAATTAAGAATTGTAGATGATAAACATTCTGTCTCTGACTTTCATCATGCAACGAAAAAGAAACTGAAATTGTCAAATGTAAAATGTGCAGACATGGGAAAGATCTTCCGGGTTTTTATTTTAGCTTTATTTTTTTCGTTAGCAATTTCAGCATGCAGGAAAGCCAATAAAGAAATGCCCTTTATGAACTCTGCAACAATTGTTGCCCCTGATCCGAGGATGGGAATGTGTACCGGTGGCATTTTTATTAAAATTGATAGTCATCCCAATCCCAATGATCTCCAAAATGGATATTTCGATATTGACAGTATGCCGCCATCTTTTAAAATAGATACTTATCCAATAAGAGTTGAAATTGATTTGAAAATTTCCTCAAAATGTTTCGGTAATTATGTAGTGATTAATCGAATAAAAGAAATTCAGTAGCAATGATAAAACCCATTGTGCCGGGGCTTCTGGCTTGTGCTTGGCCGTTACTACTTCCCATACCGGAGATTATTTATCCATTCGCAATGTCCGTTTCATGAGATTTCCGATTTATTGAATCCGAACTATTGAACCAAGAAAATATAAGATTTTTTATTTTGGCAGGTATAGTACAAGTTCAACAATATTTCGATTGAGTAGAAAATGGGAAAATAATTCAGGACAGCTCGATGATAATAACAGTAACCGAGTTACCAAAAATATTTATCGCTTTAAGTTTTTTTTAAGGGCCGTTTTAATAATTTACTTAGGTTTCAAACACGCATGATTCTATCAGAGGCTATAAATCACTGAAAAATTACCTTTATGAACGTATGTTTTTACTATCGTTAACGTATTGTTTTACTGCTCTGATCTGGGGAATTTTGAAGTATGTCTTTTATATTTCGTGATTGGAAAGAATTTATTTTACAATGCCTGGAAAGTTTGAATGAGCATTCTTCTATTGAAGAATCGAAGAAGGAAGAGTGGTTAAATAAATCAGTTGAATGGAAGGAAACTCTTGAGAAGCGGGTAATTGAGTACATGCTGAGCAAGGCAAAGCAAAAGGAAAAAAAGCAGTACGTTAAATTACTTGAAATAATGGTTGTGAGTCTTTTAGACAAGATTTATTTAAGCCATCTGTGTTCGGCCAATAATTCAATCAATAAAGCGTTTTCAATCCATTTAAAGAACTTTTTGTTTTTTCTTAGAGAAAATTTTAATGACTATTTCGATTGTAACCAAAAAATGCCTCAGATAATTTTTGAAGCCAGTTCAAAAGAATTATCAGAATTAGCGGATTCAATTTGTAAAGGCGGTTCATCTGCGTCTACCCGTTGTCGTTATATCATTCGATTTATTGCAAAATCATTTAAAGTATTATGTGATAAAAGGCTTCCTCCGGCATTTGCGGAGATGAATTACCATCTCGAACTGGCCAATGAATTGCTTCAACTGGGGATATTGACTTCAGAGGAAAAATTAAAAAAGACCCTTTTTTATTTTAATTATAATCACATTGAGTTGTGCGAATTATTAGGTAACCAATTAATGCATGCAGTCAGGAAGCAAAGGGGGAAATCATCGCAAATGCTTATGCTGCTTTTGGAGCAGAAGAAAATAAGTCAATATCCTATGAAGCAAGGTTATTGTCTTCACTCACATCTTCCTTCATTAAAGGATCAAGTCATTGAATGGATTAATGAAGAAATGAATTTCCTCAAGATGGAAGAATTCGCTCCTGCAGATACAGCCACAAAAACTTTTGTCCATGTTCCATTTCGGGGAACCGAGATTTACTTATTACATAAAGCCTTTGTAGATTCCGGAGGTGCTGCAGGAGAAACCTATAAAAGCCTTTTTGAAAAAACTGCTTCTCACCTTATTAATAATAATCAGAAAGGCTTCAGTACTGAAAGCCTTCAAAAAAATGCAGATAAAGTGAATTATGAAGCGAAAGACAATGTGAAGCGATTCTTACAGAAAATGATCAGGAATATTGATAGTTATTAGTCAAATTCAATTCACTCCGGCTTCACCCTGATTCACCCAAACTGCCTTCTTTCTAAACTAATTTGCCTTCAGTTTAGAGATCATTAAAATTATTCAACATGTTCAATCAAATCTCCTGGAGTACCTACCTGATGGTTATTCTTACTCTTTCAGTCATTTATTATTCTTTAATAGGCTATTTGTATTTCAGGAGCGATATACTGAAATTATTTGCAGGTAAATTGATTATTAAGAAAGATAAAGTATTGACGAACAGGAATGAGATTGTTCAATCTTTCACTCATGATTTGCATGAATTTGTTGATCATGCCAGTCAATACAATCTGGATAAAAAAGTGTTGATGAGTTCTATGCGTTTGCTCATTAACAAATACCCGGAGATTAAAGATCCGGCAATACAACATTCTGTTATGGAATTTATGATCCGGGAATGTGTTTCATCCATTCATCTAAGTGAGGAAGAGTTGAGGGAGTTATGGAATTAGGTGAATGGATTTTTTTTGAAACAAATAAACAACATAGATATGAAAAGAGGCTGTTTGAAATTGAAGATGAGAAAATGCAAAAATGCGGCGTTTGTTGGGATTCTTCTGTTGATGACTTTAGGATCAAATGCGCAGGATGGCAACGCAGGTATTAATGAAGCAAATACCCAGGTCAGAAGTTATTTTGATTCCGGTACCAATTTAATGTATGCCATTGGTGCAATTGTAGGACTGATTGGAGCAGTAAAAGTGTACAATAAATGGAACGCCGGTGATCATGATACCGGAAAGGTGGCAGCAGCATGGTTTGGAAGTTGTGTCTTCCTGGTCGTTGTGGCCACTGTTATCAAATCGTTTTTTGGCGTTTAAAAATAAAAAATGCGGGAAATTCTAATCAGCAGGCTTTTACGGTATATGGAGGAAAATAATCCTGATTTGTTGTGGCAGTTAATGGAAAAGGGAATGGTAGCATCGTATGTAGTGGATAAGTTAAGTGTTGTAGAAGGGTTATTGAAGGATGCCTCAAACAATCAGCCCCTCTATATTAAGGAAGAAGCCTGCTTTGATATTCTCACTGAGGATCTTAAGCCATCGAAATATCATTACGTCTTGAATATTCTTGAAGAAGATTTTAACGAGGAATTCAAATTACTGGATGGTATTGGTGTTTTAAAACCTGAGATCATAAATATGGTTAATTACTGTTCTGAAGTCTTTTCCAGCTACAATTTCGGGGAAGCCAATGAAGATGATCGCCATTTGAGGTATGAGATGACCGGAATGATCAGTGAATACTTTTATCAATTGTGGAGTGTGAAAGGAGAGAAGCATGGGATACAATATTCAACAGAAGCTTAGAGATAATATCGAAGCCATTCGTATTGCCTTATCCTGGATTGAAGGATCAGAAGTTTCTGCGGAGGATCTGATGGCACTAAAAAAATATTCTGGCTTTGGCGGAATAAAGGCGATCCTCTTTCCCAATTCTTCTATTAATGAATGGGAAAAATTAAACGCTTCCAAAGAAGACATAAAGTTATTTTCAGACATTGTTCAATTACATTCTTTATTAAAGGAGCATTTTGATGAGCAACAATATATTGAAGTCATAACTTCTCTTAAAAACAGTGTCCTTACTGCCTTCTACACTCCGGAAGTTATCCCGAGAGCGATCTATAAGGCGCTAAGTGAAGAAGGGATTCTTCCACGAAAAATTTATGAACCAAGTGCCGGTGCCGGCATTTTTGTTTCCAAGGCCGATGAGATGTTTTTGGGACTTGAAAAGATTTCTTGTGTTGAAAAGGATCTTTTGAGTGCAAAAATTTTAAAGGTTATCTCAAATTCCTTAAATAGTAATGTTGAAGTCCAGCCAAAAGGCTTTGAAGAAACTGATGACAAGGAAAATGGACAATATGATCTAATTGTTGGTAACATTCCTTTTGGCAACTTTAAGGTTTACGATAAGAGTTTAAAAGCTCCGGAATTAACCAATAAAATCCACAATTACTTTTTTGGAAAAGGACTTGAAAAAATAAAAGAAGGCGGCTTACTTGCTTATGTAACTACTGATGCTTTTTTAAATAGTCCTTCCAATCAAAAGGCAAGGGAATACCTATTCTTACATGCTGATTTCATAAGTTTAAATGTATTGCCTGATAATCTTATGAAGGATAGCAGCAACACTGAAGCGCCTTCCCACCTGCTAATTGTTCAAAAAAATTCCACGAAGCACGGGTTTACGAGTGATGAAGAAATGCTTGTTCAAACAATCAATTTGGAAAATGAATTTGGAGAATATTCCCTGAATCATTTTGTAAATGAACATCCTGAAATAATATCGGGAGGTACAATTGGTGCCGGAACAAATCAATATGGAAAAGCCCACCAGGTGATCAGGCAGGAAGGTTCAATGGAATTAATTGCTGATCACCTTTCACAAAATATTACATACGGACTTCAAAAGCGGTTTAGTAAAAAAGCATTCCTGTCGCAGGAGTTGATGCAGGAAAGAAACGGCTTTAAGCTCACCTTTCTAGCTCCTCCTGATAATCCTGTCGCTTCTATACCCGTACAAC
>JBQCEG010000011.1:0-34836 GCA_051960475.1 Ginsengibacter sp.
GAGAATTTTAATGAAATTTGTTCGGATGTTATGCATGTTGTTTTAGAAAGTTTAGTCACTAACTAAGACAACTGTATAGCATCTTTTGTCCCAATTTTTAAAAATTAACTCCGCCAACGGGTTAAAAGAATTGTTTTTTTAAACTTCAGGCGCACAGTTTTTGTGCGCCTGTTTTATTTAGGGTAAAACAAAAACTTAGAAGATTTATAAGTCTACTGCAAAAGGAATAGAATTAAAGAAGGAAATAAATCTCGCTGAATTGCATTTTTATTGAATAGATTTTAAGAGTAAAAATGATTCTTCAAAAAAAATTTACACTTTTATAAGAATTTTTGAATTCTCTATACTATCTTCGTCTCCTGTTTAAAAAAATGAAACAAACTCTCACTCATATTATCCCTTCGCGAATTGCCAACCCCGGCATTCCTGCTACAACTATTACAACAACCCGTTAAGGGTTGTACAATTGCTATATTATACTTTGGGCTTCGGCTGTATCTCCTTCGGGAAAACTCATTCAATCATTAATATTTCAGATTCATATGCGCGTATTAAAATTTGGCGGCTCATCTGTAGCGAGCGCCGAAAATATCAACAAGATCATTTCAATCATTGAACTACAACTTCAAAAAGAAAAATTAATTGTAGTAGTTTCCGCTTTGGGTGGCACTACAGATGCTCTGTTAAACAGTGTAGTTCTTGCCTCAGAAGGTAAAGAACAGTTCAGGGAAGAGTTGCAAAAAATTGAAAACAGGCACCTCAAAATAACAAGACAATTGATTCCGGTGGCACAACAGAGCCGGGTGTTGAGCATGGTAAAACAGCAATGCAACGAGATTGAAGACATCTGTAATGGCGTGTTTTTATTGCAGGAACTTACATCCCGCACCAGGGACAGGATCATGAGTTATGGCGAATTATTATCGTCTCAAATTATTGCAGCAAAGTTTGATTCAGCTGGTCATAAAAATAAATGGATTGACGCAAGGAAGATGATTTCGACTAATTCAAATTTTGAAAATGCTCTTTTCAATTTTGAAGTATCCAATCCTAAAATTAAATCTGCATTCGATGACCAGGAAACAACATTGTTTATCGTTCCCGGTTTTATCGCTTCTGATAAAAATGGCATCACAACTACATTGGGAAGAGGTGGTTCTGATTATACAGCCTCAATCATCGCTGCGGCAGTAGATGCATCAGCGTTGGAAATTTGGACAGATGTGAGCGGAATGATGACTGCAGATCCAAGATTGGTAACCAATGCCAAAATAATTCCGAATGTCTTGTACCGGGAAGCCATGGAGTTATCACATTTTGGAGCAAAGGTGGTTTATCCGCCAACCATACAGCCTGTTATGATGAAAAATATTCCGGTCTGGGTAAAGAGTACTTTTTCTCCCGAGCAAAATGGCACTTTAATAGAGAATGAAAATAGTTCCGGAAAAAAAGATGGAAGCAGTGTAAGAGGAATTTCAAGTATCAACCGTATTGCATTGTTAAGCCTTGAAGGAAGCGGAATGGCAGGTGTTCCGGGCTTTTCAAAACGATTGTTTGAAACGTTAGCAAACGAACAAATAAATGTGATTTTAATTACGCAAAGTTCTTCAGAACATTCTATTTGCGTTGCTATAGAAGAATCTTCGGCTGAAAGAGCTAAAGCAGCTGTGGACGAAGCTTTTGAAATAGAAATAGAACGAATGATGGTAGAACCATTGATAGTAGAAAAAGACCTGGCCATTATTGCACTGGTGGGCGACAAAATGAAAAGTCATCCCGGCATCAGCGGCAGAATGTTCAGTGCGCTGGGAAGAAACGGCATTAATGTAAGAGCGATATCCCAGGGATCTTCAGAAAGAAATATTTCGGCGGTAATTGCTACCCGCGATGTGAAAAAAGCGGTGAATGTTTTGCACGAAGATTTTTTTGAAACAACTTATAAGCAAATCAATCTTTATGTTGTGGGCGTAGGCAATGTAGGTTCACGTCTTCTTGCACAGTTATTACAGCAACACAAATACCTACAAAAAAATCTTCGTCTATCCTTAAGGGTTGTAGGGATTGCAAACAGCAAAAAAATGTTGATCAATGCCAACGGCGTTGATCTTGAAAACTGGAAAGAGCTTTTACAGGAAGGCGCCAAGATGAATTTGGATGAATTTGTAAACACGATCATAACCAAAAATCTGCGGAACTCAGTTTTTGTTGATGTAACCGCCAACAAGGATGTTGCAAGTCATTATGCAGAGATATTGGAAAAAAGCGTTTCCATTGTTGCCTGCAATAAAATCGCCGCATCATCTTCTTACAGTTATTATGAAAAACTAAAAAATCTTGCAAGGGAATTCAATGTTCACTTACTTTTTGAAACCAACGTTGGTGCAGGTTTGCCGGTTATTGGCACGTTGAACGATCTTTTATTGAGCGGAGATAAAGTCACAAAGATTGAAGCCGTACTAAGCGGAACTTTGAATTATGTTTTCAATAATTACGATGGCAAAAAAACATTTGCTAAGGTAGTAAAAGAAGCGCAGGACGAAGGATTCACTGAGCCAGATCCACGTTTGGATCTTGGTGGTGTGGATGTGGTAAGAAAGATTATGATCCTCGCACGTGAGTCTGGTGAAAAGATCAACATGGATGATATTACCAACAATAGTTTTATGCCACCGGAATGCATGGAAGGTTCTGTAGAAGAATTTTACGAGTGCATGGAAAAGCATGAAGCACATTTCAAAAAAATATTGGACGCCTCAACTAAAGAAGGAAAAAAATTGAAATTCGTTGCGACTTATGAAGATGGCAAAGCAAGCGTAGGTTTGCAACAAATCGATTCTGCCCACGACTTTTATCATTTGTATGGAAAGGACAATGTTGTGGTTTTTTATACAAATCGCTATTCAGGGCAGCCATTGGTAGTAAAAGGTGCTGGAGCAGGAGCAGAAGTCACCGCTTCGGGCGTTTTTGCTGATATCATCAGGGCTGTAAGAATTTAAAATAGCAAAATGAAAGAAATAAAAGTGCTGGCTCCGGCAACTGTTGCCAATCTGGTTTGTGGCTTTGATATTCTTGGGATGGCTTTACATGCGCCGTTTGATGAAATGACTTTAAAACTTACCGAAAAACCCGGATTAGTCATTCAGCATACCGATGAATTTAATTTGCCTGAAGAACCTGAAAAAAATGTTTCCGGCGCCGCTTTGCTCGCGTTGATGGAGGAATACGAAAAACCATTAGGGTTTCATCTTACGATCCGTAAACACATCAAACCCGGAAGTGGTTTGGGTTCCAGTGCCGCAAGTTCTGCCGGTGCAGTAGTAGCAGCCAATCATTTGTTGGGAAATATTTTTTCAAATGAAGATCTCGTTCGTTTTGCCATGAACGGCGAAAAAATTGCAGGCGGTGTTAAACATGCAGATAACGTTTCACCATGCATTTATGGTGGCGTCACTTTGATTCGTTCGATCTTTCCTTTGGATATAATTCCTTTAAATGCCCCTTCACTTTTCATTACGATCGTTCATCCTCAAATTGAAGTCCGCACCTCTGATTCGAGGCAAATCCTGAGAAAAGAAGTTCAGTTAAAAAATGCAATAAAACAATGGGGAAATATCGGCGGGCTGATCGTTGGGTTTATGCAAAATGATTTTGAACTGATCGGCCGTTCGATGGAAGACGTTATTATAGAACCGGTGCGCAGCATTTTAATTCCCGGCTTTGATGAAGTGAAATCAAAGTGTAAAGAAGCCGGTAGTATTGGTGGGGGAATTTCCGGTTCCGGGCCTTCTATTTTTATGCTGAGCAAAGATGAAACGACTGCGCAGCAACTTGAGAAAATCATGAGAGATATCTATGAAAGAATAGGCGTTGATTATAAAACTTACGTGACTTCAATAAACACAGAAGGCGTAAAAATCGTGGAAGAAAAGGAAGTGTAAAGAGTAAACAAACCAAAAATGAATTTTTTTAGTCTCAATAAAACCGCACCTGCAGCCACTTTTAAAGAAGCAACGATCCGGGGATTAGCTCCTGATAAAGGTTTGTATTTTCCTGAAAGCATTCCTCATCACGATGCAGATTTCTTCAGGGAAATTGAAAAATATTCCAATGAAGAAATTGCTTTTAAAGTAATTCAACCTTTTGTGGGAGAAGAAATACCGCCGCAAGTGTTGAAAAGAATTGTAGCAGAGACGATCAATTTTGAGATTCCACTCAAGAGAATAAATGATCGGATTTCTTCACTTGAATTGTTTCATGGCCCTACCCTTGCATTTAAAGATATTGGCGCCCGTTTCATGAGCCGCTGCCTTGGATATTTTGTAAAAAACAATGATAAAAAAGTTACCGTGTTGGTGGCCACTTCGGGCGATACCGGCGGCGCTGTTGCAAATGGATTTTATAATGTGGAAGGTGTGGAAGTGGTGATACTTTATCCATCGGGAAAAGTAAGCAGTGTACAGGAAAAGCAGCTGACAACTTTGGGCAACAACATTCATGCGATTGAAGTGAAAGGAAATTTTGATGATTGCCAGCAAATGGTGAAGCAGGCGTTTGCCGACAAAGAATTGAATGAAAAATTGTTTCTCACTTCAGCCAATTCCATCAATGTAGCTCGCTGGCTGCCCCAGCAATTTTATTATTTGTTTGCCTGGAAACAATGGCAGGACAAACAACATCCACCAGTTATTAGTGTTCCCAGTGGCAACTTTGGAAATATTTGCGCAGGAATTTTGGCACACGTTTCAGGTTTGCCTGCAAGACATTTTATCGCGGCCTGTAATGCCAATAAAGTCGTTCCTGAATTTTTGATCACGGAAAAATATCAACCCACTAAAGCTGTTGCAACCATTTCTAATGCAATGGATGTGGGTGATCCAAGCAATTTTGTTAGAATACTCGAATTGTTTCATCACCGTTTTGCTGATTTGAAAAGCAAATTAAGTAGTGAAAGTATTTCGGATGATGAAACCCGCAAGACAATAAAAGAGGTTTACACAAACGAAAATTATTTGCTTGATCCGCATGGCGCGGTTGCGTTTCGCGCGCTTGAGAATTATCTTCAAAACCACAAAGAAGAAAAAGGATTCATTTTGGAAACAGCTCACCCCGTAAAATTTTATGATGTGGTGGAGCCAATCATCAATGAAAAGATTCCCATGCCGGCAAGTGTTGAAGCAATTATATCAAGAGAGAAATTGAGCACGATAATGGAAGTGGGGTTTAAGAATTTGAAAGAGTTTTTACTAAGCAGGTAAAAGAGGATTCTGGCTCATTTGTTGGTTTACTGTAATTTGGATTTGAAAATAGATCTTCATTTTTCATTTTATTCTTACAATGAAAAGCTCTTCAGATAAAGCATATTTAAAGGAGATACAAAAAAAGTTATCCTCACTTTTAAAAAAATCACTCAAAAAATTTTCTGACGAGGATTATCACAAACTGCGGGTTGAAATTAAAAAACTAAAAGCCATTTCAGGATTTTTGGAGTTTTCCCAAAAGAACTTTTCAAAAAAGAAACAATTAAAACCTTTTTCAAAGATTTATGGAGTAGCCGGCAAGGTACGTGAGCTGCAATTACAGTATGCGTTTTTAGAAAAAGAATGCGATGGTTTAAAAAACTATCTTGACAAACTTGACAAGCAAATTCAGAAGGAGAAGAAAAAATTTGCTTCCGCTCTTTCAAAAAATAGAAATAAAAAGATAAGCAAGGCAATTAAAAAAATTGCAAAGCATCTTCAAAAAACTGATGACGATGATGTGATTCATTTTATGAATAATGAAAAGAGAAAGATTGCATCTCTTATTGAAACTTTACCAATAAAGACAGAGGACGCGCATCAGCTTCGTAAGATCCTTAAAGAAGATTTTTACAACAGGAAACGAACCAACTGGCCATCAAGGTCAATTAAAGAAGAAGATGATCTGCTAACGCTTTTGGGTGATTGGCACGATCGAGTAGTACTCGAAAGCCAAATTGAAAAAGCGATTTTAAAAAGTAAGAAACAACCGGGGGAAGTTGCGGAACTGGAAAGAATAAAAGGATCATTGGGGTTACAGAAACACAAATTTTTCAGCGAAATAAACAACAAGTTAGAAAAAGGGGTCTTCCAATTTCTAATTTGAACAAAATAAAATTTCAGCTTAAAAATTGGTTTACTATTTAATTGGATTTACAAGTCGAGTCGTTTCAATGTAATGCCCTCTTTTCAAATTCAGATTTAAAAGTTACTTGCAAATGAAAAGGTTATTGTGATACTTTTTGCAAATTTTCGTTTAGCGGGGTCATCTTTGGCATAATCAGGTGAATGATCAGCAGGCATACAAGATATAAGCAGCCAGCGATTAAAAAAGCAAAAAGATAAGCCGACTTACCACTACTATCTAGTACACGGCCAAGAGCAAAAAATGCTATGATACTCGCAACACCGCCTACCATGCCTCCAATACCTACAACAGACCCGGTTGCCTTTTTAGGAAAAACATCAGAAGCCAATGTAAAGGCATTGGCCGACCATGCCTGGTGCCCGCTGGCTGCAAGTCCTATCAAAAAAACAGAAACCCATTGATTGCTGGTTTGCGTAGCAAACACCACTGGTAAAATAATAATTCCACAGATCAATAACGTTGTCTTTCTGGCTCGATTAATAGTCCACCCTTTTTTAATAAAATAAGATGAAAGCCAACCGCCAAAAATGCTACCTCCATCTGCCATTACGTAAATTACTATTAATGGAAGTGCCAATCCTTTCAATTCCAAATGAAATTGCGCATGCAGAAAAAAACTTCCCCAGAATAAATAAAACCACCAAACGGCATCAGGAATTTTAGCAACGGCAAAGGCCCATGTTTCTTTTAGTGGCAATACTTTAGCCCACGGTATCCTTTCTTCATTTTCTGCCGGGGAATCGCTCAAAATATGGGTAAGTTCGGCAGGTGAAACTTTTAAACTTTTTTCCGGTTTTTTGTAGGTGCTTAACCAGATAATGATCCAGGTAAGACTAAAGATAAAAGTGATGCCAAACGCATATTGCCAATGTTTTCCTTTGTCAGTTACGATCATCGGAATGACCAGTGGAGCCAATACTGCGCCCACATTACTTCCTGCATTAAATATGCCTGTTGCAAACGCCCGTTCTTTTTTAGGAAACCATTCCGCAACTGTTTTAATACAGGCGGGAAAATTTCCTGATTCACCAATACCTAATCCAAAACGGGCGACTACAAATCCTATCCAACTCATTCCTTTTGTAATGAAAGCATGGATCAGGCTAAAAAAACTCCATATGCCTATCGATAACGCATACCCGAAACGTGTTCCCATGCGATCAATCACTCCGCCCATAATGACCATGCCGAGCGCATACGCTATCATGAACGAAATATTAATGTAGCTGTATTGTTCGTTAGACCAATGGAAAACCTGGTCTTTTAACGTTGGACCAAGTACTCCAATAATACTGCGATCCATGTAATTGATTGTCGTAGCAAAAAATAACAACGCTAAAATTCTCCAGCGGTATCTTCCGATTTTTGACGACCCGCTTGTTTTTTCTTTAGTCATGGTATTCTCAATATCAATTGAATTCTGCATAACGTTATTATTTGAACCTTTTTTATTTAAGTGATTTCAGGATCTCGAGCGCCTGCCTTGCCAGCTCTTCGATGCGGGCGTAATTTTTTTCTTCAAGTAATGGTTTGCTCACTAACTTACTTCCCATTCCCACTGCACATACTCCGGACTTCAGCCATTTGGCAATGTTTTCTTTATCGAGATCAACGCCACCTGTCGGCATAAACATCAGGTCAGGAAACAACGCCTTAATAGCACTCATGAATTCAGGGCCAAGTAAATTGCCCGGGAAAAGTTTGATCATTTTAGCGCCAAGTGATTCTGCATGGATGATCTCAGTCGGCGTCATGCAGCCGGGAACCCACAACATATTCTTTGTATCACACACTTGCGCCACTTCTTCAACCAGTCCGGGACAAATAATAAAATCTGCACCGGCATCGATAAAAGTTCTTGCTGCCTCACCGTTTTTGATCGTACCTATTCCGAGATACATATCTTTCATTTCCGCATCGCAGAGTTTGCGCATCTCGTTAAAATTTTTCAAAGCTGCTTCTCCACGATTTGTATATTCTACTGTGCGAATGCCGGCGCGGTATAACGCACGTAGGACTTCAAGGCTAACTTCTGTGTCTTTGTAAAAATAAAGTGGAAGGACTCCTTGCTCAGGGATCAATTGCAATAAAACATCTTTTTGGCTCATTTAGATACTTTTAAGATTAAACAATGTTATTGGAATTCTTTTAGTAATCCATATTTTTTTATGCAAACGTTACCGAATATGCGAATTAAAATTAAACTCTTATTTGCAAAATAAATCTGAGATTTAAATATAAAATAAATTCGTGTGTCCATTTCCGTTAACAAGACTTTTTAGAGGGGTCCATGATTTTGGCAATGTAAAATTTTTATTAAAGATGTTTCGCAATCGATACCATAGATTTTACGCAAACGATGTCGTTGATTTTTTACGAATTATTGCCGGCTTTTCTTGTTGTTTAAATAAATAAGATTGAGATTTGGAAGACTTTAATCGTATGAAACAATTAAATTCAAAAAATACTATGGCTAAAAAAGTTGTAACGCTCGGTGAAATTATGCTTCGTTTGTCCACCCCCGAACATCAAAGATTTGTGCAGGCGGACACCTTCGATGTCACTTATGGCGGTGGTGAAGCGAATGTATCTGCGGCGCTCTGTAATTACGGTTTGCAAGGTGTTTTCATTTCAAAAGTTCCGGATAATGCAATTGGTCAATCAGCGATCAATCATTTGCGGCGTTATGGAGTTGACACACAATTTGTGGCACGCGGAGGAAAAAGGCTGGGCATTTATTTCCTGGAAACAGGTGCTTCAATGCGAGCATCGCAGGTTATATATGATCGCGCAGGTGCAGCAATTGCCGATGCTGATGTAAGTGATTTTGATTTTGATAAAGTTTTTGAAGGTGCTTCGTGGTTTCACACAACCGGGATTACACCTGCCTTGAGCGACAAAGCAGCTGCACTTTCAGAAGCAGCGTTGAAAGCAGCCAAAGAAAAAGGAGTAACAACAAGTATCGATTTGAATTACCGGAAAAAATTATGGAGCAAAGAAAAAGCAAAAGAAGTGATGACGAAGCTTTGCCAATATGTAGACGTGTGCATCGGTAATGAAGAAGATGCAGAAACAACACTAGGATTTAAAAGTAAAGGAACTGATGTAACGAAAGGGGAATTAAATCTTGACGGATATAAAAATGTTTTTCAACAGATGAAAGAAAAATTTGGTTTTAAATACATTGCTTCTACTTTACGTGAAAGCTACAGTGCATCGGACAATGGCTGGAGTGCATTGGTTTATGACGGCAATGAATTTTATCACACAAAAAAATATGAAGTTAGAATTGTTGATCGAGTAGGCAGTGGTGATTCTTTTGCCAGCGGATTTATTTATGGATTAGTAACTGATATGAATTTGAAAGATGCAGCTGAATTTGGTGTGGCTGCCTCAGCGTTGAAACATACAATTCCGGGTGATTTAAATCATGCAACATTGAATGAAGTAACGACCTTGATGAAAGGTGATGCTTCAGGAAGAGTGCAGCGATAGAAGCAAATATTTTTTACAGTAAACCAACAAATACAAGATTTTTTTTTCTGCGTTTGTTGGTTTTTTTGTTGGAGACTCATTTAAATTTTCTTGTCCCCATAAAAAATATTTCGTTCAGCATCAAGGGTGAATGTATCACGGTTTGCTTCTATTAACTTTTTGAATTCTGCCACCTTTACCCAATAAATAATAAAAGTTACCAGGGAAGCGAGGCCTCCAAAAAAAGGAATAAAGGCGATACAATTACAAATGTTCCACGCAAGGCCAATCCCGTAAGTAGGCTTAGGATCATTAACTGGAATATTTAATCTGGCACATTCCGCGCCAATAGATTGAGCAATCCTGTCCACAACAATAAACTGCCAAACAAGATTGAACAACGGGATAAAAAGCAGCCAAACATTTGATGGTGGCATTCGCCTGTTTTCCGGGGAAATAGCTTTCAAAGTATTTTGCAGCGTAAGCAAAAAGCAAATTACAGGTATTAAGAATAAGCCGAGAAAGACCAGGCTGAACATTGAAGTGAAAACATCAGAACTGTACATGAGTTAGTTTTTTAATAATTTATCGAGTTGCCCAACAATATATTTTTAACTTCTTCAACTCCTTTTGTTGCCGTTTTTTCTATCACTTTAAAATTATGATGAGAAGGAACAAACGGAGGATTTTTGTCAATAATAAATTTTTGTATTCCCAAAGGTAAAAAATCAATTAATCCGGCAGCAGGATAAACCTGCAAGGAAGTTCCGGCGAGGATAAAAAGATCGGCAGTAGTCATGAGTTTCGCAGCTTCTTCAATCATCGGAACAGGTTCACCAAACCAAACTACATGTGGTCTGAATTGCGTTCCATCCGGTGCTTTCTGACCGTATTCAATATCTTCCCTTATTTCAAAAAAAGTATTTTCATCCTTTTCTCCACGCATTTTAAAAATTTCGCCATGAAGATGAAGCACATTTTCAGAGCCGGCTCGTTCATGCAAATCATCAATGTTTTGGGTGATAACGGTTACATTGTATTTTTCCTGAAGTTCCGCAATTCCTTTATGAGCCGCATTTGGCTCAGCTTTGGCCACTTCCTTTCTTCGTTGATTGTAAAAATCAAGTACAAGTCGCCGATCTTTTTGCCAGCCTTGTGGAGAAGCCACTTCATAAACATCATATCCCATCCACAAACCATCGCTGTCGCGAAATGTTTTTAATCCGCTTTCAGCGCTTATTCCGGCTCCTGTTAGGACTATGAGATTTTTTTTCAAAACAAAAACTGATTATTGATTATTTAATATTGATTATTTATTTATCACCTCCCCTAATTAACCAATTAACTAATATACCAATTACTTTCCCTCACTCATTTTCAAAACCTGTTTCCATTCCTCTGGAGTAACTTTTTGAACAGATAGTCTTGAGTTTTTTACCAACTCCATATTCTCCAATTTTGCCTCGGATTTTATTTGCGAAAGTGTGACCGGTTTTTTCAATTTTTTTACCGGTTTCAAATCAACTACAACCCAATTTTTATTGTCGGTTGTCGGATCCTGGTAAGACTCCTTTATTACAGTTGCTATGCCCACTATTTCCATTCCTTCATTACTGTGATAATAAAATACCTCATCTCCTTTTTTCATATCCCGCAGGTTGTTGCGTGCACCATAATTCCTAACGCCATCCCAAAAGGTTTTTTTATCCTTTACAAATTGTTCCCAACTATACTTCGATGGTTCTGATTTAACTAGCCAATAATTCATGAGTAAATTTTTTAAAGAAAATAAAATTAGGAATTAAAATACCAAACGTTCTTTTTTTACGTAATTAAAGAAAATAATTTTTAGTTTGATTGTTGCGCAGACACGTTAACTTTACAAATTAGGCGAGCAACCAAATTTATCAAAAGAAAAAAACAAACTCATGCTAAGCATCCTTCCCAAACCCATCCTATTACTTTCAATGCCCGGCGGATCTGAATGGATCCTGATCCTGCTGGTTGTATTACTTTTCTTTGGCGGCAAAAAGATTCCTGACCTGATGCGCGGCATTGGTAAGGGCGTTAAAGAATTTAACGATGCAAAAGATAATATGAAGAAAGAGATAAAAGCCGGAATACGAGAAAAGCCCGCTGAATAAAGAATGTATCCTAATGATATATTTCCCGGTAGCAAAACTGCCGGGATTTTTTTTATAAATTGGAACAGTTTTACAAGCGGATTATCAAAGAAAATTTACATTCCCCTAACATGGTTTGGCCTACCTTTACAAATATTTTCAAACCCAAATTATTAATCATGTTAAGCATTTACCTGAAACCATTTTTTCTTCTGTCAATGCCCGGAGAATCAGAATGGTTGTTAATCCTGTTAGTTATTTTATTATTTTTTGGTGGTAAAAAGATCCCTGATCTGATGAGGGGAATCGGCCGCGGCGTCAGAGAATTTAATGATGCGAAAGAACATGTAAAAAGTGAAATTGAAGCGGGAATGAAAGACAAAGATGTTGAAAAACAACAAGAGGCGCTGAATAACGCCAGCACACCTGCACCTGAAGTAACACCAACTCCGACACCGGTTTCAGCTACTTCAACTACGCAAAATCCATAATTTTTATTTTTTAGTTTTTTTGGTAATAGTTAAACAAATGCCCCTCGATCTCAAGGGGCATTTAACTTTTATTACTATCTAAAAATTTAGTTTACAAACTGGTGATCCAATCCACGGAAATCGACCGGCACTAATTTACTTACGCCCGGTTCCTGCATTGTGACCCCATAGATCACATCAGCAGAGGCCATCGTCATTTTGTTGTGGGTGACAATAATGAATTGTGATTCCTTACTGAATTTGCGGATCATCTGCGTAAACTTTCCAACATTCGCATCATCCAAAGGAGCATCTACTTCATCGAGAATGCAGAACGGGGCTGGTTTGATCAAATAGATCGCAAACAACAAAGCTGTGGCGGTTAGTGTTTTTTCTCCACCACTCAATTGTGTAATGCTTGTAGGTCTTTTCCCTTTTGGTTTTGCAATAATGTCAATTCCGGTATCAGCAAGGTTTTCAGGATTTTCAAGGATCATATCTGCGGTGTCATCCTCAGTAAACAAAGTTTTAAACACATTTTGAAAATTCTCTCTCACCTTATTAAATGTGTCTAGAAATTTTTGGTTGGCTGTCGTTTCTACTTCCTGGATGGTTTGCATCAGCGATTGCTTGGCATTTACCAGATCATTCTTTTGTTCGCCGATGAAATCAAATCGCTTTTTCATTTCTGAATACGCTTCGATAGCAGTTGGATTTATTTCGCCCATATTTTCCAACCGCTTTTTCATCCTGTCACATTTTTCCTGCAGTTCTTCAAGCGACAAATTCGTATTCCGTTCTTCATCAAGAATTGCATCGAGATCAACTTTGAACTCAACACTCAATCTTTCCTTCATTCCGGCAACCTGCAATTTCAATTCATTGAGTTTGTCTTTTATTTCATTTAATGCATGTTCCGCCTGCTCTTTCGTCTTTTGCTTTTGCCGCAACTGCGTTTCTTTTTCGCTCAATTCATTTCTCAAATTGTAATAAGCCTGGTCTGCTTCATTCAGTTTCTTTTCTTCAATCTCTTTGTTCTTCAAAAGGCTCAATACTTCCTGTTCCAGGTTTTGTAATTCTGCACTTGTGGTTTCAATATTTTCAACTGCTTCTTTTAATTGAGCTTTGCTGCTATCAACCTGTGCAATAAGGTCATTCAGTTGCCTGCTTTTAAATTCGAGCTCCTGCCCTATTGAATTGACTTTGCTTTGTTGGCGGGTAAGCTGCAGGTTGTGGTCATTATATAAAGAATTTGCCGTGTTAAATTCCTGTTCTGCTTTTACAAATTCTTCTCCTGTTAGCTTCATCTTTTCATCGTGTGCACCTACTTCATCAACAAGATCACGCAACACAGAACGCGTATCTTCAATATCATCCTGTGACTGCTGCAATTGATCTTTTAATTCTTCAACCTTTGCTTCTGCCACTGACTTCTGATGCGAAAGATTTTCAATTTTATTTTGAATCGCGTAGGTCGCATTGATCAAACCGTTGATTGCCTGCTGTGTTTCCTGGATGGCGTTTTCTTTTAATTGCTGGTTGAATGCAATAACTTCATTCGACTTTTTGCTGATGACCGATTTCAGTTGATCAACTTTTTCCTTATGCACCACAATTTTCTCAGCAAGCTTTTCTAAATTCTTCGCACGACCAATTTTCTTTCCTTCAAACAAGCCAACACTTCCGCCTGTTAGTGAATATTTTCCTTTTACATACTTTCCGTTCTTCTCAAGTATTACGTGACCGTTGCTGTTTTCAAGCGCCAGTTCATTTTCGGCAATAAAAACATTGTTCAAAAGATAATTAGCAAGCGGTTCATATTTCTCATCAATTTCTATCACTTTTAGTGCAGGAATTGCATTTGCCAAATCATCTCCATTTTGATGAATTCCGTTTGCGTTAAGCTGATCAAGCAAAAAGAAATTAGCCTTTCCTTTTTTGTGTTCATCCAAAAGATTTACCGCTGAAAGCCCATCCTGTAAAGAATCGACAACATAATAATTGAGATAAGGATCCAATACATTTTCAACCGCGGCGCGGTATTCTTCTTTCACATACATGAGATCTGAAAGAACAGGCGCTTTGTAATCCCATGGTTTATTATTGTGAAGGAATTTTACACTTTCAGGATAACCTTCCATGTTATCGATCAAACTTTTCAGCAAGTCGTGCTCATTTTGCCTGGCATCAAGTTTACGGTTTTCTTCTGCCAATTCACCGCGCAGTTGTTCCAGTTCCGCCTGCGTTTCGAGTATTTGCTCTTTGGTATATTCGTTATGCTTTTTTAATTCTTCAAGCACATTTTTCTTTTCTTCCAATTCTGCTTCTCTTTCTTTCTTGTCTGCCTCTAATTTCTCAAGATTCTCTGCACGAAGCCTCTGTTCATCTTCGATTTGAGCAATGGATCTTTGTAAATTAAAAATAGAAGTATCGGCTACCGCCACTTTTTTCTCGGCTTCAAAATGGCTGCGCTGCAATTGCATTTGGGTTTGCCGCAATTCATCAATAGCTGACCTGCGTTCGTCGTAAATACTTCTCTTTTCTTCCGCCGCATTTTTTAAAGCAACCAGATCTTCCTTTTGGCCTGCCAATCTTTGTTCTTCGTCAGTGATCTGTTGTTGTGAAAAACGAATGCTCTCTTCAATTCCGGTTATTTGTCCTTCGGCTTTTACCAAAAATTCTTTCAGGCTTGTTTCCCTTTCGCGCAGGTACTGTAATCTTTGCGCGCTTAAGTTTTTACTGTTTTCTTTTTCCCTGACTGTGTTATTGATCTCGTTAAAAGCATGTTGTTGTTGTTGAAGCATGCGTTCCTTTTCGATAAAACCGGCTTTCTCTTTTTCGATCTCTGCTTCCTCTGTGGCAATCGTTGCTTCCAGTTCTACAACTTTATCTGTTTCTGCTTTTTGGCGGTCATTGAATTCTTTATAAGAAATATTAAACCCTTCCAATGCCGCCTTCGCCAATTCGATGCTCAGCTCGCGATAATCTTTTTTTATTTCAAAAAATTTCTCAGCCTTTTTCGCCTGGCTTTCCAGTGTCTTCAACTGGTTGTTTATCTCGAACAACAGGTCTTCAATACGTGCCAGGTCCTGCTCTGTGGCATCCAGTTTTAATTTTGCTTCGCGCTTTCTTGTTTTATAAATAGAAATACCTGCAGCCTGCTCCAGCATTCTGCGCCTGCTGAAATCCTTGTCTTTAATAATGTCATCAACCATCCCCAACTCAATGATTGCGTAACTATCGGTGCTTACGCCGGTATCCATAAAAAGGTTGTGAATATCCTTCAAACGGCAAGTAACATCATTAAGCCTGTATTCGCTTTCGCCGTTCTTGTAATATTTTCGGGTAACCGTAACCGTTTGGAATTCGGTTGGCAGAAGGTTCCTTGTGTTTTCAAAGGTAAGACTTACTTCTGCAAGGCCGCTGGCGCTACGGTTTTTTGAACCATTGAATACAAGGCTTTCAAGGTTTTCACTTCGCAGTTGGCTTATCTTTTGTTCGCCGATCACCCAGCGAATGCTGTCGACGATGTTACTTTTGCCACAGCCATTCGGGCCAATGACACCGGTGATGCCCTGGTCAAAAGTCACAATGGTTTTGTCGGCAAAACTTTTAAAACCTTTTATTTCTAAATTCTTTAATCTCACTTTTTGGAATTTTTATAGGGTGGCGCTTTATAACCTACGCCTAAAGGCAAATATATTCGATATGGCAGAAAGAAAAATTGCCCCAAGGCCAATCTGAATCATAGTTATACACAGATTTTTCACAGATTTTATGCCGCTGGTAATACTTCTTTTTTTAGTTGATTTTTTTTACAGATATGATTAGTTAAATTTGAAGCTATTTTCCTATTTTACACTTTCATTCTTTATACTATTTATCACAAAAACAAAAAGACCACTGATGAAAAAATTTTTAGTTCCGGTTGATTTTTCCGACACTTCTGTAAATGCTGCCCGTTATGCTGTTTCATTATCACGTGACGTAACTGATGCGGAAATTATCCTTTACCATGTTTACAGCCATATCAGCTTTGCCACACTAACTTCGAGGGAAGAAGGTTCCCGTCAAAAAGTAACAGAGGCTGAGCTTAACGAAGTAAAGTCAAAAATCAGTGAAGGAAATGATAATATTTCAATAGTTGCAGAAGAGGGATCTTTTGTTGAAAGCCTTTGTGATTATGCTTTGGGAAACGCTGTTGATATGGTGATCATGGGCATTACAGGAAGCTCAAGAATTACACAGGTTTTTATGGGAACCAATACTTTGAATGTGATAAGGCATATTGATATTCCTGTAATGATCGTTCCGTCGCAAGCCGCTTATACCGGTTTGAAAAAAGTTGTTTTCACTTCTGATTTTAAAGATGTAGCTCGCACTACTCCTTTTGCAGCATTGAAAAAAATATTGGATATGTTTAAACCACAATTGGAAATCTTAAATGTTGACAGCGAACATTATGTGGAACTGACTCCTGAATATAAAATTGAAAGGGAAGCGATGGTGGATAAACTTGGCAGTTACAATCCTGAATTCGCCTTTTTAAGGGCTTATGATTTTCTCGAAGGCATCAGCAGTTTTGTAGATACGAAAGAGATGGATGCGATCATTACTGTTCCACGCAAGCATGGCTTTTTGAGTCAACTTTTTAAAACAAGTCATACTAAGAAGTTGGCTTATCATAGTCGCGTACCGATTATTGCAGTACCTGCTTAGGAATCCAATAGATACAATACTTTCAAGGCTTTCTCTGAAGGCCTTTTTTTTGTGTGTTTACAGTAAATCAACAAGGAATCATTTTTTTTATTTTCAGCCAGCCGGATCCTTTTGTTTCTTTTCACCCACAAGATTATTTACCAGCTTATTCAATGTAAGTCCCTGCACAATGGTTGAAAAAATAACGATGAAGTAGCAGGCTGAAAGAATAATTGATTTATATGGAGAAGGAGGAAGAGAAAGCGCCATTGCCAGTGAAATTCCCCCGCGAAGACCAGACCAGGTGAGGATCGCAAGATTTTTATAATTTAACCTGTGAAGCAAAAGAAGAGCGGGCAATGAAATGCTCACAAGTCTTGCGATAAGGATGATAATAATAGCAAAGAAGCCTGTCAGCCAATAGTCTGGAAGGGAAGGCAAAACTACCAGTTCGAGCCCGATCAAAACAAATAATACGGTATTCAAAACTTCATCAATCAATTGCCAAATGCGCATAAGAAAATCCTTTGTATTTCCTTCTTTACTGAAATTCTTATTGCCAACTACCAATCCAGCTGCAACGCTGGTTAATGGTATCGAAATGGGAATGTATTTTGCCAGCAAAGAAATACCAAAAACCAGGGAAAGGGATATAAGCAACAATGTTTGAAAATCACTGATGGTGCGCATCAGGCGGTATCCGATAAAACCGAGCACTACTCCAATCGCAATTCCACCGAGCGCTTCCTGGGCAAACAATTTCAAGACTTGCATCCATGAAAAACCGGTGCCTTTTTGCCCTGAGATCTCAAGAACGATAACAAAGAGAATAAGGCCTACACCATCATTAAATAATGATTCACCTGAAATAATTGTTTTTAGTCTTTCCGGCACAACTGATTTGCGGATAATCGCGGCTACCGAAATCGGATCGGTAGGCGAAATGAGCGCACCAAATAAGAGACATTCAATAAATGGCAACGGTTGTGGAAACATTTTCATCACCAAAAAGAACAATCCGCCAAAAACAAATGCCGAAACCAAAACCCCGAGTGTGGTAAGCATCAAAACTGACCAGCGTTGTTCCTTTAATTTTTGATAATCGAAATGAATGGCGCTGGCAAACATCAAAAATCCTAACATCAAGTCGAGAATTGTATGAGAAAAATTGATGTTAGCAGTTACGTCAGTTATCGATTTGGTAAGGCTGTTGCTTGTCTTCCCTACAATTAATATGATGATAGAAGCAACTACGGAAATACTTACAATACCAATTGTGCCTGGCAATTTCACAAACCGGTCGTTCAGGTAAGAAATGGCGGCACTTATAAAAATAAGAATCGTGAAAATTGTGAGTAAATCCATACTGTGACAATAAAAGTATACATTTTATTCAACCGGGTTATCACAAATGAAGTGCCTAATTGAAGAGGCAAAAAACAGTGAAGCAATAAAAAATGGAATTTTTTATTTTTAGGATATAACTGTTACGGATAAACGAAAAACAGTAATTATAAAAACAAACTTATAAAGTCGTATACACAACGTGAAGCCGGATGTGAGTGGTTGTATTGTTCGTTCCGTTTAATACAACGCGACCATCTGCAGCGTCATTTCTTTTTACGGAAAATGGAGCAATACCCTGGCCGCACCAATCGAGGTATGTTTGTTTATTGGTAACATAGAAAGGAGCGCTCAATCGCAAAGTCAAATTGTGCTTGCCTTTGGTAATGACAGATTGAACGTACCTCGTAATATTCAAATGATATTCGGCGACCGGTTGACCTGATGAATTGGTCATGATCTTTTGTCCACCGAGATATTGAAAACCAGATTGTATTTCACTTGCAGTGAAGTCGCACGGAACAGAGATAAAATGATCTTGAGATATCGATGAATCTTTTACTTCTAAATATAAATTTTGTGGTGCATACAAGACATCATTCAACGACGAAGGATCGTAAACCTGGTCAACAATTATTTCTGCCTTGTTGATGACCCTGTTTGATAATCCCGAAAGAGCAGGAACATTTAACAAGGCCGAATTGCCGGGTGAGGTCTGGATAAAAAGAAGGCTATCGCCTGAAGCCGGATGCGAAGTATAATTTGCAATTTCAGCACCGCTGTAATCATGAACAATAGAATTAGCAAGGCCTGAACTTCCTGACAAAGCAAAATTGATGACAGTGGTATCAGCAGTCCCTCCTTTTTTATAACGGATATAAAAAGACAAGTGCGAAGTTGTAAAATCAAAATAATTCAAGGCTTCACCACCTGTAGAAGCGTCTGGAACGATTGCGTATCCTTTGAAGTAATTAATGAAATCATTATCACTCCTGAATATTTGTGCTGAATCAGTAATAAACTGTTGCGCAAAAGAAGTTGAAACAGGAATCCTCAATTGGTTGGCTGCTTCTTCATTATAAGCATGAACAGAATCTTTCAAAGCCCATGGATAAAAAGATTTTTCGCCCAATAAATGTGAACTGTCGTATCCTAAAACACGGCAACTGGTATAAGAAGTATTGAGATCAAAAGAATCAGAAAGCTGGTAAATATTGATCTTTTGCAATTGATTGGTATCACCAAAAGTATGTGAATACTGCAACACCATTACTGCAGAATCAATTTCAATCGTACCGTCATCCGCCGCAGGAAAGTTGTAAGGAAAAAATTGCGGCTTCATTTCAACATAAACGTTAGCCCGCGTTGTTCCAAAAAGAGGATCATTGCCGATAATTCCAATCGGTTGCAAAGCACTTCGTTGAATTGTATCACATTGAAGGCTGTCTTGATTCACCGCGATCACATTATAAGTCGTATCGAAAGTATGGATATTATCAACTGCAGGGATCAGGTTTTCACCAAGAGAAGTAGTATCAATTTTAGTGCAGCCAACAGCAAAAACGAACAAAATTAGAATTCCTGAAACCGCAAATTTGTATTGGTTTTTAGCCACTTAAATGATATTTGATTGGAAAATTTAAGGAACGAATTTATTTCGCGGCAAGGTCGGCATACAATTGTAAATAGTCTGTTAAATCTGACTCTGCATTGTATTTGATCACTTTTTTGCCCCGCACTTTGCTGAAATCTTCTGCCAGTTTTTTATCTACTTTATCTGCGCCAAAAGTGATGGCATCAGCAAAATGAGCACCGCCCCTGAACATAGCAGTATTGCTTCCTTCATTGTAGATATCGATATCTTTTTCCTTTATGTTGGAATTGATGCATGCGATCTCTGAAAAGTCAGCGCCCATTTTTTCTTTGTAAGTATTTTGCCCAATTGTGAAGATCACTTTGCAATTACTGAAAACCGGTTCTTTTTTGTAAGCCGTTTTTATATACATCGGGATCAGTCCTGTCATCCATCCGCTGCAATGAATTATATCCGGTGGCCATCCAAATTTCTTAACCGTTTCCAATGCACCTTTACAGAACAAAACCGTCCTCAAAGCATTGTCAGCAAACCATTTGTCATTTTCATCGTGAAACAGCGATTTCCTTTTGAAAAGGTCTTCATTATCGAGAAAGTAAATCTGCAAGCGTGCATTAGGGAGTGAAGCTACTTTAATTACAAGTGGATAATCATCACCGTCAACGGTAACATTAATACCAGACAAACGAACCACTTCATGAAGGCGGTGCCTGCGTTCGTTGATCATTCCGAAACGCGGCATAATGCAACGCACTTCCATTCCTGAGTCATTCGATTTAACAGCTAGCCGGTTAACAATTTCAGCAAACTCTGTCATTTCAAGATAAGGAGACATTTCGCTTGCTATGAATAAAATTCTTTTCTTTGTCGACATTTACTAATGGTTAAGTTGGCTTATCGTTTTTTTCAGGCGGCGAAGTTACCATTTTTTTTCGTTTAGACAATGCTAAACTCACTCTCACAGATAAACGCAAAGCGTCTATGATCATATTTAAAAAGGCTAAAGACCTTTTCCGATTCCTCAATTCACAAATGAAAGAAGGCAAGTCAATTGGATTTGTACCGACAATGGGTGCTCTTCACCAGGGACATTTATCACTTTTGAAACAATGTAATGAGAAAGCAAATGTTTCAGTTTGCAGCATTTTTGTAAACCCCGTTCAGTTCAATAATCCCGAAGATCTGAAGAAGTACCCGAAAACCATTTCTAACGACATTGAAATACTTGAAGAAAATGATTGTGATGTTTTATTCTTTCCTGAGGAGGAGGAAATCTATCCGGATGAAGCTTCAAAACAAAAGCACTTTCAAATAGGCGATCTTGAAACAATTCTCGAGGGGAAGTTCCGGCCCGGGCATTTCCAGGGAGTTTGTGTAGTGATGGAAAAACTTTTAAATATCGTAAAGCCGGATTTTCTTTTTTTAGGACAAAAAGATTACCAGCAATGCCTTGTGATCAAAAGACTTCTTGAGCAATTGAATCTTGAAGTAACAGTTGTTGTGTGCCCGATTATCCGCGAAGAAAGCGGGTTAGCCATGAGCAGCAGGAATTTAAGATTGGATGAAAATGACAGGAAACGGGCGGCTCAATTACATAAAGAACTTGAGTGGATCAACAAAAACCTTCCAAACCAGGATTTTAAAATACTAAAAGAACAGGCAATATTCCGGCTTGAAAAAAATGGATTTAAAGTTGAATACCTCGAACTTGCCAAAACTTCTGATCTTTCAAGTGTTCCTCATTACCACGAAAATGAAGACCTCATCCTTTTGATCGCCGCATTTATTTCCGGCATGCGTTTGATTGACAATCTGCTCGTTAAGGCATAATTTAACGGAGGTTTATTATCTTGTATTTCTTTATGAAGCAAAAAATAATTTCAATTTTAAAATACCTGGCGTTTCTTGGTGTCGGCGTTTTTTTGACGTGGTGGCAGATAAGTAAGATGACACCGGGGCAAAAGCTGCAGTTCAAAGAATCGCTTTTACATGCAAATTATATTTATCTTCTTCCGGTTTTTATCATCACCATTTTGGGACACATTAGTCGCGCCGTAAGGTGGAAAATTCTCATCGAACCCATGGGATATAACCCTAAAACTTCCAATACTTTTTACGCAGTAATGGTAGGTTATCTCGCCAATACATTTTTACCAAGAGTTGGAGAAATTATCAGGTGCACAAGCTTAAGCAAGTATGAGAATATTCCCACAACGAAGTTGATCGGAACGATTCTCGTCGAAAGGATCTTTGATTTGTTGTGTTACTTTCTATTGATCATTATCACCTTTTTGATCCAGATCCAAACAGTGAGTGATTTTATAAAAGAGAAGTTGCACAACATTTTTTCGATAAAATCGCAATTTCCGGTTTGGTTGATCATCCTGGTTGTATTAGTAGTTTTTGCAATTCTCCTTTTGTTGGCCAAATGGATATTTACGCGCTACCGGGATCATCATTATATTGTAAAGCTCAAAGGATTTCATATTGGATTAAAAGAAGGTTATTCCACTATTTTACATTTGAAAAAAAGAAAGAAGTTCATTGGTCATTCGATCTTTATTTGGGCATGTTATCTTTTTGAAATATACATTGGTTTTTCTGCCCTCAATGCAACATCTTCTTTAGGAATTGGTGCAGCCTTCAGCGTTCTTTCTTTGGCAACATTAGCTATGATCGTTTCGCCTGGTGGCCTTGGCGCCTTTCCTCTTGGAGTTCAGGAAGTCTTACTTATTTATAATGTCGACAATATATTTTTCGGATGGTTGATGTGGGGCGTTACTACAGGTATTGTTATTGTTGTTGGAATTATAAGCTTCGGATTATTAATTTATCAAAATAAAAGAAAGTATGAAAAAGAGCGATACGCTTAAGCAAAGGATCTTCACCCGTGAAGAATTACAACAGGAAGTGATCAGGCTAAGATTAAAAAGTAAAACGATTGCCTTTACCAATGGTGTGTTTGATATTTTGCATGAAGGGCACATTGCTGTTTTGGCAGAAGCGGCTTCATTTGCAGATGTTTTGATCGTCGGAGTGAATTCTGATTCTTCAGTGAAAAAGTTAAAGGGAGATGATCGCCCGGTAAACGGCCAGGATTCGCGGGCATTAATCATTGCTTCGTTAATCATGGTGGATGCGGTTGTCATTTTTGATGAAGAAACGCCAATCGAACTGATCAAAATGATCAAACCGGATGTATTGGTCAAAGGTGGAGATTACACTATTGAAACAATGGTTGGCGCTGAGGAAGTTCTTGCTGATGGCGGCCGGGTTGAATTTATTCCTTTCCGCGAAGGATTTTCAACTACCAATATCATTAAAAAGATCGCCGGAAAATAGTACACCAACTGTTATGCACAAACGAAAAATTATAACACGTGATATCAGCTGGCTGGCTTTTAATGCCCGCGTGCTCCAGGAAGCGGCAGATGAAAGTGTTCCGTTGCCGGAGCGGATCAGGTTTTTAGGTATTTTCTCCAGCAATCTTGACGAATTTTTCAGAGTGCGCGTTGCCACTTTAAAGAGAATGATCCGATTTGGCAGCAAGGCCAATATTCACCTGGAACATTCTCCGGAAGCAATTTTGGAAGAAATCAATACAAAAGTTGCGCAACAACAAAATCACTTTGATCAAACCTGGCAGGTAATCCTTGGAGAGCTAAAAAAGCAGCATGTTTTTATGTTGACTGATCAGCAATTAAATTCAGGTCAACAAGAGTTTGTGCTCAACTATTTTAACGATCAAATCAGGAGCAATATCGTTCCTCTGATGATTGAAAATTTAAAAGTTTTTCCAACGCTCCACGATAAATCTATTTATCTAGCCTGCAAATTGTCTAAAGCGGATGAATCAATACCAACGCGTTATGCGCTTGTTTCGGTACCGCGGCGTTTGCCACGTTTTGTGATTCTTCCGGCTCAAGAAAATGATCAATTTATTATTTTACTGGAAGATATTATCCGCTTCTGCCTGCCACAAATCTTCTCCTATTTCAACTACGATACTTTTCAGTCAAACATAATAAAAGTTACCCGTGACGCGGAAATTGACATCGACAATGACATTTCCACATCGCTCATTCAAAAAATTGAAAAAGGTTTAAAGAACAGGAAAAAAGGAAAGCCGGTTCGGTTCACCTTTGATAAGGAAATTGACAGCGGCTTGCTGAATTACCTGATCAAAAGGCTTGAATTATCAACCAAAGACAATATTCAATCAGGCGAAAGGATTCACAATTTCAAAGACTTTATCAATTTTCCCGAATCGGTTTTTAAGAAGAAGAGTACAAGGAAAAAACCTTTTATTCACCCGGTTTTAAAAAATGCCGCAAATGTAAGTGACGTGATTTTGCAACGCGATGTTTTGCTCAATTTCCCCTATCATTCTTTTGATTCCTTGATCGATATTTTACGCGAAGCGGCGATTGCACCTGAAGTGACCAGTATTAAAATAACATGCTACAGGTTGGCTGAAGGTTCAAATGTGATCAACGCTTTGACAAATGCTGTCCGGAATGGAAAAGCAGTTACTGTGATTCTTGAATTGAGAGCACGTTTTGATGAAGAAGCCAATCTTGAATGGAAAGAGGAGTTGGAAGAAGCAGGTGTAAAAGTTTTTATGGGATTGCCCAATTTGAAAGTGCACGCAAAACTTTGCGTGATCAAAAAGCGGGTAAATAACCGCTCGCTTTATTATGGATTTGTAAGTACCGGCAACCTGAATGAAAGAACCAGCAAGCTATATGCCGATCATTGTCTGCTCACAAGCAACCCTCAAATAATGGCAGATGTAAATCGTGTTTTCACTTACCTTGAAAATCCCAGAAATGTGCATTCGCTTAAAAATTGCAAAAAGCTTTTTGTAAGTCCCCTGAATACCCGCAGTCATTTTGAAGTACTAATTGATAAAGAAATAAAGAATGCAAAAGAAAACAAACCGGCTTCGATCCTTTTGAAGTTAAATTCTTTGAGTGACGAACAACTGATATTAAAACTTTATGAAGCTGCACGTGCGGGAGTTAAGATCAGGATGATCATTCGCGGGATTTGTTGTATGTACACGGAAAACAAAAAATTTAAAAAGAAGGTGAAAGCCATTAGTATTGTTGATGAATATCTTGAACATGCGCGCGTGATGATCTTTCATAATGGCGGTAAGGAAAAATATTTTATATCTTCTGCCGATTGGATGGTACGCAATTTGGATCATAGAGTTGAAACCACATGCCCTGTTTTTGACAAAGAAATTCAACAGGAATTGAAAGAGATATTAAACATCCAGTTGAGTGATAATGTGAAAGCACGGATACTAGACAATGACCTTTCGAATGAATATGTTTCTTCGGCGGGCGAAAAGAAGGTGCGTTCGCAGATACAGATTTATAATACTCTCTTAAAGAAAAAATATTAAAAATTGAAACTTGCGGCAATTGATATAGGAAGTAATGCGGCGCGGCTGTTGATAACAGAAGCGGTGTTGGATAAAAAGAACACTGTTTCTTTTACCAAATTAAGCCTGGTAAGAGTTCCGCTGCGATTAGGTTTTGACGTATTTGATACAGGAAAAATTTCTGATAAAAAAGTTGATTTACTGTTGCACACGATCAAAGGTTTTAAACACATTGCAGAAGCATACCAGGTAAAAGCAATGAAAAGCTGCGCCACATCTGCCATGCGCGATGCTGAAAATTCCAGCAAAATTGTTGACAGAATAAAAGAAGAAACCGGAATTGATATCGAAGTGATTTCGGGTAGTGATGAAGCTTCCTTGGTTTTTGAAAACCACATTGCAGAAAATCTCGATAAAGATCATTCCTATTTATACATTGACGTTGGGGGCGGAAGTACAGAACTCACATTTTTCAGTAACAATGAATTGATCTTTACAGATTCATTCCCCATCGGCACTATTCGTTTATTGAAAGACCAGGTTTCAGATGCTGTTTGGAACGACATGAAGGTGGCGATAAAATCAAAGACCAAAGGATTCAAAACCGTGGAAGCAATTGGTTCCGGTGGGAATATCAACAAAGTGTTTTCTTTAAGCAAGCGTAAAGACGGAAGGCCTTTAACTTATGAATTGCTTCGCGATTATTATAAAGAATTGAGTAACGTTTCATTGGCCGACCGCATTAGTATTTACAAATTAAAAGAAGACCGCGCTGACGTAATTGTTCCTGCGCTTAAAATCTATATCAGTGCCATGAGATGGGCCGGAGCCGACCAGATTTACGTTCCCAAAATTGGTTTAGCGGATGGATTAGTACAGCATTTATGGAATGAATTATCAAAAGCTGAATAGAAAATAAAATCTCATTTTTTCTTGATTTACTGCTTCTCGTGAGCTACAATTAAAAAAAATCTACATTTGCGCATGCGATTGAACAAAGGAATGTTTTATTCTAATGCAGAGCCATTTCAGCCTGTCGCTTCTTTAAAAATTTAATGTATGTCAATCAATAAAGAAGTAAAAAGAATAACCACCAATACACTGCAAAAAATGAAGGAAGCCGGAGAGAAAATTTCCATGATCACGGCTTACGATTTTTCTTTTGCCAAGATTTTTGATGCGGCCGGAATTGACATCATTCTTGTTGGTGACAGTGCCAGCAATGTAATGGCCGGCCATGAAACAACCCTGCCGATTACTTTAGATCAAATGATCTACCACGCTTCTTCTGTGGTGCGCGGTTGCAACCGCGCGCTGATCATCGTGGATCTTCCATTTGGGAGTTACCAGGGAAACAGTCGCGAAGCATTGAGTTCAACGATCAGGATCATGAAAGAAACGGGGGCTCACGCTATCAAGCTCGAAGGCGGCGAAGAAGTGATCGAATCGGTGAAAAGAATTGTAGGCGCGGGCATTCCGGTGATGGGACACCTGGGATTAACACCGCAATCAATCTATAAATTTGGCACATATACTGTGAGAGCAAAAGAAGAACAGGAAGCCGACAAATTAAGAAACGATTCCATGCTCTTGCAGGAAGCCGGCTGTTTTGGTGTTGTGCTTGAAAAAATTCCCGCATCGCTGGCTCGTGGAGTTTCACACAGCCTTTCCATTCCAACAATTGGAATTGGCGCAGGTAATGGGTGTGACGGGCAAGTCTTGGTGATGCACGACATGCTTGGCATCAACACGGAATTCAGACCCAGGTTTTTACGAACTTATTTGAATCTTCACGAAGAGATCACCGGTGCAGTTCAACAATACATAGAAGATGTGCGTTCGGGTGATTTTCCGAGTGAGAAAGAACAATATTAAAGATAGGTTTAGAGGCGGTAAGAGTGAACAAACAAAATTTTAAGATTTTTATTTTACAGGAATAGAGTAAATTTTATAAAAAAGAATAAGAAGATTATGCAGAATTTTTTGAAGGAATTAAAGATCTCAGAATTAAACAAAGGAGTTTCAACCGGCACAAAATGGTTATCGGCATCCGGAGAAAAAATAAGATCATTTTCACCGGTGGATGGAAAGCAGATCGCAGTTGTGAATTCATGTGATAAAAGAAGTTTTGATTTGGTGGTTGAAACAGCAAAGAAAGCATTTTTTGAATGGCGCACGTGGCCTGCACCAAAACGCGGCGAGATCGTCAGGCAGATCGGCAACGAACTTCGTAAAAACAAAGAAAACCTTGGTAAACTGGTGAGTTATGAAATGGGAAAAAGCCTGCAGGAAGGTATGGGCGAAGTGCAGGAAATGATAGACATTTCTGATTTTGCTCTTGGATTATCGCGGCAGTTATACGGGCTCACGATGCACAGCGAAAGACCGGGGCACCGCATGTATGATCAATATCACCCCCTGGGAATTGTTGGTATTATTTCAGCTTTTAATTTTCCTGTAGCTGTATGGAGCTGGAACAGCCTTATAGCAATGGTTTGTGGCGATGTTTGTATCTGGAAACCATCTGAAAAAACGCCACTTTGTGGCATTGCTTGTCAGCAAATCATTTCAAAAGTTTTTAAAGAAAATAAAGTGCCTGAAGGAGTTTGCAACTTAATTACCGGTGGTCGTGAAGTGGGCGAATGGCTTTGCCATGAGCCTTCTATTCCGTTAGTCTCAGCTACAGGTTCAACCCGGATGGGAAAAGCAGTTAGCGAAGCCGTAGGATCGCGTCTTGGAAGAAGCTTGCTTGAATTAGGAGGAAACAATGCGATCATCATTTCCAAAGAAGCCGATCTTGATATGGCGCTCGTTGGTTGCCTGTTTGGTGCCGTTGGCACTGCCGGACAAAGATGCACTTCAACCCGAAGGTTGATTATTCACGAGGATGTTTATGATTCTTTCAAGAAGAAATTGGTAAACGCCTACAAACAATTGAAGATCGGTGATCCATTGAAAGAAGAAAATCATGTAGGTCCGTTGATAGACACAGATGCAGTAAATAATTATCTGAATGCAATTTCTGAAATAAAAAAACAAGGAGGCAAGATGGCTGTTGCCGCCGGTACGCTTTCCGGCAAAGGGTTTGAAAGCGGTTGTTATGTAAAACCATGCATTGCTGAAGTTACAAATGACATGCAGATTGTTCAGCAGGAAACTTTTGCTCCCATATTATATTTAATGAAATACAAGAATCTGGATGAGGCAATTGCCATGCAAAACAATGTGCCACAAGGTTTGTCAAGCGCTATTTTCACATTGAACATGCGCGAAGCCGAAAAATTCCTTTCAAGTGCCGGAAGTGATTGCGGCATCGCCAATGTAAACATTGGAACCTCTGGTGCTGAAATCGGTGGAGCTTTTGGTGGAGAAAAGGAAACTGGCGGAGGAAGAGAAAGCGGCAGCGATGCATGGAAAGTTTACATGCGACGCCAAACCAACACCATCAACTATTCCGACACTCTTCCATTGGCACAGGGCATTAAGTTTACCGTGTAATTTCTATTTCGTTTTGGTAAATATTTTCTAATAATTATAAAAGGTAAGGATAACTTACATTTAATTACAAACCTTTGTATTTAAATTAAAAAAATTACAATGACAAGCAGAAGTAAACGATTCATTTTTGGAGTGGCGTTAATGGCAGCATTACCATTGTGCGGTATGGCTCAGTCAGATACGAGTGTAGCGCAGGTTTCTAAAGAAGCGCCTAAAAATTGGTATCAACTTGACAGAGCAACAACCGGTTATTATGGAATTAGTCTCGATAAAGCTTATGATTTTGTAAAAGGCAAGCCCAATCACCAGGTGTTGGTAGCAGTAATTGATGGAGGCGTTGACACATTACAACCCGATCTGAAACAAATCCTTTGGCATAACCCGGGAGAGATTCCAAATAACGGAATCGATGACGACCATAATGGATATGTGGATGATTATTATGGCTGGAATTTCATAGGTGGAAAAGACGGCACAAATCTTCACCAGGATTCAGAAGAAGCAGCGCGCTTGTATTGGAAACTTAAGGCGAAATATGACAGTACTGACGTTGACACAACGACAATGAATGCTGCTGAAAAAGCCCAATATGCTGAATATTTGCGGGCAAGGGATGCAGTGAATGATGGGGTAAACCCGGCTGAACTCCTTCAGATGGAAAGGATTCTGCCTGTTCTTGAAAGAGGCGACTCAGTTATCCGGCATGACCTTGGCAAAGATGAATTTACCGGGAACGATCTGAAGGGTTATACCTCAGATAACCGCGATGCAAGAATTGCTACTGCAATTTATCTTAACATGGCGCAGGCCAATAAAAATTATGACATCAGCAATACTGATATCCTCCAATTTTTAAAAGAACAAATCCGTAAAGGGGAAGCAGCTTCTACCCCACCGAAAGATTTCAGGGATTCAATTGTAAAAGACAATCCAAATGATATCAATGATCGTTATTATGGAAATAATGATGTGATGGCAGGAACTCCATCTCATGGAACTCATTGTACCGGGATCATCGGAGCAGTTCGTGACAATGGAATTGGCATGAATGGAATTGCCAATAATGTTAAGGTAATGATGGTGCGGGCAGTGCCTGACGGTGATGAACATGATAAAGATATTGCCAACGCGATCCGTTATGCTGTTGACAACGGTGCTGAAGTGATCAGCATGAGTTTTGGCAAAGCTTTTTCACCGCAGAAAGGTTGGGTGGATGATGCAGTAAAGTATGCACAGAGCAAGGATGTTCTTCTTGTTCATGCTGCCGGCAATGATGCTAAAGATGATGATACAGGACTAAATTACCCTAGTCCCGTTTTTCGTGATAGCTCCGGAGTAGCAAACAATTTTATCACTGTCGGTGCGAGCGGAGATCCTACCAATGGCGGATTTACAGCAAGCTTTAGTAATTATGGCAAAAAATCGGTTGACGTTTTTGCTCCCGGCGTAAACATTTATTCCACATTGCCTCACGATAAATTTGGTAAGATGTCCGGAACCAGTATGGCGGCTCCTGTCGTTGCCGGCGTCGCTGCCTTGATCCTTGAATATTATCCGGATCTTTCTGCACAGCAGGTGAGATATGTGATTGATCATTCAGCAGTTCCTGAAACCGAAAAAGTAAAATTGCCTGGTAGTACTGATGACAGCGTAAGTCTCGCAGATATTTCAATAAGTGGTGGCGAAGTAAATGCTTACGATGCTTTGAAACTCGCTTCTACATTGAAAGGAGAAAGAGCAAAAGGTGATAATGGCTTTAGCAATGCCCGGGATGATAACTCTAAGAAAAGCCATCACAAAAAGAAGAAAAGGAAAAACAGAGATTAATAATAGTTCAATAAAATATTCAAAGCCGGCTTAATTGCCGGTTTTTTTATTCTTAATTGTGGAGTAAACAAACATTTAAGTAGGGTTTTTACTTTACTTCCAATTTTAAGGCGACTTAATATTACTATTTTTGCTATAAACCAAAAAACAAAACTATGTCTGAAGCAATTACTACGGGAGTTTATCCACCATATTTTGAACGCTACATTTCTCTTGTAAATTCACAAAACCTGATTTCAATTTTGCAGCGCCAGGCAGATGAAGCTGCGGGATACTTTTCCAAAATCCCTGTTGAAAAATGGCCTTATCGTTATGAAGAAAGCAAATGGACAACTCGTGAAGTCTTACAGCACATTACTGATACGGAAAGAGTCTTTTCATTCAGGGCTTTGGTTTTTGCAAGAAAGGATCCAAATACCTTTCCATCATTTAATGAAAATGACTATGCAAAAAATTCAAGAGCAAATGAACAAGATCCGAAAGATCTTATTGAGGAATTTTTAGCTGTTCGTAAATCGACATTGCTTCTCTTTAAATCTTTTTCTAATGAACAATTGAATGCAATAGGCAAAGCAAGTAATTATGAAATGAGTGTAAAAGCCATTGGTTATATGGTTGCCGGGCATTTTCAACATCATGTAAATATCCTTAACGAAAAATATCTTTAGAAAGATCAGTGGTCTTATTATTGATACGTTATTATCATGAAAATATTTTCAGTAGAACAAATCAGGAACTGGGATGCATACACGATAAACAATGAGCAGGTGAAATCTATCGATCTGATGGAACGTGCTGCCACCGCTTGTTTTGATTGGATCATCCGCAACTTCGACGATTCTTATCATTTCATTATCTTCTGTGGAAAAGGAAATAATGGCGGAGATGGTTTGGCAATCGCGCGACTTCTAAAAAGCATTAAATACCGGGTTTCTGTTTTTATAGTTCAAAGTGGATCGGCTTCTGCAGATTTCGAAACAAACCTGAAAAAACTTGAAAAGACTTCCGTTCCTGTTACTTTTTTAAAGGATGCTGATTCATTTCCTCAAATGAATAAAACTGATGTAGTCATTGATGCATTGTTCGGAACGGGGTTAAACAAACCTCCAAAAGGTTTGTTTGCAGAACTAATCAATTTTATCAATGATCAAAATACAAACAGAATTTCGATAGATGTTCCAAGTGGACTCTACATGGACAAGAGCAGCATAGAAGCCAACCACCCAGTTATAAAAGCAGATTATACACTTTCTTTTCAAAATCAAAAACTCGCATTTCTTCTTCCGGAAAATGAACCTTTCACCGGTGAGGTTTCATTACTCGATATAGGATTGTCCCAGGAATATGAAGAACAGGAAAATTCCAAACTAACTTTCGTAGATGAAAATATCATTTCGGGAATTTACCAGCCGAGGAAAGCCTTCTCCAACAAAGGCAATTTCGGGTACGCTTCTCTGTTATGCGGAAGTTATGGTATGATGGGTGCTGCGATTCTTTCTTCTTTGGGTTGTTTAAGAATAGGGGTTGGAAAGTTAACCGTTGTGACATGTGAAGCCGGTTATCCAATTATTCAAACCGCCGTTCCGGAAGCGATGTGTATCATCTCCGGTGAAAAGTACATCCGTAATTTCAGTGAATTTGAAGATTTTGATGCAATTGGAATCGGACCTGGAATCAGCAAACACGATTCTCACAAGAAATTGTTGAAGGATCTATTTACTGTTTTCAAAAAACCTGTTGTAATTGATGCAGACGCATTAAACGTTTTAAGCGAAACACGGGAATTGTACAATTTAATTCCTGCCCAAAGTATAATCACACCTCATCCTAAAGAATTTGAAAGATTGTTTGGAAAGGTGGAAAATGATTTTGAAAGAATTGACGTTGCACTTTCCAAAGCAAAAGAATTAAACATTTATATAGTTTTAAAAGGTCACTTCACATTCATTGCGACCTCTGAGGGAAACGGATTTTTCAATTCGAGTGGAAATGCAGGAATGGCCACTGCAGGAGCCGGGGATGTGTTGACAGGAATTATTACCGGATTGGTTGCACAAAATTATTCCCCATTAAATGCTTGCATTTTGGGTGTTTATCTTCATGGACTTGCAGGTGATCTTGCTGCAGAAATTTTTTCACCGGAAGCAATGATTGCCGGTGATATTATTGAAAGTCTTGGTGAAGCATTTAAAAAAGTCACCTCAGACTTTTTATACGTATAAGAAAATTTTGTTTGTCGTAAATAAAGTATTAATTTTGTAATAAATTAAAGATATGGACTCCAAAATAACTTTAAGCTTTGACGAATCTGTAATCCAAAAAGCAAAGAAATACGCAGCAAAAAATAATATCAGTCTATCAAGACTGACAGAATTCTTATTGAAAAAAGTTACCAGTTCCAATTACGACAGCTTTGAAGATTTTCCTATTTCTGATTGGGTAAACACTATTGCAGAAGGGCCTGCAGAATATACCAGGAGTTCAAAGAGAACCAGACAGCAAGCCAAAGAAGAATTTTTTAATTCTAAAAAATGAAAATTTTTCTCGACGCCAATATTTTAATTTCAGTTTTAAATAAGGAATATCCTTTATTCACCACCACTTCCAGAATTCTCAGCCTTTCAGATAGGAAGAACTTTTCGTTATTCACTTCTCCAGTGTGCCTTGCAATAGCCTTTTATTTTGCAGAAAAAAAACACGGAAGAGGAATCGCAAAGAGTAAGATTCAATTGTTGTCAACGCATCTTCAAATTACAACTGTAAACAATAGTTGCGTTTCAAAAACTTTGCAATCACCGGCAATCAATGATTTCGAAGACGGTCTTGAATATTATTCGGCTGAAGAATCAAAATGCAATTGCATCATTACTGAGAACGTAAAGGATTTTTATTTTTCAAAAATAGAGGTTCTGACAAGTGAAGGTTTCTTCAAAAAATATTTGAACCGAAAGAATTAAACGCTCACATTAAAATCCCTTAATGCGTCGTTCAGACTTGTTTTTTTATCAGTACTTTCTTTTCTTTTTCCAATGATCAATGCACAAGCCACGTTGTATTCACCAGCCGGAAATTTTTTCGGATAACTTCCCGGAATTACCACACTTCTTGATGGAATTACGCCTTTGGTTTCCACAGGCTTATCCCCACTTACATCAATTATTTTTGTAGATTGTGTCAGCACAACGTTGGCGCCCAAAACCGCTTCCTTTTCAACTCGTACACCTTCCACTACAATACAACGACTGCCAATAAAGGAACCATCTTCAATGATAACAGGGCTGGCCTGCAAAGGTTCTAAGACACCACCAATACCAACACCTCCGCTCAGGTGAACATGCTTTCCGATTTGTGCGCAACTACCAACAGTTGCCCATGTATCAACCATTGTTCCTTCATCTACGTAAGCACCTATGTTTACATAACTCGGCATTAATACAACATTCCTTGCAAGATAACTTCCATACCTTGCGACAGCATGAGGAACAGCACGAACGCCTAAGTCCTTGTAATTTTTCTTCAATTTCATTTTATCATAAAACTCAAATGGTGGAAGTGTGTAAGTCTCCATCTGTTGAATTCCGAAATACATCAAAATCGCTTGTTTCACCCACTCATTCACTTTCCATGAATCTTCAGGTTCTTTATTAAAAGTGGTTGAATGAACTGGTTCAGCAACCCGCAACTTTCCTTCGTCCAAATTATCGATCACGTTCCTGACTGCATCTGTATAGGTTTCATCTTTGAGCAACTCCCTGTTGTTCCATGCTTCGCCGATCATTTTTTCCAAATCCATAATTTTATTTTTTTGCAAATATAAAAAGCACCATCCATTGGAGGGACGAAATAAAAATTTACGTTTTAAGGTCCTTTACTGAAGCCTTAAGCCAAAGTTGATTTATTTTTGACCGTTTCGGTACCAGCACGAAGAATGAAAAATGAAAATAAGCGGATTTACTTTTACTAAAAATGCCAATAAGCTTTACTACCCGGTGAAGGCTTCCATCGAATGCTTGCTGCCTTTGGTGGATGAATTTATTATCGCTCTGGCGCAGGATGAAGATGATGATGGCACAGAAGAAGAGATAATGAGCATCGGTTCAGAAAAAATCAAGATTATAAAAACGGTTTGGGACCTGGAAAAATATCCTAACGGGCAAGAGTATGCGCACCAAACAGACATTGCGAAAGAAGCCTGTTCCGGCGATTGGTTATTTTATATTCAAAGTGATGAAGTAGTGCATGAAAAATACT
>JBQCEG010000012.1:0-6171 GCA_051960475.1 Ginsengibacter sp.
GAGAATTTTAATGAAATTTGTTCGGATGTTATGCATGTTGTTTTAGAAAGTTTAGTCACTAACTAAGACAACTGTATAGCATCTTTTGTCCCAATTTTTAAAAATTAACTCCGCCAACGGGTTAAAAAAGTAAAAAAAGAAATGAAGTAAAGTGAGAAAAGGACGATATCGTTATTGCCTGTGATCGAGGAAATCCAGGTTGAGGGAAAGAAAATGTTGTATGAACGATAAATTTTTCAACTTCATCCAATTGAGCAACAAAGGTAAAAAATCAAAATATAATTTTTCGAAAAATTATTTTGCCGGGATTAGGAGAGTGGTAGCCACTTATGGAAGTAATCTTTATTTAATTCAATTTCAAGGTTTTCTTCAGAAGGAAAAATTCCAAAAACGGAACTCCCGCTGCCGGTCATTGAAGCATAACCAGCATTATATTCGTATAATAACTTTTTTATTTTTTCAACCTCAGGATGCATTCTAAAAACGATTGGTTCAAAATCATTTTTGAGTTCATTTTTCCAGGTTTCTATCGGTTGGCTAATAATTTGACTTATACTTTTTTCAGGAAGAGAAGGTGTGATTTTTTGAAATAACTTTTTTGTGCTTATATGGATTCCTGGATTGATTAAAAGCAGTTTATAGGAAGATAAAGAAAGTGGAATTCTTTCCATTTTTTCTCCTACACCTTGCGCTATTACCGGTTCGTTTACCAGGAAAAAAGGGCAATCACTTCCTAACTGTGAGGTATATCCCAAAAGATGTTCCTGGCTTAAATTAAGATCAAACTTTTCATTTAATAACTTCAACATGAAAGCTGCATCAGAAGAACCTCCGCCTAATCCGGCGCCAACAGGAATTGTTTTGTGCAAATGTATTTTTATTGTTGGCAAATCCGGAAAATCCTTTTGTAAAAGTTGGTAGGCTTTCAAACATAAATTATCCTTCTCATTCCCCCCGGAAATACCGGTATTAATTAATTCTGTAGAAGAATTGCTTGTTACAATTTCTAAAATGTCATGAAAGGGGAGGGGGTAAAAAACAGTTTCAAGATCGTGAAAGCCATCTTCCCGTTTTCGGAGAATATTTAGTCCAAAATTGATCTTACAGTTGGGGAAAGTGACCATCGCAAATTGACAGCGTTAAAAGAAACAGTAAACGAAGAAATTCAAAAGAAATTTATTTTAGAACCAAAACTAACTTCCTTTTCGGCGGTTTATTTCATCTCTTATTGAAGCTGCTTTAATATAATCTTCGTGCTCGAGCACTTCATTTAAGAGTGATTCCAATTCTGATAAGGATAATTTTTGAAGATCATCTCCGCCTTCATCAGCGTGCGACACAACTACTTTTTTCTTTTTATCATCTTCTTCCATCAGGATGCCGGCGCTGTCAAGAATATTATCATAAGTATAAATAGGACATCCAAACCTAACCGCCAAAGCTACTGCATCGGATGTGCGGGAATCAATTTCTACGGTGTCTTTATCTGATGAACAAATTAATTTCGAATAAAAAATTCCTTCCTGGAGGTCGTTTATTATTATTTCATGAAGGTCAATATTGAAGGCCATCATGAAGTTTTTCATCAGGTCGTGGGTAAGAGGGCGGCTTGGCTGCATTCGTTCAAGGGCAACAGCGATTGCCTGCGCTTCAAAACCTCCAATCACTATCGGTAATCTTCTTAAACCATTTACTTCCCCTAATACAACTGCATAAGAATGAGTTTGAGTAATGCTATGAGAAAGCGCCACAATTTCCAATTCTATTTTCTTCATATTAACTCATTTCCGTTCAGACGGAATTTTTTTGTGAATAACAAATATAAAAATAAATGCCTTTTTATCTTTCCAAAGTTTATAAAACCCCAAGGATAAAAAGGTGGTTAGCTATTATCTTTTAATTTTTTAACAGCTTCGGTTATTTTCGGAACCACTTCAAAAGCGTCTCCAACAATTCCATAATCTGCAGCCTTAAAAAATGGAGCCTCAGGATCTTTATTGATTACAACAATTGTTTTACTCCTGTTTACCCCGGCTAAATGTTGGATGGCTCCTGAAATACCAATAGCAAAATATAAATTAGGGGCAATCGTGAGTCCTGTTTGCCCTACGTGTTCATGATGCGGACGCCAGTCACTATCGCTCACTGGCCGGCTGCATGCTGTAGCGGCGCCAATTGCTTTTGCCAGATCTGTAACGATGTTCCAGTTTTCAGGGCCCTTTAAACCTCGTCCTCCGCTCACAACCAATTCTGCTTCCGACAAAGGAATTTCACCCGAAACTTTGTTTACTTCTTTAATTTTTACTTTCGCTGCCGGTATTTGTAACTGCAATTCTTCAACTTCAGCCGTGTCTTCTCTTTCTTCAATTTTATAAGAATTGGCATTTAAAGAAATGATTTTTACATCGGTTTTGATCGAAACATCGGCAAAGGCTTTTCCACTAAAAACACTTTTTTTCACTACGAATCCATTCGAAGTTTCCGGTAACGAAGTTGCTCCCGAAACCAGGCCTGCTTTTATTCTAACGGAAAGTCGAGGTGCAATTGCCTTGCCATTAAAGTTGTTTGAGAAGACAATCACCTTCGCCCCGGATTTTGAGACTGCTTCAGCAATCACTTCTGTATAAACCTGGTCATCAAAATTGTTCAATGAAGGATCGTTTACATGGTAGACTTTCTTCAAACCATATTTTCCAAGAGAAGAAAGACCTTCTTTTACTTCTCCCAAGACAATTCCTTCTGTAGGCACATTCAAAGTTTCAGCAACCTTTGCTCCATATGAGGCAGCTTCAAAAGAATTTTTTTTGATGCTTCCGTCAGCCTGGTCTATAAAAACTAATACACTCATTTTATCTAAATTTTCTTCAAAGAGTAAATCAACAATTATTGATGATTTTTATTTTGTTTTCTTTAAATCACTTTTGCTTCTTCATGCAGCAATCTTACTAATTCTTCTGGCTTATCAGCTGGAACAAGCTTTACACCTGCTTTCGCCGGAGGCAATTCAAAAGTAGAAATTTCAGTAAAGGTTTCTGCTTCTACAGGATCCAAAACTTTCAATGGTTTTGTTCTCGCACCCATTATTCCACGCATATTTGGAATCCTTTGTTCTGCCATTCCTTTTTGGCAACTAACCACCAATGGAAGCGTAACTTCGTCAACCTCTTCACCTCCTTCAATTTCTCGTTCAATTGTTGCAATATTTCCCGCCAGCGAAAATTTTGTTGCTAAAGAAATGAATGGCAAATTCAATAATTCTGCAACCATTCCACCTATAGACGAACCGTTATAATCAATTGTTTCCTTACCAGTAAAGATCAAGTCATAATTATTTTTTTTCGCTACTTCTGCTATTTGCGAAGCAATAAAATAATCATCATGACTATCGCTGTTTACACGAATGGCTTCATCACCACCCAAAGCCAATGCTTTTCGAATAATCGGGTCATTATCAGCTCCGCCAACATTTATCAAATGCAGGACTGTAGAGGGATCTGCTTCTTTTAATTCGATCGCTCTCACCAATGCATACCATTCGTCATAAGGATTTAAAATGAATTGAACACCTGCTTCCTGGAATTTCGTGTTGTTGTCTGTGAAGGCTATTTTTGCTGTTGTATCGGGTGTTTTACTGATGCACACAAGAATCTTCATATCATCATTTTTTGGAGGTGCGAAGATACTAAGTAAAAAAAATGTAAAAAAGTTTTGATGGACAGGATTAGCAAGATCAAAGAAAATCTAAAGGAGTCCGGCGATGATAGTTTTCTGCAACATGCTCTTGCACTTGAATACATAAAAATAGGCAATGATGCGGAGGCGAAAAAATTATTTGAAGAGCTATTAAAAAGGGAACCCAATTACCTTGGATCTTATTATCAATTAGGAAAATTATTGGAGAGAACCGGTGAAGGAAAAAAGGCAATCGAAGTCTATAAGAAAGGAATGGAAGTTTCGAAGTCAGCCAACGAATTGCGGACGTACAATGAATTGCGATCAGCGTTTGAAGAAGCGGCAGACGAATGATAACTTATAAATTATTAGTAAGAAAAAAATATTCAATTTTTGTTTGTCTACTTAAAAGCCTTTATAAAAAATAGGGAATGCCTTTATTAAAAGAGTTTATTCAAAATATTCAGCAACAAAACCTTTTTCAAAAAGATGAGTTGTTGTTATTGGCCGTGAGCGGTGGTGCTGATTCTGTTGCTTTGTGTGAACTCTGTTTCCAGGCGGGTTTTCAATTTGAGATTGCTCATTGTAATTTTCAATTAAGAGGAGAAGAGAGCGAAAGAGATGAAAGATTTGTGCGCCAGTTAGGAGAAAAATATTGGACAAAAGTTTTTGTAAAGAAATTTCATACAAAAGAATTTGCGGAAGAAAATAGAATTTCCATCCAGGTAGCAGCAAGGAAATTAAGGTACGAATGGTTTGAAGAATTAATAAGAGGTCATTCAAATTCAAATTCAACTTTAATGAATGTCGTTCCACGATTCATCGTAACTGCGCATCATGCCAACGATAATATTGAAACGCTTTTGATGAATTTTTTTAAAGGCACAGGGATAAAAGGATTGCAGGGAATTTTACCTAAAAAGAAAAAAGTTGTTCGTCCGCTTTTATTTGCTAAGAAAGAGGAAATACTGTCATTTCTGAAAGAGAACAACTTGGAGTTTGTCGAAGATTCATCGAATTTAAGCGATAAATACACGCGCAATTTATTCAGAAATCAATTGATTCCTTCGATACAAAAAGTTTTTCCTCAAGTGGAAGACAATCTAATAAATAATATTAAAAGATTTGGAGAAATTGAAGTTTTGTACAGGCAGGCAATTGAACTTCACAGAGAAAATCTGGTTGAACAAAAAGGAAATGAAATCCTTATTCCGGTTTTAAAATTATTAAAAGCAAAACCACTTAAGACGATCATTTATGAGATTATAAAAGATTATGGATTTACAGCTCATCAAGCAGAGGAGGTAATCAATTTATTGAACAGTGAGAGCGGAAAATATATTTCTTCGTCCACTCATAATATAATAAAAGACCGCAACTGGCTTATCATTTCGCCGCAAAACACTTTGGAGGCAGAGAATATTCTGATCAATAAAGAAGACAAGGAGATTGAATTTGAATTGGGAAAATTAGTGATCAAAGAGAAAGATTCAAAGCTCTTTAAAATTCCTTCATCCAATAAATCTGTTGTAATCGATAGAAAAGAAGTTAAATTTCCGCTGTTACTTCGAAAGTGGAAGCAAGGTGATTATTTTTACCCTTTGGGAATGCAGAAAAAAAAGAAGCTGAGCAAGTTTTTCATTGATCAAAAAAAATCGCTGGTTGAAAAAGAAAGAATGTGGGTTATTGAAAGCGATAAAAAAATCCTTTGGATTGTTGGCGAAAGAATTGACGATCGGTTTAAGATTACTGAAAAAACAAAAGAGGTTCTTTTTATTGAATTAGTAGGTAGTAAAAATGTGTTTTAAATCCAGGTTTCTTACTGATTCAATGAAGTTTTGAAGAAGAGGATAATCCGTAAACAATTGGCTGACGATGATCAAGAAAACAACGCCGAAAATAGCACCCCAAATGTGTGCAGAATGATTGACTGACGTTGCTCCTTTTCTTCCTAAAAAATAAGAAACAATCAAAAACAGGATCCCGAATAAAAAACCGGGAATAAATATTGGAATGAACAACAAGCCAATTCCCTGTAAAGGCCTGAATAAAATATATGCAAAAACGACAGCTGACACAGCGCCTGAAGCACCGAGACTTCTGTAGTTTGGGTTTCCATGATATTTCATGAAGTCCGGAATCACACAAACGATAAGAGCAAGAAAATACATTAGTACATAGAGCAGTTTACCCGAATTGCCAAAAATGTTGATGAAGAAATCTTCGCACACTCCGCCAAATAAATAAAAAGCATACATATTAAAGAAGAGGTGTGAAAGGTCGGCATGGATAAATCCGTAAGTAATGAAACGATAGTACTGATTTTGTTGAGTGATGGCAGCAGGATAAAATATCAGGTCTTCTCTAACTTTTAAAGAACTAAATGCAAATAGAGAAACAATAACAGTAATGGCAATAATAATAATGGTAACAGACATATTTTTTTCTTAAAGGATCAAACCTACTGAAAAACTAAGAATGGTGGTATTTCTCATTTCT
>JBQCEG010000013.1:0-54014 GCA_051960475.1 Ginsengibacter sp.
AAATCTCCATAAGGAGAAGTGAAGTAGATCGGGCGTTTCCATTTGTTGGCGGCAATAATATTGAGAATAGCGCTTTCGTTTTTAAGCAAAGCGTTTTTAGGAATCGTAAATGTAATTTTTGATAAAATAGTATCATCCGGATTTACAGTTCCGTTTTGTCTTACCAAAGCTGTATCAACTGGAACCTCCACATTCTTTGTTGGAAAAATGTTGATCATATCATCAGAAGCCTGGTACATTTTTGAAGGATCGTCACTGCCGGCATAATCTTTCATCATTGTGTACAAATCCATCGGCTGCGTTTGATCCACTTTCGCACCCGGAAGATCAGGATAATAATAAATAACGTCGCGGTTGCTTCCCAATACCTGATCAGAACTCCAGATTTGAGGTACAGGATCGCTCTTATTTATTTTATAACGCAACTCATTCAAATACCAATCAGTTCCCAGCAGGCTCGAATTGATCACTCGCACATCACGTCGAATGCCCAACACTTCCTGGTCGAACCACAGTGGATAAGTATCATTATCGCCAAAAGTTATCAGGATTGCGTTGGGTGCGCAACTTTCCAAATAATCTTTTGCTATATCTCTTGCCAATGTTTTCTGGCTCCTGTCATGATCATTCCATTCCTGGCTTCCCATAATAACAGGAACAGCCAATAGGCACAATCCTGCGGCTACGTAATTGGACGTTTTGGGATTCATATATTTATCAAACATCTCTTTTACCCACATCACTCCAATTCCTATCCAAATGGCAAAAGCATAAAACGAACCCGCATACGCATAGTCACGTTCACGCGGCTGATTACCGGCTTGGTTCAGGTAAATAACAATGGCAATCCCGGTGAAAAAGAAAAGAAGCCCGACAACGAGTGCATCTTCTTTGTCTTTTTGATATTGGTAAATAAGCCCTAAAAGACCAAGCAACAAAGGCAATGCAAATAATTTATTGTGTGATTTATTGTCTTTTAAAGTTTGAGGCATTTTACTTTGATCTCCCAACCGGGCATTATCCCAAAAAGGAATTCCTGTAAGCCAGTTTCCATCACGGACATTGCCCATGTCAATTCCCTCAAGGTCATTTTGTTTTCCGGCAAAATTCCACATGAAATAACGGAAATACATCCAATTTAACTGGTAGCTGAAAAAGAAGGCAATGTTATCAGCCATCGTTGGCTTTTCGTAATACTTTCCTGTTTTCGGATCTTTTTGAATCCCGGCAAAACTCGCATAATAATCAGCGTGTCCCTGGTCATTACTGTTGTCCCACATCCTTGGGAAAAAGTGAAGATCAGCAGGATCATATTTAGTTACCAGTTCCTTACCTTTCTTTACATATTTGGTTTTGCCTTTAACGTAAACATCTTTATATGATTGACTAATCGGTTCGTCAGTAAAATCCTGCCCTTTCACAATTGGCCAATCACCATATTGCTGGCGACTAAGGTAACCAACAAGGCTCACCGGATTGTCAACATTAAACATATCAATCGCTACGTTAGCGTTTGAGCGGATAAGCGTCGTAAAATAAGTAGTGAATCCAAGGATGATAAATGCGAAACTCCACATGGCAAGCGTGAGGAAATGCCAGTCTTTTTTCTTTGCCAAACGGAGTAACAGAAAAATTACCAACGCAAGCAAAACAAAGAAAGCCGTAAATCCTGTGAAGAATGGCGCTCCAAAACTGTTGGTAAATAAAATATCAAAATCTCCTGCCCATTTGATTGTCCATTGGATTACGGGAACCTGCACGATTCCTGTAACGGCACATGCAATAAGGAATGCCCAAAAAGTACCCCAGCGTGTAACTTTATATCTTTTAAAATAATAAAGCATTACGATCGCAGGGATCGTTAGCAAACACAACAAGTGAACACCAACAGCCAATCCAATCAGGTAAAAGATCAGGATAAGCCACTTATCGGCAGGCGTAAATCTTCCTTTTACGCCGTTTAGTTTTTCCTGGCTGACAGCATCTTCCCATTTAAGTGCTGCCCAAAACACAAGGGCAGTAAAAAATGATGAAGTAGCATAAACTTCCGATTCAACTGCACTATACCAAAAAGAATCAGAAAAAGTGTAGGCCAAAGCACCCACAACACCGGCAGCCATTATCGTAAAGATCTGTGCATTAGTCAGAACCCCGCTGCTGGATTTCTCAACAATCTTCCTGGCAAAGTGAGTAATTGTCCAAAACAAGAATAAGATACAAAACCCGCTCATCAACGCACTCATCGTGTTTAATGCCAGTATCGCGTTATTAGGATTTGATAAAGGAATCATAAACAAACGGCCCAGCAAAATAAACAATGGAGCTCCGGGTGGATGTGGAACCTGAATCTTATAAGCACTGGAAGCAAACTCGCCGCAATCCCAAAAACTGCCGGTTGCTTCCATAGTAGATAAATAAACGAAGCAGGCGATAATACAAATAGCCCAGCCGGTGATGTTGTTAATGCGTTTATAACTCATATTATGGATTTATGGAAAGAAGGGACAAATATAAAGCTATGATTGGTACATTTCTGTTGTCAATATCATTTTTACACAAAGGTTTGTTAATTTGTTTTGATTCGTCACAGGAACAGTAAACGAATAAAATCGCCCAATTTTTATCCTCGTTTAATAAATTTTATTTGTGATTCTTCTTATTCTAATTTTGCTTCACCGGATATCGGCGGAAAAATTGGAAACCCGTTTTCCATTTTATTTTATATTAAAACTCCACTTGCACTTCTTTGAAAAAAGCCTTTTTTCAACTTCATTTTGCTGTTATTCTTGCTGGCTTTACAGCTATTCTTGGCAAACTCATCCAATTGAATGAAGCTTTGTTGACTTTTTACCGGATGCTTTTGAGCGCTGTTATTCTTGCTGGATTTTTATTGATTAAGAAGCAATTGGAAAAAGTTTCTTTCAAAACCATTTTGAAACTCTTTGGCATAGGTGCGATTATCTCACTTCATTGGGTTACATTTTACGGAAGTATCAAATATTCGAATGTTTCGGTTTCTGTTACCTGCCTTTCAACGATTGGATTTTTTACTTCTTTTTTTGAGCCACTGATTATGAGAAGAAAGGTTGATTTTGTGGAAGTTTTTTTGGGAATCCTTGCCGTTGCAGGCGTTTATCTCATTTTTAATTTTTATCCCGAATACAAAACGGGGATTGCATTTGGTTTAGTTTCGGCGATGCTCGCTTGCATTTTCCCAATTTTGAATAAAAGAATCCTGAATACAACTTCTCCCAACACAGTTACGCTTTATGAAATGACCGGCGGCTTTCTGGCACTTTGTATTTTGATCCCGGTTTATCTTCATTTTTTTCCAGCAGCTTATTTTTTCCCAACATTCAGTGATTGGATGTGGTTGTTACTACTGGCAGGAATCTGTACCGTTTTTGCATTCAACTTGAGTTTGAATGCACTAAAACACATCAGTGCTTTTACAACTAATCTTACTTACAATTTTGAACCTGTATATTCGATCATCCTTGCCTTTATCATCTTTAAGGAAAATAAATTTTTGGGAAAGGGATTTTATTTTGGCTTTGCTTTAATCCTTCTTGCCGTTACACTGCAGATGATGCGTGTGTACCAGGAAAATAAACCGAGGAAATTGTAGGTTTAGATATATTTAATCGTATATCCCACTTTCGCAAACGCTTCAAACATTTTAGTAACTCCACAATATTTTTCCTGGGAAAGCTTCACTGCTTTTTCCACTTTTGGTTCGTCTTCTTTCGCAACTTTAATTGTATAATTCACCACCACGTCGTCATAAATCGCTGCATCACCTTCGGTAAGATGAGCATCCACTTTAATAGAAAAGTCAGAAAAATTGACGCGCATTTTGTTCAGGATGCCAACAACATCCAAGCCCGTGCATCCGGCCAAAGAAGCGAGCATCAATGCTTTTGGACGGGTGCCCAGGTTTTTTCCACCGCGTGATTCTTCAGTATCAATCTCAATTTTGTGCCCATTCAATTCAGCAGTAAAATTCATTCCGCCTTTAAATATGGCGTTTATCGAAGCATTTCCCATGATCAAATTTTAGAATAATTGAAAAAGCAAATCTACCTTTTTAAATGTGCGTTTTTACAGCGTCAGTGATTTGTGAAGAACTCATCGCCCCGGATTGTCGCCAAAGTACTTTCCCTTCCTTAAACAAAATAAGTGTAGGCACACCCTGGATGCGAAATTGCTGAGCTGTCGCAGGATTTTTATCAATATCAATTTTAATCACTCTTACTTTTCCGGTATTATTTCGGGCAAATTTTTGCAATTCCGGCGCCATCATTTTACATGGCCCGCACCATGTAGCATGAAAATCAACCAACACCGGTTGTGTACTTTTTATTACTTCTCCAAATTTTTCCATACTGTTTTCTTTTACTCTTTATTTTTATCATAAATTATGCCCAAACGAATTCAATGCAATACTGTAGCAAAGCGGCATTCAGCAAAATAAAATTCTGCCAAAAAGCTTCATTTACTCCATCTTTCCTGACTGAATGGCCTTACATTTCGTTAATTTGCCCTTAACGATTAGTTTTTTGATCAAAAAACTGATATTTATTTTTCAGGTAAATATTTGTTCATTACCTTTGCCGTCCGAAAAAAATAGATCATTATGGCCAGAGTATGTCAGGTAACAGGAAAAAGACCAATTACGGGTAATACTGTTTCACATTCTAACATTAAAACGCGCAGAAGATTTCTTCCAAATTTGCAGACAAAGAGGTATTTCCTGGCGGAAGAAGACAAATGGATCACTTTGAAATTATCTTCAGAAGCTATTCGCACTATCAATAAAAACGGGCTTTATTCTGTTGTAAAGGAAATGCGCGCCAAAGGCATCAAGATCTAAATCATTTTTTAAAAAATTGTTATGGCAAAGAAAGGAAACAGGGTTCAGGTAATTTTGGAATGCACCGAGCATAAGACTTCTGGTCAGCCGGGCACAAGCCGTTACATTACCACAAAAAATAAAAAGAATACACCTGAACGTTTGGAATTGAAGAAATACAATCCCATTCTTAAAAAAGTAACTGTTCACAAAGAAATTAAATAATCATGGCAAAAGCAGCAAAAACCGCGATAAAATCAAAAGAGCAGAAATCTTTGGCCGAAGCCAAGAACTGGACCAAGGTTGTACGTACCGTTCGCAGCCCAAAAACCGGGTCTTATACTTTTAAAGAAGCTATTGTTCATAAGGACAAGGTGAAAGATTTCCTGGGAAGTTAAGATTGGTCGCTCGAAATTGTTATAAAAGCTATCCTGCCTAATCGCGGATAGCTTTATTTATTTTTACCTTTTTAATATAATAAATTGTTATGGGTTTATTCGATAAAATATTCGGCAAAAAGGAACAGAAAGAAAGCCTCGACCAGGGGCTGCAAAAAACGAAAGAAGGCTTTTTTGATAAGATCAGTAAAGCGATAGCCGGTAAAAGCACGGTTGATGAAGATGTTCTTGACGAACTTGAAAATGCTTTGGTAAGTGCTGATGTTGGTGTTGACACAACCGTGAAGATCATTGACGGAATTGAAAAACGTGTGGCACGCGACAAATACATCAATACGAATGAACTGAACAGAATTTTAAAAGAAGAAATTCAATCGGTCCTGGTTGATGCACCTGAAGATATTTCTTACACAAATTATGAATTGCCTTCAGGACATAAACCTCATGTGATTTTGGTGGTGGGTGTAAACGGAGTGGGCAAAACAACTACGATCGGCAAACTGGCGCACAATTTTTCTTTGGCAGGAAAATCGGTTTTACTTGGCGCCGCCGATACTTTCCGTGCTGCGGCTGTGGATCAATTAACAATTTGGAGCGAAAGAACGAATGTGCCGATCGTTAAGCACGCAATGGGTTCTGATCCAAGTGCCGTGGCTTTTGATGCCGTCCAAAGTGGGATTGCAAAAGCAGCAGATGTAGTTTTGATCGATACTGCAGGAAGATTGCACAATAAACTCCACTTGATGGATGAGTTGAACAAAATTAAGCGGTCAGTAAATAAAGCACTTCCCGGAGCACCTCATGAAGTGATGCTTGTGCTCGATGGAAGCACCGGCCAAAATGCATTGGAACAGGCGCGACATTTTACGGCTGCTACGGAAGTTACGGCAATGACCATTACTAAATTAGATGGAACCGCAAAAGGCGGAGTGGTTTTGGCAATTGCCAATCAATTCAAAATTCCTGTAAAGTTTATTGGTGTAGGAGAAAAAGCCACAGACCTTTTGGTGTTTGATAAAAAAGAATTTGTTGATAGTTTGTTTGAGGGAGTGAAGGGGTAATTAGTTGATTGGTTAATTAGTTTATTGGTTTATTAGGTAAATGGTTATTCAATTCCCTTTTTATAAAAATTCGTGTAATTCGTATAATTAGTGTAATCCAGAATAATCCGGTAATTCCTATAATTCGTGTGATTCAAAAAAAATGAAAACAAAAAACAAAAAAGATAAAGTAAATATCATCACACTTGGTTGCAGCAAAAACCTGGTGGATAGTGAAGTTTTGAGTGGGCAATTAGCAGCAGCAGAATTCAATGTTCAGCATGAGAGCAAAAAACTCGATCACAATATTGTTGTAGTAAACACATGCGGATTTATCGATAAAGCGAAAGAAGAAAGTATCAATACTATTTTAGAACAAGTGGAATTGAAGAAGCGCGGGAAGCTGGATAAAGTCTATGTTACAGGCTGCCTTAGTGAACGCTACAAGCAAAACCTTGAAGACGAAATTCCGGAAGTTGATGCTTTTTTCGGAACAATGGAATTGCCATTTCTCCTTAAAAAATTTGATGTTGATTATAAAGCCGAATTGCTCGGCGAAAGATTATTGGGCACACCTAACCATTATGCTTACCTGAAAATAAGTGAAGGCTGCAACCGCACTTGTGCTTTTTGTGCGATTCCTTTGATGCGTGGAAAACACGTAAGCCGTCCAATTGAATCTTTGGTAGGAGAAGCTACAACATTGGTTTCGCGCGGTGTAAAAGAAATTATGTTGATCGCCCAGGAACTGACTTATTACGGTTTGGATATTTACAAAAAAAGAGAGTTGCCGCGTTTGCTGCATGCGCTTGCCGATATTCGGGGATTGGAGTGGATCAGGTTGCATTATGCTTATCCTTCAAAATTCCCGATGGAAATAATTGATGTAATGAAGGAAAGAGAAAACATTTGCAATTACCTGGATATGCCGCTGCAACACGCAAGCAACAGAATGTTGAAATCAATGAAAAGGCAGATCACGAGAGAAGAAATGGAAGATATTATCGGGGAGATAAAAAATAAAATCCCGGGAATTTGTCTTCGCACTACATTGATTGCTGGTTTCCCGGGTGAAACCCAGGATGACGTGGAAGAACTGAAAACTTTTTTGAAGAAAATTGAATTCGACCGTGTCGGCATTTTCACTTACTCGCATGAAGAAAATACGAGCGCTTTTCAATTGGAAGATAATATTCCAGCCGAAGAAAAGGAGCGCCGCGCGCAGGAAATAATGGAAGTGCAACAGGAAATTTCTTATCAAAAAAATGAACAAAAGATTGGGCAGACCTTTAAAGTGATCATAGACAAAAAGGAAGCCGGAAGATATTTAGGCCGAACTGAATTTGACAGCGTGGAAGTGGACAATGAAGTGATCATAAATTCAGAAAGAAAATTAACTCCGGGCGAATTTGTAAATGTGAGGATTACTAATGCGTTCGATTATGATTTGGAAGGTGAAGTGATTTAGAGATGCTTGATAGTTTTGTATATTTGAGAAAATTGCTTTTATGACTCAGCAATCCGTTAAATGTGGCAAATCAAAAGAACCTTCCACGCTTGCCCAAATAATTATGGAAGTGGAAGACCTAAGTGAAAAGGAAAAACTCGTTCTGCTTAAACAGGTAAGAATGAGAAAAGCTCTTTTCTTAACTGATAAACTTAAGGGTTCTGTAAAATCTAATAAAATTTCTTTGGCAGAAATTGTAGCTGAACAAAAACAAATGCACAGAGAAAGAAAAAAGAATGCCGCAAAATAACTTCGTAATTGATGTAAATATTTACATTAGTTATATTCTGAAAGGAAAACTGGATCAACTTTTTTTGTTCGTGCTCGAAAGAGATTTCGAAGTTTTTATTTCTAAGGATTTAATTTATGAACTTAGAGCGGTTCTGCAACGAAAAAAATTTGAAAAATATCTCAAAATGCCTATCGCTAAATTTACTGAGGCTATCCAACAGTTTGGCAATGAGGTAGAGCCGAATAAAACAAAAGTTCAATCGCCGGATGCTAAAGATGATTATCTTTTTTAGCTTGCCCTGGAAACCGGATCAGTTTTAGTCACAGGAGACAAGCAACATTACTTAATTGGAAAGAATCTCCTGTTCCAATGATCTCTCTTGTAAAATTTCAGCAACTTGAATCCTCGATTCAGTAAACAAACAATTAATTGCAATTTTTTCTCCCTACATCCTGTATTTCTTCCTTAACTCACTCCTCAATTGATGCAAAGGCTCGCTAATGCCGACTTTATAAATATGCGGATTGTTGAATCGTTTGTGCTCGTCCGGCAATTGTTCCAATCTCTTTTTTACAAACTCAGCAATTTCCTTTGGCTCATTATTTTTCAGCATCGGTTTTCCTTTCTCCATGATTTTCGTGAGCAAAGGCGTTGCTTTTGATACATCAAGCGATTTGCTTTTTTCAATGTCATATGGATGAATCATTTTGGAAGGAACAGTATCTTTTTCAAGCGCGATTGCATCTGCAACAAAACAATCGGTTTCGTCTGTAAACCTGTACACTTGCTTGATGCCAGGCAGTGTAACTTTTTGAATATTTTCTGACAGCTTCAATTTCGGTTCACCATCAATTTGACATAGTTTATAAACTCCATCGAGCGCCGCATCCGGCTGACCGGTTGCTAAACTTGTTCCAACACCAAAAGAATCAATCGGCGCCTTCTGATCCAATAAACTTTTGATAAGGTATTCATCTAACTGGTTCGAAACAACAATTTGCACTTCCTTCAAATCGGCATCATCCAATTGTTTGCGCGCTTTTTTTGAAAGATAAGCAAGATCACCACTGTCGAGTCTTATTGCTTTCAATTGTTGCCCTCTTTCTTTCATTTCGTTGGCAACAATTATCGCATTGGGAATTCCACTTTTCAAAGTGTTGTAAGTATCAACGAGCAGCGTGCAATTATGAGGTTCTGCTTCAGCAAATTTTCTGAATGCCATCAACTCATCTTCCTGGCTTTGAATAAATGAATGCGCCATTGTTCCCACAGCAGGAATATCGTATCTCTTGGCCGCAAACATATTTGAGGTGCTGTCAAATCCTCCGGCGATCGCTGCTCGGCTCTCAGAAATTCCCCCAAGTGACTGTGCTCTTCTTAATCCAAATTCACTTAAATAACGATCGCCTGCGGCATAACGAATGCGAGCCGCTTTAGTAGCAATTAATGATTGGAAATTCAAATAGTTCAACAAAAGGGTTTCTATTAATTGCACTTCAGCAAGTCCTCCATGCACTTGTAGCAAAGGTTCTAGCGGGAATGCCACTTCACCTTCCTGCATCGAACAAATTGATCCTTTAAATTTAAAAGTCTCAAGCCACAACAAAAATTCTTTATCAAAACCTTGTTTATTTAACCAGTCAATATCTTTTTTATCGTAATGAAAACTTTCAATGACCGGCAATAACTCTCCTATTCCGCAAAAAATAACATAACCGCCGGCAAAAGGATTTTTTCTAAAAAAATAATCAAAGCAAACAGGTAGATCCTGGGTTTTTGCTTTGAAATAAGCTTCGGCCATTACCAGTTCATACATGTCTGTATAAAGCCCTGAGTTAGTTTGAATCATAAATTGGTTAGGATCAGTCATTATATAATTTTAGAGAAAAAATTCAGTTTAAGAAACCGTTTCGAGTAAGAAATGTTTCTCGGCCATTTCACGAATATTATCTCCAATCGCCAGGGATGCAGTAGCAGCTGGCGAAGGCGCGTTCAAAACATGAATACTTGTGTCCCGGTATTCAATCCTGAAATCATCTCGTGTGTCTCCTTGTTCGTTCAACAACATCGCCCGCACACCAGAACGACCGGGTTTTATATCATCCATCGTCAACGACGGAACCAATCGTTGTAAAGTTTTTAAAAAAAGTTTTTTAGAAAATGCCCTTCGGTATTCATTGATTCCAAAACTCATATTTTGGAAAAATAACTTCCAGGTTCCTTTATAAGTAAGTGCATCAATTGTATCTTTTAAATCAAAATCGGTTTTGCCATAACCTTCTCTTTTGAAAGTAAAGACAGCATTTGGTCCACACTCCACTTCGCCATTTGTCATTCGCGTAAAATGCACGCCAAGAAAAGGAAACGCAGGATTGGGCACAGGATAAATCAGGTTTTTAATTTTATGTTTTGCCTGTTCAGTTAGCTCATAATAATCGCCACGAAAACCAACGACTTTTTCTTTCAGATCAACATGGTCTTTTACCGCAAGACGATCAGCCTGCAAGCCACCGCAAAAAATGGTAAAGCGGCTGCGATAAGTTGCCCTGTTTGTAGAAATAATATTTACACCATCTTCTTTTTGAAAAGCAGTTGCTTCAGTATTTAAAACCAATTTGCTTTTTGGATTAATTGACAGAGCAATTTCCACCATTTTATCAGTTGCCTGCACATAATCTATAATTCCGGTGCACGGAACCCAAATGCCGGCAATTCCTTCGCAAAAAGGTTCATGCTCTTTAATTTGCTGTGCATTTATTTTTTCAATTCCTTCAATTCCATTTTGCAAACCGGTTTCAAATATTTTGTCCAAATAAGGCAATTCACTTTCGTCAGTTGCCACCACCACTTTGCCGCTAACGTCGTAAGGAATGTAATTTTCCCGGGCAAATTTTACCAACGCTTTTCTTCCTTCAACACAGTTCTTTGCCTTTAAAGATCCGGGCTTGTAATACAATCCGGAATGCATAACACCTGAATTATTTCCCGTTTGGTGAAAGGCGAGTCTGGGTTCTTTTTCGATTAAAACAATTTTTAAAGAAGGATGATGTTTTTGCAATTGATAGAAAGTAGCGGCTCCGACAATTCCGCCACCAATAATCGCAATGTCAAAAATTTCGTTTTCCAATATTGAAATTTATAATTCTAATTATTTGTTTGTTTACTGCAAAGAGATTCACAGGTTGCATGCAAAAATAATTCTTCTGAATTTGTTTTCGCCGTTAAAAGCAAACGAACAAAAAAACGAAAATTTTATTTCAGCAGCAGGTTATTTCCCTCGGTTAAAAGTATTTTTAATAGATTTAAAAAAAGATTTGAAATGTCTGCAAAAGTCAACTGGCCGGAAGCCATCAAACCACTTCTGAAAAAATACAGGAAGAAAAAACATCCGTTGGAATATCAAAATAATTATCAATTGGTAGTGATGGTTATTTTGGCTGCGCAAGATTCGGATAAACACATCAATCAACTGGCTCCTGAATTATTTAAGGCTTTTCCCAATATGCAATCACTTGCCAAGGCAACTGCAGAAATGCTTGATCCTTACATCAGCAAAATCAGGAAGCACGCAGATAAAGGCAAATGGCTTATTTCACTTGCGCAAAAAGTGAAAAAAGATGAAAACATTCCGCTTACTCTTTCAGGATTGGTTGCTTTGCCCGGCATCGGAAATAAATCGGCAAATGTGATCATGAGAGAAGCCGGAGCGAAACCCGAAGGCGTTATTGTTGATTTGCACGTAGTGCGTGTAGCACCACGATTGGGCATTGCAACCGGAACTGATCCCAAAAAAATTGAAAAGCAGATCATGGAAATTTTACCACCAAAACAATGGGATGCAGGAATGGCGATGTCGTTCCTCGGAAGGGAAACGTGCCGCCCAAAACCGGACTGCGAAAATTGTTTAATGAACAAAGTTTGTTCATATTACCATTCATTGAAATAAACAGTCAAACAACAATTTTTCTAAAGTTTTATTTTCTTCTTCAAATATTTAAAGATTAATTATACCCGCTGAACTGCATTCATTCGCAACTCAATTCTATTCAACCTATTTTTGCAAAATGATTGCGATAGATGATATCCTCGTGAGTGACCAGGTTGTTGAAGAACAATTTGTATGTGACCTTGAAAAATGTAAAGGCGGTTGTTGTGTTGATGGCGACGCCGGCGCACCTCTTGAAAATAGCGAACTGAAAGAACTAAACGCTGTTTACCATGCCGTTGAACCTTACCTTACTGAAGAAGCAAAACTGGTAATTAAGACGGAAGGAAAATATGTTTATGATAAAGAATTTGGTTGGGTTACTCCGACTGTCAGCAATGGAATGTGTGCTTATGGAATGGTTGATAAAAAAGGAATTGTAAAATGTGCAATCGAACAAGCTTTTAATGATGGAAAGATCGAATGGAAAAAGCCCATCAGCTGCCATCTTTTTCCCGTAAGAATAAAAAAAACAAAACGCGCTGAGCTTGTGAATTACGAACCACGTGAAGATCTTTGCGCCGCAGCCTGTGCTTTGGGCAAAAAATTAAAATTACCTGTTTACCAATTTTTGAAAGAGCCGCTTATCCGTAAATACGGAAAAGAATTTTATGAAGCGCTCGAAGCGACAGCAGGTCATTTAAAATCCACAAAATAATTTGAATCAAAAATATTCAATATCACGATGAATAAATTTACACTATCACTTTTGGGAATCGTTTTTCTCTTTTTGAGTTCGTGCACTCCCAATCATGCGAAGATCGATAACAGCCTTAAGAAATATTTTGATTCTGCAAATGTTGAAGGTTGCTTCGCTTTGCTCAATAATCAAATGGGAAATATAACAGTGTACAACATGGGTTTGGACACATTCAGGCTTTCGCCAGGAACGTCTTTTAAAATTCCTGAAACATTAATCGGCATCCAAACCGGGAAGATCACCAATGAAAACACCAGGTTATTTGGTGACACTGCTAACGCTAACAATCCAACTTTAAAGGAAGCCTTTGCGGGTTCTTCTGCTCCCTTTTTTAGCGAACTTGAAAAGCAAATTGGAAAAGATACTTTGCAATTCTGGATCGATTCATTGGGTTATGGCAATAAAAAATTAAGGGAAAATGCAGCCAGTAGCTGGCCACCACAAGATTTGAAAATTTCTCCAGACGAACAGTTGGGCATGATGAGCAAATTGTATTTTGATCAATTGCCTTTCCAGAAATATGCGCAGGAAATGGTAACGAATTTAACGACGCAAGAAAGTGATTCGTTTTACAAATTAAATTATACTACCGCTTCAGGTGTTGATTCGGCAAACCGCTCAATCGGATGGACTCTTGGATGGATAGAAGAAAACCGTCACATTTATTTCTTTATAACGTTTATCCGTACAGCAAATCCTTCAACGGGCATAGAAAATACTGCAGCAGATATTTCAAAAGCTGCTTTAAAACATCTTGGATTTTTTGAAGGCCAAAAATGAGCGCGAATCAATTTGTTAAATCGTTCACGCATAGTCGTTAGATAAACAACAATTTAACAGTAAACCGACAAACGATTCACTTTTTCATTTTTAATTTAGCAATCGCAGATGCTTCACTTTCAATACATAGAATATTTTATCGCACTGGCGCTTGTGCCGGTGATGATCATATTCTATCTTCAATTGGTAAGGTGGAAGAAAAAAACGAAGAAGAAAATTGGCGATCCTGAATTAGTAAATGAGCTGACTTCAGGTTATTCACCCAAAAAATTCCTTACCAAATTTGTCCTTACAATCATTGCTTTTACTTTATGTGTTTTCGCGGTGGCAGGACTTGTTACACCAAATGGCAACCAAAAGATCACGAGAAAAGGTGTTGATATGATGATCGCGCTGGATGTAAGCAAAAGCATGCTGGCGCAGGACATAAAACCATCGAGGCTGGAACGTGCGAAGCAACTTATATCAACTATAATTGACAATTCGCCGGAAGACAAAATTGGACTTGTAATTTTTGCTGGTCGTGCCTATTTGCAAATGCCTTTGACGGTTGATCATGAAGCTGCTAAAATGTACCTCGGTTCGGCGTCGCCGGATGATGTTCCCACACAGGGAACTGTGATCAGCGACGCTTTAAAAATGTGCGATGCGGCTTTCAATCCAAATGAAAAGACTTTTAAATCAGTTCTGTTGATCAGTGATGGTGAAGATCACGATGATGATGCGATTAAAGAGGCAAAAGATTTAGGGAAAGAAGGAATCATGATTAATACAGTCGGCATCGGTTCTCCTCAAGGCGCACCCATTTTAGATCCTGCAACAGGGCAATATAAAAAAGATGATAAAGGCGAAACCGTAATTACCAAATTGAATCAAAAGGAACTAAGCGATATAGCAAAGGCAGGAAACGGAATTTATCAATTGTACAACAGTACTGATGCTGTCGCTTCAAACATCAAACATGCGCTTGCAAATATTGGCACGGAAACCAGCAGCAGCGATAGTTTGTACATCTCGTTCAAGCAATATTTTCAATACTTTTTAGCGGCTGCCCTCCTTTTGTTGCTGATTGAATTTTTCCTGTCTGAAAAGAAACGAGTAAGAATAAAAGGTGCTGTTGCGATATTGTTTTTTCTTGGTTTAAGCTCTTCCTCTTTTGCACAAGACACGAAAGACGAGATCATAAAAGGAAACAAAGCGTATAAGGAAAACAAATTTGATGTGGCCGAAAATGCTTATCGTGATGCACTAAAAAGCTCTGATAGCGATGTGACGGCGAACTACAATCTTGGAAATGCTTTGTACAAGAAAAACAATAATGATGAAGCGGTTCAGTCTTATGACAATGCAATTGTCCACACAAAAGATAATGCGGTAAAACAAAAAGCATTTTACAATAAAGGAGTTGCTTTGCAAGCAGCAAAAAAGCTTCCTGAATGCATAAGAGCTTATGAAAATGCTTTGCTCCTAAACCCCAATGATGAAGATGCACGGCAGAATTTGCAGCGTGCACTGAAAGAACAAAAGAAGCAGCAACAGCAGCAAAATAAAAATCAGGATAAGAATAAAAACCAAAAGAAGCAACAACCGAAAAACCAACCGCAGAATAATCAACAAAAAAATAACCAGCCGAAGCCTTCTCCATCCAAGTTATCGAAACAGGATGCGGAAGAAAAATTAAAATCGCTGTTGGAAAATGAAAAACAGCTGCAGGATAAAATGCATAAAATAAAAGGAGCACCGGCACCAAACAGTCCGGAAAAAGACTGGTAAATGCAAAAGTAATCAAACATATCCTGCTGATTTTAATTCCATTTAAGCAACAAACCTATTAACCAGGAAACCATTTCACCAACCCACTAATTCGTATTTTTGCAACTCACTTATAAAGTACAATTATGCAACTTTTTGCAGAATCCTTAACGCAGTATAAAAGGCTTAAAACACTTGAAGTAAAAGTGGGCGACCTGCTTATTGGCAATTTTCACCCGATAAGAATTCAAACGATGACGACTACTGATACAATGAATACCGAAGCAACGGTTCAGCAAACGATTCGTTGTATTGAAGCAGGCGCGGAAATGGTTCGGATAACGGCGCCTTCAAAAAAAGATGCAGAAAACTTATTAAATATTAAAAATGAATTGAGAAAACGAGGGTACACGACACCGTTAGTTGCCGATATTCATTTTACTCCGAATGCTGCAGAAATAGCCGCAAGAATTATAGAAAAGGTTCGTGTGAATCCGGGCAATTATGTTGACAAGAAAAAATTTGAGTTGATAGAATATTCAAACGCGGATTATGAAGAAGAAATTGATAGAATAAAGAATCGTTTTACACCATTGGTAAGAATTTGTAAGGAATATGGGACAGCCATGCGAATAGGAACCAATCATGGTTCGCTGAGCGACCGGATTATGAGCCGTTATGGTGATACACCGATTGGAATGGTGGAAAGCGCGATGGAATTTTTAAGGATCGCAGAAAGTGAAAACTATTACAACATAGTGCTCAGCATGAAGAGCAGCAATCCTCAGGTAATGGTTGAAGCGTATCGCTTACTGATCGAAAATATGTACAATGAATTGGGCCATTGTTACCCGTTGCATTTGGGTGTAACTGAAGCCGGAGATGGGGAAGATGGAAGAATAAAATCCGCAATTGGCATCGGGACGTTGCTGGAAGACGGAATCGGAGATACAATCCGCGTTTCATTGACTGAGGACCCGGAATTTGAATTGCCTGTTTGTAGGGATATTGTAAAAAGATATACCAACAGGAAGGTCGAGAATTCGAACGTTCCTCCGGTTGAGAAAATTTCTTCTATTTACCCTGACATAACGTCAATGCATACACGCGAAACCTTCCCAATCGAAAATATTGGGGGCAAAAATGTTCCTGTTGTCATTGCAGATTTTCATAAAAAAGAAAAGATTGATGCGCGCGATTTGAAAAGCATCGGCTACAGCTACAATACTGTATCCGATAAATGGAATATCGGAGATTTGGCTGCCGATTATATTTTTTGCGGAGATACGGCAATTGAATTTGCGCTTCCGGGAACACTTCGACTGATTCATAACTTTGATTCGTGGAAGAAATTGGAAGACAAAAGCCAATCATTTCCTTTACTAACGGAAGAAGAATTCTTAAACGAACAATCTGAACTTTCACCAATTCTCAATTTTGTACAACTGGATTGTTATTCTGAAAAAGCACCGAAAATTGACAGGGAAAGGTTATTTAAAAAGGTGAAGGAGAATTCAAAAATTGTCCTGGTTTTAAGCTCTGGAAATGAAAATGCCTTTCAAAGTATCCGAAGGATGTTTGGTGAATTAAATGAAAGGAAAGTTGCAAATCCTGCAGTCCTTTTTTGCGACAGTCAAAAAGATTCAATGGATGAAACGCTTATCCACTTTGCCATTGAGACCGGCGCACTTTTTATTGACGGATTCGGTAACGGCATATTACTCACCGATCATTTTTCAGAAAATAATAAAGAAGCAGATCACAAATTGATCAATTCGATTGCGTTTGGAATTTTGCAGGCTTCGCGCACAAGAATTTCTAAAACAGAATTTATAAGTTGCCCTTCCTGCGGAAGAACGCTGTTTGATTTGCAGGAAACAACAGCTAAAGTTCGTTCGGTTACCAATCATTTAAAAGGTTTGAAAATTGCTATAATGGGATGCATCGTAAACGGACCAGGGGAAATGGCTGATGCTGACTTCGGTTATGTTGGAAGCGGCCCTGGAAAAATTACCTTATACAAAGGAAAGGAAATTGTAAAAAGAAATATTCCTGAAGAGATTGCCGTTGAGGAGTTGATCAATTTATTAAAAGAAAATGCGGTTTGGATCGAGCCGGAAATGATTGCACAGTAAATGAACAAAAAGTAGAAAATTTTATTTTTCCTTCCTCATACTTTACAAACAACAATGAATTGAAAACAGATTTCTTAGTAATCGGAAGCGGCATTGCGGGACTCACTTATGCACTGAAAGTAGCGCGCTATTGTCCTGACAAAAGCATAACCATTCTTACCAAAACCGAAAGCGAGGAGACGAACACAAAGTACGCCCAGGGCGGAGTTGCGGGAGTTACGGATTTCGATAGAGACAGTTTTGATAAACACATCCAAGACACGCTCATTGCCGGTGATGGATTGTGTAATCAGGAAGTTGTGGAGATCGTAGTAAAAGAAGGTGTGGAAAGAATAAAGGAAATAATTAATTGGGGTGCTGATTTTGATAAAGACAAATCAGGAAATTATGCTTTGGGCAAAGAAGGTGGCCACAGCGAGTTTCGTATACTTCATCATAAAGACATTACCGGGAAAGAAATTGAGGATACATTGCTTGAGGAGATTGCGAGTTATCCTAACATTAAGCTGGTCAACCATTGTTTCGTGATCGACATTATCACGCAGCATCATTTAGGTTATTTAGTCACCAAAGCAACGCCGGATATTGAATGTTTTGGTGTATATGTTTTGAACCTACACAACAACCAGATCGAAAAAATAATTTCCAAAATTACTTTACTTGCTACCGGTGGAAACGGGCAGGTTTATCGCACCACCACCAATCCTTCCATTGCTACCGGAGATGGCGTTGCTATGACTTACCGCGCGAAAGGAAGAATTGAAAATATGGAATTCATCCAATTTCATCCTACAGCCTTGTATGAAGCCGGAAAAAGCGGGCAAGCGTTTTTGATCACGGAAGCGGTGCGCGGCGATGGCGGAATTTTGCGCAACATCCGTGGTGAAGCTTTCATGGAAAAATATGATGAACGAAAAGACCTGGCTCCCCGGGATATTGTTGCCCGTGCAATTGACCAGGAGATGAAGATTAATGGAACCGAACATGTTTTCCTCGATTGCACTCAGATGGACATGGAAAAATTTCTTCATCATTTTCCCAACATTTATGAAAAATGCAAATCCATAGGAATTGATGTTTCCAAACAATTTATTCCGGTGGCTCCGGCGGCTCATTACAGTTGCGGGGGAATAAAAGCAGATGTATGGGGAAGAAGTTCCATTAAGAATCTTTATGCCTGCGGTGAATGTGCAAGTACGGGTTTGCATGGAGCCAACAGACTTGCGAGTAATTCCCTTTTGGAGGCGATGGTTTTTGCTCACCGTTGTTATCTTGATTCAATAGCAATGATCGATAAAATCAATTTCAATGAATCGATTCCGGATTGGAATGCACGCGGAACCAACGCGCCAAAGGAAATGATCCTTATTACACAAAGCCTTAAAGAATTGCAATTGCTGATGACCGATTATGTTGGAATTGTAAGAACGAACGTAAGGTTGGAACGAGCAATGAAAAGGCTGGATCTACTTCATTTGGAAACTGAAAAATTATACCAGGCAACTTCTGTTTCACCCCAACTTTGTGAATTAAGAAATTTAATAACGGTTGGATATTTAATTGTAAAAAGCGCCGAGTTTAGACACGAAAGCCGTGGATTGCATTTCAATACGGATTATCCCCGAAAAAGTGATTTGGTACAAAATACGGTTTTATAAAAATAAAAATTATTCATCCGGGTTTTGTAAAGTAATGGGTTGCAATCTATAAGCATTTACATAACGGCCATTTTGTTGCGCAGGAATCCACTTTGGTCCGTTCTTAATTGCATCCGTACCAACTTTTGCCAGGTGGATACCACAAGCATTCATCACCATTACATCATGCACTTCGCCTTTTTTGTTTACAATAAATCTTATGATGCATGTTCCATAGTCTTTATCCGTAAATTCATCAATGTGTTCTGTGATAGCATGACCAATATAACGTGACCATCCCTGCGAACCACCGGGAAAAGAAGCTTCTATTTCTGTTCGCGTAAAAATTTTATCCATGTCCTCGGTGGTATCTTTACTTTTCAGTATGATTTCCTTTCCTTCTTCATCAAACATTCTTCCACTAACAAGACTGTCTTTTACAAAAACCTCTCTTGACATGATTTTGCCACTTGGATAAAAATTATAGCTTGTTTCGGTGATTTTATTACCATTTTCAAATGTTGAGGAATCGACTAGCAGACCATTCCAATTCCATTTTTTCCATAAACCATCCTTTCTTCCGTTTAAATAGTTTCCTTCTAATTCTTTATTTCCGCTTACTGAAAAGCTTACAAATAAGCCATTGCTTTGCGCCAGAGAAGAATCGGTAAAGTGTTCTATTACCAAAAGTTTTTTATCTCTCTTATCAAAAACTTTTAATTCAAATAAGCCATTCTGGTACGCTCCTTCTCCAAGGAAAATTGCCTTTGAAGGCTTGCTTACAAGGTTAAGGTCCTTATCAAAATAATAGGAATATTGAGTTTGGGCTTGAATACTAATTGCAACAAAGAAAATCAAACCGATGCTAAAGAAAATTTGTTTGAACATAAGCAGTGAAAATTGTATGACTAAAATAGAAATAATTTGTCAATCCTTTAAACGGAATTCAAACATGTTTATTTTGGATAGAACAGCAATATCATGGTCTCCGGAACTTTTCTTACTTTATTAAATCGTCTTACTTAAGTTATATTCGTAAGAGAAAACATTTATGAAATCAAGTGTAATAACGACCAAAGGCCAGATCGTAATTCCCAAAGATATAAGGGAAAAGTATAAGCTGAAGCCCGGCACAAAAGTTTATTTTGAAGAAACGGAAGACAGGGGTTCTGTTAAAACACGTCAGTGCGGATTTTATCTCTAAGTCGAGGGGAATAATCCCCAAAACAAAAAACGAAAAACCAATCTCGCAATGGTAGCAAGATTATAAAAATACCGAAAATGACCTGGAAGAAAGGAAACTGACTTTTTTAAATGATCCGGATGTCTTTTACAAAAAAGGTCAAAAAATAAAAAGGAAACAATAATGCAGGATTTTGTTTTGAACAGTTTTGCATTGGTAGCTTTTTTCAGAAATGAAAAAGGTGCGAGAAAGATTGAAAAGCTTTTGATTGAAGCGCTGAACAAGACAGTTGAACTATATATTTGTTCTTTAAATGCAGGAGAAATTTATTATTCTATTTGGAGAAAAAATGGAAAAGCCGTGGCTGATAGCTGCCTGGGAAAAATTTTACAATTTGAAATAAGGATAATCGAACCGGATCTGCAATTGACTTTTGAGGCATCTGCAATAAAGGCTACCCACAAAATGTCTTATGCTGATGCACATGCTGCAGCACTTTCTCTTCATTTAAACGCAACTTTGATTACCGGGGATAAAGAATTTAAAACCCTGAAAGATATTTCAGCTTTTAAGGTTGAGTTCTTGTAAGTATTTTTCTCTTTTCAACTACTTTTCGATCGTAACAGGCGTACCCACCGGAATATAACTGTACAAATCCGCAGCTTCGTGGAACTTTAAAGAAATACATCCATCGGTCCAGTTTTGGTAATAATCGACCGTCCATTCTTCCTGGGGCCGTGTCGCGTGAATCGCAATACCACCGCCAATGTTCGCATTTTTAGGAATAAGACCTTCTGCTTTTCTTTCATCAAATTTTTTATAGCTTTCAGCATTCGGATAATTCAGGAGAAGCTCATATTTCCATTTAGTATTGTTTCTTTTTAAAATGATCTTGAAATTTCCATCGGGCGTTCTTTTATCCCCTGCCATATATTTATCCCTGAAATCGCTGCTGCCGAATACACATGGATAAGTGGCGTACCAACCTTTGTTGTCGAAAACACGCAATTCATATTTTCTTTTTGAAACAATAATATAATAAGGATTGTAATTTGTAGCCAGCGTCGATACTGGTTTTAGATCATTCCTGGAATAAAAATTTCTTTTATTTGGTCGGTTACCGGGAGTAACGGAAATAAATGTAAAGGAAAATAACAGGAACAGGCTTATATATTTTAAAGGCGTTTTCATCTTTTCGGAGGTAGTGCAATCTAAAAAAATCCTTTGGGCGCTCAAAATTGAAAAGCGGCTCAAAAGTGTTTTTAACTTTTATTAAAAACGTTTTTAACTTTTGTTTGATGCAGCGTTTCCCGGAAAGTTTAATGGAAGAAAAGTTTAATTAATCCCATTCAGCTTCTGCCTTTTTCTTTTCTTTATAAACTCTTTTGCTGAGGAAAATACTGATCTCGTAAAGAATGATCAGGGGAACGGCCACGATCGTTTGGCTTGTCCAATCGGGCGAAGGAGTTATTACAGCGGCAACGATCAGGATGATAACGTACGCATACTTTCGGTAGTTCTTCAAAAACTGAGGAGTGATCAAACCTAATTTTGATAATACATAAGCGAGCACCGGCAATTCAAATGACAATCCACATCCAAGAATGATGGAAGTGAGTGTATCAATATAATCATCAAGTGTAGGCATGTATTTATACACACCTAATCTGCCCAATTGAAAATTTGCGAGAAAATTAAAAGTAAAAGGAGCCAATAAATAATAGCCAAAAGCCGCTCCTGTAAAGAAACAGAGCGAAACCCAACCAATACTGCCTCGCGCATAACTGATCTCTTTTGCTGAAAGCGCAGGTTTTACAAACCGCCACAATTCCCACATTAAATAGGGAAATGCGATGACTATTGCACCAATAAAGGAGATATTAATCGCCGACATAAAAGGCCCACTAACGGTTTGACCCAAAAGTTGAAAATTCACTGGAGGCATGCAAAGCGAATCACCTAAGTGGAGTTTGTGGCCAAGATTGCACAAGCCTGAATAAGTAACAAAATCATTCCTTGATGGAGCGAGAATTATGTGGTCAAAAATCCAATCCACATAAACAAAAACAAAAATTGCAACCACAATAAGCACAAGTGCAGACCGGAAAAGATGCCAGCGCAGCACTTCAAGATGATCCATGAAACTCATTTCTGCGCCTTCAGACTCCTGTCCTTTTCCGCGTATTTTCTGGAAGAATACTTTTCTTTCTGATACTGTATTACTCAATTTTTCCGGTTACTTTATGCAAATATAATAGTAGCAAGCTATTTGAGAAATGAATTGCCAACTTTAAATTGTTAAGGTTTAATTTATCTTCTTATTCTAATGCATTGCTGCTGATAAGTCCACCTTTTTGTTTTTCTTTTCCTTGATGAAGAGAATAAACGGCACACAAATAAGAAATAAAATGCCAATGTATAAAAAGACATCCATATACGACAAAACCATTGCCTGTTTGGTAACAGAAAAATCCAATGCCTTATAAGCAGATTGCAACGCCACATCAGGTGTCATTCCCTTGCTTTCAAAGCCACGCTGCATCATTGATATACGGTTTTGCACATTAGGATTACTTGCACTCAAATGGCCAATAAGATTAACACGATGGCGCATATTTGCCTGGGCGATAAAAGTAGTAATTACAGCTACACCAAAAGAGCCGCCTAACTGCCGCATCATTCCGGTGAAAGCTGCACCCTCTCCTATTTGTTTTCCATATAATGTAGAAAGGGATAAAGTGGTGATAGGAATAAACAACATACTCAAACCGAATCCACGGAACATGAGCAACCACCAAAAAGATTCTGAAGGTGTATCAGGAGTAAGAATTTTATAGGCCCATACGCTGTAAATAAAAAAGATGAGCAATCCGGCGGCTACAAGATATTGTTGTTTAATGCCCCGCTGCAACAACCGACCAATTATAGGCATCATAAAAGCAGTTGCAATACCGGAAGGAATGAACAATAATCCTGCATCTTCCGCTGTCCACCCAAGTGTTGATTGGGTATATAAAGGAATGATGAATGTTGATCCATACAAACCAAAACCAAGGATAAACGACAAGACCGTTCCTATTCGAAGGTTTCCGTTTTTGAGCACGCGCAGTTCGACGATGGGGTTTTTATAAGTCAGTTCCCGCCAGAGGAAAAAGAAAAATCCAAAAATGCAAAGAACAGTTAGCCAAATGATCACATTGCTGTTGAACCAATCATCGTCGTGGCCTTTTTCCAAAACATATTGTAATGAACCAACAGAAATGGCCAATAAAATTATTCCGAGGAAATCAATATTTGAACGTGAAGTTTTTTCAGAATATTTTGGACTGCGAACAAATTGCAGCGTTAATAAAGTAGCCACAATTCCTATAGGAATATTAATGTAAAAAATATAGGGCCAGCTGAAATGGTCCACAATGTATCCGCCAAGTGGCGGCCCTAAAGTTGGTCCGATAATAACGCCCAAACCGTAAATCGCCTGCGCCATTCCTCTCTTTTCTATCGGGTAACTTTCGGTAATGATCGTTTGGGAAGTTACGAGCAAAGCGCCACCACCAAGGCCCTGGCAAAAACGGAAAATCACTAATTCCCATATTCCTGTTGCATTTCCGCATAAAAACGAAAACGTTGTAAAGATCATAATGGAAGCAGCAAAATAATTTCTGCGACCAAATTGTTGTGAAAGCCAGCTCGTCATTGGAACTACGATCACATTTCCAATTGCATAAGCGGTTACCACCCAACCGATCTCAGTCAGCGTTGCACCCAAATTTCCTTTCATGTCGGTGAGCGCCACATTTACGATCGTTGTGTCCACAATTTCGAGCAATGCCGCTATGATAGCCGTTATCGTGACGATAGCGCGCCTGCTGCCATATTCAACCAAAGAATTATCCTGTTGCATCATTTACCGCTGGTAATCTTTAAAATATTTATTTAAGGTGAACGTCAACATCTACGTTCATTCCCGGTCTTATCCTTTTAAGCAAAGAATCAGACAGGTTTGTAAATTCAATTTTTACAGGGACACGTTGAACTACTTTTACAAAATTTCCTGTTGCGTTATCAGGAGGAAGTAAAGAAAACTTAGCGCCTGTTGCGGGCGAGAATGAAGAAACTACTCCCTGGAAATCATGTGATGGAAACGCATCAACATGAATAGCCACTTCTTGTCCTACGGCCATTTTGCTCAATTGTGTTTCTTTAAAATTCGCAACCACCCATTGCTTGTCGCTGTGGACAATATTAAAAGTTGACTGGCCAACCTGTAACAACTGCCCTGGAACAACATCTACTCTAGAAACGCGTCCTGAAGCCGGAGCAGTAATAACTGTATAAGATAATTTCAATTTTGCATTTTCTACTTCCACTTCTCTTTGTTTCACTTCGGATTCTGCAACACCAACAGATTCATAAGTGGCTTTTGATTGAGAAGCAACAACACCGGTTTGTGTACTTGCCTGTTTCTTCTGTTGCTGCAAAATATCAAGTTGTCTTTCTGCCAATTCTTTTGCTGCCTGGGCTTGTTCAAATTGTTGTTGTGTGATTGAATGGTCTTTGATCAGGTTCTGATACCGATTAAAATCCTGTGTGGCACGGGTTAAGTTTACTTTCGCCGCCGCAATCTGAGCATCAACTGTCGATACACCAACCTGTGAACTTGCAATTCCGGATTTGGCAGCTTGCGCATTTGCCTTGCTGGCAGCAACATTGCTTTTGGCAGTCTCAAGTGCTGCTTCCGCCTGTTTCAATTGGATTTGATAATCACGATCATCAAGAATGATGAGTGTATCGCCTTTGTGCACCATTTGGTTGTCTTTCACTCTCACCTCGTTTACATACCCCGATACACGTGGAATAACAGGGATGATATCAGCTTCAATCTGCGCATCATCTGTGTCTTCATGGTGTTGCGCATAAAGATATTTGGAGATACCAAACCATGCACCGCCCACTACCATCACAATGAGAATAATTAAAAACACTTTGCTTCTTTTCTTGGGTTCGGCCACCACCTTTTCGTTATTTGTCCTTTCTGAGTTTGAAGGAACTTCTTCTTTTTCTGATTGCATAATAATTTGCCGCTTTTAGTTTTATTGATTATTCGTTAAGGTTCCTGTTGTTTGCAAAAGCTTGCTGTAGGCCAACAATACATCTGCTTTGGCTACTGCAAGATTTATTTTTGCCTGGAGCAAAGCCACATTTGCATCAAGAAGCTCTGTTGTATTTACCAGGTTGTTATCATATTTATTTTTAGTGATCCTGTAATTTTCTGTTGCCTGTGCAACCGCTTTTTGATAAACTTCTGTTTTCTTTTGACTTAACAAGAAGTTTTCAAAATCACGATTCACCTGGAGTTTTACATTGTCTGCTAACTCGGCTTCATTCTCTGTAATCTCAGTGACACGTGATTTTGCTTCCGCAATTTTTGCCTTCGATTTCCACAGTGATGAAAGATTGTATTGTATTCCCACTCCGACATTTGCTGCATTCGTGATTGTGATCAACTTTGGAATATCAGCAGCGATATATCCTCCTGTTAATGCAATTGTTGGATAGAGATCTGCTTTCGCAATTGAAATTCCTGATGTTGCCGCTTTCTTCCTCAATGAAAGCGCCATTATATCTTTTCTGCTATTTAATGCAAGTTGTTCATAATCGTCAACAGTCTTTAAATCGAAATTTTTGTCAAACCCAGTTGAGTCAGTATTTAAAACGGTTTTTTCAGGATAACCGATCATCAGGTCCATGTTGATCATTGCGGTTTTCAAATTACTTTGTGCATCCAGCAATGACAATTCAACATTGGAAGTATGTAGTTCTGATTTCAAGAGATCATTTCTCGCCAACAAACCATTTTGTTCCAGTCTGCTGAAAACCGAATCTTGTCCGCGCGATTGTTTAAGATTTTCTTTTACAACATTCACTGTCACTGCTGCTTTGTATAAATTCACGTATGCATTTATCGCATTCAGGATCACCGCTTCTTTATCATTTTCCGCATCAAGCATCGTTGCCTGTTGCAAATATTTTGCGGATTCTATTCCATATTTTATTTTCCCGCCGGTAAAAATGGGTAGCGAAAGATTCAAACTCCCATACATTGCCTGGTGAACATTAGGAATGCTGCTTTTATTCCCTGTGCTATCGCTTCCCCCGCTGAAAGCATTTGTTTTTAAAGCTATGTGAGGATTGGTAAGATACATGTAAGTGCCCGACACTCCCCCATTAGGCAACCTGCTGTCGAGCGCTTGTCTAAGCTGCGCTGAAGCTTCGTCATTTTTTGCAGCAGCCGATTTTAATATGTGGCTGTTCTTAAGGCTCAGATCTATCGTTTGCTGAAGCGTAAGCGTTTTTACCTCCTGCGATCTTGAAACGAATGGATACATACCAAAAGAGAAAATAACAACCACTATAATTGCATTTAAAATTTTACGGGGTACAGACTTTATTTCACTTCTACTCATCTTTTTCTAATAATTATATTTTATTTTTCAATAAATGCGAACGCATCAATTGCTTGGTATGTTCGCTCAATCGCTTTATTAATGGTTTATTATTGAAAGGATTAAATCCTTCTTTTTTACCCAAAATCTTACGGCACATTATATCTGATGTAAGTAAATAATGAATAGTGCCGAGAATGGTTGAAATGGTTAATTCAATATCAACCTCACGAAATTCTCCATCTTTTATGCCATCTTTAATGATCTGTTTTACAGGTTCCATATTTTTCAAAAGAATATCACTAATTGCGTCTCTCAACTGTGGCCTGTGTTCCAGTGACAATTCCCGATGCATGATGTGATGGAACTTTGAATTGGAAAGCTTTCTTTCAATGGTTTTATCAATGATGATGTCGATCTTTTCTATGTAAGAAAGAGACGGATTATTCACGAGGTCGGAAAACAAACCTTTTAAAACTAACGCACGATATTCGACCACACTTTCAAACAATTTTTCCTTGGAACCAAAATAATAATTGATCATTGCAACATTAACGCCAGCATCGGAAGCGATCTCCCTGACAGAAGAACCTTCAAAACCCTTACTACTAAAGAGTTTGAGCGCAGATTCTAATATTGTTTCCTTTGTAGTCATATTTTAAAAACGGAGCGCAAAGTTAAACACTTGTTTAAAACTAAACAAATGTTTAATTAAACTTTTTATTTTTTTCTTTCGGGGAATTTAATTATGGAGAATTGAAAAAGCCGGAAAAATTCCGGCTTTGAAATAAATTTTTAATTAAAATGTTTGTTTACTGTACCTGTCTCAATTTCTTACAGGCTTTCCTGATTTCAAAACACTTTGCAACCTTTCCAGTGTTTTTTTCTGGCCACATAAACTTAAAAATGCTTCCCTTTCAAGATCAAGAAGATATTGTTCACTAACAAGAGTCGCTTCGCTCAGATCTCCGCCACACATTACATAAGCCAGTTTTTTCGCGAGAAAAACATCGTATTGAGTAATATAATTTCCCCTGAACATGCCGTTGATTCCGGCGTAGAGCATTCCCAATCCTTCACGGCCCAATACTTTAATATCGGTTCGTTGAAGCGGTTGCGTATATCCATTGTCGTATAATTGAATTACACTTTCTTTTGCTTCCGCAATTCTTCTTCCCAAATTCATACTTACCGCATCAGTTCCTTTTCTCAGGATTCCCATATCAAAAGCTTCAAAAGCAGAAGTGGAAACTTTGGCTGTACCAATCGTAAAAAATCGATTTTGTAATGGAATCGTAGCAGGCTCATTATGCTGCACTGCATCAGAAGCGCGCAACGCAAATTCTTTTGTGCCGCCACCACCGGGAATCAATCCAACTCCTAGTTCTACAAGTCCAATATAACTCTCGGCAGCAGCCTGAACTTTATCTGCATGTAAAGAAATTTCACAACCGCCTCCCAATGTCAATCCATGAGGAGCAACGACAACCGGAATGGAAGAATAACGCATTCTCATCGTAGTGTTTTGGAACAAACGAATCGCCATGTCCAACTCTTCGTATTCCTGTTCAGCAGCAAGCATAAAGATCATTCCAACATTAGCGCCGGCGCTGAATTGAGCAGCTTCATTGGCAATAACCAATCCCTTAAATTTCTCCTCTGCTATTGCGACTGATTTGTTCAAGGCTTCAAGCACTTCACTTCCAATACTTCCCATTTTCGTATTCCATGACAAAGCAACTACATCATCGCCGAGATCAAACAAATTGCAGGCAGTGTTTTTCCACACGGCCTTTTCTGTAAGATCGCTGAGAATAATAAATGCATCGCCGCCTGGAAGCGGAAAATATTTTTTGGAACTAACGTCATAGCATAAACGCTTTCCGTTTTGAACTTTATAAAAAGAGATATTCCCTTCATCAAGAAATTCATGAACCCAATCTGCAACTTTAAAACCCGCTTTTTGCATGGCACCAACCGTCTCTTTCACACCCAAAAGATCCCATGTTTCAAAAGCGCCTATCTCCCATCCAAACCCGGCTTTCATCGCATCATCAATGCGGTATAACTCGTCACTTATTTCAGGAATTCGGTGAGAAATGTAGGCGAAAAGGTTGTAATGAAACTGCCGGTAAAACTCTCCTGCTTTGTCTTTTCCTTCATTCAGCGCTTTAATTCTTTGCTTTAAATCATCAATCGGTTTGGCTGTTTCTATAGTCGCATATTTTGGTTTCTGCCTTTGCTTATATTCAAGTGTTTTCAGATCCAAAACAAGAATATCTTTTTGGCCATCGGCTGATTTTATTTTTTTGAAAAATCCCTGCCCTGTTTTATCACCCAACCATTTGTTATCAACAACTTTTTGCAGCCATTCAGGAATTTGGAAAATTTCCTTTGCTTCATCATTAGGACAATTGTCTTTTAAGCCCACAGCAACTTTTACCAAAGTATCAATACCAACCACATCCGCCGTTCGGAAAGTTGCCGATTTTGGACGGCCGATCACCGGGCCTGTAAGTGCATCCACTTCATCAATGGAAAGTCCCAGTTTTTCCATTATGTGAAAGATGGACATAATGCTGAAAACTCCAATCCTGTTGGCGATGAACCCAGGAGTGTCTTTACATAGAACTGTAGTTTTTCCTAAAAAAAGATCTCCATAATGCATCAGGAAATTGACTACTTCCCTATCAGTAAATTCAGTCGGAATTATTTCCAGCAAACGCAAGTAGCGTGGAGGATTAAAGAAATGTGTTCCACAGAAATGTTTCTTAAAATCATCACTTCTGCCTTCACTCATCAGGTGAATTGGAATTCCTGAAGTGTTCGAAGAAACAAGGGTTCCGGGCCTTCGGAATTTTTCCACTTGTTCAAAAACCTGCTTTTTTATATCTAACCTTTCAACCACAACTTCAATCACCCAATCACAACCGGCGATATCTTTCATATTATCATCAAAGTTGCCCGTTGTGATATTTCTTAAATCTTCTTTTTGATACACTGGAGACGGAGAAGATTTCACGGCAGAAGCCAAAGCATCATTTACAATCCGGTTTTTTACAACAGCATCTGCCAGCGACAAATTCTTCTTCATTTCGCCTTCTGTCCGTTCTTTTGGAGCAATATCAAGAAGAAGAACTTTTACGCCAATGCCCGCAAAAAGGCAGGCAATGCGACTTCCCATAACGCCGCTTCCCAAAACGGCCACTTTATTGATGTTTCTTTTATGCAACATAAAATTTAGTTAGTTAAACAACTATAAAAATCTAAATTAAGCTATTTTTTGCAGGCTGATAAATGAGAGTAACCAATTGATTTCCTCAAAACAGAAAGGCGAAAACCAAATTATGATTTTCGCCAGTAAACCAATAAAGAATTTAAATTTTTATTTTGTCTTTTTCCAATTAACTCACACCACTTCCGTTTGCAATTACACTTTCAGGTTTCACAAAATGCAATTTCCCTTCTTTGTCCTCTGCCATTAAGATCATACCATTGCTTTCAATTCCGCGCATTTTTCGCGGAGCAAGATTCGCTACCACAACAACTTGCTTGCCTTCAATTTCTTCTGGTGAAAAATGTTGAGCAATACCAGAAAGAATGGTCCTTTTCTCAAAACCCAAATCAATTGTAAGCTGTAACAACTTATCCGCTTTTTCTACTTTTTTCGCAGAAACAATCGTTCCTACTTTCAAATCAATCTTTGCAAAATCATCATAAACGATTTCAGGTTTCAATTGTACTTTTTCTTCCTTCACTCCTTCTGTTTTTGAAACGCTTTCCGCTGCAGCTTTTGCATTATTTTCCAGTTTGTCTATTTGTGCTTTCACTTCTTCATCTTCAATTTTTCTAAAAAGCAATTCCGGCGCACGCAATGAATATCCCACACTTAATAATTTTTCTTTTCCTGCATTTTCCCAATCCAACATACGATCAACTACCTTCATCATATGCAACATTTTCTTTGAAGTAAACGGAAGAAAAGGATTAATTAAAATTGAAAGGTTAGCGCATAATTGTAGGCAGATATGTAAACAATTATCAATTGCCTGCTGTGCTTCTGTAGTTGGTTGTCCGTTGTCCGTCGTCTGTTTTGCTAAAATCCAGGGTTGCTTGTCTTGCATGTATTTATTGCCTTTTCGGGCAAGGTCAATTATCTCAAACAATGCATCGCGAAATTTAAATTGCTCAATTAAATTTTCAACTTTTGTTTTTGTATCAGAAAATTCTCCGAGCATTTTTTTATCTGTTTCATCGAGCAATCCCGGATGCAATGGCGGCACTTTTCCTCCACAAAGTTTGTGCATCAGCACAAAAGTGCGGTTCACAAAATTGCCGAAGATGGAAACTAATTCACTGTTGTTGCGGTCCTGGAAATCTTTCCATGTAAAATCATTGTCTTTTGTTTCAGGTGCGTTGGCACATAAAACATAACGAAGCACATCCTGCTGACCCGGAAAATCTTTTAAATATTCATCAATCCAAACAGCCCAGTTCCGGCTTGTAGAAACTTTTTGTCCTTCAATATTTAAGAATTCATTTGCCGGAACATTTTCTGGCAAGATAAAGTCACCATGTGCATTGAGCATTGAAGGGAAAATGATGCAGTGAAATACGATGTTATCTTTCCCGATAAAATGAACAAGTTTTGTTTCTTCATCGCACCAGTACTCTTTCCAGTTTTCGGTCAATTCCTTAGTAGCTGAAATATATCCGATCGGTGCGTCAAACCAAACGTATAAGACTTTGCCTTCTGCATCCGGCAATGGAACTTTTACGCCCCAATTGCTATCACGTGTCATTGCACGTGGTTGTAAACCCTTATCCAGCCAGCTTTTGCACTGGCCATAAACATTGTTTTTCCAATCTTTATGATCTTCGAGTATCCATTGCCGTAAGAAGTTTTCATAATCCTGCAATCGGAAATACCAATGCTTCGTTTTCTTTTTCACAGGAACTGCATCACTCAAAACACTTTTTGGATTGATGAGTTGTTCCGGACTCAAAGATGAACCGCACTTCTCACATTGATCTCCATAAGCATTTGAATTGCCGCACACTGGACAAGTACCAACAATGTACCGATCGGCCAAAAACATTTGCTTTTCTTCGTCAAAATACTGCTCACTCTCTCTTTCCTCAAAAAGTCCTTTGTTGTATAAATTCAGGAAAAAATCCTGTGCCGTTTTATGATGAACTTCATTAGACGTGCGTGAATAAATATCGAATGAAATGCCCATCTGTTCAAAACTCTCCTTAATAATCTTGTGATATTTATCTACAATTTCTTTTGGCGAAACGCCTTCTTTCATCGCTCGAATGGTAATAGGAACACCATGTTCATCACTTCCCGAAACAAATTTTACATCCGCTTTTTTGGCTCTTAGATAACGTGCATAAATATCTGCCGGCAAATACACTCCCGCCATGTGGCCAATGTGAACAGGGCCATTTGCATATGGCAGCGCTGCCGTCAGCATGTATCTTTTAAATTCTTTCATCTTTATTTTCCAAATTGAATTTGCAAAAATACCGCAAAGCGATGCAATGGCAAAAGAAAGGGAATACCTATTGGAGTTACTTCATTAATAGAATAAAAATTCTTAATCAATTTTCGTTTACTGGCCTGGCCTCTTTTGATCAGTTATTAATAAAAAGGCTTCCCGAACGAAATGTGCATCGCTGGAAAGCCTCGCGGTTTTTAATCAGTGTTTTTTTTCTATTTCGAAAATTCCGGAATTTCAACCTGCGGTTTTAAAACATTTTCATCTTTTTCGGCTACAATGTCTTTAGCTACTTTAAAATTTGCTTTTTGTTTTATATCAGTTGAAGAGGCACCAATCTTTACGGTATAAGTTCCTGCTTCCGCAATCCAGGAGGCCGATTTTGTATCAAAAGAAGAAAGGTCTTTTGCGTTTATCGAAAAAGTAATCCTCTCACTTTCCCCCGGTTTTAATAATTTGCTCTTTGCAAATCCTTTCAGTTCTTCAGCAGGTTTTTTCAATTCTTTTCCCGGTGCGCTGATGTATAATTCAACCACATCCTTTCCCGCAACACTCCCTGTGTTTTTTACTTCTACAGCAGCTGTTAGTTTACCATTGAAAGTAGTTGATGATAATTTCAAATTGCTGATTGAAAAATTGGTATAACTCAATCCGTACCCAAATTCATAAGCAGGCTTTACATCGAATGTATTGTAATACCTGTAACCAACATAAATGCCTTCGTCATAAACAACTTCCGCAGGAATTGAAGGCCTTCCAAAATTTCCTTTTGTTGCTTTTTCAGGAAATTCTTTTCCCGGGAAATTTTTTGCAGAAGGAACATCCTCATATTTCATCGGAAAAGTTACGGCCAGCCTTCCGGAAGGATCTACTTTTCCTGAAAGCAAATCTGTAATTGCATTGCCGCCTTCCAAACCAGGTTGCCATGCTAACAAAATTGCATCAGGTTGATCTCGCCAACTCGCGACTTCAATAACGCCTCCAATGTTTAATACGACGATCACTTTTTTATTTTGTGCATGAAATACGTTCGTGACATTTTTGATCAATGCCTTCTCCGTATCCGACAAATTGAAATCATCTTCTAATTTCCGGTCTCTTCCTTCACCTGAATTTCTTCCGATTGAAATAATAGCCACATCGTTTCCAGAAGCGGCTTTGGTGATAGAATTTTCTTGAACCGGAAATTCACCAATTGGAGGTGTTGGATGCATAAACTCTTCAAAGAAACTTTTCTTCGCATGTTTGGCTTTTTCTTCATTTAAGTAATTGGCATAAGAATCTTTCAAATCTGCATCTACTTTATACCCGGCGTTCACGAGTCCCTGGTCAAGCGAAATTGTGTAAGCCTTATTTACATCGCCACTGCCTGTTCCGCCTGCAATTAACTCATAACCGTTTATTCCGAAAAGTGCCACATTATGCACATTGCTTTGCAGTGGAAGTGCTTTAACATTATTTTTCAACAAGATCATCCCATCATCAGCAACAGCACGTGAAATTTGCGCGTCCTTTTTCAAATCCGGTTTGTCAGAATATTTATAATTGTGATAAGCGGGAGACTTTAATACCAATTCCACAACCCTCTCAGCATTCCGGTCGAGAATGTTTTCGTCCAATTGTCCATTGTTCACTGCATCCACAATCGCTTTTGTTTGAGCAGGTGCTCCGGGCATCAACAAATCATTTCCGGCTTTCATTTGCTCTACCGGATCTTTTCCACCGAACCAGTCTGTCATCACCAAACCTTTGAATCCCCATTCTTTCCTCAAAATGGTTGTCAACAAATCATAATCCTGTGAAGTATAAGTTCCGTTTACCAAATTGTAAGAACTCATCACCGTCCACGGTTGTGATTTTTTTACTGCAATCTCAAAACCTTTTAAATAAATTTCACGTAGTGCTCTTTCGCTAACGATCGTGTTAACTGTGTTTCGATCTGTTTCCTGGTTATTGGCCACAAAATGTTTGATAGAAGTTCCGACATGATTTGATTGAATTCCGTTAACCAAAGCCGCAGTCATGTTTCCGGCAATCACAGGATCTTCTGAAAAATATTCAAAGTTTCTGCCACCCAGTGGATTCCGGTGAATGTTTAACGCAGGACCAAGGATCACGTCAATTCCATAATCATGAATTTCGCTTCCAAAAGCAACACCCATTTTTTTGGCCATTGAAGTGTCCCAGGTGCTGGCAACAAGGGTAGCAACAGGCCACGCAGTAGCAAAATAGCTTCTTGAACTGTCGCCATTCCTGTATGGAGAAATTCTTACACCGGCCGGTCCGTCAGAAAGCACGATCGATGGAACGCCAAGCTTTGAAAAATCATGAGTCGTTCCCGCGGCTCCCGGCACTTTATCTTGTGTTTGTCCTATCGTTGGTCCTTGTGGTTTAGCAGAAGGCATTCGAAAACCATTGCCAACAACGAGTTGTGCTTTTTGTTCCAAAGTCATTTTTCCAACAATCTCTTTTGCTTTCGCTGCATCTTTGTTTTGTGCAAAAACAAATGAACCGGCAAAAGCCATTAATATCAATGCAATCGTCTTTTTCATATTGTATGTCTTTAAAATTTCATTGCGTAATTATGACGCAATGTATCAATTTTATTTCATATTTATTATATTTATTTCAACCTCGTTTTAAAAAGTTTTTAATACCAGGAAACCTTTTTACTTTTAGAGATGAATTTTGAAAAAGAAATTGAACAGCATTATTTAAAAGGCCATTCCAAATTCCTAAGCCACATTTCAGTTGATTGTGTCATTTTCGGTTTTCATGAGAACGACCTCAAAGTGCTTCTGCTTAAAACAAAATATGACGGCCGATGGGCCCTCCCCGGCGGTTTTATTTTAAAAAAAGAGCACATGGATGCTGCGGCGCAAAGGATTTTAAAAGAAAGAACCGGGCTGGGAGAAATTTTCCTGCAACAGTTTCACGTTTTCGGCGATCCCGAAAGATCTACAAAAAAAATCAATCGGCAGTTCCTGAAAAATATTGGTTTAAAAGCTGAAAATAGCTGGATGTTCGAAAGATTTATCACAATTGGATATTATGCACTTGTCGATTTCACAAAAGTGAATCCCTCTACTGACAACATTTCGGAAGCGTGTGAATGGTTTAGCATTAACCAAATTCCTGAAATGATTTTGGACCACAAAGATATTATCAGTGAAGCATTGGAAAACCTAAGAATGCAACTTAATTTTCACCCTGTTGGATACAATTTATTGCGACCAAAATTCACAATGCCTGAATTACAAAAATTATATGAAACGATTCTTGGCAAACAACTGGACCGCAGGAATTTTCAACGAAAAATGCTTTCTACAGGAATTTTAAAAAGATTGGACGAAACAAAAAAAGGTGTAGCACACAAAGCGCCGTTTTATTATAAATTTGACCTTCGACAATACAAGAGAGCGCTTCAATCCGGAATGCATTCTTTTGAATAAAACCGGAACCTATTTTTACTATTTATGAACCGAAAAGATTTTTTATCTGCTGTCATTCCATTAGTTTCTGTTGCTTCGGCTTTTGGTGAAAACGTCCAATCGCGAAATGAAAAAATCCCTTCCAAAATTCCCGCTCATTTAAAAAAGGGCGACACCATTGGAATCACCTGCCCTTCAGGATACATCAGTCTTGATGAATGTGTTCCCGCGATCAACAAAATGCAATCGTGGGGTTTTAATATTCGTGTAGGCAATACCGTTGGATTAAAGCATTTTTCATTGGCCGGAACGGATGAAGAAAGAGCAAAAGAATTGCAGGAAATGATCGATGATGATTCTGTAAATGCAATTATGCTCGGACGCGGTGGTTATGGAGCGGTGCGCATTATTGACAGGATCAATTTTAGCAAATTCATCAAAAAACCAAAGTGGATCATCGGATTCAGTGACGCTACAGTTTTTCATTGTCACATCAATTCGAGGTATGGAATTGCGACGATCCATTCAAAAATGTGTAACAGCTTTCCTGGTGATTTTTCAAAAGCCACTCCTGTGCAGGTTGACGCCATCGATTCAATAAGGAGATGCCTTACCGGTGAAAAAATTGTTTACGATCGTGCAGTTAATTTTAACAACCGTTTTGGCGAGGCAACTGGAACTCTTGTAGGGGGAAATTTGTCTATCATCGAAATGCTGGACGGAAGTGTTTCCAAATTAGAAACAGATGGGAAAATTCTTTTCATCGAAGATGTGGGAGAATATCGCTATAAAATTGATGGAATGTTGTGGAATTTAAAACGCAGCAAAAGATTGGAAAAATTGAAAGGACTGATAGTCGGTGAATTTAGAATTAAGGAAGATGATCCGAGTGAAGAATTTGGAAGAAGTTTGGAAGAAATGGTAATGGAAAAAGTGAAGGAATATCATTATCCTGTTTGCTTTGATTTTCCTGTTGGGCATGTGATTGAAAATTATGCTTTGAAATGCGGTGCTACACATAAATTGCATGTTTCAGATAAAGGAACTTTTCTTGAGCAAATTTAAAATTTGCTTTTCTTATTTGTTTACTATATAAAATTTTTAATGACGATTATACCACCATATCTAAAACCCGGCGACACAATTGGAATCGTTTGCCCTGCTGGTTTTCTGCCTTTTGAAAAAGCACAAACATGTATTGAAACGCTTTCTGAATGGGGCTTTAAAGTGAAAACAGGAAAAACGCTTGGCAACCAGTTTCATTATTTTTCGGGAACTGATGAAGATAGAACTCAGGATCTTCAGCAAATGCTGGACGATAAAAACATTGATGCAATTCTTTGCGGGCGCGGTGGCTATGGCACAGGAAGAATTATCGACCAACTTGATTTTTCAAAGTTTGTAAAACATCCTAAATGGATCATTGGGTTTAGTGACATAACTGTTTTGCACAGCCATTTTTTTTCAAATTTCAAGATCGCTTCGCTTCATGCGCCAATGGCTGCAGCTTTCAACGATGGTGAAGCAAATAATCAATACATTGAAAGTTTACGTGCGGCATTACTGGGCCAAAAAGCTGATTACATTACTTCCGGTCATCCTTTTAACCAGGAAGGAAAAGCGAAAGGAATTTTGGTAGGTGGTAATTTATCCTTATTGGTAAACCTTATCGGAACGCGTTCTGCCATCAAAACAAAAAACAAGATCCTGTTTATTGAAGAAGTGGGTGAATATATTTATGCGGCCGACAGAATGATGTATCAACTAAAAAGATCAGGAATGCTTTATAATCTGAAAGGATTGATCATTGGCAAGTTTTCGGAGATGAAAGACACTACCAATCCCTTTGGCCAAACAATTGAAGAAGCAATAAAAGACATTGTAAAAGATTTTGATTTTCCTGTTTGTTTTGATTTTCCGGTAAGCCACGAAAAAGAAAATTACGCCCTAAAAATCGGCGTAAAATATAAACTGAATGTCCAGGAAGGGAAAGTTGAATTAAAAGAAATTTGAGTTTAAAAACTTTGTTCTATTTGTTTTATTTTATTGTTTTTCAGATATCTTCCTCGTCAGTAAATACCCGATGCATTTTTAGCTTACGAACAGGAGCGACGATGAGTGGGAATTTTTCTACGGTAACGTTGCTTTGATCCAGGCCAAAGCCTCTTTCTTCACTCAGGCTGATTTTTTTGATCCAGAAATAAGCGCGCATTATCATTTTTTCAAACAAAGGCAATTCATTATCCTGCGATAAGAATTTTTCCATTACGATAAATTGGAAATCTCCTACAACATTATTTTTCTGAAGGCTTTCATACCGGCTGGTGATATTGACTTCCTTATTAGCCACCATATCCAAAACCACTTTTTTAAACATAAGATTGATCCTCGGCTCCATTCTGAAACCCAGGCGGAATTCGACACGGATGACTTCGTTGGGAACAATCGCATCAACTGTGTATTCAGCAGTGTAAGGATCATCCTGTGTGTCAACATGGACAAACCAATAAATATCTGCGCGTTTTGGTTTGCGGTTAAGAATAGAGTAAATGATCTTGTGTTCAATTTCCTTAGGATTATTTGCACTCGTCAGATACACAAGATGAGTTGCATATTTCGGTATCGACATATCATTGCTCAACTCCTGTATTGTTGGTAAATACTGGTCGAGTCGTACAAACTCAACATAACGGTTTTTAATTTTCCGAGCCCTGAACCAGACATACATTATCAAAAACAAACCGCCGCCTACAATCAGTGTAACAAAACCTCCGTGGGGGAATTTATCCAGGTTGGCAGTTAAAAAACCAAATTCAATCGTGAGGTAAACAATGAGATAAAGGTAGATCCAGGGCTTTTTTGTACGTTGCGAAACGAGGTAATTGGCAAATAAAATAGATGTGGCAATCATCGTCAAAGTAATCGCAAGTCCATACGCTCCTTCCATGTTGGAAGAGGTTTGAAAATAAATTGTAATGCCAATACAACCGATATAAAGCATGGTATTTATTCCTGGAACGAACAATTGACCTCTTTCTTCTGTAGGATAATTTATTTTCATCTTTGGCCACAAATTCAAACGCATACTTTCACTGATCAAAGTGAAAGATCCGCTGATGAGCGCCTGGCTGGCAATGATGGCAGCAACCGTGGCAATAAAAATTCCAACGATCAAAAACCAATGCGGCATTACACCATAAAAAGGATTAAAACCATTATCGATCATCGCCTTGGTTTTTATCTGCCCATTGTAATTGGCCAAAACCCATGCACCTTGCCCAAGATAATTGGCGATGAGTGCGGCTTTTACAAAAATCCATGACACTCGGATATTTCCCCGCCCACAATGTCCTAAGTCGCTGTACAAAGCTTCGGCACCCGTTGTGGCCAAAAATACAGCACCTAAAATCCAGAAACCACCGGGATAAACCGTCAAAAGTTTTATAGCATAATATGGATTAAAAGCTTTTAAGATGGCCCAATCAGCAGAAATATGAGTGATGCCCAAAATCAAAAGTGTACTAAACCAAATCAACATGATCGGCCCAAATAATTTACCGATGGAAGCTGTTCCGAATTGCTGCGCAAAAAACAATGCAGACAAAATAGCGATTACGATATAGACCACAATTGTCTGTGGAATTTCATTGAGAAACGGAAGTTGTTTTAATCCTTCAATGGCTGAGGTAATAGAAATTGTTGGCGTGATCATTCCATCGGCTATGAGGGCTGCGCCACCGATCATTGCAGGGAAAACAAGCCACCTTTTTTGTCGCCGAACAAGGGCATATAAAGAAAAAATGCCTCCTTCACCGTTGTTATCTGCTTTTAATGTGAGTATAACATATTTGATCGTCGTCTGTAATGTCAGCGTCCAGATGATGCACGAAAGACCACCAATGATCAGTTCGGGTGAAATTATTTTATCTGAAATTATGGCTTTGACAACGTAAAGGGGAGATGTACCGATATCGCCATAGATGATTCCCAGGGCGATAAGCAAACCTGCGGCGGTTGCTTTATTTATATTTTTTTGCACACTTTAATTTTAAAATGCTTTCACCAGCCTCTTTTCAAGCTGCCACTTTGCAATCAATAATTTTGCAAATGTAAAATGAAACGCTTTATTGACCATCAAATTATATGTTTTACCCGATATTAAAGGAAATAAAGCCATTAGTTAAGCCTCTTAATATTTATGATTTTTATTGGCGGCAGGAAGTTGGTTTCAAATTCAGGTTGTTTATGAATTTGTTTTACATATTTCATCCCTTCGATTACCCGTCCAAAAGTAACATAGCCTTTTTTATCGGGGCTGGCTTCTCCACCGTAATCATAATCCGGTTCATCATCCAGGGATATAAAAAATTCTGTATTGCCCGAATTCTCTTCTACGCCCCTCGCCAATGAAAAGACACCTGCTTTATGAAGAATGCCGGTTTGTTTGGTCGTTTCCAAAGGAATTCCGGGAAGTTTCTGCAGCAATTTCAATTTAGTTTGCCAAAGTCCTCCTTGTATCAGGTTAGATTTAAAGGCATTCATAGATTCATCATCCTTTGTGAGAATGCGATAAAATGAAGTGTTTTTAAAATAGCCTGAATCGACAAAAGAAAGAAAAGCCTTTACAGTTTTAGGTGCTTTTTCAGGATACAACTCAACGATTATGTCACCAAAATAAGTTTGTATGGCAATCGTTGGATGGTCGTATTTTTTTGTTTTCTCCTTACAACCAAAAGTAAAAACCAGAAGTGTAAATATTAATGCTATTGATAATTTTTTTCTCATAAAAAATCTTTTCCTTTCTTATTGTAAAAGAATGAAGTTATAAAAGATACAGTAAACTAACTTTTGAATGATTATTTTATTTTGTTAGCAACAGTAAACCAACTTTTTGCTGCAATTTTTGATTTGAGAAGGAGAGCTCAGTAAAGCAACAATAATGAGCACTTTTTATTTTGATTTCACAAAAATCGTGGTTATTTATTTTTAATAAATTCTACTTTCCTGAACCGGAGAGCGCTCCAATCATCATCAATAGAAACCGCGCGGACAGTATCCAAGCCAATTTTGCGCAAACTTTCCCAGCCGCTATCACGATTGATTTCAACCTTATACTTTTTAGAAGTTTTTTTGGGATAAGCGAACCAAATTACCGGATCACCTTTTATTTTATTTTTTAATTGGGCGGCCAAACCATCAATTTCATTTTTCGATTTTACGAAACTGATAACGAAACCAAGATTAGTGACATTTTCAAGACTTTTGTGAATACCAGTTTCTGATTTCATTTGTTCCAACTCGCTTTCAAATTCTTCCGGCGAATTAATGATCGCGATTTCTTCCTGGTCTTTAAAGTTGAGTTTTTTAAACAAGGGCGTCATTGAAATGAAATTTATTAATGAGGGAAAAGGTTCTTTCTTCCCAAACTTACTTTAATTTTTTCTTGGTTTTGATGAAAAAAAACCCCGGCTAACTTTTAAAGTCTCCGGGGAAAGTAAACATTACAATAGTACACACAACAACAACATATAAAGATCCCTTTGAGGAATTTTATTTAATCCGGTTTTTCGCCATCCAAGAAAGTATTGATTGTGCTGATCTCCGCTTTGTTGTTCTCGTCAGATTTGACAGTATAATTGCTGTAAAAGCTTTCAATATCAGCAATAGAATTTTGCAATTCCGTGTTGCGGCGAAGGTATGCCGGAACAGACTCAAACTCATTGTTAGGATCGGCAGCGTTTACGTTAAAGGATAAATTCCTCAGTTTCGCAATTCGATCCATAGCCCGGCGCTTTAGTTCTTCTGCTTCGTCCACCATCGGCGGTTCCTCAACAGTCGACATCATGATAGGCTTCGTTTGGCGTACTTTCTCTTCCTGATTATTCTCCGCCGCATCACTGGAATTTTTAACCACCAGGTGCATTTCTTCCACAGGCTCGTCTTCCTGCTTGGAAATCATGGGGTTTGGTTTATCAGGATTTTCGGATGATTTTTCCGGCTTATCCTCTGCATAAATCTGCTTCGGTTTGGCCAAATAACCGCCTGACGTCGGGGCGGTGCTAGCGTCTTTATTAACTTTAGTTTCTACAAACTTATTTACGATTTCGGTCTTTTCGTTTTGGCTCAAATCGCTTTTCGTAGTTTCCGGATTGTAATCCGAAGATAATTCGAAACGGATTATTTCCTCGGAAGAATTATCAACAGTGATTTTACTATTCGTGCTTGGTATTTTTACGCGTTCTTCTTCGGGTGTTTCTACGATCCTTGGCGCCAGATCCTGCATTTTTTCCTCAAGTCTTTTGGCAGCTTCTTCCAACTCCTTCTGTTTAAGCGCAAGCCTTTCCATTTCATCAGACTTTTGTTTTTCTTCCTGCTTCAAATCCTCCTGATGCACCAGCGATTCACTTTTTTCATCAAACAAAAACAAAGGCTGACTTGGCTTTTTCTTTTCTTCTTCTAAAACAACAACTACCTTTTCATTATTATCCTTTTTTTCTTCCTTTACTGGTTCTTGTTTTTTATTGAAAGGGGATTTATGTTCAAAGCCGGTAGCAATCAAAGTGATTCCAATCTTTTTGTCGAGAGAATTATCATAACCCAAACCGAGGATCACATCAGAATCCTCACCTGCCTGGCTTAACAGGTGATTTTGAATTGTTTCCACTTCATCCATGGTAAATTCGAAATCGCCTTCTGCTGAATTTATATTGATCAGGATCCACTTGGCCCCACGAATATCATTGTCATTCAGCAATGGCGAATTCAAAGCTTGTTCGATTGCATTTTGCGCCCTGTTTTCACCTTCACTTTCTGCACTTCCGAGGATGGCCACGCCACCGCATTTCATAACCGTGCAAACATCTGCAAAGTCCACATTGATCTGCCCTGTGCTGTTGATCACATCGGTAATACATTTGGCAGCTGTTGCCAATACATTGTCTGCTTTTGCAAACGCTGCTTTCATTGTGAGGTTACCAAATTGATGGCGCAGTTTATCATTACTGATCACGAGCAAAGTATCCACATGATCTTTCAAATTTCTAATTCCTTCCTCCGCCTGCGCAATCCTTTTTTTGCCTTCGTAAGCAAATGGAGTGGTTACGATTCCAACTGTTAATATTCCAAGGTCCTGGCAAATTTTTGCAATGATCGGAGCGCCACCCGTTCCTGTGCCACCGCCCATTCCGGCAGTGATGAAAGCCATTTTAGTATTTACTTCAAGTATCTTTTTTATTTCTTCAAGGCTTTCTTCAGTTGCTTCCCGGCCGATCTCAGGATTCGCCCCGGCTCCAAGTCCTTGTGTCAAATGCGGACCGAGTTGCACTTTATTCGGCACTTTGCTCGTGGCAATTGCCTGCGCGTCTGTATTGCAAATAATAAAGTTAACTCCTTCTATATTTTGGCTGAACATGTGGTTAACAGCGTTGCTGCCGCCTCCACCAATTCCTATTACTTTTAGGATTGATGATTGTTCTTTTGGCAAATCAAATTGAATCATAGTAAGGTCTGTTTTGTTGGTTAGTAATTGTTGCGGTTGTTGTTAGGGTTTTGCCGTTATGGATAACTGGTCAATTTTTTAATTTGAAAATTCACTTTTACAATTCTGCATCTTCTTCATCTTTGAACATTTCGATCAAGCCGTTTTTGCAAGAGTCCAAAAAACTTTTCAGCGTTTTCCTTGGCTTTACGATGTTCGTTCTTTCTTCCACAAATTCTTCTTCATCAAAAGCGGATTGTTGCAGCCCTTCGGGAATATTCACTTTATGAAATTGTTGCTCAAATTGTTTGCGTTTGTTTTCATAATCGTTGTATCCTTTCAGGATCAAACCAAGACAAGTTGCATACATTGGTTTGGCCAATTCTTCAATGTGTCCCGGTGCCAAATGTTCATTTGGATAACCGATCCGGGCATTCAACCCGGTAACGTATTCAGTCAATTGGATCAAATGTTTCAATTGAGAACCTCCACCTGTCAACACGATTCCGCCATTCAACAAGCGGTTATCCAAACCCACTTGTTTCAAATGATAAGAAACAAAATCCATTATTTCGCTCATCCGCGCCTGGATTATTGCTGCCAGGTTTTTTACGCTAATTTCTTTTGCCGCCATTCCTCTTAGTCCGGGGATAGTAATGAATGTATTTGCTTTTGCTTCATCTGTAAGCGCACTTCCAAACTGAACTTTCATTTGTTCGGCCTGGGTTTTTAAAACGCCCAATCCTGTTTTTATATCGTTGGTAATATTTTCACCACCAAAAGGAATCACTGCAGTATGTTTTAAAATTCCTTCATAAAAAACAGCGAGATCCGTTGTGCCCCCGCCAATGTCAACAATCGCTACACCGGCTTCAAGGTCATGATCACACATTACGGCTGCAGCAGAAGCTAGCGGTTGAAGCACCAGGTCTTTAATTTGCAACCCTGCTTTTTCTACACTCCGGTTTATGTTCCTGATTGCATTTTTATCACCCGTGATGATATGAAAATTTGCCCCAACTTTTACACCGCTGTAACCAATCGGGTCAGGAATATTTTGAAAATTATCAACTGTAAATTCCTGGGGAATCACATCAATGATCTGGTCTCCGGCGGGGATATAAGTTTTGTACTGATCATTCACGAGTTGATCAATCTCGGATTGCATAATCTCCTCTTCAGTATTTTGTCTGACAATGTCTCCACGCGTCTGAAGGCTTTTGATGTGATGGCCGGCAATACCGACATAAACTTCATTCACCGGTAAATTCGGATTGCTGGCATAACAATTTTCCAGTGCAGTTTGAATGGCTTTAATAGTTTGATCAATGTTCAACACCATTCCGTGTTGCACACCGTTGCTGTTGGCGCGTCCGAATCCGAGAATTTCCAACTTGCCGAATTCATTTTTTCTTCCGGCAATGGCTGCGATCTTGGTAGTACCAATATCGAGCCCGACAATAATGGGTTGTTCGTTGTTCATGTTGTTTGTTTTTTTTACTTCCTCATCTACTTGTGCTTACAATGAGGAAGGTGTTGTTGTACTATGTTGTTTTATTGTTGTTTTTGTTTCATTTTTTTAATAATCACTTTTTGCTGGCATGACTGCCTTTGGCACCCTTTTTTCCTGTTTATCCTGTTTCTTTTCAACAGGCTTTACAACATGGGCAGGACGCGGTCTTTCATTGGATGATGAATGTGTGGTTTCAGGTTTTTTCCCCGCTGAAATTTGTTTTTTTAAAATTGGTTTTTCATGATGATGGATGGGGGTAACAGGACCTGTGCTCTTTTCGGTAGCAGGATTTTCAATGGGTGGATTATCCAAAACGGGTGATTCAATTACTCTCTCATTGTCATCTGTAGGCTGAGGCAATTGGATCTTTGTTGAATCATTTGTATTCTTTTCTGCTTCTGAAATGATTTCCTTCATGATCTCAACAGCGCGCAAAGAATCTGATTTAATTTCTGCAGCATCTCTCACTACACCAACCACCTGGTTTTTGTATTGAACATCAACTACCGCATATTTATTCCATCCTATTTTCGATTCCACTTGTTGATAAAATGCGAGCAACTTGTTGAACTTTTGCTGATAATTATCCGTGTCACCAAAGCGGATCACCTGGTTACCAAGTTTTGGGATGAAATCGAAATGTCTTTCTGAAGAAATATCTACCTGGTCTATTTGCGCCATCCAAAAAGGATGTTCATTAATGTACTGGCTCAGCAATTTTACCTGCACAAGAAGAGCAGAATCCTGCTTATTTATTTTTTTCGCAACGGCCGGAAATCCGGTAAAAACAGGGAGTCGTGCCGAAAATTTATCGCTCAGAGGCAAGATGTTCAGGGAACTGTCAATATAAAATGAAGCTCCTGAAACAGTGAAGAGCCGCGCAATCGGTTCGCGTTCAGAAATTTTTACCTGCAACACTTTATTGTTGTCGAAAAACAGTTCCGCCTTCCTGATCCAATCATTTTTTTCTAATTGTTTTTCCATTGTCGTAAGGTCAAGTGCAGCAACTGTTGATTTTTCCAATTTTTTGCCATTGACTTTTGTAAGAAGTTTCAGCACATCACTCTTGTCTATAAAATAATTATTCTGAATGCCCGATATCCTGATCTCAACACCCTTAATGTGTTCTGTATTTTTTTTACTCATGGCAGCCACCAACAGCACAATCACTCCCGATGAGAGAATGAACCAAACTGAAACAGTAAGGATCTTTTTGAGCTTGTATGTTTTATTGGTCGCCATTTTATATTAGTCGTTCAACAAAATATTTTTGATTGGTTCCACCAATTGATCAATATCTCCTGCGCCAGCGGTCACCAGCACTTCGCCGAATGAACTTTCATGAACCAGGTTCAAATAATCGGTTTCTAAATAATTCAACAGTTCTCCTTTTGAAACAACTGCAACATTTTCATTTTCCATTTTATCAACGATCAATTGACTTGAAACTCCTTCAACCGGAAGCTCCCTTGCAGGATAGATTGGAAGAAGAAGAATCCTGTCAGCCAAATCAAGGCTTTCTGCAAATTCTTTTGCCAGGTCTTTTGTCCTTGAATACAAATGAGGTTGAAAAATGATCGTACACCTTTTAAAACTGAATAAACTTTTTACACTTTTGATCAGCGCTGCCAGCTCTTCAGGATGATGTGCATAATCGTCAATGTAGATAACATTATTTTTCAAACCGGCTGCCTGGTGAGCATTAATAATATATTCAAACCTTCTTTTAACTCCTTTAAAAGTGCCAATCGCATTTTTAATTTTTAATGGATCTATTTTTAGATAAGAAGCAATGGCCGCTGCAACTACAGCATTCTCTACATTGTGCATACCCCCCATATTCAATTTCACATTTTTCAATTCCCACTTTTTCGCCTTTATGTCAAAAAAATAACCACCATCACGCATCGTTATTTCTGAGCCATACACATCAGCCATATCATTTTGAAGGCTATAACGGCCATGGTTAGACGCAGAAAACATTTTATCAGGTAATCCATATTTTGTAAAAAGCATTCCTCCGGGCCTCAGCTTTTCAGCAAAAGCAGCAAAAGCTTCATCCATCTTTTCTTTGGTTTGATAAATATCCAGGTGATCCGCATCCATTGCAGATATCACAGCAACATCAGGAGAAAGTTTTAAAAAACTCCTGTCGTATTCATCAGCTTCCACCACACTCACATTATTATCACTGCTCCAGAAATTAGTATGATAATTGATAGAAACGCCACCGAGAAAAGCATTACAGCCATAACCAGCATGTCTTAAAATGTGCGCTACCAATGTGCTTATCGTGGTTTTGCCATGAGTGCCTGCTATACAAATGTTATAAGAATCAGAAGTGATTTGTTGCAACACATCGCTCCTTTTTTCAAGATCATAACCGTGATCAAGATAGAAATTCAATTCTTTCTGACCCTTTGGAATCGCAGGAGTATAAACAACGAGATCGGCATTTTTATCCAACAAATCCACATCATCCTCATAATGAATTTTCATTCCTTCCTGTTCCATTTGCCTGGTCAGCGTTGTCGAAGTTTTATCATATCCGCTCACCTCTTTTCGCTTGCTTAGAAAATATCGTGCAAGGGCGCTCATGCCAATGCCGCCAATACCCAAAAAATAAACGCGCGATATGTTTTTAATGTCCTTCATTTTTAAAAAATCAACTTGCTATATTTTTCAAAATTTCGTCTGCAATCACTTCGTCAGCATTTGTATTGCCGAGTTTTGAAATATTTTCTTTTAATTCTTTCATTTGTTGTTCATCGTTTAGCAATTGCAGTAAACAAGGAAATAATTCAGATTTTACTTTTGCATCAGGCACCAACAACGCTGCTTTTTTATTCACCAAAACCGAGGCATTCACTGTTTGATGATCCTCGGCCGCAAATGGATAAGGAACAAATATGGCCGGCTTTCCCACTACACACAATTCCGCAACAGCCATCGCCCCGGAACGCGAAATCACCACATCCGCTGCAGCATAAGCATTTTCCATTTTATCAATAAAAGCGTTTGACCAAATGTTGCTTCTCTCCTCTTCGGCCTTTGCTGCCTGCGCCGCGAAACCTTTGCCCGTTTGCCAGATAAGCTGAAGATTGTTCTTTTTAAAAAGATCAATATTTTCTTCAACTGTTTCATTAATGCTTTTGGCGCCAAGGCTACCTCCCATCACAAAAACCGTTTTCATCTGCGGTGACAATCCAAAAAAAGAAAGAGCTTCATCCTTAGGAATTGTTTCAGTAAAAACTTTTCGTACAGGGTTGCCCGTTATCTTTATTTTTTCTGAAGGAAAAAATTTTTCCATTCCTTCAGAAGGAACAAAAATTGCCTTTGCTCTCTTGCCAAGCATGATATTGCTTTTGCCCGGCAAAGAATTGCTTTCGTGAATGAATGTTGGAATTTTCATTCCCTGGGCCACGCGCAAAACAGGATAACTTGAGTATCCTCCCACTCCAATCACAGCATGCGGCTTGAACTGTTTTAAAATTTTTCGTACTTGCAAAAAACTCGTTATTAATTTTACAGGCAGAGAAATATTTTTGATCAAAGAACTCCTGTTGTAGCCGGCAATGTCCAAACCCACAATCTTGTAACCTGCTGCCGGAATCTTTTCCATCTCCATTTTATCTTTTGCGCCAACGAACAAAATTTCTATTGTCGCATCCCGATTTTTCAACGCATTGGCAATCGCCAAAGCCGGAAAAATATGTCCTCCTGTTCCACCGCCGGCAATTATAATCTTCATAGCCAGGTTTTATTTTATTCATGCTTTTTGTTGTCAGTAAACAAACCAAAAAGCAAAATTTTTATTTCTAATTTTATTCTACCGGTTCCTCTGTTTGTTGAGTCGCCAACTGCAAATTTTTTCCCTCTGCCTGTTCAACATTTCTTGCCACACTTAAAATAATTCCTATTGCAAAACAGGTAAATAACAAACTGCTTCCACCCATACTCACCAGCGGTAAAGTGACGCCTGTTGTAGGAAACAGGTTTACGTTCACTGCCATATTCACCAATGCCTGGATCACTAAAGTAAAGCTGAGGGCTACCGCCAGGAATGCTCCGAATGCATAAGGACATCGCCTGAATAATCTAATACTTCGGAACAAAAAAAGCAGGTAGATCAACAAAATGACCGTTCCTCCCACAAGTCCATATTCTTCTATGATTATCGCATAAATAAAATCGCTGTATGGGTGAGGAAGAAAATTTCTTTCCTCGCTTTTACCCGGCCCCTTGCCAAAAATTCCTCCTGTTGCAATTGCAATTTTCGCCTGTTGAATTTGATAAGATGCATCCTCTTTATCAGCATACATAAAATCCTGAACGCGCTTTATCCACGTCGGAAATCTTCCAAATGAAAATACTGCAGGCAACTCTTTACTTACATGATCTTTATGATTGTAATAATGTGATGCAACAGTTATTAAAAAAATTACAGGAATGCTTGCAACACCAATAACCATCATGATGTGCCTTACTTTTACGCGGCCGATAAACATGAGGAGCAATCCAATTCCCCCGATTAATAAAGCCGTTGATAAATTTGCCGGTGCTATTAACAAGCAAATAATTCCTACAGGAATAATTAAAGGAAGAAATCCCTTTTTGAAATCTTTAATCACATTTTGTTTGCGGCTCAATTGCCTGCTCATGTACATGAAAAGTGCAAGTTTCGCCAGGTCAGAAGTTTGAAAAGTAAGGTTGATAACCGGAAGTTTTATCCAGCGACTCGCGTCGTTAATATGACTTCCATATTTTAAAGTATAAATCAATAACGGAATAGAAATCAAAAACAGGATCGACGATAATGGTGAATAAATTGTATAATTCACCCGGTGGGCAAAATAAATGATTATAACACCAAGGCAGATATAACCAACTTGTCTGAACAAATAACTTTCTGTTGATTTATTCATCCTGTAGGCAAGGGAACCAATGCTACTGTAAACAACTAAAATACTCATCATCGTCAGCAAAATCACAATGGCCCAAATCACTTTATCTCCTTTAGTTCTGTTCCAAAGGTTGCCCGTCACATTTTGTGCGGAAGAAAAAGTGTTCGATACTATTTGTTTTGCTTCACTCATTTATAAAAAACCGTTTTCAAATTATAAGTCTTTGACCGCTTCGATGAACTGGTTACCACGATCTTCATAATTTTTAAAAAGATCAAAACTTGCACACGCCGGCGACAACAAAACCACATCGCCCTTGTCTGCAAAATGAAAAGCTGCTTGCACCGCGTCTTTAGCGCTCTGTGTGTTGATCATCAGTTGTACATCATTCCCAAAAGCTTCGTGAATTTTGGTGTTGTCCAATCCCATACACACAATTGCTTTTACTTTTTCTTTTACCAAATCTTTTATGAAAGAATAGTCATTTCCTTTGTCCACACCACCGAGAATAAGGATCACCGGTTTAGTCATTGATTCAAGCGCATACCAGGTACTGTTGACATTAGTGGCTTTACTGTCGTTGATAAATTCAACGCCGCGGATCATTGCTACAGTGGCCATCCTGTGTTCCAGACTTTTGAAAGTCTGGATAGCTTCCCTGATCTTTTCTTTCCTTATGCCCATCACTGCTGAAGAAATGCCTGCTGCCATAGTGTTGTATTGATTGTGTTTTCCCTTTACTGCAAAATCTTCTACATTCATTTGCATTTCTTCATTCTTCCACTTTAAATGCATTTTTGCATTGGTGATGTAAGCGCCTTCCGGTAGTTCGTGGTTCATACTTATTGGTAATGGGTTAGAGTTTTTTAAAAATTTGTTCAAATATTTTTTTGTTGTTTCGTCGTCATCGTTGTAAATAAAAAAATCATTTTCATCCTGGTTTTCGATTATCCTGAACTTGCTATAGATATAATTTTCAAACTTGTAATCATACCTGTCAAGATGATCTTCTGTTATGTTTGTCAATACGGCCACATCAGGTTTAAAAGTTTTTATATCATCCAATTGAAAAGAACTTACTTCAAGGACGTACAATTTTTTCGGTTCCTTAGCTACCTGTCGCGCGAATGAATAACCAATGTTCCCAACCATAGCACAATCCGCGTTTCCGGTTTTACAGATGTGGTAGATCATCGCTGTTGTCGTCGTTTTTCCGTTGCTGCCTGTAACTGCGATAATCTTACTTTCACCTTTATAGCGAAAAGCAAATTCTATTTCACTTATGACCTCAATTCCACTTTCCCTTATGGCTTTTACCATTTCATTTTTTTCGGCAATGCCGGGGCTTTTCACAACCAGAGAAGCATTCAATATTTTTTCTTTTGAATGTTTCCCTTCTTCAAATCCAATTGCCGCTTCTTCCAGTTCTTTTTTCAAATCCGGCTTAACTGATCCGGCATCACTTACAAAAACTTCCCAGTCATTCTTTTTGGCCAGGAGAGCAGCGCCAATGCCACTTTCACCCGCACCAAGTATTACGATTCTATTCATTCCGCTTTTTAATTGATGGATAACAATTAAAAAAAAGGTTCTTCAACGGTATGAGATTTAATGGGTCAGAAAAGTGCATCACGGGTATTGGTATGTTTAGTAACTTTTCTTAAAAAATTAGTTTTCATAAAGACAAATTTTTTAGGCTCTTGTGGCTTAACTTTTCTATTTTTTCATAATCAAATCGTTTATTTTAATTCTTAAATTTTTACCTGAGTTTTAAAGTAACCACCGCAAGCACCATTGTCAGAATAGTAACCACCCAAAACCTAACGGCAATCTTACTTTCGTGATAACCTAACTTTTGATAGTGATGATGCAACGGGCTCATCAAAAAGATCCTCCTGCCTTCGCCATATTTCTTTTTCGTGTATTTGAAATAAGAAACCTGGATCATAACACTCACATTCTCGATGAGGAACACAAAACAAAATATAGGTATCAGCAATTCTTTTCTTACAATTATGGCAAGGGATGCGATAATGCCGCCAAGAGCAAGGCTTCCTGTGTCTCCCATGAAAACCTGCGCGGGATAAGCATTGTACCATAGGAAGCCAACACAAGCACCAACAAACGCTGCTATAAAAATCGACAGCTCACTAAGGTTAGGAATGTACATGATGTTCAAATATTCAGCGATGTTTAAATCACTGCTTACAAAAACAAAAACACCCAAACCGACTCCAATTATCGCACTAACGCCTGTCGCTAATCCGTCCAATCCATCCGTAATATTTGCACCATTGGAAACCGCAGTCACAATAAAAATTACAATCAGGATGTACAAAATGTAAGTGTAATCTTCAAGGCTTGCGGGCAACAAACGAGCATAATTAAATTCGTGTGTCTTTACAAACGGAATCGTGGTTATCGGCGTTTTTACTGTTACAAATCTGTGTATCTGTCCGTTCGATACAACCGTATCTTCTGCAACTTTATGTTCTCCGCGTTGTGGTACAAATGCGGTAGAAGGAGTACCCATAATTTCGCGTTTCACTACTACATTGGGATTAAAATAGAGCGTGGCGCCGATAATAATTCCCAGCATTACCTGCCCAAAAATTTTGAACTTTCCTGCCAGGCCGTCGGCATTTGTTTTCTTATGAGCTATTCCTTTTCCTTTCGCTGCTTTGCGTGCGCGGATCTTTAAATAATCATCTAAAAAGCCAATGATGCCCAACCACACTGTACATAACAACATCAACCTTACATACACTTTATCCAGGTTGGCCAACAATAAAGTAGGGATCAAAATAGCGAGCAGAATGATAATTCCGCCCATCGTGGGCGTACCACTTTTCATTTGTTCGCCGGCAAGTCCCAATTCCCTTACTGATTCGCCAATTTGTTTTTTCTTTAAAATCCTGATCAGTTTTTTACCATAGATCATGGTAATGACAAGTGATAACAAAACTGCCACCAGCACCCTGAAGGTGATAAAATGGACAAGCCCGCTACCGGGAAACTTAATTCCATTTTTTGCAAACCATTCAAATAGTTGATAGAGCATTTTGTTCTTTTTTCTACTTTTTATTTTTCCAGTAAATGAAACATTTCTGCCAAAATTTCTTTGTCGTCAAAATGTTTCCTTACTCCTTTTATTTCCTGGTATTTTTCATGTCCTTTTCCTGCTACTAAAATGATATCTTTCTTTTGTGCGAAAGAAACCGCGGTCTTGATCGCTTCTTTTCTGTCGGTAATTGAAAGCGTTTTCTTTCGTGCAGTAATGGGGACCCCGGCTTCCATTTCCTTGATAATTTCTTCAGGCTCTTCATTTCGTGGGTTATCAGAAGTGAGAATTACTTTATCGCTGTACTCGGAGGCCACTTCCGCCATTTGTGGACGCTTTGCTTTGTCACGGTTTCCGCCGCATCCAACTACCGTAATAATATTTTCTTCACCCTGCCGAAGATTTTTTATTGTTGCTAACACATTTAATAATGCATCCGGAGTGTGTGCATAATCCACAATCCCGACAATCTTTTCATTTGGTGAAACGATATAATCAAACCTTCCTTCAGCACCACTTGTATTGCTGAGAATTTGCAAAACCTTGTTTTTATCTTCACCCATACAAACTGCCGCGCCATACACTGCCAGCAGGTTATATGCATTAAATGTTCCTATTAACCTGAAGTGTACTTCCACATCATCGATCATTAACTCAAGACCCAATAAAGAATCTTCAAGAATTCTTCCCTTAAAATCAGCCAATGTTTTCAGGCTGTACATAAATTTTCTTGCTTTCGTATTTTGAAGCATCACACTTCCTCTCTTGTCATCTGCATTGCTTAATGCAAAAGCTGTTGAAGGCAATCCGTCAAAAAATGCTTTCTTAACTCTTATGTATTCATCAAAAGTTTTGTGGTAATCAAGATGATCATGAGTGATGTTAGTGAAAATCCCTCCTGCAAAATGAAGTCCTTCTATCCTTTGCTGATGAATTGCGTGGGAACTCACTTCCATAAAAACATGCGTGCAACCAGAAGCATACATTTTTCCCAATATCTCATTCAAACTTATTGGGTCAGGAGTTGTGTGTGTTGCGGGAAGCACTTCATTTTCAATTTGATTCTGAACCGTGCTGATCAAACCACATTTATTTCCAAGCGAAGTAAAAAGCCTGAACAATAAAGTTGCAACAGTTGTTTTTCCGTTGGTTCCCGTAACGCCAACTAACTTTATTTTTTCTGTTACGCGTCCATAAAAATTATGTGCCATAACTGCAGCTGCTCCGGCACTGTTTTTAACTACGACATAATGAACCTCTTCTTTCAACGCACCGGGAAGTTCTTCGCAAACGACAACAGATGCACCGTTATTTATGGCAGTGTCAATATATTGATGTCCGTCAGTTAAAGTTCCTTTTATCGCAATAAAGCAGGAACCGGGCTTCACTTTCCGTGAGTCGATCTGTAAATCCAAAACCTGTATGGCGGTGTCGCCCACAACCGATTCAAGATTTACCTGGTATAATATTTCCTGCA
>JBQCEG010000014.1:0-2973 GCA_051960475.1 Ginsengibacter sp.
CTTTTCCAAAAACCGCGAGATCAATATCGGAGCCCGGCCTGTTTGTTTCGCTGGCCCTGGAACCAAAAATTAAGACCTTCTCTATTTCGGGAAAGGATTGAATTGTTTGCAATATTGATTGCAATTGCTTTTGGGTTAGTCCAAATCTTACCGTTTCTTCGATATTCATTCTTTCAACTTCTTTTTCAGATCAACTAATAATTTGAACCAATTGGTTTGAATACGGTCAAAAATTTCTTGTGCTGCTGATTCATCATATGAATGGGAGGAACTGTTCCTGTCCGTAAACATTTCAATCCATTCCTGTCCATTTGTAATAGTTCCATCCTGAAACGATTGTTTGATTACCGGTTTTGGACCCTTGATGTCAATATAACCTTCATCATTAAGTTTATCCTGCAAGGTCTTCCATGCAAGTTCGAAGGTGAATTCAAACCGTTTGATCACTCCGTCTTTCTCCAAATCAGAAAAATCCTTTTTCTGCAAGGTGGTTTCAAGTTGCGAAAGCTTCCTACAAAAGATTTCAAATCTTTCTTGCCATCTTACAGTATTTTCCATTCCTTAGTCTTTAAAGTCTTTGTACAACAAGTACTTTTTCCTGATCTTTTTGTAATGATCAAGCGCGGGTTGCCAGCTTTTTCTGATTTCCTTTTCTGATTCTCCATTTTTAATTTGTTGCCATAGTTCATTATTACCGGCGAGTTTGTCGAAAAAGGAATTTTCCATATTGCCTGATTTGGGCACAATGAAAAAATGTTCTTTATCAGGGAAAAGGCGGTAGGCTTCCAAAATATATTTTAGCTGAATTTGTTTGTTGACTTTCTCCAGGACCTGTTCCGGTGTTCCTGATAAATTCCATCCATAACAAACTTCTCCATAGTGCTTACTGTTCATGGCACCTTCCATTGGATGGGGCGTAAAAGAATAAAGATTCTTTGGCAACGACGGATCGCCAAAAACCTGGAAAGGAGTAGTTGTTCCGCGTCCTTCACTTAACGTTGTGCCTTCAAAAAAGCAGGTAGAAGGATATAAATAAATAGATTGGATGTCCGGCAGGTTGGGTGAAGGTTTTACAGGCAAAACATATTTACTGTTGTGGTCATAATTCAGGCATTTGATCACAAGGAAGTGAAAAGGGGTATCTACAGAATTTTTCGCCTCATGCAAATAATATTGATACTTTTCATTCGCCTTTGGGCTCAGCCATCCTTCGCCGCCGAGCATACGGCCGTATTCGCCTATTGTCAAACCGTAAACGATAGGGACAGGTTGTTCGCCGACAAAACTCTTGTACTTAGGTTGGAGTACCGGTCCGTCAACATAAAAGCCATTTGGATTGGGTCTGTCGAGCACCAGCAGCGGGATTCCGTTTTCGAGCGCGGCTTCCATATACATTTGGAAAGAAGAAATGTAAGTATAAAACCTGACGCCCACATCCTGGATGTCGTAGATCATTACATCAACACCTTTCAGATCTTCAGGAGTAGGTTTGTTGTGTTTTCCATAAAGACTTACCACTTCCACGCCGGTTTCTTTGTCGATTGCATTGCCAACTTTTTCGCCCGCATCTGCCTTACCACGAAATCCGTGTTCGGGGCCAAAGATCCTTACGACCTTTATTCCTCTTTTCAGTAAAGTATCTACCAAATGAGTATTTCCAACCATTGAAGTAGGGTTGGCAAAGACGGCAACATTTTTTCCTTTCAGTAAGGGAAGATAAACATCCATCCTTTCTGCGCCAGGAATGATGCGTTTCTGTGAAAAAGCGGGGATAGTTAAAAGCAATAAAATAGCGGGTAATAACCCGGTTAATAATCGTGTGAGTGTTTTCATTTTTTCAATGTGCAAAGAGTTATAAAAAGGTAAAAATAAGGGTAAAATCCTGCCCAAAGGGTGATAAAATTATATTAAAAAATAATCTTTCGGTGAATTGATTGGGGTAAGTAAAATTTTATTGCCACCTTTACGACAAATGAAACACACTTCAAAAGTGTTTCCATTGTTTAAATATAAAATTCAAAAATTATGAACAAGGCAAAAAAAGGCGACCAGGTGAAAGTGCATTACAAAGGGACCTTAAACAACGGGGAGCAATTTGATTCGAGTGAAGGAAGGGAGCCGCTTTCTTTTACGGTTGGTGCGGGTCAGATGATCAAAGGTTTTGATGAAGCGATTCCGGGTATGGAACCGGGAGAGAAGAAGACCATTCACATTGCGCCGGAGGATGCTTATGGACAGAAAAACCAGGAAGCGATCATTGAATTTCCAAAGTCGAACGTTCCTGCCGATATGAAACTGGAAAAAGGGATGAGATTGCAATTGCAGAACCAGGCGGGACAACCAATTCCTGTTACGGTTACGGAAGTGAAAGATGATGTGGTAGTACTGGATGCCAACCATGAGCTGGCGGGTAAAGAGCTGATATTTGATATTGAGTTGGTGGAGATTTCATAGCTGGATGCTGGATGCTGGATGCTGGACAGGCTCTGAAATCGCAAAGTAATTTATTTTTTGCGATTTCAGAGCTTTTCGTCTTTCAAGCACTCTTTCATTTTTTGTACCTTTAAGCAAAATTAAACGTATGGCAACAGAGACTTTTTCTCCTTCAAAGAAAGATGCGACGCAAACGGATTTTCTTCCGCTTGAGGGGACGGATTATGTAGAGTTCTATGTCGGAAATGCCAAACAGGCTGCGCATTATTACAAGACAGCGTTTGGCTTCCAATCGTTGGCTTATGCAGGTCCTGAAACAGGTGTGAGAGACAAAGCGAGTTACGTGATCAGGCAAAACAAATTGACATTTGTTCTTACAACACCCATCCGGAGCGACAATGAAATAGCTGAACATATTGCCAAACACGGTGATGGGATAAAAGTGTTGGCACTTCGCGTGCAGGATGCAACAAGCGCCTGGGAAGAAACGACCAAACGTGGCGGTAAAAGTTATATGGAACCGAAGAAGCTGGAGGATGC
>JBQCEG010000015.1:0-2680 GCA_051960475.1 Ginsengibacter sp.
TTACCTGGGGAAAGTCTTTGATGATCTTCTCCAAGGTTGTACTGAAATTATTGACCAATTGATTGCTGTTACTACGGATGGTATGGTAGAAATGAAAGATAATGAACGCATTCAAAATATTGATATGCTCTTTGATCAAATGCAGGACCGTTGGCTTTTTGTGCAGGATTTTGCGAATGCTAACAGCAAGATGATGCTTCAGCGAATGGAGGATCAAAATGATATTAATGTAGGTGGAAACTTATTTGATAAATAGGTAATTATTACGAAAAAATAAAGTGAGAATGAAAAAGTGTGTATTGGCTTTATTGGTTATGATAATTCTTTCAGGCAGCAGTTTTGCCCAGACGCAGGAAGCAAAGCAGCTACTACTCGATGTTGAAAAGCTTGCCCAGTTGAAAACTATTCTAACTGACATGAAGAAAGGATATGAAATTCTTTCGGGAGGGTACAATACGATAAAAAATATTTCTGAGGGCAATTTCAAGCTGCACGATCTTTTTCTAAATAGTTTACTACAAGTAAGTCCCACAGTAAAAAAGTACGAAAGGGTTACCGATATAATTCAGGCACAAATTCACATTGTATCAGAATACAAGGCAGCACTTAAGCAGTTTAGATTAAGCGGACAGTTTTCAAAAGGAGAGATCGACTATATCACTAAAGTTTATTCAAACCTGTTCAACCGTTCCTTGCAAAATCTCGATGACCTCGCAACCTTGATAATTGACAATAAACTTCGAATGACGGACAATGAAAGGCTTAATTCAATCGATGATATATGGAAAGAAACTTCAGATGAACTTACGTTTCTCCGGCACTTTAATAACCATACGAAGATTCTTGCTTTGCAGAGAGCAAAAGATCATAATGATATTTTAATGATGAACCAGTTGTATGATGTTAAGCAATGAAAAAGATTAAAACCATAATTCTTCTTACGTTAATACTCTTACTTCCGCAATACCTGCTGGCCCAGGGAATTTCAAATGAAGTTGGAGGCCTTCAGAAAGTGCTTGCACAGTTATATGATGAGATGATGCCTTTATGTTCCGGCTTAATTGGTGTTGGTCGCGGACTGGCCGGTTTTGCTGCCATGTGGTATATTGCTTCCCGGGTATGGGGACACATTTCAAGGGCAGAGCCAGTAGATTTTTATCCTCTCTTCAGGCCTTTTGTAATAGGCTTTGCGGTTTTGATCTTTCCTTCTGTAATCTCAATGATTAACGCGGTAATGAGCCCTACGGTTACAGCTACATCAGCCATGGTAAATAATTCAGATAAGGCAATTGCCCTTTTGTTGAAACAGAAAGAAGAGGCTATAAAGCAAACGGATGTTTGGCAGATGTATGTAGGAGAAAGTGGATCGGGTGATCAGGACAAATGGTATCGTTATACCCATCCCGGCGAAGATCCTTCCGATGAAGGATGGATCGAAGGAATAGGAGACGACATCAAGTTTGCCATGGCAAAAGCATCCTATAATTTTCGAAATTCAATAAAGGAGTGGATGAGTGAGGTGTTGCATCTTTTGTTCCTTGCGGCGGCTTTATGTATTAATACTATTAGAACCTTTTACCTGGTTGTACTGGCAATACTGGGACCTCTGGTGTTTGGGCTTGCGGTATTTGATGGTTTAGGACATACATTAATGATATGGGTTGCACGTTACATCAATATTTTTTTATGGCTTCCTGTCGCCAATATTTTCGGTAGCCTCATTGGAAAGATCCAGGAAAAAATGATTGCTCTTGATATTCAGCAAATCAACCAGGCCGGCGATACATTTTTTTCGTCTACTGATACTGCTTACCTGATTTTTATGATCATAGGTATTATAGGCTACTTCACCATTCCTTCCGTGGCCAATCATATTGTAAATGTGGGAGGGGGCAATACGCTTCTTTATAAAGTAAGTTCAGTATTCAGTTCATCTGTTTCCAAAACTGCTTCTACCGTCACCTCAGGAGCAGGAATGGTTGCAGATGCTATGGGTAACGCTGCCAACCGGATGTCGGGGAATATGACCGGATATGGTGTTTCTGAAGGATATTTTAATGATAAACTAAAAGGTAACTGATGTTTCAGAAGGCAAAAAATATTGATACAGCATTCAGGGATGTGCGTTTTTTTTCAATGCTTGTTTTAACACTGTTTGCTTTGTTAACCGGTTACGCTTTATACAGAAGCTACAAACAACAATCCCTTTTAAGTTCCAGGATTTATGTACTCGCCAATGGCCAGGCATTGGAAGCTTTTGCAAGTACGAGGAAAGAAAATATTCCTGTTGAGGCAAGGGATCATGTGAAGATGTTTCATCATTATTTTTTCACATTGGATCCCGATGAAAAAGTTATTAATTCAAATATTCAAAAAGCGCTTTACCTGGCTGACGGCTCGGCAAGAGATGTATATGAATCTCTAAAGGAAAATAATTATTACACCGGAATTATCTCAGGCAATGTAAGCCAAAGAATTGAAGTTGATAGTGTAGTTATACAAACAAATGTTTACCCTTATCATTTCCTCTGCTATGCTTTAGAAACTATAACAAGGCCGAGTACACTTACGACAAGAAATCTTGTAACCGAAGGATACTTAAGGAATGTAGCCCGTTCAGATAACAACCCTCATGGCTTTTTAATTGAGAAGTGGGTTACCATTAAAAACAACGATATAA
>JBQCEG010000016.1:0-10309 GCA_051960475.1 Ginsengibacter sp.
ATTTTTCAAATGATAAAGTCCGTTCACTAAAATCACGTAACACAACTACGGGAAAAGAATCCATCCTTTCTGCACCTTATTTTATTGACGCCACCGAATTGGGCGATTTGCTTCCTTTGACAAAAACAGAATATGTTACCGGCGCTGAATCGAAGCAGCAAACAAAAGAATTGCACGCCGCTGAAGTGGCTGATCCGAAAAACCAGCAGGCCATTACTTTTTGTTTTGCCATGGATTATTTCGAAGGTGAAAATCATTTGATAAATAAACCCGCGCAATATGACTTTTGGAAAAATTATATTCCAAAACTTTCTCCTCCATGGCCCGGAAAGCTGTTGCAATTGTCTTATTCGAATCCCTCGGCATTGCAACCAAAAATGCTCGGGTTTGATCCGCGCGGAAATGCAACAGGCAAAAATCTCAACCTCTGGAATTACCGGAAAATAATCGATCAAAAAAATTTCAAACCGTGCGCTTATAACAGCGATATCACAATAGTGAATTGGCCACAGAATGATTTTATGAACGGCAATATTGCTGATGTGACCGAAGAGGAATACAAAAAAAATATTGAGGCGGCAAAGCAATTAAGTCTTTCGCTTTTTTACTGGCTACAAACGGAAGCACCACGCCCGGATGGAGGAAATGGTTGGCGTGGGTTAAGACTTCGTCCGGACATTATGGGCACCGAAGATGGACTTGCTAAATATCCTTACATTCGTGAAGCAAGAAGAATCAAACCGGTCTTTACTATTCTTGAAGAGCACGTAGGCAAAGAAAACCGGTCGATTGTTGCGGGGAAAGAAGCAACAAAAGCGGCGGATTTTTTCGATAGTGTGGGCGTGGGTTATTATCACATCGATCTTCACCCCACAACGGCCGGAAATAATTATATCGATTTCGATTCATTGCCTTTTCAAATTCCGTTGGGTGCTTTGTTGCCACAAAGAATGGAAAATCTGATCGCTGCAAGCAAAAACATCGGGACAACACACATCACAAATGGTTGCTATCGCTTGCATCATGTTGAATGGAACATTGGAGAAGCCGCAGGGATGTTGATTGCTTTTGCTTTAAAAAAGAAAGTGAAGCCGAAACAGGTTCGCGAACAACCGGCTCTGTTGAATGAATTTCAGAACCATATCCGTTCGCAGGGAATAGAAACCCATTGGCCACAAAATTTATAAATTAGAAACGTAACTTTCAGCAATAAAATCAATTTAATGAAACGAAGATCTTTTCTTTCTTCAATGGCTTTAATCCTTCCAACGGCTTTGGTAAGTATGGATGTGCTTTTGCCTTCATGCAATAATTTCGATGTGGAAAAGGAAGGATTCACAAAAGAAAATATTCAATTGCTCAATGAGATCGGAGAAACGTTTATTCCTGCAACTCCGGACTCGCCCGGAGCAAAAGCAGCTAAAGTCGGAGAATTTATGAAGCTTTATGTCACCGATTGTTACACTCCAGATCAGCAAAATATTTTCTGGAATGGAATAAAAAGTCTGAAGAAATTAAGTTCCAAAAAATACAATAACGATTTTGCAAAACTTTCAGTTGCTCAGAAAAAGTCTGTTCTAAAAACTTTTGAAAACGAAACTGCTAATGCAAGAAAAGTAAAGGAAAAGGAAGGAACAGGCGATGCCATACAAACCGGCAGGGCTCAAAGCAGTGAAGCAACAAATAATGCGCGTTTTTTTCCTATGATCCAAAATTTGGTCACTTTTGCTTACTTCACGTCTGAACCGGGCGCCACAAAAGCATTACGTTACATTCAAACACCCGGATCGTACAAAGGAAATGTGCCTTACAAAAAAGGCGAAAAGAGTTGGGCAACCTGATGAAGGCTTTTCAAAAAAATCTAACTAACAAAGAATGGGAAACATAAATTCAAAAGGAATTCAAGATCATACATTCGATGCGATCGTAATTGGTTCTGGAATCAGTGGAGGCTGGGCGGCAAAAGAATTGTGCGATCATGGAATTAAAACGCTGGTGCTCGAGCGTGGACGCAATGTGCAGCACCTGGTAGATTATCCAACAATGTTGAAAGATCCCTGGGATTTCCCTCATCGAAACAATTTGACACAAAAGATTAAAGAAGAAAATCCTGTTGTTTCAAAATGTTATGCGTTCAGGGAAGATGCGATGCATTTTTTTGTAAAAGACAAAGAACATCCTTACATACAGGAAAAACCTTTCGATTGGATTCGCGGATACCAGGTGGGCGGAAAGTCACTTTTGTGGGCAAGGCAAACACAACGATGGAGCAAATACGATTTTGAAGGTCCGGCGCGAGATGGCTTCGCTGTTGATTGGCCGATCCGATATGAAGATCTAGCTCCGTGGTATAGCCATGTTGAAAGATTTGTCGGCATCAGCGGAAATAAAGACGGACTGGACACTTTGCCCGACGGCGAATTTCTTCCTCCCTGGGAAATGAACCAGGTAGAAAAAGATGTGAGCCAAAAGATCATGAACCAATACAAAGACAGGAATGTGATCATTGGACGATGTGCACATCTTACGCAACCTAAAGAAATTCATCTACAACAAGGCCGCGGACAATGTGAAGCGCGCAATCTATGCCAAAGAGGTTGCCCGTTTGGAGGCTATTTTAGTTCCAATTCTTCAACACTTCCGTGGGCCACCAGGACCGGCAATCTTACCATAAGGCCGGACTCGGTTGTTCACTCAATTATTTATGACACGAAAAAAAATAAAGCCACAGGCGTAAGAGTGATAGACGCAAATACCAAACAGACAACGGAATATTTTGCAAAGATCATATTTGTAAATGCCGCCACACTTAATTCCAATTTGATTCTGCTGAATTCTACTTCATCCAGGTTTCCCAACGGACTCGGGAATGACAGTGGCTTGTTGGGAAAATACATTGCTTTTCAAAATTACCGGGGCACGCTTTCAGCAAGTGTGGATGGCTTTTTGGATTCCTATTATTACGGTCGTCGTCCATGTGCAGTTATGATGCCCAATTTCAGAAACGTGCACAAACAGGAAATGGATTTTCTTCGTGGTTATATGGTTTTCTTCAGTGCTTATCGCGGCAATTGGGGACATTCAGTTAACGGTGAACAAATGGGCGAAGCATATAAAATGAACAAAACAGAACCGGGCAATTGGGGCATTTCGATGATGATGCAGGGCGAAACCATTCCGAAAGAAACAAATCGTGTTTGGCTCGATAAAGAAAAGAAAGATGCCTGGGGAATTCCTTTGTTATCCGTTTCAGTCGACTATGACGAAAATGATGAAAAATCACTCAAAGATTTTTTGAATGAAGGTTCGGAAATGCTGAGCAAGGCCGGTTGCAAAAACATTTCAACCAATGACAGCAAGCAGGCACCGGGCCTCGACATTCATGAAGTAGGAGGGGTGCGCATGGGAAAAGATCCAAAAACTTCATTGCTTAATAAATGGAACCAAATGCACCAATGCCCGAATGTTTTCGTTACCGATGGCGCTTGCATGGTTTCTACCGGCACACAAAATCCATCCATAACTTTTATGGCATTGACCGCAAGGGCGGCCAACCATGCAGTAAACGAACTAAAAAAGGGAAATTTTAATTAGCAAAAGAATTGCTTTTAAACGTTCAATTCAAGAGCCGGCACATCTTCATAAATAAATTCTCTGGCCGGTTCGAGCGCTTCCCTGAAATCTTTGGCAATCGTGCACGCTTTCATTTCACCGGAAGGGTATTGGTAGGAAGCAATTTCCAAAATTCTTTTTTCGTCGGGAGTTCCAAGTAGCCATTCCAATGCAAGGTCTTCATTAAGAATTACCGGCATTCTTTTCTTGCTGTTGTGTATTTGACTCATAAGCGCATTCGCTTTCGTCGTAACAATGGCAAATGTTTCAACATATTCGCCGGTTGATTTATCGGTCCAACCTTGCCAGACGCCAGCCATAAAAAAGTAATTCCTGTCTTTTAAAGAAATGTAGTAAGGATATTTGTTTGCAGTCTTTAGTGGCAGCCCGGTTCTTTTGTTTAAAGGATAAACATGGCGCCATTCAAAAAAACCGGTGGAAAGTACAAGGCATCTTCTTTTTAAAGTAGCTTCCCTGTAAATCTTGCCGGGAGCAAGTAGTTCTTCGCAAACTGCATTTAAAGTAATGATTGGCGGACGAAATTTCCCGGTCGCATCTTTATAACCATTTCGCATTCTCGCTACATCTTCACGCGTTTTGACATAATGAGGAATAAAACCCCATTCCATCTGCACCATGTCAAAATCCAGCTCATCGGTTTTTTTTTTCAAAACTGCATTCAACCCATAATCAAAACCGATCTGCAAATCATGCGAAAGAAATTCGTATTGAGACACCTGCTTTTCAAGATCCTTCAGGCGAATCATTTCATCGCGCGCAACTTTTTGGCCGTTGTAATAACACATTTGGAATTTGGTTTTTGAGAATTCCTTTAAGGCTTTAAAATTCTAAATTAGGAAAAATGTGTTCAACTAAATGAACTCAGGAAGTAAAAGCAGCAATTTTTTGCAGCAGTTCTTTACGTTCAAAAGGCTTTTCAATAAAGTCATCAGCGCCCGCCTGCTTCGCACTGTAGATGATGTCCCTGCTGGCCGAAAACATAATGACGGGGATATTTCGTGTGCCGGGATTTTGTTTCAAAAAGCGGCAAATATCGCGACCATCATGCCCCGACATCCAGATATCAAGGAGCAATACATCGTAATTCGTCTTCATTTTGTAAATGTTTTCTCCATTCGTTTCTATGTCCACCTCGTACCCTTCCAGTTCAAGCATCAGCTGAAGTGCATCTGCAATCGACGAATCATCATCTGCTACCAGGATTCTTTTTTTCACCATACTCAATAAAAACTTTAGAAAAGAACCTTCAATTCCCTGTTTACTTATTTGTGGTTTTCTTTCTTTTCAGGTATTGAGAAATAAAAGGTTGAACCTTCTTTAACCTTACTTTCTACCCAAATATTTCCTCCAATTCGTTTGGCTATTTCACTTGATATATACAAACCTATTCCGAGTCCCGGAATCGTACTGTGCGCTGCACTCACCCTGTAAAATTGTTCGAAAATGTGGTTCTGCACTTCAGGTGCAATGCCAATGCCAAAATCTTTTACGCTGGTGATGATCTTGTCTCCGTTCTTATAAAGTTGTACTTCTATCTTATCCGCATCCGGGGAATATTTGATCGCGTTGGTAATAAAATTGATCACTACCTGGCTAATCCGTTCCTTGTCACCATTTACAACAATTCCAGGCTCAAGCCGTTTGATGATCTGATGTTTTTGAGTAGTAAGCTGGAGCTCATATACGATATCAGAGATTTGATTAGAAAGGTCAAAATTTTCTTCATTAAACACGATCTTTCCCGCCTGTATCTTAGTTACATCAAGCAGGTCACTTATAAGGCCGGTCAACTTGTTGATTTGCGCGTCCATCTTTTGAAGCGCTGCCACAGCCGTGTGGTCTTGCTTTCTTTCGAAGATTGTTTGCAACACCTGGCCATACGCTTTTATACTCGTGACAGGCGTTTTTAATTCATGTGAAGCGATGCCAAGAAATTCGTCCTTTTGCCGGAGCAATTCCCTGATCTCTGTAATATCGCGCGTGGTTCCTGCAATCGCCGTTACGTTACCTTCATCATCCAATACGGGAACAAAAATGTAATCATAAACCCGCCTGCCCAATGTGGCGTGGGGAAAACTCACCTCACCGCGGATCGTTTCTTTGGTTTTTTTTATCTGTTCAATTTCTCTTTCATGCATGGCCGCATGCCAGGGCTCATAACCAATTTCGAGCAGCGATTTGCCAAAGGAATCTTCTTTCGTCCGTCCCCACATGGTCAACAATGCTTTGTTGGCAAAAGTAAATCGTGCATCAAGGTCAAAAGCATACACCAAATCAGGAGTATTGTCTGTGATCACTTCATGTATCAGACTTTGCAATTCTGAACCATCACGAACCTCTTTTAATGCCTTTTCAATGCGGTCGCTTTCTTCATCTTCTTTTCCTTTCACTTCCTCCGTAATGTCAAAAGCCAATAGGATTAGGCCGGCTATACTCTTGTCATTTTCGAGCAACGGCTGCAGCAGCAGGTTGAAGAAATGCGGTTCGCCGTCTGTTGTCTCGTTTACATGAGGGCGCACTTCATGCAGGTATTGGCTTTCGCCGGAATTATAAACTTTTCCAATTGTCTCTGCTGTTTCTTTATTAAAAACTTTTTCAATTACTTCTTGTCCATTTTTCCCTTCAAGTGAATGCGCTTCCGTTCCGGCAAGGCTGGTAAAGGCTTTGTTGGTGAATTCAATTTTTAAACCAGGACCCGTGAGAATAGCAGAGGCGATAAATGGATTATTTAACAAAGCTTCCCAAGAGGAATCGTACCTGCCGATATGGAACATAAAACAAAAGTTATTTTAATAATTAACCCTTTTATGTATTTCACAACAGCAACAATGGGGAATTTGGCTTATGCCGATACATAGGTTCTAACACTAAAAATACAAAAGAAGAATATTTTTCAAAAAAAAATTGAGTGGCCGGAGGAAGATGATTTTTCTACTCTAATCCGAAGAAAAGTAAACGAACAAAAAATACTGTATTTTAGTATCAAAAAGGAATGTTGTGAATGGTTACTTCTTATGTTTCTTCCCCAACTCAAATACTCTTGAAATATTAAAGCCGAATAATTCATCGCCCTTGCTCCAGCTGCCCGGTGTTTCTGCAATGAAAGATTTTTCTGTTAAGCCATACGAATTGGTGAAGAGCAATTGAAAGACGTGACCTCCGGTCCAGATATTAATTCCGAATGAAAGTACGTTGTGAGAACCTGGCGCTTTTTCATTTGGCAACTGGTAATAATATTCAGCCACAAGGCTCATTCGTTTTGAAAGCTTTTCCCTGCCTGCCACCCCGATAGCAAAAATGTTTTTGCTTGTATGCGCAAAAGAAATATTGTCGGGATGAACGAGCGTAGGCATCAGCTGCATCGAAAATCCTTCGCTTAATTTTCGTGCTATCAAAAGCTGGAATACATAAGAAGCCCTTTTTATGGCAGTGCCTGAATCGGGCTTTACTGATAATTGATTTTGTTGCAAACTATTGATAGCAACCGTCGGCACTATTGTGATGGTAAATGGCGCATTCACTTTTCCTGTTGATTGCCTCATGATCCTGAACTTGCTAAAAACATCATAAGTTTTTTGAAAGCCGCTGTGGCCACCACCGATCATAATGTTATTAGTGATGCCGTAATCAAAACCTATTCGCACATCAAATGGTGAATAATCCAGGCCAAAAAAGTTATAAATACCGCTGTTCAATGGTCCGAACCGGTGAGAGATGCGCACATCCAAAACATTTTTCGGCAAAGTTTCCACCGAATGGCCGTTAAGAATCCGTGTATAAAGAAAGGTCGATTCTGTATAATTTGTTTTGCCTTTTTCACTTTGGTTGATCAACTGGTTCATCAGGTTGGTTGAATCCTGTGCCAACGCATTTTGTGAAATAGTGAAAAGAAGAATGATAAATGGTAATGCCTTGGTTCGCATATTGTTTGATTTAGTTGGAATTTATTTTGGTTGATAAGTACAGTTGACCCTGATCTCAATATTTTCAGCAATCTTTTTTGAAACAATCGTTGGAATATCGATGTTGTAATCTTTCACATGGATATGAAAAACCGCTTTCCCTGAAATATTCCCGTTTTTGATGTTGATAGTGGCAGGTGTTTCAATTTGTTTCGTTACGCCATGAATAGTAAGATCACCACTTACGTTTACATTGTAAGTTCCGTCCTGGCCAAAATTCACTGCCTGCAGGTTGGTGATGTTCCCTTTAAAGAAGGACCGCGGATATTTATCGCTCTCGATATAATTATCATTAAAATCCTCCTGCATCTTTGCTTTCTCAAATTCAAAAGCATTGTTTAAAAGTGAAAATTGCATGCTTCCGGTTTGGGTATTCAAAACACTTATCACCTGGTTATTATCAGCCTCGATATTTTGTAAAACACTTTTGGAGAAAAATGAGATGTCGCCATTTTTTGTATAATACAATTGGCTGGATGCCCGCATGGCTAAGAACAAGAAAACAATAAAAAAACAGGTCTTTCCTTTGTTCATAACTTTTATTTTGTGGATGATAAATAGCACCGGATGAGGTAAACGTCTCCCGGCAATTGCATTTCTTCATCGCCGGCGATGTAGCCACTGCAAATTCCTTTTATAGAAACCGTTTGGCCTTTTTCAATAGGTTGATTTGTTTTTTCTTCCATTGTGCAATTGATAGAAGCGCCGTCGGTATTGGTTTTGAGGAGAACCAGTTGTTGGCCCTTTTGATTCTTTTGAACCTGTCCTACCTGGCCGCTTATGAGTACGACATGATTGATGAGAGAAGTATTGTGAAACATGCTGTCATTGTGAGAGAGCCTTTGATAAAGTTCGGCGGCTGTAATTTTTATGCCCCTTGCATCTTTCACATCACGGTGCGGTTTGTTCCAAACAACATAGCCTCCAATCGCAATCAACACGATCACCACGATGAGCGCCAAAAAAATGCTTCTACTTTTCTTTACCATTCCTTTTTTCCAATTCCAATCGTACTATTGGCTGTAAAGGTTGCCCGCCTGTTTGATTTGAATTAAGAAGTGATAGAAAAAAAAATAGCATTTTTTGTTGATTCACTGGATTAGCAATAAGCGAATATTTTTCTTTCAGCAGCTTTATAAAATAGTTTTTTAGTACATCTACGAAATGTATTAATCGTATATCTACGAATCAAACAGTAAATTCTTTATGAGTAAAAACAGTCAAACTTGCGCTTGTGCAGGGTAGTGGAGCGGCCTATCTTTGTTCTCAGAAGTTGATTGATGTTCAAACAAACATTGATCATGAATCCAAAATCCATTGAAATTCTTTCCGGTTACCTCCGGAGCCATTATCCACGAAAAGCCAAAAACAAAATCTGATATCAGTCAACTTCTTTTTTATTTGATTCGATACCTAAAGAAAGATATTTATCCCATGAAAACCAGGCCCTAAACCAGCCATTAAATCCATCCTTGTAAAAGCCAACCCACAGGATTAAAAAATTAAGCTCCCGCCAAATAAAGGGAGCTTTTTTTGTGTTTGGGAATAACTCATTAAAGGGAATGCCCTATTTAGAAGGTTTAGAAGGATTAGAAAGACAAATTGAACCATCGAGGAAGAGTGAGTGCTTCAAGTTAAATTACGTACTAACGGTGATCAGTAAACGAACTTTTAATAAATTATTGGAGCAAAAAGCATCAACCCAATAATTAAATAATGCAATAGTCTAATAATACTGGCACAACAATAAAACAATACAACAATAAAACCATCTAAAATTTAAAACCTCAACGTCTCCGGCAAATACTTCTTTATCAGGTCTTCATAATAAGGCCTCAATTTATTGATATCCGGAGGTTCCGGACTCTTTGAATATAAATCATAAGGATTAAAAAGTTTCACCCACTTCAACATTTCCCTGTCGTGATCGTCAAGTAAATATTCATATTCATTTTCCCTGTGCCATGGATAAAAAGAATGGTAACGCAGCATATATAAAGCAGGTTCGGGAAGATAATCTTTCAACAAGTGATAGACATATTCATCGTGTCCCCACGACATATGAACATTTCTTAAACCGCATCCCTTTTCATAAACGCCAAATTGGGTGTTATAACGCTGATCACTATAATCAGGATTTTCTTTAAAAAAATCAGGATAAACAATTTTTGTTGAATACGCGCAGCCTACAGGGAAAGTATCGCCAACTACCGCCCACTGTGGTTCGCCGAAAAGACAAAGCACTTTACCCATGTCGTGCATCAGACCTGCCAAAACCATCCAATCAGGATGTCCATCATGGCGGATCGCTTCGGATGTTTGTAATAAATGCTGAAACTGGTCAAGGTCTGTATCAGGATCTGAATCATCCACCAATTGATTTAGAAAATCAAATGCATCCCAAACGCGCATTTCTTTTTTATTGAATTGCAGGAATTCGTTTTTCTTCTCAACTACAAAATCATACGTCTGGTATTTATGATTCAAACGGTAGAATTCTTTCACCGTATCTCGCACCGGCGTTTCATAATTCCTGAATTCATCTTTTGACTTCTTTGCCGGTTCACTTTCGGGATACCTGCTCAACACATCATCTTCCCATTCATCCAGGCTTTGTAAGGGATTAGTTTCAGTGGAAGTAAATTTTTCTTTTTGATTTTCCATGACGATTCAATTGATGATATTAACGTTAATGCTAATTTCCGAATTTTTAA
>JBQCEG010000017.1:0-4754 GCA_051960475.1 Ginsengibacter sp.
GCCAAGGACAAGAATTTTTTGGAAGAATTATACAATGAAACATTTAACTGTTATGTTTTACGAGAGTATGATGGAAGTCACCTGGAATTTCCCGGGTTAAATAAAAAGAACCTGGGAATTGAAGAACTATATGTTTCACAAAAGAGTTCGGTATGGCGAATCATTCAAAACAGGGGGGCATTGATAGACCACGAGGTGGGCCTGGGCAAAACGCTTACAATGGTTGTGGCTGCCCACGAAATGAAGAGGCTTGGCCTGGTTCAGAAGCCAATGATATTAGCTTTAAAGTCAACAGTAAACCAGATCCGGGAAACCTATTTGAAAGCATATCCTTATGCGCGTGTATTGGCTCCGGGTGAAAATGATTATACTCCGTCAAGAAGGATGCGGTTGTTTCATGAAATGAAAAACAACAATTGGGATTGCATAATATTAACCCATGATCAGTTCGGAAAAATTCCCCAAAGCCCGGAAATACAAAGGACAATTTTCCAGTCGGAGCTTGATTGCATTGAAAAGGATCTCTTCACTCTAAAGGAAAAGGGTGGTGAGATTTCAAGAAGGTTGCTTCGCGGGTTGGAAATCAGAAAGAATAATCTTCATTCCCGGCTGCAGTCGATCCTACATGATATTGAACAAAAAAAAGATACCGGAATTACTTTCAAAGATTTGGGCGTTGATCATCTCTTTGTTGATGAATCTCATAAATTCAAAAACCTCACCTTCACTACCCGACATGATCGCGTAGCCGGTCTTGGCAATACACAGGGAAGCCAAAAGGCATTGAATATGCTTTTTGCAGTGAGAACTTTGCAGGACAAATTTCAAAGTGACTTATGCGTTACCTTTCTTTCAGGGACACCAATCTCCAACAGTTTAACCGAAATGTACCTGCTCTTTAAATACCTGCGCCCACGGGAGATGGAGAGACAGCAAATAGAAAATTTTGATGCATGGGCTGCAGTATTTGCCAGGAAAACTGTGGACTTTGAATTTTCTGTAACCAATGAAATTATCGCGAAGGAACGGTTCCGTCATTTTATCAAAGTTCCGGAATTAGCGCTCTTCTATAATGAGATCACGGATTATAAGACGGCCCGTCATATTCATCTTGATAAGCCTGAAATTGAAGAAGAATTAATAAATATACCACCTACGCCTGATCAGCAGGTTTTTATAAAAAATTTAATGGAGTTTGCACGCACCGGTGATGCGACTTTGATTGGCCGGGCGCCTCTCTCCAGGGAGGAGGATAAGGGCAGGATGCTGATTGCAACCAACTATGCAAAAAAGATGGCAGTAGATATGCGGTTGGTAAATTCTTCATACGCCGACGATCCTTATAACAAGATAAATGTATGTGCAAGAAAGGTAGCTAAGATTTACAATGATAGCGAGGAGTATAGAGGAACCCAAATTATATTTTGCGATATCGGCACACCAAGGCCTGATTCTTTCAATGTTTACGATACTTTAAGAGAAAAGCTGGCTAATGATTTTTCGATACCTCAGGAGCGTATCACTTTCATCCATGAATGGAACAGCCGGCAAAAGCCTGAACTATTCAGGAAGATGAACAATGGGGAGATAAGGATTCTGATTGGCAGTACTGAAAAGGCAGGTACCGGATTAAATGTTCAAAGGAAAGTTGTTGCCATGCATCATTTGGATATTCCCTGGAAGCCTTCTGAACTGGAACAAAGAAATGGCCGTGGTGCAAGGCAAGGCAACTTAGTCGCCAGGAGGTATTACGAAAATAAAGTGAAAAATTACATCTATGCAGTCGAACAGTCTTTAGACAATTATAAGTTTAATCTTTTGAAGAATAAGCAAACTTTCATCAGCCAGATGAAAAATTGCGAATTAAATGTAAGGACTATTGATGAAGGTTCAATCGATGAAAACAACGGAATGAACTTTTCTGAATACATCGCAATCCTTTCTGGCGATACTTCCCTTTTGGAGAAAACAAAAATTGAAAAGAAAATTGCTGTATTGGAAAATTTAAGGACTGCACACCACAAGGAAATTGTAAAGGCCGCGGCGCAGTTGAAAAGTCTTGAGGAAGAAAAATATTCATGCAGGAAAATGGTTGAAAGTCTTTCCAATGATGAAGCGCAGTTTAAAAGATGCCTGAAGTTTGATGCTGATGGAACGAAGCTTAACGCGATTGAGCTCTACCACTGCAATAACCCTGATCCGGAAAAGGTAGGGGAATATTTAATAAAGCTTAGCAGAGAATGGAAACCTGGTTCAACCGATAAATCCAAAATCGGATCCCTTTACGGCTTTGATCTTTATATCCGGGCGCAGGAGAACTTCTATGAAGAAAATGGTCTGTTCAAACACAATTTTCGAAACAGGTTTTATGCGGAGAGTAAATCAACAGGAATAAAATATAGTTGGAACCAGGGAGAGATCAATATCGATAACCCGAAGATTGCTGCACGACATTTTTTGAATGCTATTGACAGAACAACTTCCCTTAGGGAAAAGTATGAAAAGAACTACAGGCAAATTGAAAGTAATATTCCTATTCTCCAAAAATTAGCCGGCAAACCTTTTGAAAGAGAGGAAGATCTGTCATCTCTGAAAAAAGAAGTCTCAAGACTTGAGCAAAAAATTTCTTCTCAAATCCAGGAAAGACAATTGAAGCAGGATTTGCCTATAGACACGAAATCACACGAAGCACCGGTTATTAAGATGGATTGTAAACAACTCCTGCCCCAAAGAGATTTTGAAAAACAAAGTTTGAGTTTTAGAATTTAAAGTTATGAACACAAGTATTTATAAAGTCAATAAAGGAATCAATAAACCTATTGAGTTTAAAGGTTTGAAGGCGCAGTATATCTGGTACCTGGGCGCAGGATTACTTACCCTCCTTATTCTTTTTGCAGTCCTATATATATGCGGCGTTAACACATTTGTGTGTCTTGCAATCATTGGCTTGTTGGGAACCGGATTGTTTTTGTATGTTTTTAGACTAAGCGATAAATATGGAGAATACGGAATGATGAAAAAAGTGGCTTCAAAGGGAATTCCGAAGATCATTAAGTGCAACAGCCGGAAGATTTTTATTCAAATACTTAAAAAGAATTAAATGGAAAAGTTGTTGGAAGAGCTTTTGCCGATTATGGGAGTGGAACATGATACTATTTTGTCCAAACAAGGTGATATTACTATTGCTTTTCGTGCGGTGTTGCCTGAGCTGTTTACAATGTCAGATAAAGATTATGAAGCGTTTCACCAGGCCTGGATCAAAGCGATTAAAGTTCTCCCAAGGTTTAGCGTTTTTCATAAGCAGGATTGGTTTATCAATAGCAAATACGACGCTGAATTTTTAAAAGCTCAAAGCTTTTTGTCACTAAGCAGTGAAAGGTTTTTTAATGAACGGCCTTATCTTGACCATGAATGCTATATTTTTCTTACACGAAAACCAGATAGCAGGAAATCCTCATCATCACTTTTTTCCAATTTATTACGTCGCTCTATTGTACCTGTGCAATTGCTTAAAGAAGGTTTATTGCAGGATTTTCTGGATGCTGCAGGGCAGTTTGAAAAGATCCTGGAGGATAGCGGATTTATACAACTAGAGAGAATTAAAGGTGAAAAACTGGCCAGTCAAAGGAATGAAATTGGCCTTATTGAACAATATTGTTGTCTTTCAAAAAGTAATGACTGTGCCATAAAGGATATCACCTTTAAAGACCGGATAATGGTTGGCAGTAATTGTGTCCAGGTTTATACGCTTGCTGATGCAGGAGATCTGCCATCACTATGTGGTTCAAGGATCGACTATGACAGATATTCTACTGACAAGACTAAATTTTCAGTCGGTTTCGCTTCACCTTTAGGTCAGTTACTTTCTTGTAATCATATTTACAATCAATATGTTTTTGTTGATGATGCGCATAAAACGATTCAAAAACTTGAAAGTAAAAAATTGAGGTTGCAGAGCCTAAGTGCCTATTCAAGGGAAAATTCCATAAGCAGGGATGCGACAAATGATTTTTTAAATGAGGCTATTTCACAACAACGTTTACCGATAAAGGCACACTTCAATGTAATGGTTTGGTCTGAAGAAAAGGGTACATTAAAAGAACTAAAAAACCTTGTGAGTTCTGCACTAGCCCAGATGGATGCCGTACCGAAACAAGAGGTGACGGGTGCTCCTCAAATCTTTTGGGCCGGCCTCCCTGGTAATGAAGGTGACTTTCCAATGAATGACAGCTTTGACAGTTTTGCTGAACAGGCTTGTTGCTTTTTCAACCTTGAATCAAATTACCGTTCCTCGATTTCTCCTGTTGGTATCAGATTGGGAGACAGGTTGAGCGGAAGGCCGGTCCACGTTGATATATCAGACGAACCTATGTTGAAAGGGATCTGTACGAACCGCAATAAATTTATTTTGGGCCCCAGCGGAAGTGGCAAGAGTTTTTTTACTAATCACATGGTAAGGAGCTACTATGAGCAGGGAACACATGTAGTGCTTGTAGATGTGGGCCATTCCTATAAAGGCCTTTGTGAACTCGTTGATGGATATTATTTCACTTATGATGAACATAATCCTATAAGGTTTAATCCTTTTTATTTAGGTGAAGGTGATACTCTTGATACCGAAAAAAAGGAAAGCATTAAAACGCTCTTACTGGCTCTTTGGAAAAAGGACAATGAAGAATTCAACAGGAGTGAATATGTTGCATTAAGCAATGCATTGAGCCTCTATTTTGACAAACTCAAAGAGGACCAAACAA
>JBQCEG010000018.1:0-2116 GCA_051960475.1 Ginsengibacter sp.
AAAAGGAGGCTTTGTTCTCTGTTTTTTCCTTGTATGAATTGCATGCATAAATTTACTTAATCCTGGCTGCGTCTATCCATTGAAGTTATACACCTGGTGTGCATATCAGTTTTTAGACAGTCTGACGTCCAGGGCTTTGTGCAGGTTGGAAATTAGAATTCCGTCTGCCCGAACCGTCAGCCGAATGAAGAATAAATAAGTTGATTATTTGGTCGTTTGCTGATAGCATTCGGTCTGCCCGAACTGCTGATGATAGCAGCACAAATGCTGATGTTTATTCCGTCTGCCCCACTTGCACAAAACCCCTTGTTGCCTGCAGTGCTGAATGTGCTTATTTGCTAACTAACTTTAAAAGTTGTTTGTAGACCTCGCTAGGACGACCTGCATTTTTACTGATAATTCTACCATCTCTATCAATAATTGCGTAATGAGGTATACCGTTAATAACAAAGAGTTCATCAGCTTCTTTTATCATCTTGTCATTTAACAAATAATGCTCTCCTTCAATACCTATTTGCTTACGCGCTTTTAGCCATGCTTTTTCTTTGTCATTATATCCCAAATAAAGAAATACTATATTCTTCCCATTTAGTTTTTGTTTTAAATCCGCGGCATTAGGCATTTCTGCTCTACATGGAACACACCAACTCGCCCAAAAATCAACATAAATTACTTTACCTCTGTACTTTTTGAATATGTCAGTAAGGGAATTAATTTTAGTGTCACTAATATTGATGGCATATTCAGTTTTTGGGGTTTCATAATCATTTCTTCTGCTGATGACAAGTTGTTTCATTTTTTTATTATGAACAATCTTGTCATACTTTTTAAATAACGGATCGTAAATACTATCAGGTTTTTTAATTAACCAAGCCATAAACCGGGAGAGATAAACGTCTCTTGTACTTCCCGAAATAATATTACTATCTGCCACATAATTGAACCGATCAGCTAAGGTCAATTTCTTTGATTTTCTGTTGAGCCTGCTTGCAATATAAAAATCGACAAGATCATTGTACTCGCCTGTATTTAATGCAGCATACTCATCATTAATACCTTTCTGCATCAATTTGGATATTGTCGCATCATCCAGCGAGTCCCTGTTTTTTATATTTTCTACTAATGTTCTCTCAAAAGGTTCATAGGAATATTTGGATTGAAGCCACTTGCAATAAGTATCAGACATTACATGTGTACTTCTAAACTTTCTTAAAAGATTTAATTTGTAGGAAGCAAATTTCTTGCGGTAAAATAAAACGCTGTCGATATTTTTAATTCTGGTTTTCTTAAAATAATCGTTTTTTGAATAATAGCTTTCTACGCTATCAAGTAAAAAGGCTGAATAATTAAAATCTCCTGCATTTTTTCCAATAGCATGTAAAGGATAAGGCTTGGAAAAATCTACATCCATTCTTTGATTTTCGCCTTTCACAAAGTCGAACATTTGTATTTGCTTTTCATTTCCTGTCTTGATGTACCAAGTTCCAATTGATTCTTCCGGAACTATAACTTTAAAGGTCTTATTCTTATCGATCGGAACTTTCACTCTGGTGTCTTGCCAAACCCGGGTGAAGTTATTAAAGCCACCTATCTGCGTAATGTAAAATGCTGAATCAGTAAAATTTTTAACCACGCCACTTACTTCTACCTGAGCATTAGAACTTAGAGTAATTGCTGACACAAAAAATATTAAAAATGTTTTCATTGCTGTGAAGGATTTATTTGTGTTGAATGAAGGTCGTATTGCAGGCAACGGCAGTTCGTCTAAGAACTCATTTTTCTCTTCAAATATATTTCAATCAGAGGCGATTTTAGCTTGCCTTTAAAATATTTTGAAAAGGAGTTGGATCAGAAAAGATCCGCCGTATTTTGAAGATAATCGCTTCCGGTGAAGCTAATATTTCTAAAAATGATATGACAAGCTCCTGCAGGAACTTTGTCAACGCGGTTTTATCAATAATATTCATAAACCTGCGCAAATTGTAGGCGACGAACATAAATCCAACATCCGCACCGGCTCTCTTCATTCCTCTTTTGGTTATCACATAATTAAAGCCCCATTGCCGCTTTATCGTTCCATAGGGATGCTCTACTATGCTTTGCCGCTTTTTATATA
>JBQCEG010000019.1:0-23675 GCA_051960475.1 Ginsengibacter sp.
TAGGAAGCTAAATTTTTTAATGCGGCGTTAACGTAATAAGCATAAATTTATTCTTCAAATGACTTAATTAAAAATGGCTTTGAAACTGATTATTAAAAATAAAATTGGCACGGAAAGGACTATAAAAATTTCACCTTTCAAAAAAGATATAAGGAAAACAAATCCTCATAAGCACAATAATTATTTTGAAATTATTTATCTCTCAAACGGCAGTGGCTTTCATTACATTGACCAGAATAAATATCTTATTAAACCGCCTGTCCTGTTTTTTATCAGACAGGAACAGGTTCATTATTGGGAATTAGAAAATGAACCGGAAGGTTATGTACTGATTATCAAAAAAAACTTTATTGGAAGAAGTCTCGATAATGAACTTAAATCCTTATTCACAAGAATTTCCAGCCAATGTTGTTTGCAGATAACAGAGACGGGAACTATAGAACAGATAATGCAATTACTTGCTGAAGAAAGCAAAGCAGATGATGAAAGTGTATTTCATATAATGGAAGGTTTGCTAAAATCTTTGTTAGCTAAAATATTGCAGGTATCCCAACAGGTTATTAATAGTGCAGAAGTTAAATCCGACACTTATCATTCTTTTACTGAATTATTGAGAGCAGGCAGTGGCATAAAAAACAAAGTGGCATTTTATGCCGAGAATCTCAACACGTCCCCACAAAACTTAAATGCGGTTTGCCGTAAAGCAACCAATCAATCAGCAGCGGATGTTCTATCAGCATTTGTATTAAATGAGGCAAAAAGGCTATTGCTCTATACAAATAATACCATTTCGGAAATTGCCTTTGCTCTTGAATTTACCGACCCTTCTCATTTTGTAAAATATTTTAAAAAGCATGTAGGAGCCACACCCAAAGCTTTCCGAAATAGCAATTAATATACCACATTATTTTCAAATATACCATGTTTTGAAACGGATATAGTTCCATATTTGCAAAGTGTTTAAAAGAATTAAGACTAATATACTATGCCTAATAGGATGCTGAATAAAAATTACCTGATTCTTGTTGTATTATTTACGCTAATCTTCCAAATATCTTTCGCTCAAAATCCTAATGGATTAAAGGATTTGATATCGCTTGCAGAAAAGAATTATCCTTCTATCGCTGCAAAAAAAGCGCAATCCTTAGCGATGCAAAAAAATATAGCCATACAAAAAAATACCTTTTTGCCATCGGTGGATGCGGCCTACCAAACGGATTATGCTACCTATAATAATATAACCGGAATGGCTTTTCCGCAATACATCATTCCTATCAGCGGGCCACCTTCCACTAAGAATAATTTTAGTGGAGTATTCGGAAGTGCCGCAAGCATATTGATGAACTGGCAACCGGTTACTTTTGGTCAACGACCTGCGCAAATAAATGTGGCTCAACAGAATTACCAATTAAGCCTCGCAGATGAAAGCAATACTGTTTACCAACTTCAATTGAATGTAATTGCTGTTTATCTGAATATTGTTCTTGCAGATGAACTGCTTAAAGTTTACCAGCAAAACATCATCAGAACACAGGCCCAGCTTAGGCAAATAAGGTCACTGGTAGTAAGTGGATTAAAACCCGGTACGGATACTTCTTTATACCAGGCAGAATTATCAAAGGCTACAATTGATTTGTACAACCTGCAACAGTACCGTGCTCAACAGCAAAATCAATTAGGCCTATTGACGGGAAACGCAAATTTGGTGGTTGCCGCAGACAGTTCTTTTGTACAATACGTTCCCGGCATCAACCTGCAGAATAATATAATGGTACATCCATTAATACTATATGGAGAACAATTGGTAAAAGTGCAGGAAGCTAATAAAACAGCTATAAAAAAATCGCTGATGCCCAAACTAAGTGTATGGAGTACGCTATACGGCCGCGGTTCGGGCATCAGGTATGATGGCGAAGTGAAATCTATGGAAGGCCTCGGCTTTAGCAGGTTTAATTATGGAATCGGTTTGCAACTAAGTGTGCCTATTTTAAAATATGTGGATGTAAGGTTGCAATTGCAAAAGCAGGATGCGCTCATAAAAAGTTACCAGTCGCAGTTGCAGCAAACCCAATTGCAGTTGTTGCACGACAGCCTCGATGCGCAATTAGTAATGGCCAATTCAATTAAGGTAATGAAAGAAACTGCCGTTCAAACAAGTTCTGCTAATGCAGCATACCGCTCTATGAAGGGCAGATATGATGCAGGGTTAGCAAATTTTACAGAACTTATTCAAACGCAATATGCTTTGCTGAAAGCGGAAACAGATGCGAAGCAAGCTATCTTAAACATTTGGGAAGCTTTGCTGAAAAAAGCGTCATCCGAAGGTGATGTAAATGTTTTTTTGAAAGAAGTGAAATAGTAGTTTTTTATTTTTTCGACAAAAAGCAATGTGGGTGAATTAATTAAGAATAAAGATTAGGCATCATAAATTATTCCCAAAAATAGCATCATAAAAAAATGAATTTACTACGTGGAGCCTTAAGGAAACCGGTTACTATTATTGTTACAATAATATCTATTGTGTTTTTCTCAATAATGGCTATTCGCAATATGAAGATTGATATTTTCCCCACACTTGGCTTGCCGACAGTATATGTGGCACAGCCGTATGGCGGATTATCACCAGAACAAATGGAAGGTTATGTAGCGTCTTACTATGAATATCACTTTTTATACGTTACGGGAGTAAAATTTGTAGAATCAAAATCTATCCAGGGTGCATCCGTTATAAAAATTCAATTCCAGGAAGGTACAGATATGGCTCAGGCAATGGCAGAAATTGTAGGCTATGTAAATCGGGCAAGGGCCTTTATGCCACCAGGCACTGTACCGCCGTTTATTACCCGTTTTGATGCAGGTAGCGTGCCTGTAGGGCAATTGGTATTTACTTCAGACTCCAAGACATTAGGTGAAATACAAGACCTTGCCTTGTTCAGGGTAAGGCCAATGTTCGCCACTTTGCCGGGAGTATCGGCGCCTCCGCCATTTGGGGGCAACCAGAAAACGGTGATTATCCGCGTGGACCCGCAGAAACTTCAGAATTATCATCTTTCTCCTGATGCTGTGGTACAGGCGCTTGCCAAATCCAATACGATAACTCCTTCCGGAAATGTTCGCATTGGGGATGAAACCTATATTACTTCTCAAAATTCAGTAGTAGAAAATATTCAGGCATTACAAAATGTTCCAATATCTACGGGTCCCGGGGCAGGAGTTTATATCAAAGATATCGGCCAGGTAGAATTAGGCGCTGATGTGGCCACCAGTTATGCACTGATTAATGGAAAACGTTCAGTCTATATTCCGGTAACTAAAAGAGCAGATGCTTCTACCTGGGATGTGGTAAAAAGAGTGAAAGCGGCTTTGCCGGATATGCAGGCCGCCGTACCACCAGACATAAAAATCAGTTATGAATTTGACCAGTCGGGTTATGTAATCAATTCGCTCAAAAGCTTGTTATTTGAAGGCGGCTTAGGGGCTATATTTACCGGCCTGATGGTGTTACTATTTTTAGGCGACCGCCGAAGCGCTCTTATCGTGGTGCTCACCATACCGCTGGCTTTACTTTCCGGTATTATACTGTTGTTTCTTACCGGTCAAACAATAAATATCATGACTCTTGGCGGCCTTGCACTGGCTGTGGGAATATTAGTTGACCAGGCCACGGTAACCATCGAAAACATTCATCAGCATTTGGAAATGGGCAAAACAAAAGCCCGTGCTATTGTAGATGCGTGCAACGAAATAGCCTTTCCATTATTGCTGATTCTTTTATGTATCCTGGCGGTATTTGTGCCCGCTTTGTTCATGAGCGGAGTACCCAAATCCATGTTTATGCCGCTATCCCTTTCAGTGGGATTTTCTTTAATTGCTTCTTATTTTCTTGCACTCACATTTGTACCGGTAATGTCTAACTGGTTATTAAAATCCGATTTGCACGAGAAATTGCAACAGCACCATGTAGGTCCTTTTGCCCGCTTCAGGGAAAGATACCTGCAGGCAGGGCATTATTTTTCAAAACGCTATCGTCCTATCAACTGGATTTATTTTATTGCTTCCATTTTAATACTCATTCCCCTTTTTATGTTTACAGGAACGGAGATATTTCCGAAAGTAGATGCAGGACAGGCCGTAATGAGGTTGCGAATGCCAACAGGCACAAGGCTGGAACGCACAGAAGACGCAACCAGGAAAGTATTGCAAATCGCTAATAATATTACGGGAAACAAGGTAGCGATAAGTTCTGCATTCATTGGTGTGCAGCCATCAAGTTATCCTATTAACCTGATTTATTTATGGACAAGCGGCCCTCAGGAATCTGTCATCCGTTTTAATCTTGCTAAAGATGTGGATATGCCAATTGAAGCATTTAAAGAAAAGATGCGCAGCGATGTGGCGCAATCATTTCCCGAAGCAAGGGTTTCTTTTGAACCCGGCGACCTGGTAGAGCAGGTACTGAATCTTGGATCAAACAATCCCATTGAAATTACCGTACTTGACCGTAACCTTACCGAAGGCGACAAACTGGCCAATCAATTGTTGAAAGGGCTTGGAAATGTAAAAGGGCTTAGAGATTTGCAAATTGCCACGCCTTTGGACTATCCGGCTATTAAGCTAAATATTGACCGGGTTAAAGCGGGACAGTCAGGGCTTACCACAGAACAGGTTGCACGTTCCACAGTGGCTGCTACTTCATCAAGCAGGTTTACACAACCCAACTACTGGTTAGATAAAGCAACCGGAACAGCTTACCAGGTGCAGGTGGAATATCCTGAATATAAAATGAATTCTATTTCCGAACTGGAAATGGTTCCTGTTAACTCAGGGCAGCCACAGGTTTATTTAAGAGATGTAGCCAGCTGGCAGAAGACGGTAGTACCCGGCGAATATGACCGGCTCAACCAGCAGCGCTTCATCACTATTACAGCTAATATTTATAAACGCGACCTGGGTTCGGTGGTAAAAGAAGTGAATAATAAAATTACGGAATTAGGTGCATTGCCACGTGGGGTTAAAGTTACGCTTCGCGGGCAGGCGGATTTACTCAACCAGACTTTAAGCGAATTGCAATTTGGCTTACTGATAGCTGTAATCGTAATCTTTCTGTTGCTTGCAGTTTATTTTCAATCGTTCAGGCTGGCGCTTACTTCACTTTCAATCATTCCGGCAGTAATTGCAGGGTCTGTTTTACTGTTACTTATTACGGGCAAAACATTGAATATCCAATCTTATATGGGTACCATCATGGCGGTGGGCGTGGCAATTTCCAATGCCATACTTTTTATTACCAATGCGGAGCTATTGCGGCGGACAGGAAATATTACAACAGCGCACCTTACGGGGGCAAGCACGCGATTACGGCCGATTTTGATGACCAGCCTTGCTATGATTGCCGGTATGTTACCGATGTCATTAGGTTTAGGCGAAGGTGGAGACCAGACGGCACCGTTAGGCATAGCCGTAGTTGGCGGGCTTCTTTTTTCCATGTTCAGTACTTTATTTTTTCTTCCGCTTATTTATAAGGGTATTGTTGGCAAAAGAAATTATGTCAATATCTCTATGGACCCGGGCGATGAGAGCAGCAGTCATTTTGACCACAACAATATAAATGAAATCATTGAATAACATTTTGTAGTATCCTTCATAAAATGTTCATTTAAATAAATTCGTAATGGCATAAAATTATTCTTCCAATTAAAGTATATGAAAAAAACATTCCTGCATACCGGCATTTATTTGATAATAGCAGCTTTCCTGGTTAGTTGCGGTGAAAATAAAAAGCAAACCATACCAACAAAAACGAACACCATAGATACCTTAGATGCATTTGTTGTAACACAGCAACCGGTAAATAAAATTGCTTCACTTCCTTCTCAACTGGCACCTTTTGAAAAAGCGGAATTGTTCGCCAAAATTCCAGGTTATGTAAAGACAATGAAAGTGGATATTGGTGACCACGTAAAAGCCGGGCAGGTACTGGCAATTATGGAAGCAGCAGAAAACAATGCGAATCTTCTGGAATCCATTTCATCTGCACAGGCGGCGCAGGCAAAGTATCAAACCAGCAAGGATTATTACGACAGGTTGGTGAATGCGGCAAAAGAACCGGGAGCGGTGGCGGAAAGTGAATTAATAAGAGCGAAAAACCAAATGAATGCAGATAATTCAGCATCACTTGCGGCAAAGCAAGCTTCACAGGCATATAGCCAAATCAGCGGCTACCTGACTCTTAAAGCGCCGTTTGCCGGTGTAATTACACAGCGCAATGCAGACCCCGGCAACCTGGTTAGCAGCAGCAATGCAAAGCCTTTGCTGATTTTAGAAAAGGATGTGGTACTTCGTTTAAAAGTACCGGTCCCCGAAACATACATGGATGCCGCTTCGCAAGCAAAAAAAATAAGCTTTACCGTGGATGCAATACCAGGTAAAAGTTTTACGGCTAACTTATATCGCAAATCAAACACCATTGATTTAACCAACAGAACGGAATTGTGGGAGTTTTTGGTAAAGAATGATGATAAACAATTACGGTCGGGGATGTATGTAACTGTTAACCTGCCGCTTCAAAGAAAACAACCTTCCCTTGTAGTCCCTTATTCAGCAGTAGCAACCACTTTAGAGAAAAAATTTGTAATCAAATACCACAATGGACAAACGGAATGGGTTGATGTACGAAATGGTATTAATATGGATAGCACTATTGAAATATTCGGTGACCTTATGCCTGGTGACACTTTATTGAAAAAGGGAACCGATGAAGTAAAGAGCGGAACTAAGGTTGCGATACAAATGCAGTAAACAAACAAATTTTAGATATTTTGCTTTAGCCTCTTCCCAAAAAAAAATTTAGGATAAGCTGGCTTATGTACCACAATATTTTCATTCATACCATAAAATAATCTTTTCCTGCACAATACTTGTAGCAATTGGAATAATTTAAACATAAAGCCATGATAGCCACCTTAAGGACTTTCAACGTACCAACTCTTTTGCCCCGTCTTGCCGTTGGGTTAATATTTGCCTCAGAAGGCATACAAAAATTTTTGTTCGCTGATGAGTTAGGCACTGGCCGTTTTGTAAAAATCGGGTTTAGCAATCCTGCTTTTTGGGCTTATTTCGCTGGCGTATTTGAAATAGTTTGTGGCATTTTAATTTTGATAGGATTGTTAACCAGACTCGCTGCCGTCCCGCTTTTAATTATTATGATTGTCGCCTTCATTACCACTAAATATCCTGGATTAATTAATAAAGGTTTTTGGTTTATGGCCCACGATTACAGAACGGATTTTGCCATGACCTTATTATTGATTTATCTGCTTGTTTATGGTGGAGGAAATTTTTCCATAGACAAAAAAATCTCTCATTCTAAAATAATATAAAAATGAAACAGGATTATTACCAACCCGATGAATTATCTAAAACCAAATAAGATATATAATGGAAATTTTGAAAAGTCATTGAATGTATAACAGCCCTGTTTTACGCCAAAGATTTAACAACAAACTTTTTATTAATTTTTAAAACAAATAATTATGCAAAACGAAAACAGTAACAATCCGATGGATCACACTTCCAATTTAAAAAAAGAAATGTCCGCATTAATTGAACATTTGCGCAGCGATGTATCAAAGGTGGATGACGCTTCGGCAAAGGCGCTTTTTGAAGTTTCAGCCGAAGTGCTTTCAGGCCTTAAAAAATCTTTTGAGGATTTTGAGCAAAAGAATGAAGGAGCGTGGAAAAAGTAAAATGAATCACATAAAATGGCTGAATTTTTTCCGTTGAATATTTTATTTATGTAATCATTTTTGCTGCTGCAGTTGCTTATGTGATTTATACTTTATTTGATGGCAACTTCGCTTTAGGAAAAATCAGAGAAACTTTGAAGGAAATCTTTGCGGGTTTTTATTGATAAAAAAAGTATCAGGCATTTAAAATCATAAACTCATATAACCTAAGTTCTATTCAAATTATATAATCATGGACAGAAGAAAATTTTTAAAATGGGGCGGAGCGATGGTGCCACTTGCCAGCGCTTTTCCTGCCGGCGCTGCTCAACTTTTAGAAGAAAAAAATCCGGCAGTTATAAAGAAACCCAAGCCTGAAAAATCTTTGGATGAAAATCCCGATTATACACTTCGTATTGGCACCGGCCTAATTGAAGTTGGCCCGCAACATATAATTTCAACTACCACTTATAACGGGCAGTTTCCAGGCCCATTGCTGCGCTTTAAAGAGGGGCAGCGCACGATAGTTGATATTTATAATGATACGGATACGCCGGAACAGTTTCATTGGCATGGCCAGTTCGTTTCGCCTGATGTTGATGGCGCTGCAGAAGAACGAACACCGTACATTCCTGCCCATGGCATGCGCCGGGAAATTTTTATACCAGGCCCTGCAGGGTTCCGCTTTTATCATACTCATGTGATTGCCCGAGACAATCTTAATGCCGGCCAATATAATGGCGAGGTAGGCCCGGTTTATATTGAACCTAAAAATGAGCCTGGTAATTATGACCGGGAAGAGTTTATCATATTGAAAGAGTTTGAACCAATATTTATGCGTGGCGGCGATATGGCTATGGATTTTTTATCCGGTACGGAGATCCCTGAATTGAAAGCGATAGCAGAAAAAAATGAAAAAGATGCAGGTAGTTTACCTAAAGGATATGAAGTAGGTTATAAAACCTTTACGATTAATGGCCATCAGCTTGGCCATGGCAAACCTGTTAAGGTAAAATACGGAGAGCGCATCATGTTTCACATTCTTAATGGAAGCGCTACTGAAATTCGCAGCCTTGCCTTGCCGGGGCATACTTTTAAAGTAGTAGCGCTTGATGGCAATCCGGTTCCAAATCCTGCAGAAGTGCCGGTGCTGTGGATTGGCACAGCCGAAAGGATTTCTGCTATTGTAGAAATGAAACATCCAGGCGTATGGATAATGGGAGATTTAGCAGATGATGATCGCGGAAACGGGATGGGAATAATAGTAGAATATGAAAATCAAAAAGGAAACCCAAAGTGGATAAAGCCTAAACCGTTTAAATGGGATTATTCCATTTTTGGGAAGCATAATTCCCCGGCGCCGGAGCCTGATGAAGTCATTCAAATGATGTTTGCAAAGAACCGGGCTGCAGATAATGGTTTTAACCGTTGGACTATTAATGGCGTAGCTTTCGACATGATGAAGATGCCGGTAATGTTTGAACTAAAAAAAGGCAAGCGTTACCGGCTGCACATGCGCAATGCCGCCGATGACCTTCATCCAATGCACCTGCACCGCCATAGTTTTGAAATTACAAAGATAGGCGGCAAAAGCACTTCCGGCATTATTAAAGATGTAGCTATGCTCGGTGGTTTTCAGGAAATGGATATAGACTTCACAGCAAACAACCCGGGGCTTACTTTATTTCATTGCCACATGCAAATTCACATGGACTTCGGCTTTATGGCTTTGTTCAATTATGTTTAAAAAAAGATTACAACAACAATAAAAAATGGCTGAATTTTTCTCAGGTGATTATTTTATTTATGTAATCATTTTTTTGGCGGCGGCGGTTGCATACATTATCTCTACTTTATCAGGCGGCGGCGGTTCTTTATTGTTGGTTCCTGTCATCAATTTTTTAATTGGCGTTAAGGCTACTGCGCCGGTTATTAATTTAGGAAATCTGATTGGCCAGCCGGTTCGCATTATTTTATTCTGGAAATATATTAACTGGAAAATCACTTTATATTATGTGCCTTCGGCAATAGCAGGTGCGGTTTTAAGCGCATGGGTTTTTAGCAGCCTCAAACTGGAATGGCTGCAAATAGTGGTAGGGCTTTTTTTAATCAGCACTATATTTCAATATCGTTTCGGGAAAAAGGAAAGGTCGTTTAAAATGAGTCTGAAAGGATTTATTCCACTGGGTTTTTTTGTGGCTTTCTTTTCCACACTTATTGGTGCAACCGGCCCTGTTCTAAATCCTTTTTATTTAAATTATGGATTGGAAAAAGAACCCATGATTGCAACAAAAACCATGAATTCCTTTTTCGTTGGCTTAGTTCAAATTTCCAGCTACACCGCATTGGGTTCTCTGCATGGCAAATTATGGTTTTATGGAATTGCGTTAGGATTGGGAGCTTCGTTAGGCAACTGGATTGGCAAACGATTTTTAAAGAAAGTAAGTGGAAACACTTTTAGGATTTTTGTTATTTTGATAATGGTTATTAGTGGTGTAATTATGATTGTAAAGCAGCTTGTTTAGCCGCAAAGGCTATTGAAACAACCCATTACCTGATGACGTGCAGAAATGTGAGGAATGGATTTTAGAGAATTTGAAAAAGATTGAAATGAGTGAATTTTGCCAGAAGGGTGTACTTTAATTCCAGAATTCTATGATAAAATCATTTTTAAGGAAAGTAATTTTACAGTCAAAATAAAAAGTAAAATGAAAACGATTCAGGTAAAAACGAACATCATGTGTGGCTCTTGCATGGCAAAAGCAACGCCGGTATTAAATGAAACTTTTGGAGAAAACAATTGGAAAGTAGATACACAAAATCCAAAGAAAGTGCTGACAGTTTCAACAGAAGATGAAAATGTGAATAGGGTAATAAAAGCAGTGGAAAAAGCTGGTTATAAAGCAGAAGAAATAGTTTAAAAAAGTTGTTACAAAAATGGTAACATTTTTGATACTAATCCAAAAGTTATAAATCTTTAAGAAACTTATTTTAAATAAAATGTAGCTTGCACTTTGATAAATGAATAGAAAAAAGTCCATACAACTTAAAGCAGCATTTTTGTTAATTGCATTTTCCTTAAATACAGTTATCGGCTTTGCATGCTCTGTTGGATTGGATATGGGCTTTAATTCGCATCATCATGAGGAAAGCGCGACAGAAACAGAAGGTATTCATCAACACTATAAAAAATCTAATCATCATGATGAAGCAGATGTCCATCACCATACAACAAATAACGATAAAGACAATTGTTGTAATGATAGCGTGATGAAATTTCAAAAAGTTGACAAAGCTCTTGCTTCGTCTATAAACATAATCAGTCCAGTATTTTTTACTTCATTCATCGCTTCCTTTTATCATATTGATATTTTATCTTCTAATAATAGCATTTCAACTATCAAATATTTTGTCCGAAGTTATCATCCCCCCATACCGGACATCCGTATAGCGATTCAGAGTTTTCAAATATGATTTAATGTTTTAACTATTTCTGTCCCGAAAATCTTCGGGGCATGTAATTATTTTATTTTATAAACATTAAATCAATTAACAATGAACACAAAGATTCAGGAGTTAAAAAACTCAACTATCTCTGTTGGTAAAAAAGTATTTCTAATCCTTGCTTTTATAGCAACTGCTTTTGTACAAAAATCTTTCTCTCAGGATACAGCAGTACAGGTACAACAACCTTCTCAATTACTTTCCTTATACTACAACATCAAAGATGCATTAGTAAAGTCTGATGCGGCAACTGCAGCTTTAAATGCAGAGCAATTTGTAAAAACTATAAACGGAATCAGCGATAGAATCATCTCTGAAGAAAGCCGTAATGCATTATTGAAAGATGCCGGTGTTATTTCCGATAGCAAAGACATTAAAAAACAACGCCAGGTTTTTGCAAATCTTTCTGCTAATATGTATGCTTTGGCTAAAGCGATGAAACTAAGTACTGATGCTGTTTATTACAATTATTGCCCAATGAAAAAATCGTATTGGCTGAGCAATAATAAGGTGATCAAAAATCCTTATTTCGGTACCGCTATGCTTACTTGTGGCAAGATTGCTGAAACGATAGAGTAAACCTACTTCACAGTAAACAGACAAATAACTCACATTTTAAATTTTAAAAAAAAATGAAAAAAATAGTTTTTGCTATTGCAATAAGCGGCATCACATTAATGGCTTGCAATAGCACCAATAATAAAAACCCGGAAGCAAATAAAACGAATGATACCTCAACTACTACCCATGTAAGCCCTTTTACCTCGCCGGTAAATGGAATCTTGCATATCTACCTTCAAATGAAAAACGCTTTCGTCAATGATGATGATAAGGGCGCAGCCGATGCAGGAAATGAAATGGTAAAGGCACTGAATGATTTTGACAAAAATATATTAAACGACAGTGAAAGAAAACAATTTGCAGATATAGCAGATGATATGAAAGAAAATGCAGAACATATAGGTGCTAATGCTGGAAACATTAAGCACCAGCGCGAACACTTCGATATGCTTAGTAAAGACTTGTATGATATGGTAAAAACATTTGCAGCAGGCGAACAAATATACGTTGACTATTGCCCCATGTATAATGATAATAAAGGCGCTATCTGGTTAGCCAAAACAAAGGAAATTAAAAATCCATACTTCGGAAAAGAAATGGATACCTGTGGTTCAATAAAAGAAGAGCTAAAATAAAAAGCATGAGCCGGATTAAAAAAATCGGGTTGATTGTGTTGGTAGTAATTATTGTCATTCAATTCATACAACCTAACCGCAATGAAAGCGGGAAGGCTTTACCATCGGATATTTCAAAAGTATATAACGTTCCGGCACCTGTTTATTCTGTTTTAAAAAATGCCTGTTATGATTGCCACAGCAACAATACCAACTATCCGTGGTATTCTAATATTCAGCCTTTTGGTTGGTGGCTTGCCTCTCATATTAAAAGAGGAAAAGAAGAATTGAATTTTAGTGAGTTTGACAATTACTCAACACGAAGGCAGCGAAGCAAGTTATTTTCTGTTGAAAAAAGTATTGAAGATGGAACGATGCCATTGCCTTCTTATGCTTTAATTCATAAAGATTCGCGGTTAACAAAGGAACAGAAAGGAATAATAATTGATTGGGCAGACAAAATAAAAGACAGCCTTAATAAAGCAGATTAGAAATGGAGAAAACAAAAGAAATACTGATTAAAATTTTCAAAGCAATTTTCATCCGAAAGAAAGATTGCTGTAAATAAACCATTTGTTATGGAACATCAAAAAGAAACATTGCATCAAAATCATGCAGGACATGAAATGAACCATATGCAGCATGATGACCATTCAACCATGAAACATGAAGGCCACGACATGAGCGGAATGCATCATGACGAAAATCCTGCGATGGGCCATGAAGGCCACAACCATCATGCGATGATGGTTTCTGATTTTAAAAAGCGGTTTTATGTAGTGCTGGCGCTCACCATTCCTATCCTGATGCTATCACCCATGATTCAACAATTTATGGGAGTGAACTGGCTGTTTACAGGTTCTTCCTATATCTTGTTTGGACTGTCATCTATCGTATATTTTTATGGAGGATGGCCTTTTTTAAAAGGCCTGGTTGATGAAGTAAAAGCTAAAAATCCAGGCATGATGTTTTTAATTGGCTTTGCCATCACGGTCGCTTATATCTACAGTGTAGCAGTGGTGTTTGGATTGAGAGGGATGGATTTTTTCTGGGAATTGAGCACACTGATTCTCATTATGCTTTTAGGACATTGGATAGAAATGAAATCGGTAATGGGCGCTTCGAAAGAACTGGAATTACTGGTACAACTAATGCCTTCAGAAGCGCATATGGTAATGGAGGATAAGGTGCATGATGTAAAGACAGACACACTTAAAGAAAATGATGTTATCCTGGTAAAGCCGGGAGAAAAAGTAGCGGCAGACGGCGTTATTTCAGAAGGCGAAACTTATCTCAATGAATCTATGCTAACGGGGGAATCGAAACCTGTAAAAAAAGTAAAAGGCGATGAAGTAATTGCTGGTTCTATTAACGGAAACGGAGCTATCAAGGTAACGGTTTCTCATGCTTCCAAAGACTCGTACCTGGCGCAGGTAATCAAACTGGTAGATGATGCACAAAAATCAAAATCCAAAACACAGTTGCTTGCAGATAAGGCTGCAAGATGGTTAACCATTATTGCGATTGCAGCTGGTGTTGCCACGTTTTTATATTGGTATCTGACGGGACAAACTTTGGCTTTTGCGATGCAACGAATGGTAACCGTTATTGTAATTTGTTGCCCGCATGCATTGGGATTAGCCGTTCCTTTAGTTGTTGCAAAATCAACCGCATTATCAGCTAAGAACGGAATACTGATAAAGAACAGGACTGCCTTTGAAAATTCAAGAAAAATTACCACTATCGTTTTCGATAAAACCGGAACGCTTACTATCGGAAAATTTGAAGTATCAAAAGTTATTTCGCTTAATAGTGATTTTAATGAAAAAGAAATCATTCGCGTGGCTGCTGCGTTAGAGCAAAAATCCGAGCATCCTATTGCAACCGGTATTCTTCAAAAAGCAAAAGAACTTTCAGTTACTATTCCATCAGCAGAAGATTTTAATGCCATAACCGGCAAAGGAGTAGAAGCTACCGTAGAAGGCAAAAAAATATTTGTTGTTAGCCCTGGTTATTTAAAAGAAAATAATATTCCTCTTCCCGAAGGATTCAAAGCAAATGATACAGAAACGGTAGTGTTTGTAATCTTTAATAATGAATTAGCGGGATACATTGCATTATCCGATGAAATCCGGCCGGAATCTATAGAAGCAATTAAAACTTTAAAGGAAAATCATATTAAATCTGTATTGCTGACGGGTGATAATAATAAAGTTGCAAAAAGTGTAAGCAATACTTTGGGCATGGATAGTTTTATTGCAGAAGTGCTGCCACACCAAAAATTAGAGGAAATTAAAAAGTTGCAAAGTCAAGGCGAATTTGTAGCTATGACAGGAGACGGCGTAAATGATGCGCCTGCATTGGCACAGGCAGATGTAGGTATCGCAGTAGGAAGCGGCAGTGATATTGCTGCTGAAACCGCCGGAATTATTTTGGTAAATAGTAACCCAAAAGACATCGTTAAGTTGATTTTATTTGGCAAAGCCACCTATCGCAAAATGATTCAGAATTTAATATGGGCAACCGGTTACAATGTGGTCGCATTGCCATTGGCAGCAGGAGTTTTATACAAGGAAGGCATCTTATTAAGCCCCGCAGCAGGCGCAGTTTTAATGACTCTTAGTACGATTGTAGTTGCCATTAATGCAAGCAGGTTATCGGTAAAAAAATCAAACCAGTAAAACAACAAAAAATGAAAAAAACAATTTTGATAGCTTTCTTAATATCCATTTATTCAATTGCATCCGCGCAGGAAATGAGAGGAATGAATCATGCAATGCATAAAGACACGATTCCTTCTAATGAAAAGATGAATAGTATGAAGGAAATGAATATGCCGATGAATCATGCAATGGAAATGGATACTTCCAAACCGGATGAAGCAAATGAAATTTCCAGTAATGTAGATTTCAAGCCTGACAAAACGGTTCGCTATGATTTATATGTACGCGATACAATTGTAAACTTTACCGGAAAGAAGAAACAGGCAATTGCAGTGAATGGCAGCATTCCGATGCCTACATTAGTTTTTACAGAAGGTGATACCGCTGAAATTTATTTGCATAATGAACTTAAAACACAAACATCCTTTCACTGGCATGGCGTAAGATTGCCGAATCATGTTGATGGAGTTCCTTATTTAACCACTGCGCCTATACCTCCCGGAACTACACATCTTTACAAATTTGCAGTTGTACAAAACGGCACTTACTGGTATCATTCCCACAGCGCCCTTCAGGAACAAATTGGGATGTATGGAGCATTGATTTTTAAAAAAAGAGAAATTCAATCTTCCTCAAAGAACATTGAAGCAGAACCTGAATATACTTTGGTCTTAAGCGAATGGACAGACGAAAAATCAAAAGTTGTAGAAAGGCATTTACGGTCCGCGAACGATTGGTTTGCCATTAAAAAAGGAAGTATGCAAAGCTATGCGGAAGCAATTGAAAAGGGATATTTTAAAACAAAAGTAGTTAATGAATGGAAACGCATGAAAGCAATGGATGTAAGCGATGTGTATTATGAAAAATTTCTTATTAATGGCCATCCGGAAACAACAGCTCCTCAATTTAAAGCGGGTCAAAAAGTAAAACTGCATATTGTAAATGGTGGAGCTTCCACTTACTTCTGGTTGCAATTTGCCGGAGGTAAACTTACCGTTGTTGGTAATGATGGAAATGATGTAGAACCTGTGGAAGTTGATAGAATGATTATCGCTCCTGCAGAGACTTATGATGTAGAAGTAATTATTCCGGAAAACATGAGTTATGAATTCAGGGCTACTTCAGAAGACCGTACCAATGCAGCTTCATTATGGCTGGGCAGCGGCATGAAAATGAAAGCGCCTGTATTGCCTCATCTGAAATATTTTGAAGGAATGAAAATGATGAACGATATGATGAAGATGAATGGTGATATGAAAATGATGGAAGGCATGCAAATGACGAACCAGACAATGGATATGAATAATGTAATGTATCCGGAAATTACGGGTTATGGGAAGAAGGATGTTAAGAGCGAAATGAAAAACATGGAGGGAAACGAAATGAAAATGCGTGATATGAAGGACATGAAAATGCCTGCTCACTTTGATAGTGCGAAAAATATTGAGATGAATAATATGCATGGAATGGAGATGCCACAAACTGGCGATATCGTTACGCTTAATTATGGTATGTTACGCTCTCCGGTTAAAACCACTCTGCCCGATGTTCACACAAAAGAATTAAGGTTTGAACTTACCGGAAATATGAATCGTTATGTGTGGACAATTGACCATAAAACAGTAACCGAAACAGATAAAATTTTGATTAAGAAAGGAGAAAATGTACGCCTTATTCTCTATAATAATTCTATGATGCGACATCCCATGCATCTTCACGGGCACGACTTCAGGGTAATCACTGAAGAAGGTGAATATGCGCCTTTGAAAAATGTAATAGACATCCTGCCGATGGAAACAGATACGATTGAATTTGCAGGCACAGAAAGTGGAGACTGGTTTTTTCATTGCCATATTTTATACCACATGATGGCCGGAATGAGCCGGGTATTCAGTTATGAAAATTCGCCACCTAATCCTGAATTACCTGATTCGGCAAAAGCATGGAGAAAATTTATGCAGCTTAATAAAATGATTCATCCAATGGCGATGATAGGTCTGGAAAGCAATGGCAGTGATGCAACATTTGCATTATCTGGTACACGGTATGCGCTGCAAGGTATGTGGCATCTGGGTTTGATGCCAACGCACGGATATGAGGCCGAGCTAAATTTCGGCAGGTATTTCGGAAATATGCAGTGGTTATTCCCTTATGTAGGTTACGATTATCATTACAGAAAAACAGATGAAATAGAAAAGAATTCTTTCGGACAAATTAGCAACAAGAACAACCGTAAAACATTTGTAGTGGGTGTTCAATATACCTTACCAATGCTACTGGTAGCCGATGCCCGGATAGATGGAGATGGAAAATTGCGTTTTCAGTTAGGCAGGGAAGATGTACCGGTGACCAAGCGCCTTAGATTCAACTTTATGGTGAATACTGATAAAGAATATGCAGCGGGGTTCAGATATATTTTATCCAAGTGGCTGGCTTTATCAACCCATTACGACAGTGACATGGGATTGGGTGCCGGAATTACTCTGATTTATTAATAAGTTTTACGAATGAAAAATCATCTATAAGAAAAAATGAAATCCAGTAAACAAACAAATAAACGATAAATCAATTTTCATAACAATAAAAATCAACGATTATGACAGGTTATCACACGTACAAGAATTGTATTGATGCATGTTTAAAATGTGCAGCAATCTGTAACCATTGCGCTTCTGCCTGCTTGCAGGAAGAAGATGTAAAAATGATGGCAAAATGCATTCAGTTAGACATGGAATGCGCCGCTATATGCTATGCATCAGCGCAGCTCATGAGTATTGGAAGCAGTAAGTCAAAAGACGTCTGTAACATTTGTGCAGACATTTGCGATGCTTGTGCAGCAGAATGTTCTAAGCATGAAACAGAACATTGCAAAGAGTGCGCAGATGAATGCAGAAAGTGCGCTGAAGCTTGTCGTTCAGTTGCGGCAGCATAACTTCTAATGGAAGCAGGGGAGCCGGTTTCCATTATCAATTAAATCGAAACAAACTTTTCAAAACAATTTTTTCATTAAAAATAGAAACAATGGAACAAAATAATAAAATGGCAAATAAACCCATGATGATGGGATACAGCAGGTTTTTAATAATGATGATTCTTTCTTTTATCATTATGTACAGTGTAATGTTTCTTAACGTAGATGAGGCCAATCATATTTATTTAAGCGTTAACAGAACCTATATGGCTTTGCTAATGGTATTGCCAATGGCGGTTGTAATGATGTTGTTGATGGGTAAAATGTATCCCAATAAAAAGTGGAATACTGCAATCGTTCTTTCTGCTATATTATTATTCGGATTAGTACTTGCCGGATTAAGAACGCAGACACCTATTGGTGATGTGCAGTATATGAAGGGAATGATACCTCATCACTCTTCAGCAATTATGACAAGCAAACACGCCAATATAAAAGACCCGGAAGTCAAAAAACTTTCAGAAGAAATTATCAAATCACAGGAAGAAGAAATTGCGCAGATGAAAAATATTCTCAAAAGAATGAAGAAATGAATGAAGAAATAATTGCTGCCTTGTTGTTACTCTCGATGCAAACATTTTAATACACAAACTATCGAAATAGATTATTCAATATGAAAAAGCATTTTTAATTTTAGTAACTGAAATAAAATGCAACAATAAACATTAATACATAATAACCGAGAAAAGGTGATTGCTGTGTTTTTTGTAGTTATGGAACCGTAAAATGTCCATCTATTCAAATGGAGCAATCCTGCTGTTCTTAATTTTAAAAAGTAATACCAACTATTTCTATTTCCCCTTATCGAAAACATTTTTAAAAAGAAAAGCTATTTTTGCACCCGAATGAAATTTTTAGCTTTCATAATGGCAATTATGGTTTTGGCGATGAGCGTAATGCCTTGCACTGATGATGCTAATGCCATGTGTAAAGCGAAAACAGAATTTAAAAAAGCATCTCACCAACAGGATAATCCAACAAGTAAGGTTTGTTCACCTTTTTGCCAATGCTCATGTTGTGTAGGTTTTACAATTAGTCATTTCCCTTCATCATTTACTGTAATTTCCGCAGCAGTAAACAAACAAATAATTGCCTTTCTTCCTTCTGAAGTTATAGATATTACCCTTCCCGTTTGGCAGCCGCCGCAATTAGTATAACAATTTTAGATTTAGAATATGCGAAAGCTTCATGGCTTTTGTATTATTATTTACGTTTTGAAAAGTTATATTAATGTTAGAAAAGATTATACAGTTTAGTATTAGAAATAAATTGGTCATTGGCGTAATGACCTTAGCCCTAATTGTATGGGGTTTGTGGAGCGCTACAAAATTGCCTATTGATGCCGTTCCGGATATTACCAATAACCAGGTGCAGATTATTACAGTAACACCAACATTAGCCACACAGGAAGTGGAACAATTTGTTACTTATCCGATAGAACAAAGTATTGCCAATTTGCCCGACCTTGAGGAGATTCGCTCTATTTCACGTTTCGGGCTTTCAGTTATTACAGTGGTATTTAAGGATAATGTAAATATTTATTTTGCCCGGCAGCTTATCAATGAAAAACTAAAAGAAGCTGAAGAGCAAATTCCCAAAGGAATTGGTACACCTGAATTAGCGCCGGTTAGTACTGGCCTGGGACAAATATATGAGTATGTAATCCATCCGAAAAAAGGGAGCGAAAGTAAATACAGCGCATCGGATTTGAGAACCATGCAGGACTGGATAGTAGCGCGTCAATTATATGGCACACCTGGCATTGCAGAAGTAAACAGTTTTGGCGGCATGCTCAAACAATATGAAATAGCGGTTAATCCCGACAAGCTGAAAGCAATGAATGTAACCATTCCGGAAATCTTTACCGCTTTGGAAAAAAATAATCAAAACACCGGTGGCGCTTACATTGAAAAGGGACCGGATGCTTATTTTATCAGGGGTATTGGTTTGGCTACTTCATTGGATGATATTGGTAAAATTGTAGTAAAAAATACCGGTAATATTCCCGTACTTATCAGGGATGTGGCTAATGTAGATTTCGGACATGCTATCAGATATGGAGCCATGACAAGGAATGGAGAACATGAAGTGGTAGGTGGCATTGTGATGATGCTGAAAGGCGCTAACAGTGCAGAAGTTACCAATCGCGTAAAGGCTAAAATGGAAATCATCAAAAAATCTTTGCCTGCTGATGTAGATATCGAACCTTATCTTGACAGAACCAACTTAGTCAAAAGAGCTATCTCAACGGTTGAAAGAAACTTGACTGAGGGAGCTTTAATCGTCATTCTTGTTTTAGTTATCTTCCTTGGAAATTTTCGGGCAGGTTTAATTGTTGCTTCCGCCATTCCTTTATCAATGCTTTTTGCATTAGGTCTAATGAATGTGTTTGGCGTATCAGCAAACCTGATGAGTTTGGGAGCAATTGATTTTGGCTTAATAGTAGATGGAGCAGTAATTATTGTAGAGAATGTTTTGCATAAACTCTCTCATTCGCAAAAGTTGTCAGGCAGGTTAACCCAAAAGCAGATGGATGAGACAGTAAGTGGTAGTGCAAAACAGATGATGAGTTCGGCTGCATTTGGACAAATCATTATCCTGATTGTTTATCTACCTATTCTTTCCTTGCAGGGAATCGAAGGTAAAATGTTTCGTCCAATGGCGGAAACAGTAGGATTTGCGATTTTAGGCGCACTAATTCTTTCACTGACTTACATCCCAATGGTGTCCTCATTATTTCTTTCGAAAAACATTAAGCATAAAGTAACTTTTGCCGACAGAATGATGAATTTCTTTCATCGTTTATATAATCCTGTTATTCATTGGGCAGTCAGGTTTAAGTATGCAGTAGTTGGTGCCGCTGCTTTGGTGACCATTATTGCCGTTATTATTTTTAGCCGTATGGGGGGCGAATTTATCCCTCAATTGGAAGAAGGTGATTATGCTTTTGAATTTTATATGCCTCAAGGCACTTCGCTTTCACAAAGTAAAGAAACATCCATGCAGGCAAGTAAAATTTTAAAATCTTTTCCTGAGGTAAAAGAAGTAATTGCAAAAACCGGAAGTGCAGAAATACCTACCGACCCAATGCCACCGGAAGCTTCGGATATAATGATTATTTTAAAAGATAAAAAAGATTGGGTTACTACAAAAGATTACAAAGAACTGGCAGAATTAATGGAAGAAAAATTAAAACAAATACCAGGTGTTGCAGTTGAAGCAAGCCAACCAATACAGATGCGTTTCAATGAGTTAATGACTGGTGTAAAACAGGATGTTGCCATAAAAATTTTTGGCGACAATTTAGATACTTTGGCAGCGCTGGGGCCACAGCTTGCAAAAATTATTCAAACGGTGCCGGGTGTCGAAACACCTAAGGTAGAACGAACAACCGGCCTTCCTCAAATAACCATTACTTACGACAGAAACCGAATTGCCGCTTACGGGTTGAATATTGAAGATGTAAACGATGTGATTAGTACAGCCTTTGCAGGAAAAAAAGCAGGGGTTGTTTTTGAAAATGAAAGAAGGTTTGATTTGGTAGTTCGCCTTGATTCTGCTCATCGCACTTCAATTGATGATGTTTCTAATTTATACATTCCTACAAGCAATGGTATTCAAATCCCATTAAGCCAGGTAGCCACAGTAGCGTTTAAAGAAGGCCCTGCACAGATAAGCCGTGAAGATGCAAAACGAAGGATTGTTATCGGTTTTAATGTGAAAGACAGGGATGTTCAATCTGTGGTGAAAGACATCCAGCAGAAGTTAAAAAACTTTTATCTTCCAACCGGTTATTATCTTACTTATGGTGGCACTTTTGAAAATCTTCAAAAAGCATCCGCGCGGTTAATGATTGCCGTACCCGCAGCATTGCTTCTCATTTTTGTAATGCTGTATTTTACTTTTCATTCTGCAAAAGAAGCAGCCATAATTTTCACTGCTATTCCAATGGCTGCTATCGGCGGAGTGTTCGCTTTATTGATTCGCGGAATGCCTTTTAGTATTTCTGCCGGCATAGGATTTATCGCTTTGTTTGGCGTGGCTGTGTTAAATGGAATCGTTTTAATAAGTACGTTTAACCAATTGGCAAAAGATGGAATAGCGGATGTGGTGCAAAGAGTTTATGAAGGAACAAAGATTCGTTTGCGCCCGGTACTTATGACTGCCACCGTTGCATCTCTTGGTTTCCTGCCAATGGCAATTTCAACAGGCGCAGGCGCAGAAGTTCAAAAGCCACTGGCCACAGTAGTTATTGGTGGATTAATGACTGCAACTTTACTCACCTTGGTGGTGTTGCCTTTGCTGTATATCATTTTTACAAAAACAAAAAAAAGAGGAAACAGTTCATTGTTAAAAGTAACAACTGTAATTGCAATCCTTTTTTTCTCTCAAACTTTTTTTGTACAAAAAGCAAGTGCTCAAACCCGCATTTCCTTCGATGCTGCTTATGATACTGCATTGGTAAATAACCTACAGATAAGGGCTAGCGATATACAAATTCAGAGAAGCCGAAGCTTGCAAAATACATGGTTCGATATTCCTAAGACCGGTGTGTTTGCGGAGAATGACGACATCAACCCACAGGATAAAAATGGAGTGTTGAAGATTGGGTTATCACAAGCCATAGAATGGCCAGGTGTTTATAAGGCAAGAAAGAACTTATTGAAACAACAGGTGAAATCGGTGGAAATAACTAAGCAGATTAGAGCGTTGGAAATTAAAAAAGATGTTCAGGCTACCTACTACAATTTATGGTACTTACAAAGCAAACAATTCCTTTGGCAACGTTTGGATAGCCTGTATTCTTCATTGGCTAAAGCAGCGCTATTAAGAGTGAGAACCGGTGAAAGCGCAGGATTGGATAGCATTGCAGCAGTCTCTAAATCAAAAGAAGTATCTGTGCAATTAAGTTTGTTGCAAAGAGATATTATGGTGGAACAGGAACATTTGAAAAAACTGCTGGGCACAACTGTGAGCTATTTGCCTGAAAAAAGTAAACCTGATAAAGTGCCTGTATCTGTTTTCGATAGTTCCTTAAACAATCATCCGCAATTACAATTGCAGCAGCAGCAAATAAACATTTCAGATGCAGAACTAAACCTGCAGCAACAAAGTCGCAATCCAAATTTTGAAGGAAGATTTTTTTCTCAAAGATTGTATGGAATAAAAAATCCTTATTCCGGATTTTCAATTACAGTGGGTATTCCTTTATTAGGGGGAAGTTATTATCGCAATAAAATAAAAGCAGCAGAATTAGAAAAAAGCTATCAGCAAACAGTTTTGGATTATGAAAAGCTTTCATTGAAAACAAGTTACGCCCAGGCTTATCAACAGTTACAAAAAGACAACGAGCTTTTGAGTTACTATGAAAATACAGGTTTGGAACAGGCAGAAGCCATATTAAAATCAGCCAACATTGCTTACAGGGCTGGCGAAATAAGTTTTGCCGAATTATCACAATTTGTAACGCAGTCAATAGACACTCAAAAGAATTATTTGGATGTACTCAATCAATATAATCAATCCGCCGTTCAACTAAACTATTATTTAAACAGATAAAAGAAATGAGAAAATATATTTTAATACTATCTATTATCACGCTTATCACTTCCTGCGGGAGTAATAAAACGGAAACGAT
>JBQCEG010000020.1:0-27614 GCA_051960475.1 Ginsengibacter sp.
CGCAACCCTTACAAAATTGGAGTATAACGGTATCACAATTAAGCATCATTTTTCCTGACAGAATAGCTTTGAATTTATAAAAAATGGTAACTTCATTAAAGCAAGAACGAAGCAATGGCGATGTGACATCAACATTACTTTTAATAAATGGCCGGGCATCGAGCCCGACCATTTTTAGCAAGAACTTCGCTGCTGGCTCTGTTCTATCAATATTATCAACTGACACAGTTTATTTTACACTCCCAGAAAGCCAGATGAAATAATTATTTCAAAATCCAAATAAAAATTCTTCTTCTTTCTTCGTTTACTGCTATTTCATCTTGAAGTTCTCCAGGAACTTTGTAGTAAAATTCCCTTTGCGGAAGTCTTCATTTTGCATGAGTTGAAGATGGAAAGGAATCGTTGTCTTAATTCCTTCGATCACATATTCGCTTAAAGCTCGGTACATTGTATCAATTGCTTCTTCGCGTGTCTGCGCCATAGTGATCAATTTACCAATCATACTGTCATAGTAGGGAGGAATAACATATCCTGCATAACAGTGGCTGTCAACCCTTACGCCATGGCCACCTGGTTGATGAAGAACTGTAATTTTTCCAGGTGAAGGACGAAAGTCGTTATAAGGATCTTCAGCATTGATGCGACACTCAATCGCGTGCATTTCAGGATAATAATTTCTTCCTGAAATCTTTTCGCCCGCAGCTATTTTGATTTGTTCTTTTATAAGATCGAAATTCACTACTTCTTCTGTCACGCAATGTTCCACCTGAATACGCGTGTTCATTTCCATGAAATAAAAATTCCTGTTTTTATCTACAAGGAATTCTATCGTTCCTACACTTTCATAATTGATAGCCGAAGCTGCTTTGATCGCAGCCTCTCCCATTCTTTCACGAAGTTCTGGCGTCATAAAAGGTGAAGGAGATTCTTCCACCAGTTTTTGATGACGGCGCTGAATGGAACAATCGCGCTCGCTCAGGTGGCAAACATTTCCATATTGATCGCCGGCTACCTGTATTTCAATGTGACGCGGCTCCTCCACAAATTTTTCCATGTAGATGCCGTCATTTTTGAATGAGGCTGCAGCTTCAATCTTAGCTGTTTCAAAAGCCTTTTCCATTTCCTTTTCACTCCAAACCACACGCATTCCTTTTCCTCCTCCACCGGCAGTTGCTTTCAGGATTACCGGGTATCCAACTTCGACGGCTAATCTTTTTGCATGATCCAAATCCTGCAACAAACCTTCACCCCCAGGAACAACAGGAACGCCTGCAGCGATCATTGTTTCTTTTGCAGTGATCTTGTCGCCCATAGAATTAATCATTGTTGGTGTAGGTCCAATGAATTTAATTCCATGGTCAAAACATATCTGGGCAAATTTTGCATTCTCTGCCAGGAAACCATATCCCGGATGTATTGCGTCAGCGTTCGTAATTTCAACTGCCGCCATAATGTGCGGAATGTTCAGGTAACTGTCAACACTGGCAGGTTTGCCAATACAAACTGCTTCATCTGCAAATTTTACATGAAGACTATCTTTATCAGCTGTTGAATAAACTGCGACAGTCTTAATTCCCATTTCTTTACAAGTCCGGATAACGCGGAGGGCAATTTCACCCCTGTTTGCTATAAGTATTTTTTTAAACAAAATATTCTAATTTGAAAATTTGAAAATTTGAAAATTCGATAATGCAAGCAATACCTTTAACTAAAAACCGGTTTCAAACATTTTGCTGAAGTTTATTTTTTGAGGTAGATAAAATCTTGCCTAAAACTTTTTGGATTTCAATAAGCTTTTGTTGAAGCATTTGACAATCCGGGTAAGAGGATGAATATTCACAAAGCCCAAGCCAGTATTGAGATTCCTCTGATTCTTTTGCTGCAACTTTCAATTTATGAATAAAATCAATGTTACTTTCTGCATTTTGAGCTTCCATTGCATTTGCGCCAATTGAAGTTCCCGACCTTAGAAGTTGGTTTGAAATGATATATTTCTTTTGTGTGTTCAGTAGTTCACAATAATCAATAATCATCAATGAAAAATCAAAAGTCAATTTTAAAATAGGATTCTTCTCAAACAATTCTTTTTCCATGAGCCGCGTAAGATTTATTGTATTGAAGGAGCAGCAAAATTTTCACATTTGCTCATCTTCACATTTTCATATTAATTACGCCGGCTCCACCAAAAACAAAGGCTGATCAAATTCTACCGGGGAAGCATCTTCCACCAAAACCTTTACGATCTTTCCGGCTACTTCACTTTCTATTTCATTAAATAATTTCATTGCTTCAATGATGCAAACCACCTGGCCAACTTCTACTTCATCGCCAACACTTACGAATAAAGGTTTGCCCGGTCCTGCCTGGCGATAAAAAGTCCCAATCATTGGACTCTTTATAGTGAGATAATTATCTTCTTTGGCTGGTTGTGGCTTCCTCTCAGCTGGTCTATCTGCTGTTGGAGCAGGCGCGGGTGCAACAGGATGCGGTAATGCATGAACAGGTTGTAACATCGGCTGACCAACAATTTGTGCTGGTTCTTTTTTCTGCTTTATCGAAATCTTAAATCCTTCTTTTTCGATCATCAGTTCACCGATGTTGCTCTTGTTAACAAGCTTTACCAACTCGTGAATTTGCTTAATGTCCATATTGGAAATTATATTTAGGTTATGGGAAACGTGTGGCTAAGTTACTTTTTTAATTGAGAATTAAACAGATAAATGTAAATAATAATTCAGCAACGATGGCTTATTATTCCTTTACTCTTTCAACGTATTCCCCTGTTTTAGTGTTTACGCGGATAAGTTCGCCTTCATTAACAAATAAAGGAACGTTCACGGTAGCGCCTGTTTCAACTGTGGCAGGCTTAAGTGTTTTTGTAGCGGTGTCGCCTTTAATACCAGGTTCGCTGTACGTAACCTCCAATACAATTTTATCAGGAAGTTCAACGCCCATTGGTTGGTCAGTTTCTGTGTTGACCAGAACCGAAACTTCCTGACCATCTTTCAGGAATTGAGGTGCATCGATCATTTCAGGAGCCACGATAATTTGCTCATAATTTTCAGTGTTCATAAAAGTGTAGCCGGTATCATCTTTAAAAAGATATTGATAAGGTCTTTTTTCTACCCTTACCGGGTGAATGGTTTCGCCACTGTTCCAGGTTTGTTCTATTGTGCGCGAATTATCAACGCCTTTCAATTTAGCCCAAACTTTTGCCGCAGCACGGGCAGTTTTGTTTTGTCCAAACTCGATGACGGTATAAAGACTTCCGTCAATTTTCAATATCAATCCTGTCCTGATATCTGATGTAGTTGCCATAAAATCATTTTTTGAGGCAGCAAAGGTAAAAGATTTGTTTTATTGTTTTGGCGAAAAATGGAAGAGAATAAACAAGAAACAACCGTCGGCCGACAACTGACGACGGATGACAACTTATCTATTCGGCAAAAAGTTATAACCAGGAATTGAATGAAGAGCCAACCAAAATAAAGAAACCAATGGTAGTCTGTCGTCGGTCGTTTCCCTACAACCATTAACATTCTCTTCTGCAATGCAAATCAAAGTTTTTTATAGTTTTATCAAAATTTATAAAGTGAAAAAACTATTTATTTTTTGTGCAGCTCTTTTTATTTCCGCAGCAGGATTCTCTCAAACAGATTCTGCAGCGCAGGATGCGCCTTATTTAAAGTATCCAACCATACCTGAATTCACATTGTACAAGGCACCCGACAGCACTGCATTTACAAGGGAAAATTTAAAAAAGAGAAAAAACACCATATTCATCGTTTTTAGTCCCGAGTGCAGCCACTGCCAGCATGAAACCGAAATGCTTACCGAAAATATCAAACGATTTAAGAACACACAATTCGTAATGCTCACGTATTTACCATTTAATGAAATGATGGATTTCTATCACCATTATCAAATTGCCAATTACCCTGAAATAACTATGGCAAGAGATACTAAATTTTATTTCCCCATTTATTTCAGGGTTAGAAATTTGCCTTCCATTTTTATTTACGACAAAACCGGTCATTTGAAAAAATCATTTGAAGGTGATGTAAAGCCAGAAACACTTTTAGCTGCTCTGTGAATTAAACTTCAGAATATAAATTGCGTCTAAAACTTCGTTTACTGATAATTAATTATTAAAATGCCGTGTTAGGTTTCAACTTTGGCGTTTTTTATTAGTTTTATATTTTTAAAAAAAATTCTGATGAAAAAACTTCTATTTATTCTACCCTGCTTTCTAATTTCCTTTGCCGGATTTTCGCAATCGAATACCGCCACTGACAACCGACCGGAGTTTGTGAAAAATCCAAACATTCCGGATTTTACCATTTACAAAGCGCCAGACAGCACCGTTTTTACCAATCATAACCTGAAGAAAAATAAACCAACTTTACTTATGATCTTCAGTCCCGAATGCGGTCATTGCCAAAACGAAACAAGAGAACTTGAAAAGTACATTGATCATTTCAAAAATGTGCAGATATTAATGGTAACATGGCTGCCTTATACCGAGATGATGGCTTTCTATCACAATTATAAAATTGCCTCTTATCCCAATATTACTATGGGCTGGGACAAAAAGGATTTTTTCCTTCCTTATTACCATGTTCAAATGTATCCCGACATGGTCGTCTACGACAAGCACGGAAAATATGTGAACTCATTTAGCGGAATGATCAAATTGCAGGATGTGGTTGATGCGCTGAATAAGTAGGTGTTTTATTGTTGGATTGTTGAATGGTTTTATTGTTGGTGCCTTCGGCTTTCAGCTATCAGCATTCAGCTTTTAGCAATGCACCATTCACAATTGCCCATTCACCATTCACGCTCTTCACCATTCAATCCTACAATTAATTACCTTTGAACGCATAACTCTATTTTTAAAAATAAATCAGATAACAAGATGAAAGTAACTGTAGTAGGCGCCGGCGCAGTTGGCGCTACCTGTGCCGACAACATTGCCCGCAAAGAACTTTGTGAAGAACTGGTAATGCTCGACATTAAAGAAGGTATCACGGAAGGAAAAGCAATGGATTTTTTACAAAGCGCTACCATGTTGGGAAGCGATACCAAGATCATCGGAAGCACGAATGATTATTCCAAAACAAAAGGCAGCAAGGTAGTGGTGATCACTTCAGGAATTCCACGTAAGCCGGGGATGACAAGAGAAGAACTGATCGGAATCAATGCTGGAATTGTAAAAGATGTTACTTCAAAAATATTGGAACAATCACCCGACGCGATTATTGTAGTGATCAGTAATCCAATGGACACAATGACTTACCTGGCGTTGAAATCAACAGGACTTCCTAAAAACCGTGTTATCGGTATGGGCGGCTTGCTTGACAGTTCAAGATTCAAGTATTTTCTGTCACAGGCAATGAACGTTTCTGCCCAGGATCTGCAAGGTGTTGTTATTGGTGGACACGGCGATACAACTATGATACCTCTTACAAGAGTGGCCACATGGCAAGGGACTCCGGTTTCAAATTACCTGGATAAAGAAGCTTTAGATAAAGTGGCTGCAGATACAATGGTTGGCGGAGCTACTCTTACCAAATTGCTCGGCACCAGTGCCTGGTACGCTCCCGGTGCAGCCGGAGCAACTCTGGTGGAAGCGATTGTTCGTGATGAAAAGAAATTGATTCCTTGCTGCGTGATGCTTGATGGCGAATATGGACAGAAAGACATTTGTATAGGTGTTCCTGTGGTTATTGGCAAAAATGGATGGGAAAAAATTATCGACTTTCACTTAAATGAAGAAGAGCAAGCTAAATTCAACAAGAGCGCAGATGCAGTAAGAAATATGAATGCAGCGTTGCAGGGATTGGTTTAGTGTTGAAGTAAAAATTTTAATTTATTAATAAAACCGGTGTAACCTCTTGCACCGGTTTTTCTTTTGGAATAAGTTCAGAACTATTCTTGCTCCGAAAATTCCGGCAAAACTTCCTATCTTTAATAAGAACAAAAATTTGAACCAATGCCCGTTCCTTTCAAAATAAAGATCACAAAAGAAATTTTGGAAAGAAGCAAGCTTTGTGGAGCTCTTAATGACATTGAAAAGATTGGAAACAACTGTGCGATAGCAGTAGCATTAAAAGACATCTTTCCAAATGTTTTTGTAACACCTCACCACATCTACCCTTTTGGCATAATTGCAAATGAAGAGTTCAGCCTTTTTCGTATAAGCCTTCCCGTTATAGCGCAGGATTTTATTAAAGTTTTTGATGGATTGAGAGGTATTCCGAACACCCGCATATGCCTGCCCGAATTTGAATTTGAAATTTTTCTTGCCGATGAGTTGATTGCCCAAATCAATATCGACGAAGTTAAAAATATGCTCGCGCAAAATTGTATTCCTGCTAATTAAACCCCGATTTCATTTTACCCGGTAATTCCCAAAACTTTCATTTTGAAAAATAATTCTTCATTTATTTTCCTGCTGTTGCTTACTACCCTGTTGATTTTTTCCTGCAAGCCTGAAGTGGAACGTCCACAAAAATTTGACAAAGAACAATGGGCTGTGAGAAAAGAAAATATTCATCCTTACCGTAATAACATGCTTAAAGATTTGATGAATAATTATGATTTACATGGAGTAAATAAAGATTCCGTTTTCAACTTATTAGGTTCTCTCGATCGCAGCGACAATGGTTATCTTTTTTATGAGATCAATCGTCAGCAAATCGGTTTATTCACTTTGCATACAAAGACGCTGGTGATCAAATTGAAGCCGGATAGCACTGTTGAATGGTTGAAAATTCATCAATAATATTGTTGATGAAATAATAGCAAACAAATTCGCCTCTTCAAATAAATTATTACCTTTATTTATCACCGGTTTTCCTATTTCATTTTTAAAATTGTTTGATCATGAAACGCATTTTAATCTGCCTGTTTTCAGGTGCGCTCTTTTTCAGTTGCAACCAACAGGGCGCCAACAACAATTCAACTACATCAACAGATTCAACAAATGTAAAAAGCGATACAACGGCAATTACACAAGAATCCTTGCCCTACAAACCCGATGTGCCGGATGCAAAAATGCAGATAAAACTTGCTTTACTGGCTGCACCGCCAGAAAAGAGAGATAGTGCCACAGTTTTAGGATATGATTCCGCGCATCAATTGGCAGTGATACAGAAAGGTTCGAACGAAATGATTTGCCTGGCAGATGATCCAACGGATACCGGTTATTCTGTAGCCTGCTACAGCAAGGACCTTGAGCCTTTGATGCAAAGAGGAAGGGAATTGAGAAAACAAGGAATCTCTGGTCAACAATTATTTGATGAAAGAGGAAAAGAGGTAAAGGAAGGAACGCTTAAAATGCCAAAAACACCCGCAACTTTATTTGTATATTCAGCTTCAGAAAAGGATGTAAATCATTCCACTGGCGACGTTAAAAATGGTTACATGCGTTATGTAATCTATGTTCCTTTTGCAACGGCCGCGAGTACCGGTTTGCCGACGAAACCTTCAGCACCGGGAATGCCGTGGATAATGGATCCGGGAACTTATCATTCACACGTGATGATCAATCCATAAGTTGAATGCTAAAATTCTTAAAACAAAATTCTAATGATTTTCTTTGCCCACTTTACGGCAGATTAATTTGGTATGCAACTACCTTCTTACGAGTATAATCCTCAATAAAGTTGGCGTATCACCAAACCCCGGACCTCCAAAATCTGTTTCATCTCCATTCAAAATACGCGAGGGAACAAAATTGCCATTTTTAAAAGTTCCTTCTTCAACTTTCAGGTATTGCCAATCCTCATTTTCTTGTTTTCCAGCAGTTTGAAAACGAAGATGGCAGCGGGTTCCACTTATCAGGAATGAATCATTTCCCAATTCAATAAATAATGCTTTTCCTACCGGCTCTTTATAAACCGGTTTCGCATTTCCTCTTCCGTTTCCACCAAAAATCACATTGCATTTCCAGTCACCCAAATCAACGATTTGATCTTTCTGATCTTCACCTTCTACGGCTGATTTAATTTTTCTTTCTGATGCCCATTTTGCCAATTGTGGAAGCATTGTTGAACAAACTGCAAATTCTTTTGAATAGGGTGAAAGTCTTCTTTTTAGAGTTTCATTGCCCGAGGTATCTCCATTGTTGTCAATACCGAATGGAGCAAAACCAATCCCTCCACGGGATAATACTTCATACAAATATTTTGCATTCACTTTATTCAGTCCGGCTTCGGGAACAAACAAAGTATTGTCTTTCCTGTTGTACAAATCAAGCACTTTAAGTACGCGCTCATTTCCATTTAAATAAATGTCAGGCGCAACCAAATCAAGTGCAGGCGCAGCAGTTTTCCATATTGATATTACATTGTCTGTGGGGCCGCCGCTTTCATAATTTGTTGCAGGTGGATTGGTAAGCGGATCACGCAAAGCTGCATTGGTGTACATTGGAATTTCATATTCTTTCTTTCCCGCCGCAGCAACTTTCCCGATAAAGGAAGCAATATTCCAGGCATGGAAATATTCATCGGCCCTGTCACCAAAAACTTCTTTCCATGTACCTGATGAAACTACAGGAACATTTAATTGTTTCAAAATGCCCGGTTTTAATAATTCATCGGGCACCTGCCCTTCAAATAGTCTTTGTGCCCTTGGCGAATAATCGCGAACACTTCCCCAGGTTCCCGCTTCATTTTCAACCTGCACCATTATTACCGTATTCGCTGCATCCACTTTTTTCAAATGACGCATTACTTCTCTGAATGCTTTTTTATCTGCTTCCAAAGTTGCTTCAGAAAGAGGCGAAGGTGAATCAACGGGCTTCCCATTTTTGCTGATAATATTCGGATATTTATCCGCCTGCTTTTTCATCCAGCCAGGCGTGTAATGGTTGCTCCCATTCTTCCACGTTCCAAACCACAAAAGCACAAGATGAACATGATGCGACTTTGCTTGCGAAAGCAAAAGATTAAGCAGGGAAAAATCAAATTTTCCTTTCTGCGGTTCTATTTGCTCCCAATAGATGGGAACTTCCAGAGTATTGAGATGCATGAATTCTGCGCTCTTCCAAACCGAAGGAAGAAGCGCCGGCCATGCGCTCGAATTATGAATCTGGCCGCCAAGAATAAAAAATGGCTTCCCATCAACCAAAAGCGTATGCCTTCCATTTTCAGAAACAATGCCAGGCCTTTGTGCTTCATTGTTAGCAATAAAAAGCAAGAGAAAAATGAACAAACAAGATATTTTTTTTCGCATAGCAATTAATTAAAAACAAGAATGAAGTTATTCAATTTTAAAAGGAGTTAGAATTTCAAACTTTGTTTGGGTTAGAATAAAAATCCCGAACGTTTGTTTGTTTACCGTATTTTTAAAAATATGATCTTAAAAATAGATGATAATATTTTACTCGAACTCACTTCGGCCAAACATGCCAAAGGTTTGTTTGAGGCAGTTGATGCTAACAGGAAACATCTTTCTGAATTTTTACCCTGGGTCGGCAATATGAAGGCAATCGCGGATTTTGAAGAATATATTCGGAATTGCGAAAGCCTCTATCGCCAAAAAAAGGAAATAAGTTTTGTAATATTTTTTGAGAAAAAAGTAATTGGAAGGATTGGTTTGCACCATATAAATATGGACAATAAAATTGCTTCGATTGGTTATTGGATCACTAAGGATGCACAAGGAAAAGGCATTATTACTAAATCCTGTAAAAAGCTGATCAGTTTTGGATTCAACGAAACTAATCTGCATCGCATCGAAATAAAAGCAGCGGTTGAAAATCTCAAAAGCCAGGCAATTCCCAAAAAATTAAATTTCATAAAAGAAGGAATTTTGCGCGAAGCAGAATTGGTAAATGGAAAATACCTCGATATTGTTTTGTTTTCAATGCTTGAGAATGAATGGAAAGAAGAGGAAAATATCCTTTAATTTTATAATTCATTTTCCACAATAAATTTTCCATCATGAGCCGGTTGAAAAATTCCTTCCTTTTTCAATTTGCTGCTTTCATTTTGCTTTTTGTTTCTTCAGCAGCATGTATGGCACAGGCGAAGATCCTGGCACTTTCTAAAACCGATCATACACTTGCGATCGTGGATGCTTCAACATTAAAAGTCCTGGCGAAAGTTCCGGTTGGAAGTGATCCGCATGAAGTGATCGCTTCAGCCGATGGAAAAACTGCTTACGTTTCTATTTATGGTGGCGGCCGTTTTCACGAAATTGATGTGATAGACATCAGTAGAAAGAAACTGGTTCAAAAAATTGACACGCGTCCTTTTTACGGCCCTCATGGATTAGACTTTCAGGAAGGGAAACTTTGGTTCACTGTAGAAGGAACCAAGACAATTGCGCGATATGATCCGGCTACAAATAAAATCGATTGGTGCATGGGAAGCGGCCAGGACAGGACACACATGATCTACGTGGCTGATAAGGGAAAAAATATTTACACCACCAATGTCGCTTCGGGAACTGTAAGTATATTTTCAGATACAATCAACAATCGACCCCCTCCTCCTTTAATGCAGCCGCCGGTAAGTTCGAAACCAGGCGAAAGCAGATCGATGCCCCCGGGAGGATATCCGCCGAAAAACTGGGAACAAACAATTATCCCGACTTTCAAAGGAACAGAAGGTTTTGATGTTTCACCCCACGGAAATGAATTATGGGCTGCTTCCAGCGACAATGGAAAAATTTATATTATTGATCCCGCTCAAAAAGAAATAATAACTACAATTGACGCAAAGGTTTTAGGTGCAAACCGGTTAATATTTACCCCGGACGGAAGCAAAGTTTTTATTTCAAGCTTACGCTCGGGAGCCATTGCTATTTATGATGCCAAAAAACGAAGTGAAATAAAGCAACTGGAAGTTGGACACGGAGCTGCAGGAATTTTAATGGATCCGGATGGTTCCCGTGCTTTTGTCGCGTGCACCCCGGATAATTACATTGTAATTGTCGATTTGAAAACACTTCAAATAACAGGACATTTAAATGTTGGTGGCGGACCCGATGGACTTGCCTGGGCCAAGGGCACAGCAAAATAAGTTTCCTTTTATTTATTTTTTTACTGCTCTTACTATAACTTTTAAATTCCATTTTCATGATTCCAATGGAAAAACAGACTGCTGTAAAAAAAGCCTTGCAAACTGCTTTTAATGTTGACAATTTCGATACCATCGTGCAACTTACCAAAGGTCTTTCGAGCGCTCTCATCTTTAAAATAACAATTAAAGGAAAGCCATACCTGCTGAGGGTTGTAACCAGGACAGACGCAATCGGTGATCCGTCTTATTATTACGGATGCATGAAGGTTGCAGCGAAAAAAAATATTGCTCCCACAATCCATTACATGAGCATTGAAGACAGGATCTCAATCACTGACTTTATCATTGAAAAGCCCTTTTCAGTTGAAGAAGCAAAAGTGCAGTTGCCTAAACTGCTGCAAACATTACACGCTCTTCCTAAGTTTCCGTTCAGGATGAATTATTTTGAAACCATGGAACGTTTTATTCCGATGTTCAATGCCGGTAATTTTCTTCCTGAAAATGAATCCAGCGAGTTATTCGAAATTTATCGCCGGATCACATCTATATATCCAATAAACGATGTTGAGAATTGGGTTTCCTGTCACAATGATTCAAAACCTGAAAACATAATTTTCGACGGACAAAAACCTTGGTTTGTAGATTGGGAAGCAGCTTTTTTGAACGACCGATACCTGGACCTGGCTGTTGTTGCCAATTTCATTGTGTTGAATGAAAAAGATGAAGACGATTATTTAAGTACTTATTTTAATCAGTCGCCGGATGATTACCAAGGCGCACGATTCTTCATCATGCAAATCATCCTGCATCTTTATTATTTTGTTGTGCTCCTTGCATTTACTAAAGAACCAAAACCTTTAAGTATAACAGAAATGCCTATACGCAATTTCAGGCAATTTCACAACGGCATGTGGAATGGTGAAATTTCTCTTTCTTCTAATGAATCAAAGTGCGAATATGCATTGCTGCATTTAGAACAATTTCGCGCAAAAACGAAAAGTGCAAGATTTGAAGAGTCGCTCAAGATTATCAGTAAACGAAAATAAAAATTTGCTTAAAAAGTTTGTTTACCGGCGCTCACTTGTCAGATTTCCCCCATCTTCTTTTTCCTTTTGCTATTACCCGCAGGCCTCTCCTTTTTAAAGAAATTACCTGGTTTTTTCCAAACATCGTGTTCTGCTGGTAAGCTTCCAGGATACTTCTAAAAGAAATTATTCCTGTAATGGTTTCGACACCGGAAGTAACCGGCAAAACATCTACTTTATGCGCAGCCATTCGTTCAACGGTTCTGCGAAGTGTATCGGTTGAAAATGCTGTTGCAGGTGAGGCTTCCGTAATCTCTCCTACCGGTGTATCGGCGTCAAACTTCCTGTTATAAAGTGTTTCGAATTTCAATAAGCCTTTGAACTTTCCTGCATCGTCGGAAACGATAAAATATTCCATCACCTCCTTGCCGGTTTTTTGCAATTTGTCAAGCACTTCTTTTATCGAACTATTACTGTTGATGATCTCTCCCGGAGATAGCATTACATCGGCTACATTCACCTTTTCCAAAAGATCCGGCTCATAGGAATCAGGCGTTTTCACTCCTCTTCTCGAAATTTTTTCTGTCATGATGGTGTTGTTCATCAGGAAAAAAGAAACGATGTAAGAACCGCCACACGCACCCAACAAAGGCAATAAAGCGTTTGTCTGACCTGTTGTCTCAATAGCAAAAATCACGGAAGTAAGAAAAGCTCTTGACGCGCCTGTAAACATGGCTGCCATTCCTACCAATGCACATAGTGCAACAGAAATCCCCGATGAAGGAAACCACAGCAAAATACCGTTTCCAAGAAGCGCACCTGCAGCACCGCCAATAATAAATAACGGCGCCAGCGTTCCTCCTGAGGTACCGCTTCCTAAAGCAATGCACCAGGAAATAAACTTTAATAAACAAATGCTTACTAAAAAGGTAAGGGTCATTTTACCTGTGAGAATGTTGGTAATATTATCATAACCAACACCTAAAGTATGAGGTGCAAAATAACCTACAAATCCAACGACCAATCCGCCTAAGGCCGGCCACCACATCCAATGAATCGGCAATTTTTCAAATCCATCTTCAACCGCATAAACTAATCGCGTTACACCAACAGAAGCTAATCCAATCAAAATTCCAATGATGCTGTAAACGATCAGTGCTGTATTACCGGGTGTTTTAATAACAACATCTGCCGCAAAAACTGGGTCAGAACCAAACAATAAATGATGGCCCGCTGCGCCGGTGATGCAGGCAAGCGTTACAGGAATAATAGATCTTGGAGAAAATTCAAAAAGCAATAATTCAATCCCCAGAAATATTGCCGCAACAGGACTTCCAAAGATCGCTGCCATCCCAGCTGTTGATCCCGCTGTCAATAATATCTTTCGTTCATTTGGCGTGATTCTCAAGATTTGCCCGATCGTAGAACCAAGAGCCCCACCCGTAGCAATAATCGGTCCTTCTGCACCAAATGGGCCCCCGGTGCCAATCGCAATTGCTGAAGAAATAGGTTTCAAATAAGTAACGGTGGGTTTTACTTTACTTTGATTGGTAAGGATCGTTTCCATTGCTTCGGGAATACCGTGCCCACGAATCGCTTTTGATCCATATAATGCCATTAAACCAACAACTACACCACCCAATGCAGGCAGGATGATTACCCACCAACCCAATGTATTATCGGCCGGGGAATGATTGGCAATTGAAAATGTACCAAAAAATGAAATGTTGGTTACAAGGTCGATCAGGTAAACCAAAAACTTTGCGATAAAGCTGATACCGAATGCAATTATGACTGAGATCAGGGAAATGATCAACACCCGATTCTTTTGAAAAACAGGTTCTGATGTGATGTCTTCAGCCTGCAAAGTCGATTGCAGCGACACGCTTACAGGTATTCTTTTTTCTTCTTTCTCGTTACTTTTCATAAAATTTTATACTTCAACGCGTGCAAAAGTATGATTTAAATCATACTTTTAAAATCCAAAATTTATTCCTGATAGTTAAATTATTGGACATTACTTTTGCTCACCCTAATTAAAGGTTATGAATAAAAGCGATATTAATTGCGATCTGCACAGTTGTTTTCTTTGCAAAACCTGCCTTAAGGAATGGCTTCCGGCTCTTGAAAAACACAGGAAGAATTTACTTTTCAAAAAAGGAGAAAAGATCTTTTCGGAAGGAGAAAATGTGAAAGGAATATTTTTTCTTTATCGGGGAAAAGTGAAGATCCACAAACAATGGGGAAGCGGTAAACAATTGATCCTGCACTTTGCCAAAGAAGGCGACATCTTCGGATTCCGCGGATTGGGAAATGAAAAAGTATATCCTGTATCTGCAACAGCTTTGGAAGAAGTGGTGGTTTGCTTTGTAACCACATCTTTCTTCGAATCGACCTTAAAAGTGAATCATGAACTGACTTATAAATTAATGAAATTCTACGCGGGCGAACTGCAGGATGCGGAAAAGAGAATGGGAAGCCTTTTTCATTCAGAAGTGAAAGGCAGGGTGGCCGAATCGTTGCTGTTACTTAAAGATCAGTTCGGAGAAAATGCCGAAGGCTTTATTAATATTTCTCTCACAAAACAGGACCTGGCTTCCTACGCGGGCACCACTTATGAAACGTATTCAAGAATGATCAGCGAATTAGAGAAGCAAAAAATAATAAAACAATCCGGTAAATATATCGGCATTTTAAAAGAGGCCAAACTGCAAAAGCTGGTTGATTAATTTTTCGCGAAAATCCTTCTTATTTTCTTTCGATAAGAATTGCATTCGCCACGCGCCTTTCGCCCGTATGATCCCATTTGTTCATGTCTGCAGGCAAATTGTCAAGATCCATTCCCGGTTTGTAAGCATCACTGTGCATCCATTTCCTGTTGTCCGAAGGATGATTCACCACACCACCATAAGGATAATTTTTTACCCACAAAGTGGTAGAACCGCCACCATCAAGGTTTACGGCATTGTCCAGTTTTAACCAATGCATCAGCAAAGTCAGTTCATCAATGCTCATTCCCGCGGCTTTATTATTTCTTCCATCAACCGCTATGAGGTATAGCCACTTTTTATGAAGTCCCAAAACAGAACGTGGATTCCTGGCAAAAAAACCTTTCTTGTTTGGCCATGAAATCATTTTTCCACGATAAATTAATAGCGGCCCCGCAACCATCACGTCCTCGCCTTTTAAATGATCTTCCCAATTGGCAGTACTATCCCAGCGAACAATTTTAACACTTCGCGGATTTATTACGATTGCTGCTTCCTGGTGAAATGCCCGCTTGCCGTTTGGCCGAAAATGAGTTTCATTTATCGTCTTTCCATCCGAACGGATGTAATCTTCCGAACCCCCGTTTTTCATATTGAAGAAAGTTCCGTTCATTGCTGCAATCGCATTTTTCTCTGCAGCATATTCATGCGTCGGTTTCAGCAGATGAGGATCAAAACCAATATCAGCACGGTTTTTATGGTTCAGTTTTACTTTAAGAATACTGATGTTTTGATTGGAATGAAATAACGAACTGTCAAACCAGCAATGTTCCAAAATAATTCCCGGCGCCACTTTTATTACCTGCCATTTGGCATTTACAACTGTCGCCGAATCAGATTGCGCAAATCCAATTTTAAAAGTGAAAACCGCAATAAAAAAAAGTATTAATCTTAGGGTCGAAAGCGAGAGGCTGTTTTTCTTCATGATTAGCAAAAGTAAATTGAAAAATAAGTAGTTGCGCAAATGTAATATTATACAATGAAACTTTTAAACCCTGCAAATTCCCTTTATAACGGCGACGCTTATACGCTGATTTAAAATCATATCCTGTTATTTTTTTCCCAATTTGTTATAATGATTAATTGTCCAGGGCTAGTAACAAGCCTTCCCCGGCCCACTTATCGCTAAACCGGATAAAAACCGTTTTCATATTTGGCACGCATTTCGGTATAACGGTTTTTGATAATTAAAAAATTTACGTAATAATTATCGCTCTGAACCTGACCGACCACAAAACACTGCGGGAGCGTTTTTTTATTATTATTTCAAAAGTGAAGTATGAAGTTTTATTGTAAACTACTGTTGTTATTCATCATTACCGGTTTGTATGCAGGAAGTTCTTTCGCACAAAGGGACACTGTTTCCACAACCTGGCAGGAAAATATTGACAGTTCCCACGGTTTTAAAATTGTAAGCCCCGGCCCTGAATACAAAAAATCAAAGTTTCATGAATTCCTGTGGGGAAAAAATTACCGTGATGTATGGACAACCCCTGTAGCTTTTCCTTTATTTTATTTAAAAGACCATGGTGTTTACCCTGACAAACTGGGCGGCGGCCATCAAACTACTTCTCTTCACCTCAAAACAAAAGACAATAAAAGATATGCCTTGCGCTCAGTTAACAAGCAACTTGGAAAAGTGCTTCCGGATGTGATATTAGGAACATTTGCAGAAGACCTGGCAGATGATGAAGTCTCGATGGCCAATCCTTATGGTGCAGTTACCGTTCCCATTTTGTCTAAAGCAGCCGGAGTTTATTACATCGATCCGAAATATTATTATCTGCCGCGGCAGGACGCCTTGGACACTTTTAATAACAAGCTCGCAGGCAAGGTTTACACGTTTGAACAGAAGCTGAAAAAGGATTGGTCAGATGCAGACAACCTTGGCAATTTTCACAAGTTTTATGACACAAAAGATGTGATCAAAAAAATGGAGAAAGAAACTGAGAACATTGCCGATCAAAAAGATTTTTTAAAAGCAAGACTTTTGGATGCGCTCATAGGTGATTGGGACCGCCACGAAAAACAATGGGGATGGGGAGAAAGAAAAGGCGATTCCTTTAATGTATTTGTTGCGGTTCCGCAAGACCGCGACCAGGTGTTTTCGAAGCATGAAGGTGTGCTGGTAAATTTGATCATGTCAGCAGCGGGCGTAAGTTTTATTCCAAGCTTTTCTGACAAACTTGATCATCCCGATAAATACAATTATGAAGAAAGAGGGCTGGATCGTTTTTTCACCACAGAATTAACACGCAATGATTGGGATTCGATAGCCACGAGTTTGCAAACTTCCTTAACGGATTCTGTTATTGAAAAAGCAGTGAATCAAATGCCACCCGAAGTATTTGCCATTTCTGGAAATGAGATCATCAAAGACCTGGAAGCAAGGCGCGATCAGTTATTGCATTATGCTGACCAATATTATTTGTTTCTTGCCAAAGAAGTGGAATTGATTGGTTCTGAAGGAACCGATTATTTCACCGTTGACCGGCTGACGGATAGCACTACCTCTGTAAAATTTTTCAATATTGACAAACATGGTAAGATCGTAAGTTATCCTTATTACTCCCGTGTATTTAAAACAGGTGAAACAAAGAAGATCAGGATTTTCGGCTTATCCGGAAAAGACATTTACAAAACCGCCGGCACAGTAAACAAAGGAATTACTCTTCAGATTATTGGCGGCGACAAGAAAGATTCGATGCAACTCAATTCGCTGGTTGGAAAAAATACGAAGACCTATGTGTATGATGACAAGAACAATATTATTCATGCTGCAGGAAAAGTGAAGAAAAGATTTTCAGATGAGGATTCCGTTCACAAGTACAGGTACCTGGATTATGAACGTGATAAAAAAGGATTAAGTCCGATTTTCTTTTACAGTGATGCCGACCGGTTTTATCTTGGATTAAATTACAGGTGGGAACATCATGCCTGGCGCAAGGAACCGTATGTCTTCAATCAAAAAATCGGGGCCAATTATTCTATTTCCCAGAATGCAATGAGCTTTACCTACCTCGCCGATTTTCCCAATACGATTGGCAGATGGAAATTAAACCTGCTGGCAAATTATGATTTTATAAGATGGCGGAATTTTTATGGATTGGGAAATGAAACGGAACTCACCAACAAAGAAGAAGAATACAACCGGATGCGCTCAAGACAATTCAATGGGCAGCTGGGTTTAAGCCGCGATTTTGGAAAAGACCTTTTCGAAGTGAATGGATTTTATCAAACTGTAACCATCGTTGATGATCCGGAAAGGTATGTGGCAAAAAAAATACAGGGCGAAGATCCAAATGTTTTTAAGCCGGAACCGTTTGCCGGCGTCAATGCAAAATACACTTTCACTCATTTGGATGATAAAGCCGTTCCCACTTCCGGAATTGTTTTTAGTGTAAACGGTTCTTACACCAAAGAGTTGCAAGAAAAGAACCGTGATTTTTGGAAATATGGGAGTGAATTGAAACTTTTTATTCCATTATTTTACAAGTTTTCAATTTCCACGTCAGCAGGAATTGAAACTATTATTGGTAATCCTGAATTTTGGCAATATCCCGATATCGGTGGAGGCATGAATCTCAGAGGTTTCAGGAGACAAAGATTTTATGGAAAGACCGCTTTTTACAATAGTAATGAATTGCGTTTTATCAGCAACGTGAAAACATATCTCTATAGCGGCAAAGCAGGGCTGCTGGCCTTTGTGGACCAGGGCCGCGTTTGGATGCCGGATGAAAAATCAAACGTGATGCATGTGGGGTATGGCGCCGGAGTTTTCCTTGCTCCTTTCAATAAAATTGCTGCTGATATTACTTATGGCTTTTCAAAAGAAGATCATTTGGTTCAGTTCAGGTTTTTTATAGACCTGTAAACTTTTGCCGTAATGGTTACTACCGTTAATGGATAAACGAAAAAGCTACAGTAAACAAAGTAAATCTTTATTTTTTTCTCGCCATGAGTTAGATAATCTAGAGGTCACACCTTTTCGAAACTATCATTTCTTATAATTCTTAAAAAAAATTTAAAAATCCTGGTGTGAACAAGAACACTGAAAGGTGTCACCTCTTGTACCAGTTAAAATTTCAAATATAAATGTTGCTTAAAAAGAATCAGGGCAAGAAAGTTATTTCCTTTGTCTTTAATAGCTTTGAGTACAAAAGTAAATACCCTTAGGAAAGTATAAGATGGACAGCAGAAGACCTCCGACACAGAATTTACACGACATTAGTTTCAAAGAACGCTTTTCGGCGTTGGGTAACCTGCCTGCGTTTTTCAAATTGGTTTGGAAAACAAGTCCTTCGCTCACAATAGCAACCGCATTTATCAGGCTAATTCGTTCAGCCATCCCCGTTAGTATTTTGTATGTAGGAAAACTGATCATCGATGGCGTAATTGAGCTGAGTCGCGGTGTTGGCGGAAGCCATACTTTTTTGTGGGAGTTGGTGGCGGTTGAATTTGCATTAGCCGTCTTGTCGGATGCGTTGGGAAGAGTTTCTACTTTAATTGATAGCTTGTTGGGCGATTTGTTTTCCAACCACACTTCAATCATGATTATGGAACATGCAGCCTCGCTTGATCTTGAGCAGTTTGAAGATTCCAATTTTTACGACAAACTTGAAAGAGCGCGCCAGCAAACGATTGGCCGCACAGTCCTGCTATCCCAGATACTGAGCCAGTTGCAGGATTTAATAACGATGGGTTTTCTTGCAGCCGGCCTGGTTGTGTTTAACCCATGGCTGATCCTGCTTTTGTTTGTGGCGGTGCTTCCTGCATTTTTGGGCGAAGCACATTTTAACGACCGTACTTATTCGCTCAGCCGCAGGCAAACGCCGGAAAGAAGAGAACTGGATTATGTGCGTTATATCGATGCGAGTGATGAAACTGCAAAAGAAGTGAAGTTGTTTAATTTGTCTGGCTTCCTGGTCGACCGTTTCCGGCAATTGTCAGACAAGTTTTACCGTGACAATAAAAAACTCGCAGTCAAAAGATCTTTGTGGGGAACGGGATTTTCTTTGCTGGGAACACTCGGGTATTATGGGGCTTACGTCTTTATCATTTCAAAAGCAGTACAGGGAAAAATTACTATTGGTGACCTGACTTTTCTTGCCGGTTCTTTCAGGCAGTTGCGAAGCTCTCTCGACAGTATTTTAACTCGTTTTACAACTGTTTCACAAGGGGCTATTTACCTGAAAGATTTTTTTGATTTCTTCGAAATTCAACCAACGATCTATCCTTCTTCCGATGCTGTACCTTTTCCCAAAAAGATCAGGGAAGGTTTTGTATTTGAAAATGTAGGTTTTAAATATGCTCACTCCAATAATTGGGCGATTCGTCATTTGAATTTTACGCTTAAGGCCGGAGAAAAATTAGCACTGGTTGGAGAAAATGGCGCGGGAAAAACAACCCTTGTAAAATTGCTTGCACGTTTGTATGATCCGACCGAAGGGAGGATCTTATTAGACGGCCGCGATCTGCGTGAGTATGACCTGGCGCAGTTGCGCAAAAATGTGGGCGTCATTTTCCAGGATTACATCAGGTACCAGATGACCGTTTCACAAAATATTGCCGTTGGAAATATTGATGAATTGGAAAACCAGGAACTGATCACTGAATCAGCAAGAAAAAGCCTTGCCGACCGGCTGGTTCAAAAACTGGCAGGAAAATATGACCAGGCATTGGGAAAACGATTCAACCAGGGCGTAGAGCTTTCAGGTGGTGAATGGCAGAAGATCGCACTCGCCCGTGCTTATATGAAAGAAGCACAATTACTCATCCTCGATGAACCTACTTCAGCCCTCGATGCGCGCGCAGAGTATGAAGTGTTTCAGCGGTTTTCAGAATTGACCAAAGGAAAAACAGCCGTGCTTATCTCGCACCGTTTCTCAACCGTTCGCATGGCCGACAGGGTGCTCGTTCTTGATAAAGGTCAGTTATTGGAAATAGGCAGCCATGAAGAATTGCTTGAGCAAAACGGGCGCTATGCAGAGTTGTTTAACCTTCAGGCTGCGGGGTATTTGTAATTATTAAATTATTGTTTGACCAATCCCAGAACCTTTTTATTGTAATCACCCTTGTTCTTCACTCAAAACAATGACGATCCGGACGATAAAATAACAGCCGCTGATAACTATCAGCGAAAAAACAGGAAGGTATTTAACAGAAAAAGAGAATTGTGGTTTAATTTTGTACCGGATGAAACAGTTGGTTTCCATATTTATGATCGTCGTACTCCTTGTGCTGCACATGATGCCCTGCACGGATGATTTTGCTGCAACTAACTTTCAAAAGGAAACTATTACTGCATCTACTTCTGATAATATTCATCACCAGGCAGGTGAATGCAGCCCGTTTTGCAGTTGTTCATGCTGCGCGGTAGTTATGGTGCTTAGTTTTCAAAGCCCAATTCCTCCTACTCCTCTTAAATTTTTATCCCATCAAATAATTGATCGCCCGGCGAAATGTAAAAAGATCGCCATTCCCATCTGGCAACCGCCGCAATTAGTATAACCTTTTACTGACTTTATCACAGCACCAATCATTCATGATTGTTGTGCCCATTTATTCATTCATAGCAAGGTTATATCTAATGATCAATAAGATTATCAATTTTTCTATTAAAAATAAGTTTGCAATTGGCTTATTTACCATCGCACTTATTGTGTATGGTTCTTATTCATTAACACAATTGCCCATTGATGCCGTTCCTGATATCACCAACAACCAGGTGCAGATCATTACGGTTTCGCCTTCACTGGCCGCGCAGGAGGTGGAACAATTCATCACCTCCCCGGTTGAAATCGCTTGTGCTACTACGCCGGGTGTGGTTGAACAACGTTCCATCTCACGCTTTGGTTTGAGCGTGGTTACCGTGGTCTTTAAAGACAATATCGATATCTACAAAGCCCGGCAGATGATCACAGAGCGGCTGAAGGAAGCCGAAGAAAATATTCCTTCGGGCATGGGAACGCCTCAACTGGCGCCCGTTACAACAGGTCTTGGCGAAATCTATCAGTATACAATTCAACCTCAGAAGGGTTATGAAAATAAATATTCCAACATGGAATTGCGCACCATACAGGATTGGATCGTGCGCAGGCAATTGCTCGGAACCCCGGGCGTTGCTGATGTCAGCAGCTTTGGCGGTTATGTAAAACAATATGAAGTGGCTGTTAGTCCCGAAAAGTTGCACAGCATGAACATTACCATTCCGGATATTTTTAATGCCCTTGAACAAAACAACCAAAACACAGGTGGTGCTTATATTGACAAGCAACCCAACGCTTATTTCATCCGGAGTGTCGGAATGGTCTCCTCCCTCGAGGACATCAAAAAAATTCCGGTTAAAACTCTTTCCAATGGCACGCCGGTTTTAATTGGAGATATTGCGACGGTTCAGTTTGGACACGCGGTTCGTTATGGAGCAATGACGCATAATGACGATGGTGAAGCTGTCGGCGCTATCGTCATGATGTTGAAAGGCGCCAACAGTGCCAAAGTTATTGGCGAGGTAAAACAGCGCATAAAACTAATCCAGAAATCGCTGCCCGAAGGTTTGAAGATTGTGCCTTTCCTCGACAGGACTAAATTGGTAAACAACGCCATCGGGACGGTTGAGAAAAATCTTTTGGAAGGAGCCCTGATCGTGGTTTTTGTGCTGGTCGTTTTCCTGGGAAACTTGCGCGCAGGATTGATCACCGCGTCGGTCATTCCGTTGGCAATGTTGTTTGCCGTTGTAATGATGAACTTGTTCGGTGTAAGCGGCAATCTTATGTCACTTGGGGCGATTGATTTTGGGTTGATCGTTGACGGTGCGGTTATCATCATTGAAGCAATAATGCACCGGATTCATCAAACCCACTATCACCGCAAACACAACAGTCAGCTTACTAAAGGGGAAATGGACCATGAGGTAAGGCTTGCGTCAGGCGCTGTTGCCAACTCTTCTACTTTCGGACAGATCATCATCCTCATTGTTTATATTCCAATTCTCACGCTGGTGGGCATTGAAGGAAAAATGTTCAAGCCAATGGCGATGACAGTTTCGTTTGCCATCCTTGGTGCACTGCTTCTTTCGCTCACTTACATCCCGATGATGAGTAGCTTGTTTTTATCCAAAAAAATTTCTCACAAAAAAAATATCAGCGATCATATCATGCGGTTTTTTGAACGCTGGTATGAACCGGTAATCAGTTTTGCTATTCGCCGGAAATTCGTTGTGATCGGGATAGCATTGGCTTTACTGGCCGGCAGCATTTTTATTTTTAATTCTTTGGGAGGTGAATTTATTCCCACCCTTGAAGAAGGTGATTTTGCCGTGGAAACACACTTGCCCCAGGGTTCCTCACTCTCACAAACAATTGAAGTGATGAAAAAGGCGGGAGGAATCTTAAAAAAGCAATTTCCGGAAGTAAAAGAAGTTGTCGGAAAGATCGGATCATCTGAAGTACCAACGGATCCAATGCCAATTGAAAGTGGGGACCTGATGGTAATTCTGAAAGATAAAAAGGAATGGAAGACGGCGCACAACAGCACTGCACTTGCGGACACCATGCAAAAAGTTTTGTCGCAAATTCCGGGAGTAAGTTTTGATTTTCAACAGCCAATCCAAATGCGTTTTAATGAACTGATGACGGGCGTGCGGCAGGATATTGCTATAAAAATTTTCGGGGAAAATCTTGATACACTTGCTAATTATGCAAATAAAGTTGCTGCTGTAGTAAGAACAGTTGAAGGAACTACCCCTCCCTATGTTGAAAAAGTTACAGGCCTTCCGCAAATAACCATTCATTACAACCGTACAAAAATGGCTCAATATGGTTTGAATATTTCAGATGTAAACAAGATCATTCAAACCGCCTTTGCCGGTGAAGCGACAGGAGTTGTTTTTGAAAACGAGCGCCGGTTTGATATGGTAGTTCGCCTCGAAGCAACTAACCGGCAGAACATCGATGACGTAAGCAATTTATATGTGCCCCTTCCTGCAGGCGGACAAATCCCATTGCAACAAGTCGCCTCAATCAATTTCGCTGTTGGCCCTTCCCAAATTTCAAGGGAAGATGCCAAAAGGCGGATCGTAATTGGAATGAATGCCAATGGCAGGGACGTTCAAAGCATCGTAACAGAAGTGCAACAAAAATTGGAAAAGCAGGTGAAGCTTCCGCCGGGATATTACTTCACTTATGGCGGCCAGTTTGAAAACCTGAAACAAGCAATAGGCCGGCTTCAGATCGCCGTTCCTGTTGCATTGCTACTGATATTTCTTCTTTTGTACAGCGCCTTCAGTTCTATGAACCAGGCGTTGCTTGTCTTTACCGCCATTCCTTTTTCCGCTATTGGCGGTATCGCAGCATTGTGGTTACGTGGAATGAGTTTCAGCATCAGTGCCGGCGTTGGATTCATCGCCTTGTTTGGTGTGTCGGTCTTGTTCGGGATCGTGCTCGTCAATTATTTTAACAAGCTTGAAAAGGATGGTGTAACGGATGTAAAAAAGCGAGTCGTAAATGGAACAAAAGCGATTTTACGGCCGGTGCTGATGGCCTCCTTCCTTGCTGCATTGGGATTTTTGCCAATGGCGCTTAGTACATCCCAGGGCGCGGAAGTGCAACAACCACTGGCGACTGTGGTTATCGGCGGAATAGTGACGGCAACATTACTCACGCTCATCGTATTGCCCGTGCTTTACATTCTGTTTTCGCGCAAAAAAATTACGATAACTGACGATCATGCTTCTACTCACAAATAAAACAAATCCTGAATTATAACAGATAATATTTTTAAAATGAAACAAATAAAATTAATCGTTCAAATTGTTCTCATGGTGGCACTCTCACTGTGCATAGTTTCCTGCGGAAATAATTCGGCCGAATCAACTACTCAATCTTCTTCAAAATCGGTTGCGGCAGATTCGGCGAACAGCTCTAATAACGGAAATGCCTATACGAAAAACGAAGTACGCATTTCTCAAAAGCAATACAAAGCCATCAATATTGAACTGAGCCATCTTGAACAAAAAAATCTTTCAAATGTGCTTAAGGCAACCGGTTTTTTAAAAGTACCACCACAAAACAAAGCCAGCGTTACTTCTCTTCTTGGCGGGACTGTTAAATCGGTCTTGGTGCAGGAAGGTAATTACGTTCGTAAAGGACAAACACTTCTGACAGTCATCAACCCGCAGTTTGTAGAAATGCAACATGATTATCTTGATGCGCAGGCCAACCTTAACACCGCGCAGGCAAATTACACACGCCAACAAGCGCTTGCAAAAGAAAATGTCAATTCAAAAAGAACACTGCAGGAAGCAGAAGCAAATTACAAGTCATTACAGGCAAAAGTGAATGCGTTGCAAACTCAATTCTCTTTGCTCGGCATCAATCCCGGGCACATTGCAGCCGGAAATATCTTGTCATCATTTGCCGTAAGAAGCCCGATAAACGGCACGGTGGCCAAAGTAAACATCAATCTCGGTTCAACGGTTGATCCTTCAACCAACCTGGTAGAAGTGGTTGATAATTCAAGGTTGCATCTTGATTTGTTTGTTTATGAACAGGATTTACCCAAAGTAAAAACCGGTCAAACCGTTGACTTTACACTCACCAACCTGCCGGGTAAAAACTACACCGCCAGGATCTATTCCATTGGCAGTTCATTTGAAAATGAGACAAAAACCATAGCCGTTCACGCAGAGATCAAAGGAAACAAAGAAGGCCTTATCGATGGAATGAATGTTACGGGATTGATTAATGTTGGGTCTAACCATACTACGGCTGTTCTCTCAAACGGCATTGCCAGTTATGGTGGCGTCGATTATTTATTTTATCAAAAGAACGATTCTGCTTCTTCTGGCAACAAAGATTTTGTTTTTGAAAGAATGCGGGTAAAGAAAGGAATTACAAGCGGAGGATATACAGAAGTGACGCCCCTGGAACCTTTGCCCGAAAATGCAAAAATTGTAACCAACGGCGCCTTTTATTTAATGGCGATGCTCACCAATGCTGGTGAAGAAGAGTAACCCTATTGTTAAAACAAAATGATTATCATGAATATTTTTTTTAGAAAAATTGCATGTACGATACTGGCATTTCTCTGTTCGCCGGTGTTTGCGCAGCAACCTTTTTCGGCGCAAAATGCAATTGAAACAGCACTGAAGAATAATCCATCAATACAATCGGCTTCATTGCAAATTCAACAGCAGCGGATCCTGGCAACGGGTTACCGCGAATTTGGCAAAACCAATTTTGGTTTTCAATACGGACAGGATAATGGATTAAAGTGGGACAACACTTTTTCCATCGAACAACCCATTCCTAATCCTGCGTTGTTCAAAAATCAAAAAGCTTATGCTGAAGCCAATACAAAAGGCAGCGAATTGAATCTTGCCGTTACAAAAAATGAATTGAAATACCAGGTGAAGATGGCCTACTACCAGTTGTCTTATTATGAAGCATTGAGAAAATTGCTGCAAAAACAGGATACATTATACAGCGGCTTTCTGAAGGCCTCTGACCTTCGTTACCAAACAGGTGAAACCAATTTGTTGGAAAAAGCCACGGCAGAAACGCAATTAAATGAGATCCGCAACAGGCTGCAACAAAACGAGGCCAACATTGAGATAGTAAACCAACAATTAGAAGGATTTTTAAATTCACCCCTACCCGCAAATGTGGAAATCGATACGCTCAGCAAGATTAGTACTCTGCCAAAGATCAACAACAGTATTCATTCTGCAAATCCGCGGGCGATGTATGTGCAACAGCAGGTAAATATTGCTGATAAAGCGATCAGTTTGGAAAAGGCAAAACGCAAACCTGATTTTTCCGTTGGCTATTACAATCATTCTATTATTGGCAGTCAGCAAGTAAACGGGCAGGAAAAAACTTTTGGCGCAGGATATCGCTTCCAGGGATTTTCGGTGGGCTTGGCAATTCCTATTTTAGGTAGATCTTATTCGAGCCACATTAAAGCGGCGGTTACTGAAAAGCAAATCGCGCAAAGCCAATACGATCTTTTCAAAATAAACCTGCAATCGCAATACCAACAGGCACTCAAAGAATATTTGAAAAATAAAAAGAGCATTGAATATTTTGAAAACAGCGCCCTCGCAAATGCCAACCTTATTTTAAGGCAGGCACAACTGGCTTTTCAAAGTGGCGACATTGGTTACGTAGAGTACCTGCAGGCTCTGCGCACGCACACTGGCATACATGTTGAATACCTTGATGCAATCAATCAATTAAACCAATCCATTTTGAGGATTCAATATTTGACAGGAATGTAATGAACTGGCGCAGGTCTCCAGACCTGTGACAGTTCGTTACTAAACCAAAAAACAGACATAATCACATTAGTTCATTGTTTAATTCCTGTATATTTATTTGATGAGCAGCAAGTATAAATTTAATGATATAGAAGGTGTGTATTTTATAACATCTACAGTTGTTGATTGGATAGATGTTTTTACCAGGGATATTTACCGGGATATTCTTTTGAACAGTTTCAGATATTGTCAAAAGAATCAAAATCTGCAATTACATTCCTGGGTGCTAATGCCAAACCATTTTCATTTGGTTTGTTCGTTTATCAATAATGCCAACCCTGGAAGGGTAATAAAAAATATCAAAAGTTTTACAGCAATGAAAATAATTGATGCCATCATAAATAATCTGCAGGAAAGCAGAAGGGAATGGATGTTGGATCTATTTGAGAAAAACGGTCAAAGGATGAAAAGTAATTTTCGTTTTCAATTTTGGCAACATGAGAATCATCCAGTTTTGCTCAATACAAAAGAAATG
>JBQCEG010000021.1:0-70284 GCA_051960475.1 Ginsengibacter sp.
ACCTTATTGCACGTTTCTTTGATACTTCATTTCCCGATAATCAATTTCCAAGGCCATTTGGTGTTATATACGCAGAAGAAAGACCGGTTTATGAAGAAAAGCTCGAAGAGCAGATTGAAGAAATGGCTACAAGAAATGGCAGGATGCCCTTGAACAGAATTTTGGCCGGTGACAAAACCTGGAATATTTTATAGGTGCTTTTTAAAATTCGGCGCAAGCAAAATAAAGATTGTGCGGATTTGTTTATTTACTGCTTTATTATCTTTTATTTCCCTTGACCAACTTTTCGAAACGGACTTCTTTGCCAGGATTCATTTATAAATAATGACTATTTTTAAAGTCCAATATTTATAAATCTGTTCTGATGAAAAAGAAATTTCTCTCTTTTCTCTTTGTTCTGCTGGTGTGTGGTTTAGTTATTAACGTAAATGCGCAAACGAAAAAAGAAAATGAAGAATGGTATAAAAAGAAAGAATGGCTTGGTGGCTTGAAACTTCAACCTTATACAGGAATGGACGTCCGGGAATTTGCGAAACAATACAATGCGCACAAAAAGTACTATGACGAAGCATTTGCTTTTTTAAAAGATCATGATCTTACCAAACTCGCTCCCGGGAAATACCCGATTGACGGTGACAATGTTTATGCTTCTGTAACATATGATCCAACAAAAGATTTTGACAAATCAAGGTGGGAATCACACAAAAAATATACAGACCTGCAGTATGTCATTTCAGGAGAAGAGAAAATTGGTGTAACTCCCGTTGATAAATTGAAAGTTACAGAACCTTATGACGAAGAAAAAGATATAGCGCATTACAGTGGCCCCGGGAAAATTTACCCGGCAAAACCCGGTACATTTTTTCTCTTCTTTCCCGGAACTGCACACAGGCCAAACATTACAATGAATGGAAATAAACCCGATCAGAAGATTGTGATTAAGATAAAGGCAGACTAAGAATTTTAAAATAGAATTCCTGGTAATGATCCTTTTCGTCAAATTTGAATCTGATTAATTTATTTCTACTTCCTTTGAAATTACAAACGCTTATTTTTGATTCTTATCACACTGCTGTTTCAAATGAAGAAAAATATGTTCAAAAAGGTTAAAACTTTTTCCCAATTCTTATTCTCTGCCATCCTGCTGACAATTTTCTTTGCGGAATGCAATCAAAAGAATTCTTCCAAAGTATTTTCCCAACTCGATTCGCTTGTCCAACACAAAGAATTTTTTAAACTCGAATCGCAATTTCAAAAAGAAAAAGACCAGCTTGACAAAAGACAGCAATTATATTTCAATGCTTTTCTGAACAATGCTTTCAACAAAAATTCTATTGCAGTAAAACAAGTTGATTCTACTTTAGAAAACTATCCAAAACTTTTTCAGGATCCTGTAAAATCAATGTTATTGCAGATCCAGGAAGACAGCTATTTTAAATTGTTTCAATATGCAAAGGCAGCAGATTTGGACAGCATTTTACTTCATGGTTATGCGAAAGTGCTCGACAGCAGCGATCTTGCCGACAGAAAAAATAAATATCTTCTTACCAATGCGCTTCGGCATACGCCACCTCAATATATTTCCAAAGACCTTGTAACAGAAGTGCACTGGAAGAGAAATCCGCTCGGTCTTATTACCATTCCTGTAAAACACGACACAAGCACCTTCGATGCAATCTTTGACACAAGAGCCAATATTTCATCTATAACAGAATCCTTCGCGAAAAAATTAAAACTGAAAATATTGCCAGTTACTTATTCGGAATCCAGCGGCGCTACGGGAATGGAATTCAAAACCGGTCTTGGAATAGCCGATAGTCTCGTAATCGGAAATATTCTTATTCGCAATGCAATTTTCCAGGTGATGCCTGATTCTGTTTTGTACATCGCTCCCCTCAAAATCTCACTGGACATGATTCTCGGCTTTCCGGTTATTGCCGGTCTTGGTGAAATTCATATTGTGAAGGACGGCCAAATGATCATTCCGAAAATTGAAAATGAAAGCGATCTGCATAATCTTTCTCTTCACGAACTCGATCCTGTTGTTTTACTGAAAACCGGTAACGATACATTGGCTTTTAATTTCGATCTTGGCGCTTCCACCACAGATTTGTACTATGCTTTTTATCAAAAATATAAATCGAAGATCATGAAGGAAGGATTTCAAAAGAAGATCCATGTCGCCGGTGCCGGTGGAATCGTGGAAAAAAGCGTTTATATCATTCCATCCTTACCGCTTACACTTGGCGATAAAACAAAAAGCATCGACAGTGTGGATGTATTTTTGCAAAAAGTATTTCCAAAAGAAATTCTTTACGGCAATATCGGGAATGATTTTGCTTCGCAATTCACTGACCTTGTTTTGAATTTTGACAAGATGTACATCAAGGGAAATTAACCAGCCGGATACTTTTAAGAATAAAATCTTCAAATTTTCTCTTTTCACTTTTTTGAAAAAGAAATTTGCGTAGTTAAATAACTACATATATATTTGTAGCCAAATAGCTACACAATGAATTTAAGACGTGATGTTTTCCAGGCGATTGCTGATCCTAAAAGAAGGGCCATACTTGTGCTGGTGGCTTCGCAATCCATGACTGCCGGCGCCATAGCAGCCAATTTCGATTCTGCACGCCCTACGATTTCCAAACACCTTCAAATCCTGACGGAATGTTCGCTGCTGAAGCAGGAACAAAATGGCAGGGAGATCTACTATCATTTCAATCCAAAAAAAATGAAAGAAATCGCTGACTTCATTGAACCCTTCCGGAAAATGTGGGATGACAGGTTCAATAAACTGGACACAGTAATGAAAAAATATAAATCAAAAAACAACTAACGATGGAAAAGAAAACAAAAGTTAATGCCGAAGAAGGCAAACAGGATCTGCTCATCACAAGAGAATTTGAATTGCCGGTTGACCTGCTTTTTAAAGCCTTTTCTGATAAAGAAATCCTGGAGCAATGGATGGGCACAAAAGTTTTAAAACTGGCAAACCAGGCACACGGAGGCTGGCAGTTTGAAACAAAAGATCAAAACGGGAAGACTGTTTTTAAAGCGCACGGAGTGATCCACACTTTCGATGCGGGCAAAAAGATAGTACGCACTTTTGAAATGGAAAATGCTCCTTTCGGTGTACAGCTGGAAGTCCTGACTTTTGAAAAATTGAGTGACGATTACAGTAGACTAACGATTCACTCAATTTATGAATCAAATGAACTGCGCGATCAAATACTGAAGTTGCCCTTTGCATACGGCATCAACATGGCGCATAACAGGTTGGAAGAAATTGTTAGCAAACTCAAATAATTTTTTATGGAAAAAGTAAAAAGCTTTGAATCGAAAACTAAAAAGATCATTTATTGGATCGCAACTTTATGGCTTTCTTTAGGAATGATTGCAACAGGCTTGGTGCAGTTATTCAAAGGAAAAGAAGGGCAAGGAGGTCTGGACATGATCACTCATTTAGGATATCCGGTTTACCTCTTGACGATTTTAGGCGTCTGGAAAATCCATGGCGTGATTGCCGTACTGGTCCCAAAATTTCCTCTTTTAAAAGAATGGGCTTATGCAGGATTTTTCTTTGTGATGACCGGCGCTTTGTTTTCACATATTGCCGTTGGTGATCCGTTTACTTCCTTACTTCCTGCCCTGTTATTATTGGTATTGACCTCCATTTCATGGTATTTAAGACCGGCCGGCAGAAGGAATATTTCCATTACTTTTAATCAATAAACCAAAATTATTTTCATGGAAAATCAAAATCCGAAAGTAGATTTCTTCTTTGAAAAGCCTTCTCAATGGCAAAAGGAATATCAATTATTGAGAGCCATCGCCCTTGATTGTTCTTTGAACGAAGAATTGAAATGGGGCCAGCCTTGCTATACTTTCAACGGGAAAAATATTGTGCTGATCCATGGGTTTAAAGAATATTGTGCCTACCTGTTTTTTAAAGGCGCTTTGCTCAGAGACAACAAAAAAATTTTGATTCAGCAAACAGAAAATGTACAATCCCCCAGGCAGGTGCGATTTACCAATACCAAAGAAATTGCAAAGCTGGAAAAAACATTGAAAGCCTACATCTACGAAGCCATCGAGGTGGAAAAAGCGGGATTGAAGGTGAAATTAAAAAATGTTTCGGAATACAAAATGCCGGAAGAATTTCAAAAAAGGTTAGACAAAAACAAAACATTGCAAACTGCATTTAATTCCTTAACTCCAGGTCGGCAAAGAGGTTATCTTTTTTATTTTGCACAAGCGAAATTAGCCAAAACAAGAGAAGCGAGAATTGAAAAATGTGTTCCTGATATTATGAACGGGAAAGGAATAAATGACTAATTGAATTATTCGTTTTATCAATTGAAAAAACATGTCTGTCAAAACAAGAAAGAAATTATCCACGCAAGAAACGGATGAATTGCTCAGCACCCTGAAAAGCCGTTTTGAAAAAAACAGCAACCGCCATAAAAATATTAAGTGGGCAGCAGTAGAAGATAAGTTGAGATCGAATGAAAGCAAACTCTGGTCGCTCAATGAAATGGAAGAAACCGGGGGCGAGCCTGATGTGGTAGAAATTACTGGTAAAAGAGGTCAAATTATCTATTTCGATTGTTCTCCCGAAAGCCCTAAAGGTCGCAGGAGCCTTTGTTATGACCGCGCTGCATTAAATTCCAGAAAAGAATATAAACCAGCAAACAGCGCGTTAGATATGGCTGAGGAGATGGGAGTTGAATTATTAAATGAAGAACAATATCGCGGCCTTCAACAGGTTGGTATGTTCGACCAAAAAACATCAAGCTGGGTCATAACGCCTGAAAAGATCAGGAAGCTTGGCGGGGCACTTTTTTGTGACCGAAAATATGATACGGTTTTTGTTTATCATAATGGCGCTGAGTCTTATTATGCCGCAAGAGGATTTCGTGCATGCCTTTCCGTTAGGTAACGTAAAAATCTTAAATTCGGGACCCTCTTAAAATGAAACAATATATTTTTCGTTGTTATCAAAATCTAACTCTTATGCTTAAGAAAAAACAATTTCCTTTACTTTTTGCTCTTTTAATCTCTTTCCATTTTTGCAATGCACAAATTGAAGGAGCTTACGCCATTACAAAAAATTTCCACGCCTTTGGTTTTGGTGGATTCCTCAACTTTAGTTTACCTGTTTCAGAGGCAAATTATCTTACCATCGATGCCGGTTACGAACAATTTAAAGACAACTACGATCTGGATGTCGCGCCGGTTTTGTTAGGCTACCGCTATACATTGGATCAGTCGGGAAGTGGCTGGTATGTTGAACCTAACGTAGGTTACGCTTTTAACGCAGGTGGAGATCTTCGAATTCAGGGTGCTTCTGCCGGTTTCGGTTTGGGGTACCTCGTTGACGTTGGTTCAATACCTTTTAATTTTGGTCTGCGCTATGAACATGTTTTTGGAAGCCCCGCAACAGAAATACTTTCTTTTAGAATTGCTCATTCGCTTAGTCTTGGTTTTCGAAACAGGGAAGATTATTAGTGATTGCAAAAGAAGATTTTCTTTAGTGATCTATTCAGTTGAAGCCGCTTTAATCTTGTGCTTCCTGTTTCTCATGAATTTTTCCCAATAGAAATCGGCAAGGTAAAAGAAAAGTATTTCTGCAACAATCGCTACGGCGGAAATGTGATCCTCCTTTCCGAACAACAAAAGATCACCAATGGGTTGAAAAACCACCAAAACTCCCCCCACAATAAAAGCAAATAGGAATGACTTTATTCGTATATTCATTAAGCCTATATCTTCGCTTCGTTCCTTTGACCAGGCAACAAAAGCTAAGCCAAGCACAATCAAAGCTTTACAAAATAACTGTATCAGTTCTTTTTTTGCTTCCTGAAGCTGAAGGTGACTAATTTTAATAAGTGGTCCGGGTGCAAAACCTATAATGATCAAGCCAAATCCTATTAATTTAAAATACGTTGGCAGCAGTTTTAGTTTGAATCGGCGTGTATTTTCCATAGCAGGTTATTTTTGTTCCCGCAATATACTTCTCATTTTGGAAAAAGCAAATCAACTAAAGGTGAATTTGAATAAGTTGGCCTTACCGAAGTTTTTATTTGAAACACTTTACTTATTTTCAATAATCCAAAAAAAAATTTTATGACTTTACAAAAGCAGATGGCGCAACAAATAAGGGAAGCATATTTTGGAGGAAACTGGACAGCCGTAAATGTGAAAGACGCTTTATCGGGAGTAAACTGGCAGCAGGCAACAACAAAAGTATTCGATTTGAATACGATTGCTGCTTTGGTCTTCCATATTAATTATTATATATCCCCAGCCTTAAATGTATTGTACGGAAAGCCTCCAGCATCAAGCAACTCGCTAAGTTTTGCAGTTCCGCCAACAGAATCTGAATCAGAATGGCAAAACCTGGTAAGCAGGGTAATGAAAGATGCCGAATGGTTTGCTTCAGAAATAGAAAAATTAGAGGAAGCGAAATTTTTTGAGACTTTTCATGAGGAAAAATATGGAAATGTTTTTAAAAATATTGACGGAATAATAGAACACACTTATTACCACCTGGGGCAAATTGTGCTGATAAAAAAGATCCTTACAGCAAGCAATTCCACGGATCAAACTAATCCGGATTCATAGTTACAGAAGTAAAATAAAAATTGTAGTTATTTGTTTATTTACTGAATTCGCAGCTCCGCCATACAGATTGTTTATTTGTAACTTTAAATCTTAATACTTTCCAATGCACATTCAGATCAAACAAGATGAACAGCAGACGGGAAAAGTAGCGGGAAAATTAGCTGCTTCATTCATTCGTGAAGTAATTAACAAAAAAGGAAATGCAGTAATTATCCTTGCAACAGGTTCCAGCCAGTTTGAAGTGCTGAAAGAATTAACGAAAGAAAATGGAATAGACTGGAAAAGAGTAACCATGTTTCACCTTGATGAATACATCGGTTTGCAGGAAAAGCACAAGGCAGGTTTCCGTAAATATTTAAAAGAAAGGTTCGTTGAAAAAGTTCCTCTATTGGGAAAAGCAAACTTTATTAACGGAAATGCACAAACGAAAATAGAATGTGAACGTTTGAGTGAATTGATTCAACGATCTCCTGTTGATGTAGCATTAGTAGGAATCGGCGAAAATGGTCATCTTGCTTTTAATGATCCTCCTGCCGATTTTGAAACGAAGCAACCTTATATTGTAGTGGACCTGGATCAGAAATGCCGCCAACAGCAGGTAAATGAAGGCTGGTTCAGTTCGATTGAAGAAGTACCCAAACAGGCGATCAGTATGAGTATTCAACAAATAATGTTGTCCAAAAAAATTATTTGTACCGTTCCGGGAAAAAGAAAAGCAGAGGCAGTGAAGTGTACGGTGGAAGGAACTGTAAGCAATTTATGTCCTGCAAGTATTTTACAAAAGCATCCTGAATGCTATCTATTCATTGATGAAGAAGCTGCCTCGTTATTAGAAAACATATCCCCCAAAAAATGATTTCCTTATGGGAAAAAAAATAAAGATCATCAACGGAAAGGTCATCACTTCCCAAAGAATAATTAATAACGCAACTGTGATGATAGCAGATGGTATCATCCGTGAAGTAAATGAAAAAGAAAAGGGATCATATGCTGATGAAGTTATTGATGCCAAAGGAAATTATGTTTCACCGGGATTTATTGACATTCATGTTCATGGCGGTGGCGGAAGTGATTTTATGGACGGGACAGTCAAGGATTTTTTGACCATTGCTGAAACTCATCTTCAATACGGAACAACGGCAATGGTTCCAACAACCCTTACTGCAGGAAAGGAAGATATCCTGCATATTTTATCGGTTTACAGGGATGCATACACGAAAAACACAAATGGTGCAAGATTTTTGGGAATGCACATTGAAGGCCCTTACCTGGCAATGAGCCAGAAAGGTGCACAGGATGCCCGCTACATACGCAAACCTGATAAAGAAGAATATGAAGAGGTTGTTCATAAAGCCGGCGATATAATCGCAAGATGGAGTGCTGCTCCTGAACTTGAAGGTGCAATTGAATTTGGCAGTTATTTGAGCGCGCATAATATTTTACCTTCCATTGCCCACACTGATGCTGTTTATGATGATGTGATCAAGGCTTTTGAAAATGGCTACACACTTGCCACGCATTTTTATTCTGCAATGTCTGGTGTAACCCGTAAAAATGCATTTCGCTATGCCGGCGTTATCGAAAGTGTTTATTTGATGGACGGAATTGACGTTGAAATAATTGCTGACGGTGTTCACCTGCCCACTCCCCTTCTTCAATTGGTTTATAAGATAAAAGGGCCGGATAGGATTGCACTCGTTACAGATGCGATGCGTGCTGCAGGACAGCAAACTTCAGAAAGTATTTTAGGTTCAAAAGAAAACGGTTTAAAAGTTATCGTAGAAGATGGAGTTGCCAAATTACCTGACCGTAGTTCGTTTGCCGGAAGCGTCGCAACTGCCGACAGGCTGGTAAGAACGATGGTTCAACAAGCAGGAATTCCTTTGACAGAAGCGGTAAGAATGATGACTTTAACCCCGGCGCGTATTTTGAAAATTGAAAACCATAAAGGTTCCATTGCAGTTGGAAAGGATGCCGATATTGTCATTTTTGATGAAAATATAAATGTTCAATCCTCAATGGTTGAGGGAGAATTTCTATTCAACCGATTGTAGTTGTTTCTTCTAAAAAAAATTTAAAAATATTAATTCGATTTCTCTGTTCAAGGCCAAAAGGCAGGCTTTTGTGTTGAACCACGCACAGCACAATTGGCGCAATCTAAATAATATCCAAGGTATTGTCCGGGACCGACCCTTGAGCCAATATAATACCCGACACTCGTTGCTTCCACAACATTACCTTGGCCGATGAGAATTGGAAAACAATCATTCGGAAGATTCCATCCTGGGAACAAATTGTTTTGTATAAAAATTCTTTTATGAGTTACAGACCCGGCACCAATGAAGCCAATTACTTTTTCTGAAGTGTCACTGATGCAATGAACATTTCCTGTTAACCGCACAGGCTGGGCATCAAAAACAGAACCTGATTTTTCGGTATTCTTTTTTATTCTTTGCCAGAAAATATAAGCAGAAGAATCCATAGCATATTGAGAAACATACACGCTGTAAAGAACACTGAATTTAATGTCATGGTCAGGAATAAATATCAACGGCTGATGGTATAAAACATCGTCCGTTTCATTTTCTGTAGTTCCAATATTGATGTTTTTCAAAGTATCAGACTTCCAGCAAACGTGAACCTCCTCTTCGGGCAGACGTTCACGTATAACTCCACTGTCATAAATGTATTGTGATACATAACGGGAATGAAACTCCCATGTTTCCATATATTTATAGCGGTAATAGCGACTTTTGTTTTGTGGGTCATGCGTGCTCGCAAAAATCTCCACTCCCCCTAACTTCTCTCCCCAATCGATACTATCAATTGGCGGTGCAACTTTAAATGGAACAAAATCGGAGGCATATTCTTTTCCGTCACGTGTAAAAAAATGCAGTCGGTATCTGAAGGCGGAATCGAATGAAACCGGATCCAAAGTATAAACCCCTGGTATCTTTTCTTTTAGCTTATAAGAATCACCATGATCATCTTCAACCATAACTGAAGCGCCTGATTCAAAAATCCTGCTGGCTGAATCCCACCTGGAAATAGTTCTCGTATAAGAAAGCATAACTACTGTTTCAGAATCTGAACGAATAAATCCTTCAACAGTCAGGTAATTTGCCTGACTTGCATTTACAGGTGGATAATAAGGAACTTTGCATCCGAAATCTAAAAGAACAACCGCAAGCAAAAACAATAATTTTGGTATGAAATTTTTCATTTCAATATAATATGTATTCAATATTCCTGGTAGCTATTCCGGTCTTTTCTACTTCACCTCAATCGTGAAGTTTGTACCTCCGGCATCACCGTTTTGAGAAATTCCCTGGATGTTCACTAAATATTTCCCGGGCATATCTCCTGTATAAAATGAAAACTTTCCATTTCCTTTTGCATCTGTATTTATATCAGGTGACCAGTACAAAACTTCCCTGAAATCCGGGAGGCGGCTCTGGCGTTCCTTTTCAGTAGCGTATTGTGGTGAATAAAAAACGCGCTGTTTTTGAAGTCCGGCATAATCGAGTATTACATCATGAGGATTCAATGAATAGCCTGGAAGATTACCTTTGTAAGTAGTAAAACTTACGATGCCATTTGATACGATCGGGCCCCACACATATTTTGAAGCAACAACTTCCAGCTTCTGAACTTTTAATGGATCATATTCCATGATTTTATTTACATCAAAAACAGGAACTCCATCCAGCAAAACGAGCGGATCCTTTGTGAACATTCTTTCCGAAGGTTGCATATTGAGCAATGCAAATCCCGGTGCATTAAAAGTCTGCAAATGGAATTGTCTTTCCCTTTTTAAAACATTTACCTCCAAAACATATTCACGCAAAACTTCTTCCATCGTTGTGAACCTCGTATAATTATCAAGTAAATAAGTCTTGTAAGGCTTATAATAAAAAGGCATTGTGTCAATGCGGATTGGTGCCTCCTTCTGTAATTCTTCACCATGATAAGCATTCGAAACCTGCATGTGCAAATTCTCTTCTGCAAGACTTTCGCGGTTCTCTTGGGAAACAATTAAAGCCGGTAGGGGCTCATTTGAAAACGATTGAGAAAAAGGAGTAAATATCTGCAAGCGGTAAGTGCTGTCGGTTGTGGTATTCGTTTGCAACACGATTTGATTGGCTCCGTAAAAATCTTTCATGTCAAAATGAACATCTCCTTCCGCATCACTTTTGCATCCGTACAATTGCACTCTCCTTCCCGGAACAGAAAGATAAACTAACACATTTGGTGCGGGCTGACCTGTATTTTCGTTTGTTACTTTTCCCATAATGATATGGCCACGGTTTTCAGGGGCATAAGAAAAAGAGGGTGTCTGCATGGATGATTCATCCCAATCAAAGCTACGCCAGCCCTGGGATAGCAAAAGATTGTCCAATGCTTCATTACTTTCTTCATTATTATTCCTGAAATAATATTCGGGGTCTTCTATATAACCTTTGACATCAGATGACAACCATAAGTAAGTGAAAATATTGTCATTATTTGCCTGCTGAAGATCATCCAGTTTGTAAACAGAAGCCGATAAATTGCCTGGTATAAAATTGCCTGAACCTTCGGTTGTGGAAAGATCAACTGAAACAGCATCGCGCTTTCCATAATTGGATTTGTCACTTTTAGCATTGATGTCTAAACGACTTTCCGGCCTTTTAAAATAAAGTCTTTCACAAACAGGTTTCCGGTTTTCATCAAACAAGGTAATTCTTGAAACACCACTGCTCAAATCACTTTTATTTATTGTGAAAACAGTATTTCCATTATTCAAATTCAACGCCTGGGAATAATCAACCAGTTTATTAGTAGACGCAATAAGATAAACAGCCGAAGAAGATTTTCCGGAGGAATTTACTTCAATCTTTATCGCATTTCCCCGTTCTGAAAGATGCATAACGAATCCCTGGTTATATGCAGAAGGCAAGGGAACATTAAGTGTAGCACTGTCATTCACCCTGACAATTGCCGAGTAATTTTTTCCCGCTTCAGGAGTTAAATAAAAACGCCCCATGCCGAAATGCGCTGTTTGAAAATTTGCAATCGTGTCATTCGACTGATCTACAATCACTCCATTTGCGTTTACGCCAATTCCTTTGTTATCGTTCACTTTAAAAGCAACCAAACTTTTTATTCCATTTACAAGATTGCCTCCCTCCGGGAAAAATTGTGCTTCATATTGGGTATTCGTTTTTACCAGCGACTGATCTAAATTCCTGGTAGTGTTTATTATCGTTATCATTTTCCTGAAAAAATGAAACGCTGAATCATTTTTCATCCAGTTGGTATACGCGCGTAACTCATAATTGCCTGAAGGCAACGAAAGAGGAAGCGCAAAAGACCCGCTACCATTGCCATTAGTGATCTTGATTTTTGCCTGCAAAACAGGGTCGTGGGACGAATTCAAAAGTTCAGCATAAACCACTTTACTTACTGATGATGGATGATTGTTCGCAGCATTTTCCACATAGGCCTTAAACCAAATAATATCTCCACATAAATAATAAGAACGGTCGGTATGGAGGTAAACTTTTTCTTCAAGATGGTGAACGTTATAGATGGCGATACTATTGACCATCTTTTCAAACTTCGTCTGCGCAAAAGAAGAATGTCCATACAGTAAACAAACCAAAACAGTGAAAAAATAATTTGATCTTTTGTATAAACTCATAAAATTCATTGTTTAGATTTTTAAGGCCAGAATGATGGTTTTTGTGTAGTTCCATTCAAGGTACAATCAACACATGGGCCCTCCGATGCGAAATATCCTAAAAGGATTATACCATTCAAATCAGCTTTGATGGGCACAAATCCTTGCTGTCCAAAATAAATGGCCATGCTGTCACGTACCGGCGGCACCTCAATATAATCGCAATTACCTTTTTGATTCCAGCCTGCGGGCATTGATGAGTTGCTTATAAATACCCTTTCCTGTTGCGTACTTCCTGCACCGATGTAACCGATAACCGGCTCGGAAGAATCGCTTACGCAGTGAATATTTCCTGTCAATTGATTGGGCTGGCCGTCAAAAACAGACCCCACATTCTCTGTGTTTCCTTTCATGGCATTCCAATATCTGTAAGCATTGGAATCAAGCGCATATTGGGTAACAATTGTACTGTACAATACGCTCAATCTTTTATCCTGAAAAGGGATAACAGCCAACGGCTTTTCATTGATCACATCGTTGGCAAGTTTTTCTGAAGAACCAACAATAATATTTGTCGAATGGTTGGTGCGGTAACAAACATATACCTGCGATACACGCGGCGTAACGGTCGTGTCAGGATTGTACTGCAACTCAGAAAAATAATCCGTATGAAATTCCCAGGTCTCTGTATAATCCCACCGATAGAATTTTGTCTCATTATTGGGATCGTGTGTGTTGACATAAAGTTGTACATCGTTTCCGTTGAATTTCCAGCCGATTGTATCAATTGGAGGAGCAACTTTACATGGAACGAAATCAGAAATGTATTGTCTGTTGTCGGCGGTGGTAATACGCAGCCTGTATTTTCTATCGTTACTTAAGTTATAAGCGCCGGAATAATTTCCCCCGCCGGAAGCATACAAAGGATAACTATTGTTTTGATCATCTTCAATCACCACAAGAGCTCCGGTTTCATAAATTCTTGTTGCTGTATCGCCCCAGGCAATATTTCGTGTACGGCTCAAGGTTATGGTGGTCGGTTGACCGTCAGAATGAATATATCCTTCCACAACAAGATAATGAGCCCCCGACGCTTTTAATGGAGGATCATAAGGTTCCTTGCAACTGAAAAAAAATACGAGCAACACGATGGGCGATATTATTTTATAATTGAACTTAAATGATCTATTTCTCATCTCACTTTTTAAAGATTTCATTAGGGAATAAATTAACTTTCATTCATGTTTCCTTCATAAGATATCAAAACCGGATATTATAAGTTATAAATGGAATAGCTGTTCCAAATATGGAAAGCTTGTATCCTTTTACTCTTCCATTTTCAGAAGTGAAGTACACCGAATAGGCATTCTTTCTTCCCGTTACATTATACACGCCCAGTGTCCATGAGTTGTGGAAGAACTGGTGTATCTTATGGTTTCCATCAAGGCTCATCGAAAAGTCTGTCCTGAAATAATCAGGGATGCGGTATTCATTCCTGTTGGAATACAAAACCCTTACGGAACCCGCATAATCGTATTCAGCTATCGGCAAAGTGATCGGTCTGCCGGTGCTGTAAGTTGCATTCAGCGAAACGCTGAACCTGTGAGTAAACCGGAAGTTACCTGAGAAACTTACATTATGAGGCTGATCAAAATTGCTGGGATACTGGTCGCCGTTATTGATCTTTTCACCGGCAAGAGGATCGTCCTGTTGCAGCAGCGAACGGGAATAACTGTAAGTAAGCCATCCATTTACCTTTCCTGTTGCCTTCTTCAACAAAAATTCAACACCATAAGCAGTTCCTTTTGTGTTGATCACATCGGTTTCAATATTGTGATTCATTACGAGCACAGCGCCACTCTTATAATCGAGGTAATTTTTGAACCATTTATAATAAACCTCAACAGAAGTTTCTATGGTATTGTTCTTAAAATTCCTGTACAATCCAAGTGCTACTTGTGTTCCTTGCTGCGGTTTAATATTCGGGTCACTTAGTTTCCATACATCCGTCGGCGAAATGGTGGTCGTGTTGGTCAACATGTGAATATATTGGCTCAAACTATTTACCGAAGCCTTTACAGACATGTTATCCGTCAATGAATATCTTGCGGAAAGGCGGTATTCGGGATTCATGTATGTTTTTATAACCTTTCCGGAGGGATAAAAATTCGTACTCAAAACATTGTTCACATCTTTTGGCAACCCAGGCGCATAAGTGTTTACATGTTTCGGACCTAAATAATTGTACACTGAAAACCGGATACCTCCGTCAACAGAAAAATCATCTGAAATATTATAATGATCGCCAAGGTAAACAGCGCTTTCTAATGCATGTTCTGCCTCCAGTGAATCAGGCACAATGAGCGAATATTTGGAAGAAGGTGTTATCGTTCCCGACTGAACATTGTACAAAAGGCTGTTCAGCCCAAAAGACAAAGTGTGTTTATTATTCAGGAAGTAACTAAAATCTGCATTGAACTTATATTGATTGATATTAAATGCCAGTTTGTAAGCATTAACCGAATCTCCATTGAACCCCACATTGTAATCATAATGATCGATACCCGCCATGAACACCCCATAAAAACGGTTATTGAAATTGTGTTTCCAGTTCAGGTTTGCATTTTTATTATGATACTGGTAAGTGGTATCACTGTTTAAATTGAACTTGTCGCCGCTGATGTAACCATTTACATAAACGTTGTTCTTTTTGTTTATTTTCTGGTTGATGTGAATCGTCCCATCCTGGAAGGAAGCGTGGCTTTTCCTGTAATCTTTCGGCAACACTTTGAAAAGCCAATCCGAATAAGTGGTTCGTCCGCCCAACACAAAAGTCGTTTTGTCCTTTACAAGAGGTCCTTCCAAAGTAAACTTGCTGGTAAGCGGACCGATGCCGGCAGAACCGGATAACTTTTTATCATTACCATCCAATGAAGTAATGTCCAAAACTGACGAAATTCTTCCGCCATATTTGGCCGGAATACTACTCTTGTACAAGGTCACGTCTTTAATTACATCAGGATCAAATGCGGAGAAAAATCCAAAAAGATGAGACGGGTTATAAATATTTGCGCCATTGAAAAGTATTAAGTTCTGGTCAGTTGCACCGCCACGAACATTCAAACCGGTGCTGGCTTCACCAACTGATTTTACACCGGGTAAAGTGAGTACCGCGCGTAAGACGTCCACCTCTCCCATCACAGCAGGAATCTGTTTGATAGCAGTCATCGAAAGTTTATCCATACCCATTGTCGTACTTCGCACATTTCTTTCTTTTCCTGCTTCAACCAACACTTCCTTCAGCCTGAAGACTTTTTCATCAAGGTCAATATCAAAATTCCCGTCAGAATATAACATCACCTGTCTTCTTGTATCATACATTCCCGGGGCGATGATATTGAGAATGTGATGACCAGCGGATAGTATTAATGAATAATATCCAAACTGGTCAGTCTTCACCTGCACAGATGGATGGTCAAGATAAATTAGCGCTCCTGAAATAGCTTCACCCGTTTGAGCATCGCGAACATAACCGGCGATATTCACTTTCCCTTTGGGCGTGCCGTTTCTTTTAATACCAATGTCAAAAACTTTGTTTTCTATTGAAATTTCCTGCCTCGCATTTTTCTTCTGGTTGATATAACCCGCTTCTAACGGCTGTCGCTTTTGAGCTATCTCTGCTGTGTCCGTTTCTCCCGTAAAAAAACCATAGGGCAGGTTGGCGGCAAGAGAAAACCCTTTTGTGATAAAAACATTATTGTCTTTGTCTATGGTATAATGCCATTGTGTGTTGTTGAAAATCCTGTCGAGTATTGAAGGCAGGTGCGCATCCTTTACAGAAATGGTAATTGAAATACTGTCAAACTGTGAAGGTTCATAATAAAAGTGAAATTTCGTTTGTGCCTCCACCCTTCTGACGAACTCATTAAAGTTGGCATTTTGAAAATTGCCTGTTACAAGATTATCGTTTTGCTGTGCGTAGCTGACTGAACAAAGGAGTAAAACAATAAAAAAAAGTAAACATTTTTTCCGGTTCATATTAATGAGTTAGTTGATCGTAAATCGCGGCTACTTTTGGAGCGGCAAATTCAAAATTGTTGCGTTTTAATTTCACATGATCCTGGCGCATTCGTTTTTTCAGATCACGCACCTTATCGCCAAAAACCCTGAAAACATCTTTCTTCCCGCTCACCAGGTAATAAAGTCCATTCTTGTGAATGTAAAAGTGGTTCTTTTCAGGAAAGGAAGTGATCAGCACATTGGAAACAATTCTTGGGTTGCGCAGTTTTGATCTCAGTTCCAGGAACTGAACATTTTGTCCATTGTAAAGAAGGTCAAAAAATCCACTATTATACAAATTCTGTTTATGGTCTTCCGCCAGCTTAATAAAAGTGTGACCTCGCAAAAAGAAGCTATCAATAAATTCGTTGTGCATCACGATCCTTGTCAACTGATCCGGAGATAAAACCACCAAATCAGTTCTGGCAAGATCATAAATCAATGCAAGGGAATCATATTTTCTTCCATTATAACTTACCCATCCATACGAAAAGTCAGGCGAAATGAAAAACGGGTCACCATCCATTCGGAAAGTATAATAGAGATATTCATCCCCATTGTAAACCGGTTCGTCGTTCTTATTGTATTGATCATAAACTTCAACTGCATTCTTGGCCTGGAGCCTGGCAATAGAATCTGTCGCACTGTTTTGGGAAAAGGCAGAAAAATAAAGGAATATAGTACAAGCGGAAAGGAAAAGCTTCATCTGGTTTAATTTATGAATCCCGGTACGTTAAAGAAAACCCGGCAGTCAGGTTCGTCAAATATAATTTTTATAAGATAAAAAAAGGATTCTTATTGATAAGCGGTAAATCCTGGTTCTATTTGTGCTGAAGTGCTTTTTTTATTCCTTTAACTACCAGTGGCTCCATCATCCTGTACCCTTCCAAAGTTGGATGTACTCCATCTTTTGATAAATTGGCAGGAAGTCCTTGTTCCGCATCCACCATGGCATCATAATAATCGACGAACACGAAATTATTTTTCGCCGCATAACTTTTCATCCACTTATTCACTTCCTTAATACTTGCTATCGGGTTAATTCCGGGTCTCCAGGGGAATGCTTTTGCTGGTGTAATCGAACAAAGCACCACCTTTATCCCGTTGGCTTTTGCCAGCTGTGCCATGGACATCAAATTGTTCTCAATCATCTGTACACTTGACGGACCAGTGTTTTCAGCGATGTCGTTGATGCCGGCAAGAATGGCCACGACTTTTGGATGAAGATCGATTACGTCCTGCCGAAAACGAATTAACATTTGTGGGGTAGTTTGCCCACTGATCCCACGATCCAAATATGGCTTGCTTTCAAAAAAAGAAGGATCAGACTTTATCCAAAAATCTGTTATGGAATTGCCCATAAAAACAACCCGGTTTTCGCCTGCTTTTGGCAACCCTGCCTTAATGTTCTCTTGACGATAACGCCTCAACTGTGGCCAGTCGTTGTTTTGGTTCAACCGGTCAGTTACCGAATCCTTTTGCGCTTTTAATGTGGGAGCTAAAAATAGTAATAACCCTATGAAGCCTGCATGCAATACTTTCATGTTAGTTGTTTTAAATGGCATTTTTGGAAAGTGAAAATAACGATAAAGATTTACAAAATAAGATTTTAAATAAAATGTGGGTTTACTCTTCCCAATTCCAATGAAGCTTTTTAAAAATAAATAGAATGTGAATTTTCAAAATATCAAATACATAGATTACTTTGTCGCCTGTAAAATTGCTTGTATGAAATTGAGCCTCTTCTCATTTTTGACAATCACCCTGATTTCTGCGTGTACGGGAACCGTTAAAAGATCCCAGAAAGAAAAAACGGCAATACCAAAGAGCGATTCCATTGCTGTAAAATTGGAACCGGTCTCCAATATCGCGCAACTGCCTGTTCAAATGAATGAACCTGTTGCGGGTGGAAATTTATTTGTAACAGACGTGACAGGTAAAATCTGGATCATCAAAAAGGATTCTATGTTGCCAAAACCTTTTTGGGATAAGTTTGGCAACAAATACCAACCGTCTCCAAACTCTTCTTTGGGCCGGTTGTACAGCCTGGCATTTGACCCGGATTTTTCAACTAACCATAAATTTTACGTTTCTTATGCAGGCCCGTCTGAAAAAAATAAAAAGAATGGCAAACTGATCGTCTCCCGGTTTACAACTGACCCTGCCGATCCTTACAAAGCAGATCCGGCTTCAGAAAAAAAAGTTCTTGATGTTGAAGGCAGGATCGTAGCATTCAATGGTTCACAAATTGCGTTTGGGCCTGACCGTTATCTCTATATTTCCATTGGCGACGACAAAGCGGGCGATTCAACTTATAAATTCCAGGGACAAAATTTAAATGACCTTGAAGGAAAGCTTTTGAGAATTGATGTCAGTAAAATTCCTTATTCAATTCCCCCTGATAATCCTTTTGTAAATATAAAAGGAGCAAGACCGGAGATCTGGGCATATGGATTTCGGAAATTATGGCACTATGGATTTGATCCTGTTTCCCACCAGCTTATAGGAGGCGACGTTGGGGAAGAAATGGAAGAGGAAATTGATTTCGTTAACAAAGGTGGCAACTACGGATGGCCGGTAAAGGAAGGCGACGAAACTTTTGAAAAAAACGGGGATACAGTCAAGACCGATTTTGTGAAGCCGGTATATACTTATTCACACGCCAAGGGTATATGCGTGATTGGTGGCAATTTTTATTACGGTAAAGATTTACCACAACTCACCAAAAAATATGTTTTCGCAGATTGGGAAGGAAAGTTATTTGCCCTTGACAAAAAAGCGAATGATCAATGGAACTGCATTCCATTGAAGATAGTAAATAAACCTTCTACACCTTTTTTTATAACTGCATGTTATATAGATGCAGCTAATGACCTTTATGTAATGGGCTACCTCCAGGCAAAAGACAAAATCAATGGTGTTATCTACAGGATCGTAAAAGTATGAGCGCTGTTTCTGTAATTCATTTGTATTTATTTATTTACGTTTACGCTTCACTGTTACCAATCCATAAATCCCTGGGATTAAGTTGGTTCACTGGCTGAATTCCCCTGCGTGGAAAATTAAGGCATAAAAAATGTGTCTTTTTAAGGTAAAACATAAAATGGATATCAATACAATTGCATGGATCTCGCTGGTGTTTGCTTTCATTTGTGCGCTGGCTATTCTAATCGATGTGATAAGGTTTCCCCAAAAGATGTGGATCATGAACATTGTATGGCCCGTCACTGCATTGTATTCGGGGCCACTTGCTTTACTGGCTTATTATAAGATTGGAAGATTATCAGCTAAAAAGGAAAATGAATCGTCTCACCATCACGGTCATCCCCAAAAGCCTTACTGGCAAAGCATTGTAGTGGCTGCTTTACATTGTGGAAGCGGATGTACCCTTGGCGACATTCTTGCCCAGGCATTTTTGTCCATTGTTCCTGTTGTTTTGTTTGGCCGTAAATTATTTGGCGATTGGGCGATCGCTTATGTTTTCGCTTTTGCGCTGGGAATCATATTTCAATATTATTCTATCAAACCGATGAAGCATCTTTCATCAAAACAAGCATTGATCGCTGCGCTCAAGGCAGATACTTTGTCGCTCACCGCCTGGCAAATCGGGATGTACGGCTGGATGGCGATTGCTATTTTTCTAATCTATAATCACCCGTTGAATGCCTCCACTCCCCTCTTTTGGTTGATGATGCAGATTGCGATGCTCCTTGGTTTTGTTACCGCTTATCCTGTGAATTGGTGGCTGGTAAAAAAAGGGATCAAAGAAAAAATGTAAGTAAGATAGTTCTTAAGTTATGATTCTTCAAAAATGAATAAAACGGATGAAGGACTATGCCGAAAATTAAATTATTAAATTTGAAATAAACAGGTTAATGAAATGGATTCTCTTACCCGCGGCAATTTCACTTATTATTTTTTCAGGGTGTAATTTACGCCAACGTGAAAACGCCATCAAAAAGGAAAAACAAGAATTAAATGAAAAAGAGCGTCAGCTTACGCTAAAGGAACAAGAACTTAATCGAAGAGAAGATGAATTAAACAAAAAAGAGCATATTTCTGACAGCATCATAAGCCTTCCTTCAGTAGATTCAATATCTGAACTCCATCCAAAAGTGCCCGGCACCTGGAATGTAAAAATGGTATGTTCTTCTACTACCTGCGCCGGTTCTGCTATTGGTGATACGAAAACTGAAAAATGGAATATTAATTTTCAAGGCAATGTTGTAATTGCCAATGTGATAAGCGACAACAAGCTGGTGCGGGTTTATGTTGGAGGTTATGAGCAAAATACTTTAAAATTATCATCGCAGCCCATTGACTCCACGACAGACAGGGGAGTTAAGATGGTTATTCACCTCAAAGAGACTGACGACGGTCAAATGGAAGGTACACGGGAAATAATTCGGCCAGATTGTAACATTGTTTACGATCTGCAATTGAACAAACAATAAAATTCAATTTATCTTATCAGATATACTCTATGATACTTTTACAAATAGATTTTTCGCTACCCTTAAAAAACCCGGTAATTATTTTTTCCCTGGTGCTCTTCATCATATTGTTTGCACCAATTCTATTAAATAAGATTAAAATACCACATATCATCGGACTCATAGTTGCGGGAGTTATAGTAGGTCCTTATGGATTGGATTTGTTATTGCGCGACAGCAGTATAGTATTGTTTGGCACGGTTGGACTTTTGTATATTATGTTTATGGCAGGGCTTGAGATAGACCTGGCTGAATTTAAAAAAAACAAGTATAAAAGCCTTCTTTTTGGCTTATTTACTTTTAGTCTTCCAATGTTGCTTGGAATACCTGCCTGTTATTATCTCCTTCAGTTTTCACTGCCCACTTCTGTTTTGCTTTCCAGCATGTTTGCGTCTCACACACTCCTATCATACCCAATAGCCAGCCGATACGGAATTCCTAATAATAAAGCGGTCACTATTACGGTTGGAGGAACGATGATAACTGATACACTTGCCTTGTTGGTGTTGGCCGTGATAGTCGGCATGACCAAAGGGGATATTTCTTCTTCTTTCTGGATAAAACTTTCCATTTCTGTAGTGGTATTTGCATTAATAGTGGTCATCGGATTTCCATTTATAGCACGGTGGTTTTTTAAAAGATATGACGACGGTGTTTCCCAATATATATTTGTTTTGGCCCTGGTATTCTTGGGTGGATTCCTTGCGGAAGCTGCCGGAATAGAACCCATCATCGGCGCTTTCTTGTCTGGCCTCGCCCTTAACAAATTCATACCCTCCAATTCGGCTTTGATGAACAGGATTGGATTTGTAGGAAACGCAATCTTTATTCCCTTCTTCCTGGTCGGCGTAGGAATGTTAGTGGACGTGTCAACCTTATGGAATGGCCTTAAAACGCTTGAAGTGAGCATTGTAATTACAACAATGGCTTTATGTGGGAAATATATAGCTGCCTGGCTTACTCAAAAAACCTTTAAACTTTCAAAAGATGAAAGAACCATAATTTTCGGATTAAGTAGCGCACAGGCAGCGGCTACACTGGCAGCAGTATTGGTTGGATATAATATAATCCTTGGGGAAACTCGGGATGGTCAACCTATAAGATTATTGAATGAAGATGTATTAAACGGAACTATTATTATGATTTTAGTTACGTGTGCCGTTAGTTCCTTAATGGTTGAAAGAGCCTCGCGTAAAATCGCTCTGCTTGAAAGTGAAGCTACTGAAACAGAAGAGGAAGAAGTGAAAGATTCAATTCTTATTTCTGTTACCAACCAGGAAATTTTAGGCGATATCGTTGATTTAGGATTATCTCTAAAGAAACCAAAAAGTAAGGAAACCATTTATGCCCTGTATGTAGTAGACAAACAAAACGCCTCGGAAAAGGAGCAAAAAAAAGGAAAAAAAATGATGGATGAAGTTATAAAGCAGGGGGCCTCAGCCGATAATACCATTCTGCCAATAACCAGGTTTGATGAAAACTTAACTAACGGAATAGTTTATACAATAAAAGAAAAGAACATCACAGATTTAATTCTTGGGCTTCCCAAAGATACAAGGGAACAGGATTTTAAAGACATAGTCAACCAGCAAATTCTATCCAAGTATTTCGAAACAATTTATGCATATAAACCAGTACAGCCTTTTAATACGCTTAAAAGAATGGTGATATTGGTAACTCCCAAAGCTGAATTCGAGCCGGGCTTAATGCATTGGGTTACCAAACTTTCAGCCATGTCAAGGCAAAATAGTTTACCTGTTCTCTTTTATGCCCACCCTACTACAATTGCTGCTCTCAAAAGCCTCAATAAATCAAATAGTAATCCTATTCAATTAAAGTTTAAAGAATTTACCGAGTGGGACGATTTTCTGATTCTAAGTCGTGAAGTAGATTTGGATGATTTGTTTATAATTGTATCATCCCGGAAAGGCAACTTATCCTACAATCCACATTTAGAAAAACTTTCTTATTATCTCTGTAAATATTTTAATAAGAACAGTTTTATCATTCTGTATCCCGGTCAACTGGAATCAAGAATTTCTTTAAATATTCCCGTAAAAGAAGGAATAAACGAGGCGGGCCATTTCCTGAAACACTTTATGAAAAGAAAGGAGGAATAGCAAACTTATTCAATTGGAGATTGATGTAAATCAGGTTTGGGAAGTGTGGATTGTTTAATGAGTTCAACTATTTTTTGTGGGTAAGCTGTTCCCAGAAATATGACCTTCCCGTTTTGTAACTGTATTTCTATTCCCTCATTCCCTTTAATAGTGTATGAGCTGAAATTGCGCTTAAAAATACCACCGATTCCCCAGCTACAAAATGAACTATGCAAATTATATTTCCTTAAAATTGTTTTTTCTATATAGTCTAAATTGATGCATTTATAATGAAAATGAAAAGGATACATTTTGTACATAAGTGAATCCGTATTTATAATCACTGATAGCTTTATTATTAATAACAAAAGAGTGAAGAATAATGGCAATAAGATGAGGAAAAAAATATTGACGAACAAATTCATATCATTTAATCCAACTCTTGTGATATGGGAAATAGATATTGCCCACATGATAGCTACAATAAGCCATGGAAAAAACTTTGTTTGCCTTTGATGTTCCTCAAATAGAATTTCCATCTTCTACCTTTTAAGAATTCTTGCAATGCCTTTACCTAATTTTTCAATTACATGAATTGGTTTCATTAAATTATCGGCAGAAATTTCATCATAAGCATCTATACCACCGCCGCTATTATTCTGCCTGGGATAAATTATAATCTTGTTGTTTTCAGGGAAAAATCTTTCGATTTTTGCCTGGATTCCTTCCAGGAAGAAATGATAAGAAATTGAGCCTTTCCTTGCGGAAATAAAGACAAAAAGATCATCTTCATCTTTTTGCCTGACGGTTCTCAAAATATTTTCCCATTCGTGCACAATTGTAAATGAAATAGGTAATGAAATCTTTGATGTATTTGCCAATTTTTTTATAGCCTTCATGGACATTGGATTACAAAATATTTGAACCGGCAATGTCAATTCCCTTGAGATTTTTGCCAATTTATTAAACCACAATTCAAACCCCTGTTCCCTTTCTGCAAGAGGGGTTACTACAACATTCATGTGCTTATTTAAGAAGAGGGGCTTTTTTAAATCACACATTATGATTGTCTTATCTGTTGAACTTAGGATGGCGTCCAGTTTGCCTCCCATGAATTTGTCAAATATTCCTGTTCTTCCAGGCCAACCCATTAGTAAAATGGAGCTTAATATTTCCTTAGATACTCTTGAAATCCCGCTAGCGATGTTATGATCGAGTGTGGTGACCAGATTAAATTTGGTCTCGGTAGCGGCGGCATCAGAAACGTAGGATTGCAGGGTAGCCCTCGCTTTTACGACATTGACCTCTGCCTCCATGTCGTTTGAAAGGACCGATAAGATCGAAATGGGATTAGACGATTTCTGGTCCTTCAAAAGAAGAGATAATTCCAAAATTTTTTCTTTGTTTTCTATATTTCCGACCGGAAGTAAAATATGTTCATTTACGAATTCATTCTCCCTTTTCTGCTCCATTAACGGTGCAGCGGTCTGAATCGCCATTTTCTTTCCGGCTTTCTCCGTAGCAAATGAAGCAACTATTGATGTTATTAGTATTAAGATTACTGTTCCGTTCAGGATATTCTCATCAAGTATGCCTGCTTTAAATCCGACCAATATTACCGCCAGCGTTGCAGCGGCGTGAGCACTACTCAATCCAAATATGACTTGTCTTTGCGCATTGGAATATTTAAAGACCAGTTGGGTAAATAGTGCTGCTAACCACTTTCCCGTCAGTGAAACGAGCGTCAGACAAGCTGCAACGACGATTGCACCTGAACCATGAAGGATGATCCTGACATCAACCAACATGCCCACACTAATTAAAAAGAAAGGTATAAAAAGGGAATTGCCAATGAATTCTATCCGGTTCATTAATGCGGATGATTGAGGAATGAGTTTATTCAATGCAAGACCTGCTACAAACGCTCCGATTATTGGTTCTACCCCGGCAGCCTGGGCCAAAAAAGCTGCAAAAAACACGACTGAAAGAACAAAAATATAATGAGAATGCTTTTCACTCTCCAGTTTGCGAAAAAACCATTTTGCAATCTTTGGAATAGCCAAAAACATGATCAAAGAAAAAATAAGTAAAGATATTCCCAGCCTTATCCAAAAATCCACATTAAGGTTTCCCTGATGGTTGCCCATAATAATGGCAAGTATTAGCAGCACTCCCGTATCAGTAAGAATCGTTCCGCCAACAGTAATGGCTATCGCTTCGTTTTTTGAAATCCCTAGCTTGCTCACGATAGGATACGCAATGAGGGTGTGTGTTGCAAACATGCTTGCAGTCAGAAATGCCGCATTAAAACCATAACCTAATAAATAAAAACAAACCGGGAAACCTATAACCAGAGGCAACGTAAATGTGAAGAATCCAAACAGCAAACTCTTATTTTTGTTGGCTTTAAAATCATTCATGTCAAGTTCGAGGCCGGCAATGAACATGATATAAAGTAATCCAATAGTGGAAAAAAGATCGACTGCTGAATTTTTGGCAAGAATATTCAGACCATGCGGACCAATGATGACTCCAGAAATAATAAGGCCTATAATTCCCGGAATATTCAATCTCTTCAGAAGTATGGGCGATAATAGAATTATGAACAGGATCAAAGAAAAGACCAGTACAGGATTTTCAAGAGGTAACTTGAATTCATGAAAAAGTGTTTTAAAAAAATCTCCCATCAGGTAATATTTTTCTTTGTTCTTTTTATTTTAAATAAACTTTTTGCCCCTCCGTCAGAACCAATAGAGAAGGAATAACAGAGAGCCAAAGATTTTTTGAATTAATCAATTTTTTCCATCCTGAAGCACTTACGAACATCATATCCTGATGTTGCATAAATTCTCTTTGCATTTCCTTTTCTGTAATAAGGTTGATGTGATTGGGTGCTGTTTGTTGAATTGAGCGGATTTCCTCCTTTATAGCATGATTCGTCTTTATGCACTCTTCCACGTCGAGTATGGTAACCTGCGATGCAGAATTTTTTATCAGTCGCTGGGCGTATTTTATTAAAAAGGCATCATCAACTGAAAAAACTGGCATGAAAACCTGATCCGTATTGGGTATTCTCTTATTGAACAACACGCCAACCGGAACAGTTACTTTTGACAATATGAGCCTTGTCTTCTCGTCGAAGGGGACATTTTCAAATAAATTCTCCTTACGCGTTACCTGGTGGAGGAGTCTGTCGGGATTGATTATCCTTGTAGTAATACCTATTATTCTTCCCAGGATGCTCCCTTCAAAGATTGATTTTCCTACTGCTATCAGTAACAAATCAAAGTCCCCGTTATTAGCCACCTCCACTATGTCAGTATTTATATCTTTCGAAACTTTAAACAGCGGTGTTATTTCCTGGTGCAATCGTTCAGATTCTGCAAGCAAGGGAGCGAAGGTGTCCTTTTCATACTTTCCAATGTTATAATAATGAAGTTCATTACTTGGGGCTAGATGCATTACGGTGATCGAAGCGTTCGTGCTTATTTTTCTCACCAGTGAATGTGCAACCCTGATAAGTGACGCACCGCTAGCTGCATCATCAGAAGCAACTAATATTTTATATTTTCTTGTTTGATTGATCTCATGTGGAACTCTTCCTCTCTTCACTATGAAGATCCTGTTGATCAGATTCAAAGCCGGCCCTGTCATTAATGTGGTTACCATGGCCATGATTACAAGCATTGTAAATATTTCCGGTGATAGAATGCCAAGATCATACCCTATGTTGAGTGCAATTAAACCCATTAATCCTCTTGTATTGATCAAAGTGCCAATCGATAAGCTGTCTCTCCAGTTTTGTCCGATCCATTTTGCACTAAGTGTAGCTCCAATGCCTTTCCCAACAACAGCGAAAAGTATCGTAAGTGCAGTAAGCTTCCACAGCACAGGTTGGTCAAGCAGTCCTATTTGCGTTCTTAATCCTGTATAAACAAAAAACAAAGGAAGCAAAAGAATCAGTGCAACATCTTCCACTTTTTCAATCAAGACATTCTTGAACTTCATATTTTCAGGAATGACTGCTCCTGCCATGAAAGCACCAAACAATGCCTTGATTCCTATTACCTCAGTTATATAAGAAGAGATTATCAGTGTAATAAGAAAAAGAGCAACTGTTGATTTATTCAGCGTTTCCCTCGAAACTTGTAATGCCGCAACACGCCTCAGAAACGGGCGGATAAATCTTACCATTATTATGATATAAACTAAGGCCAGTCCAATTGTATAAAAAGAACTGACAATTGATCCTGCATTTACTATGGCAATTACTGCAGCCAATAAACACCAGGAGGTTATGTCATCTATAGCCGCGCAGGCAATAACCAAGGTGCCTAATTTTGATTTATGAATTCCCCTTTCCTGCACAATTCTCGCCATAACAGGAAAAGCGGTAATCGTCATTCCTATGCCAACAAACAATCCGAAGGAAAGGAAAGGCACATGAGCAGGAGCAAATTGCTCAAACATCAAATAAGCCAAAACAAAACCAAGAAACAATGTGAAAATGATACTTGTGTGACTGATAATAACCGCATCTCTCGTTTTCTTTCTAAGTACTCTGAAATCCAACTCCATACCGACCACAAACATGAAAAGAATAAGGCCAACCTGGCTGAGGAATTGAAGATTGGCCATTGATTTTGGAGGAAATAATATTTGTGTAAATGAAGGGTAAAATGCACCTAAAATTGACGGCCCTAAAAAAATTCCTGCCACTATTTCTCCAATTACTGTTGGTTGTCCGATCTTTTTGAAAAGAAGGCCGAAGAACCGCGCGACGAACACTATGGTAATGATTTGCATTAACAAAATAGCCAAAGGATGCTGAAAATTCTGGTTGACTAGCTCCTTAAATGCAATCCATTTACTTTCTCTGCCAGCTACAGGCATGGCTCCATAGCGGTATTGAGTCGCCATAAATACTACCCAACGGATTAAACCGGAAAACACGACTAGAACAACAACGTAAAAAACTATATTTCTGTGTTTCTTCATTTTTTGTCTTGGTGCCTTAGTTAATTTATTTCAATCGTTTTCTATCTTAAATATCCTAAGCCTTTCCTGTATCCATCCATTATTTTCCTGAACAATTCACCTGTTGCCGGCGGAGTTAATACAATTGCATCCGCACCTAAAACAATGGATTGTTCTATACAGGATAATGATTTCCCGCCGGTAGCCATTAATGGATATCCCGGAAGTTGAGCCTTTAAATGTTCCAAAATGCAGCCTGTGTTTTTGCCGCCTGTAATATGAAAAATATCCACTCCTGCACTGGCGCGCTCCCTGAATTGAAAATTAATATGAGATACACTCGATATAATTGGAATCCTGATTTTTTTCCTGATCACTTCAATCCATTTGTTTTGGAATGGTTGGTTAACAATTACCGCCGACGCTCCAAGTTGTTCTGCCTGTAAGGCCATGTTCATTGCAACCTTACCCTGGGTCAATCCGCCACCAATGCCGCAAATAACAGGTTTATGAGTAAATTGAATGAGTGATCCCATTATTTTTGCAGAAGGAGAAAAAGGATAAACTGCAAGAATAGCGTCGCAATCATTATTCTCAATTAAGGCTACATCCGTTGAAAAAAATAACGACCTGACAGTTAAACCTTCGAGCAATAAACCATTGCATTTATTTTTAATTATCGTCGGCGTATGGAGAAACGGCCCTGACTTCTTCTTCAGGAACGACAGGAATGATTTTTTGGAGACGGCAGGTTGCCAGATTGATGTAATATCAACAACTGTATTCATTGCACAATTAAATTATTGGATAAAATTGCCTGATTATTCTTAAGTAAAAACAAGCATGAATAACAGTTGATAAAATCTGTAACGAAAAAGGAAAAAATTGTAACGAAATTATTTATTGAGCAATTTCATAAAGTCATTCCGGTAAGCGTCACCAATTGTCAATTTTAGATTTTTGCCGGTTTGATCCAGGACATTGGTGGTGATTTCATCAAAGCTAAAGACCTGTACACACCTTATTGCCACAATCTCTTTTTTATTAATTCTGCAAAATTGTTCAGCAGGCAACAAATCCAATAGTCTGTCGAAAGAAATATTTTTCAATTTCAAAATTGTTCCATTATTAAGATATGCTATTTTATCCCGACTGTCAGAATCTGACGCTTCGATTATGTTTAGCTGATCAAAATAGATAATTGCCTTGCCAAGATCAGTATTCAATTGGAAAAAATCCTTTTCTTTCTCATAATAAGAAAGTTGTTTAATAACTTTCATAACTGCTTGTTGCAGTCGTTCTTTCTTAACGGGCTTTCTAACATAGTCAAAGGCCCCCACATCAAACGCTTCGGCCGCGTATTCCTTATAGGCAGTAATAAATACAACAGCTTTTCCGGGTAACAAATTTGCTACTTCCAGTCCTCTCATGCCGGGCATCTCAATATCAAGCATCACCAGGTCAAAATCAAGACCGGGCAAATCGGAAATAAAAGCCAGCGGGTTATTGTATGCCTTTATGATATCTAACTCCGGTATTTGTTCACAAAGCATTTTTAAATAAGTAAGCCCTGGCAATTCATCATCCACCAATATGCATTTTAGCTTTTTGCTCAATCAAATCAATTTTTAAATAGGCAATAAATACATCTTCCTGCACAAATCTTTCAAGTTTGAACCGATCCCTGTAAAGAATCTTCAATCGTTGTTCCAGGGATTCTGCCCCGAATCCTGCGTTTTCTTTGTGCATCGGAGGCTTTGCCGAAATCTTGTTGGATACAGTGATACCGAAAGTACTTTCGCGAAACTCAAATACAATAGCAATAAAGGAATCAGGACTTTGAAGGTCGGCATGCTTGAAAGCATTTTCAATCAGATCAATTGAAATGAGGGGTGCTATTATTTTTTGATTGTACAGAATATCCGAATCATCGATTTTAGATTTTACATTCAATTCAAAAAGCGGACTGATCTTTATCTTATTGATCTCGATTAAATTTTGAGCAAATTCAATTTCTTCTTTTGGAGTAACAAATTTATTTCTGCTTTCATAAAGTATATAATCCAGAACATTAGCTAATTTATCTAATGCAAAATACGTCTGGTAGGCATGAGATTGGATAGAGTTAAGGATATTCTTGAAAAGATGGGGATTCAACTTAGATTCAAGACTCTTAAGATGTAATGAATTTACCGTGCCTTCAAGTTGTTGAAATTTTGCATTTGCCTCTCTTAATTTTTTTTCAGATCTCAATAGTTTAAACAAAAAATATAAGACTAAACAAATTAAGGTTAACCCTCCTGCCAAAAGGAAATAAATAGCCTGAACAGATATATCAACTATTGAGCCCATGTTAACTTAGTAAATCAACTTTTAAATGTAACTTTTATTCCTGAAGATGCAATAGTATTTGGAGTTTCGTATAAGGTGCAATATAATTTGCAGTGTTATTCTAACACTCCTCTTGCCGCCCTTTTCAGTTGTAATGCTGCTGCCTGGGATTTTATCTTTTTCATTATTAATAAAAGATCCTGTAACCATTCAGAACTTATCCGGTTAAATAGTTTTATTTCATCCAGGAAATAAAGGTTTGTATTAATAATTTCTTTTGGGGAACGACCGGAAAAAACACGGAACAGCAACCCTGCAAGCCCTTTACTGATGTGATTTTTGCTATAAACGATATAAAAAACCTTTCCGTCATCAATCCGGCCTTTTATCCAGATCTCACTTTTTCTTCCTTGTACCAGGTATTTGTTATCCAGCTCTGCAGCCGGTAGCCGTTCGGTAACATTACCGGCTTCTACCAGTTTTCTGAAATAGCTGCATCTGTTAGGACTGTTTGAAAATCCTTCAAATTCTTCTATAATCCTATCCTGAATTTTTTCTGTTTCCATCATTTATTTATTATCTGATTTAAAATAACTGTAATAGTGGTTTAAGGCTTTATAATCAAAGTAGAAGGACTGCTTGCCAACCAGACACTTTGGGTGTTTAAAATATTTTTCCAGCTTCCCAGGCTGATCAGCATAAGATCTTGTTGCTCAAGAAACTCTTTGTCTATGGTTCTTTGATCATATAAAGTTATGTGGTTCGGCGCTATATGGTTAATAGAACGGATAGCATCCTTTATTTCACTATTCTGACGGATAACGCCGGCCGAATCCAATATAATTATCCTGCAGCCGCTATTATGAATCAACTTACGTACATAAATCAACAGGAAACTATCGCTGATTGAAAAAATCGGTAAAAAGATATTTTCCAGTTTATCATATCCCTTGTCTATAAAAATACCAACGGGTATTTCGGTATATTTTAAAATGTTGCGCGTACGCTCATCAAAATGTGAATTTACAAAAAGCTTTTCTTTTCCTGTGATTGAATCATATAACCTTTCGGGGTTAATAATACGCGTTGTTATTCCCAATATTTTCCCAAGGATAGTGCCATCGAAAACCGAATTGCCTACCCCTATAATCAACAGGTCATAATGCCCCTCATTTGCATTGGTAATTATTTCGCTCCCAATATTTAAGGCGGGTTTGAACCTTGTAACAATGGGGACGTTCAATTCGTCTGCCTTTTTCTCAACAGGCTCAAAGCTTTCCTGTTTATACTCTTCAATATTAAATTGGTTGATCTCATTGCTCGGGGATAAGTGTAACATCGTGATAACTGAATTGTCTATCGTTTTTTTGACCAATTGGTTGGCCAGTTTTAACATTGAAATTCCTTTTTCAGGCGTATCAAATGCAATAAGAATATTGTAAGTCACAGTTTGGCTGTATGTTGATGGGATATGTTCATTACCTTCCTTCCACACTTTATTGATGAGGTTCAAACCGGGACCAGTTAAAAAAGTAGTCGTAACCGCCATTATGACCAGCATAGTAAATACCTGAGGGCTCAGCACGCCCAAATCATAACCGATGTTCAAAGCAATTAGTTCCATTAGTCCTCGGGTGTTCATCAGAGCACCTATAGACAGGCTTTCACGCCAGTTTTGACCCATAAACCGGGCGGCTAATGCACTACCTAAGAATTTTCCGCCGATGGCTACCAATATAACAATGATACATGTTAGCCATAGGTTAGCGCTGTCAAGCAAACCTATTTGAGTTCGCAGGCCGGTAAAAACAAAAAATAATGGCAAGAGCAAAACCTGCGCCACATCATCAATTTTCTCAATAAAAATATTCCTGAAACGAACATTCTGTGGCATGATAACGCCAGCCATGAAAGCGCCAAACAAAGCGTGAATGCCTATCACCTCAGTCATACCTGAGGATAACAGCAATGTAATAAAAAATATGCCTACCACAGGTTTGCTCAACGCTTCCTTATTGGAGTATCTATCGCCTAATTTTTTAAAAAAGGGCTGCACAACTTTCAGCATCAGCAACACATACGCAAATGCCATTAAGATTGTGTAAAAAGCGCTAATCACAGAACCGGCCTTTACAATAGCAATAACTACTGCCAGTATGCACCATGCTGTGATATCATCCGCAGCTGCGCAGGTGATGGCAACTGTACCAAGCCTTGTCTTGGAAAGTCCTCTTTCCTGTACGATCCTGGCCAGCACAGGAAATGCAGTAATGCTCATTGAAATACCAATGAAGAGTGCAAATGAAAGAAAATTGATATTCGGCAATGAAAACTGCTCATACATGTAATAAGCCAGGGTAACGCCCAGTGTAAAAGGGAATATAATACTTGCATGACTGATGATAACCGCATCGGAAGCTTTCTTCTTCAGAACGCTTGTGTCGAGTTCCATACCGACAACGAACATAAAAAGTATCAGGCCGATCTGGCTGAGGAATTGCAGATTTCCTAATGAATGTACAGGAAATAAATAATTGGATACACCAGGTAAAAATGCGCCCAAAAGTGACGGCCCAAGCACAATTCCGGCAAGTATCTCACCTATCACTGATGGTTGGTTCATCTTCCTGAAGATAATGGCGAATACTCGTGCGACGACTATAATGACAATTATTTGTATCAGAAGGATAGATAACGGTTCAGTAAGGTTTCGCTGGAAGCTTGATTTGAAAATATGCCATTGTGAAACAGGTGCAAACACTTTTTTTATTTCCATTCCCTGTCTTTCTAATCCTGTCCCCAAATGCAGAAGCAGGTAAATAATAAATGAAAATGTACCAATGGTTGCCGTATAAAAGAAAATGCTTTTGAACTTACCGGCAATTCCTGTTTTGCTTAGCATTTCAGTCATAGTTTTATTATTTAGTCGATTTAAAATCAAGACCAAAAATAAAAAGCAGGTATACTTTATTTTGTTCCCGGAAACATGCTGTAGCTATTTTGTAATGAAATGGTATTTTTTTGAAATAAAGACAGAACAAAAGTTTTTCCAACACTCCGTGTTGATTTTGCCTTCCCTCAATATCAACTTATTGAAAGGCAAAATTTGCTGCCTCTATTACGCTATTAAACATTTGTAATTAACTTCAATATCTTCTTCATTATTATTAAAACGTTGAATAAATGAAGAAACAAAATGGCAAATAGCATACCGTCAATAGAAACAAAAATTATAAAATATGCCAACAACAATTTTAAAAATTCTTATGACTTTGTTTTGCTTGCAAGTCGTAATTAAATCATGTGTTTTCTTTTTTGTAAAATATGATGCAAGGAAGAAGCAACTGGACAAATCTTACCAAAACAAATTAAGTGCGACAAGATCCACAGATTATGTTTTACTTTCTATATGCGCGCTACTGGTAACACTATTATTCTTCTCAGAAAACCTGGAGTATTTAAGTTTTATTACAGGGCTTTATGTTGGAGCAACATTGATTCAAATCTACTTTCACCAATATTCAAACAAATTACCATTGCCGCCGGATAATGCACCGGGAGAACCTTTATCGCCTATAAAAATTCTTTCCTACTCAATACAGGCATTTCCTAAGCGACCGTGGAAAGAGCTTTTGTTTCTCACCATATTATTCCTTTGGGGACTTTATATGCTATTGTCAAAAGGATTTGGCCTTTTTTGACAATACGCACTGCTGACTTTGCTTAAAAATTGCAAAGAAATCTACTATTCAATTAAATAAAAATGTTATTTTAGTTTGAATTTACTAACGGAAGATTGACAGGAGAAATCAAATAAATTAGATGAACAGAAAGCATGTGCAGGAAAAGAAGACTGTGCAAAATTAGTTGCAGCTTTTATTAACTCAAAAACAAACTGATAAGGAAGTGATTATTCAATAAAGAAAATCGGAACAACGACAAAACAATGACCAGGCTAATTACCCTTTTTGCTTTTTTATTTATTACTCAATTTGCCTTTACTCAAAATCTGGATTCTATGGTGCGCGCAACCAAACCTGATTCACTCGGCGGCAAAATTATTACCTATTACACACCTGGTAAAAAAGACGTGGCCATTAAGCTGCAGAACCTTGCAAGATCGGCAGCGTCTTATTATGAAAAACTTTATGGAACTCCCTTTAAATGCAGGTTGGCTGTTTTAGACTCACTACACTGGCCTAACGATATGGCTCCTTATGGTATTATATTCAGTTACAAGGGTTGGGTGTTCATGCATGCCGGAATGAGCTTTGAAAGTTTTCAGAAGGTCTACGGAATGCAAAATTTTAAAGATGTTACACAAAAAGCGATGCGACTGCAGAATATTTCCAAAAAACAAATGGTAGAATCATTTTTGGAATTTTACACTGTTCATGAAGTGGGCCATTATTTTCTTAATTCCTTATCCGGGGCTCTATACCCCGATTATTTTACGAACGAATGGATGGCATCTTATTTCGCCTACCAGTACTTCAAAAAAAACAGACCTTCTGTATTGCCTTCATTCGATTTGTTTTGCCAATTATATCGTGACAATATAAAGCCGGATCATACGACTGTAACATCCTTTAATAGTAATTGGGGTAACGACAACATCCCAACCTACGGATGGTATCACGTGAATTTTTATTTTTTGTGTAAAGACATTTATAATTGTGCCGGCGAGAAGTTACTTCCGCAATATAGAAAGGCCTTTCCAAAAACCGTTTCTGCAAAATTATTACCCGAAGAGATTATAAAGAAGCTTGAAATGTGTGTGCCCGTGCTGAAAACTTTTGAAGATCAGTTGAATAATCATGCAAGTGCCGCGAAATTATTAAATTGAATGTGCTTCTTCCCGCTGATCCTGGCCTCCCTAGCAATTGGCATACACCGGCAGATGTTGGCGTCCCCGCCAATATCAGGTTATTTCTTAAGAAAATTTGCCAACCCTCAGTCTCCTTATTCAACTTATTCATTCACCGTCATTTAAAATGAGGACGCCAAAAACTCTTTCTCTCCAGGCTTTCAACAATAAAGAATTTCCATCCACTTCTCTTTTGGTAACTTCGCTCCTTTCCAATAATATTGTATTACGGCTTTCCTGGAATTGATTTTACTGCTACACACACAAGTGAAACTCAATTTATCAACCATAAAAATTTATGGCTATGGAATGCAAGCTATTAAAGGCTGTACTCCTTCCTTTTGTTATTGCAATTGTTTCCTGTGTAAATGCACAATCAAACATTAAAGTTACACTCCTGGGAACCGGTGCCCCCGTTCCGTCTGTTGAACGTTTTGGCCCTGCGATATTGGTTGAAGCAGGCGGGCAAAAGCTATTATTTGATTGTGGCCGCGGAGCTGCTCAAAGATTGTGGCAATTAAAAATTCCCCTCGGAAAAATTGACCGTTTATTTCTTACTCACCTGCATTCAGATCATGTGGTGGGCATTCCTGATTTGTGGCTTACCGGGTGGATACCGGCCGCCTATGGAAGAAGGGATCATCCTTTTGAAGTAATTGGACCGGATGGTACAAAGGACATGATGGAAAATCTTGTAAAAGCTTTTTCCTGGGATATTAATACGCGGAGCAAAGAAAAAAATAAAGTCGATAGTGGTATAAACGTGATTGCCACTGATATTAAAGAAGGATATGTTTGGGAAAAGGATGGGGTAAAAGTAACTCCTTTTACTGTTCGACATGCTGACTTCATTGATTCGGCACTCGGTTACAGGATAGACTACGGAGGACATTCGGTTATTCTATCCGGTGACACGCGCTACAGCGAAAACCTGGTCAGGTATGGGAAAGGCGCTGATGTGGTTGTTCATGAAGTAGCGGCAGCTAACGAACAATCCATGCAAAAGTCTGCTTTGATCAATCAAATCCTTGGATTTCACAGTTCGCCGGAAGATGCAGGACGAGTGTTTGCACAAATAAAACCCAAACTGGCCGTTTATTCTCATATCGTTCTGTTGACAGCTGACCCGTCAATTCCACCACCAACAGTTAATGAGCTTATCATTCGGACAAAAAAAAATTATCAAGGCCCTTTACAGGCAGGCGAAGACCTGCTAAGCATTGACATTGGCGACGAGGTAAAAATATCTAAAAACCAAACCGGACAAAAGCGCGCGGAGGTTGTCAAATAGAAACGGGAACATTCTTCGATATGTTCATTTCAAATTACAATTAACCTGTTTGCCAGGACTTACAGTTTATTCTCTGCAGATTTCCTGATCTTCATCATACTAATGCCTGATATCAATTCGCCTGCAGGCATATCGCCGTTATTGTTTTATAATCTCGAATAATAGCAAATTTAAGTTTCAGGATTACCACCTGGTTATATTACGCTACTGGCAATGTCATTTATTGAAGTAGAAGCATGTAACCTGGTTCAGTATTCATAAAACTGCTTTAAAAAATGAAAGCTGGATTTAAATCAGAAAAAATGAGGACAGTAATCTATTTGATTTCGATTTTAGTGCTCGCTTTTTACCCGACCATATTTTTAAAATCGCAGGCCCTGGTTGATGTAGAATCCGGGCTTGTTTTTACAGGTTACAATGACGTTCGCATTCCCGGTGACCAGGGCACACGCTTTTCCCTTAAAAACGATTTAAAACCCGAAACAAAAATATTTTATCGTTTAAGAGCGGGCTATATATTCAATTCCCGTCATACAGTTTCATTATTATATGCTCCATTGGAAACTAAATCTAAAGGCAGTGTGGTCAATGACATTTACTTTGCAGGAGTTACCTTTCCTGCTAATCGCCAGCTAAACGGTACCTATAAGTTTAATTCATACAGGTTAACCTACAGGTATGATATCATAAGTAAAACCAGGGTTGTTTTTGGATTGGGGTTTACGGCCAAAATCAGGGACGCCAGGATTCGTCTCTCTTCCTCTGACCTTACTGCTGAAAAAACCAATGTCGGGTTTGTGCCCATAATTAATTTCAGGCTTTTGTGGAGGATGAATGAGAAGATTGGACTACTGTTAGATGGAGATGCGCTTGCAGCACCGCAAGGCAGGGCAGAAGATGTTTTGATTGCTGCAACGTTTAAGGTTTCCAAGAATTTTTTGATTCGTGCCGGATACCGTATTCTTGAAGGAGGGGCAGACAATGATGAAGTTTACAATTTTGCTTTATTCCATTACGCCTCTGTTGGCATGGCATACACCTTTTACAATGCCAATAAATGAAATGATGATTTGTTGTGATTAAATTTCAATTAATTTTTTGTTGACGACCACGGTATTGACAAAAGCCAAAAAGTCATCGCTAATATTTTTATCAGCCTAATTTACTTTAATAACTTTGTTTCATGCCACATTACAGAATAACCATAAAGCTGGAAAACGAAAGTGTAAAGGAATACTTTATTGAAGTTGAGCGCAATCAAAACGATTTCGTTTTACCAGGATTCTCTTTCTCCCTTGGCAACGCTCTTTCCGGCCAGTGAATCGAAGTGTAAAAAAAGGGAAAAATTTACTCCCTACGAATACTACTCATTTATGTTATTGATTTTTTTGTTGCTTTCGGGCAACAAAAAAACGGCTTTTTAATTCACGCAAATAGAAAAAATTTGTTGGCTCTTATTTTGTGGCTGATGGCTAACACATTAACCCTATGAAATCTATGCTCAGAGAAGTCAACAAAATTGATAAAGACGTTCAGATAACTTGCAAGAATGCTTTAAGAGATGAACTTGGAATGATTTTAAGTGCCATGATAAATGCCGGAAATTGTTCAAGTGAGGAAATAATTCTGTTGGGTGCATATTTTGGAGCTAACGTTATTTTGGAGACGTCTCAAAATGCTGAAAGTGCAACTCTACAGGAAGTCCTTCATGAAGTTTATATGGCTTATAATGAAATTTATCCCCATAAGTTTACCCTCTCTGACATGCAAAAAATAAGATTAAAAATTCTGGAACTCTTGAAAAAAGACAGGAATTCACTGCGATCATATATTCAAGACGTTATAATTTCATACGTCCTGATAAAATAATATTTCCTCGAACTTCGTTTACTGCATTCCAATTCCAAAAGTTTCCTTTGGACAATAAAAAACTTGCTCCTTTATTTCTTTACTGACTCTTTTTTCTATTCCTAATAATTTATTGTGCTGGGGAAATAATATTAAAATATTATTGATAGGAAAATGAAAAAGGTTATTGCAAAAAGAAGCTCCTGTAGAAACAGGAGCCGTATCAAAACTAACTGCTTATGAGTAATGCAAAATTACAGGGGAAAATCATATTTCCTTTTTCTTTCCGGAATAAAAATTTCTTAAAAGTACCGATCGAAAATCCCCCCTGATACCTGCAATTGTCGGTTTTTTTTACTTTAACACTTATCCCTACCTTTTCTTTGAAAAATCAACTTTACAGTACATTCAGGATTATCAGCGCAGGAATTGTCTGGTTAAATCAGGATTTATTTACTCACGTGTATAGCTATTCCAGGAGGAGACAACCCACTATTGCCGTGATCCCTTCGGTCGTTGTTCGATCGTTGTTCGATAGGTCTTCGGTCCGTCTTTGATGCCAAGATCGAAGAAATGAAATACTAAAGGCATTTTGAAAACGTTATAAGGTAAAACCAGGTATATGGGAAAACTTACTAACGGTATAACAGGGGAGGTTAAAGGGAGGGTTGCCAACAACTCTTTTTACATAAGGAACGGCCAAAACATTGTTCGTTCAGCGCATAGCATCACGAATACAAAGGCCACTCCAAGACGTCTTGCACAACGCCAAAAAATAAAAGTATGTAACGACTTTACGCGTGCCTTTTCAGGCACCGGTTTCTTCAATAAAACTTTCCCGGCACAAAACACCGGCAGTACCGGTTATAACAGGGCCACATCGGCAATTATGAACCTTGCTGTTACAGGAACATATCCAGAAACAAAGCTCGACTATAAAGAAGTGCTCATTTCCAAAGGCGCATTACCAACTCCTGTGCAGCCAAACGCGATAGTGGATGAAGAATCCAACATAGTTTTCAGTTGGACCGATAATTCAGGGAATGGTACAGCAAAGGCTGATGACCTTGTTATACTGGTTGCTTACTTCCCTGAAATAATGCAAGCTGTTTTTAGCATTGGAAGTGCAACCAGGTCAGATTGTACTGCCATATTAAAAACACAGGTTTTAAAAAGCTTTACCGCGGAAACGTGGATTGGCTTCCTAAGCAGCGACGAAAGAAATGCCTCCAATAGCGGTTATTGTGGAAAGATTCATTTGTAATAAAGTATTCGGGCCATATTGTATAAAAGAGGTTTAAACATTAAACCTATCCTGTAGTAATATGCAAAATGCTAAATAATTTCCTCTCGCCTTCGTTACAAACGAGCGCTAGATGAGGAATAATTGAACCGATACCTATTTTTACGACCCTATAATGTCTCATTACTAAAACACACTGTGGCAAAGCTATAGATGCTGTATGGATAGTGTATTGTTACCCGATGCTCCCACGTGGAAACTTTTGATTGATGGTTCTTATCTTCCCGCATAAACATATATTTATTTCAATCCGTAAACCACCAACTGGTTGGAGAACGTAGCGAGGTAGACCTTGCCATTGGCAATAGTAGGCGAACAGAATTTGGCAAAATTGCCGGCGTCATCATCCGGGTTAAGGTGGTTGTTCCATAGCTCTTTTGTTACATCCTCCGCATCAAAAGCGCGCAAAATTCCAGGCTGGGTAAGCTGATTCGCATTCCCGGTGAATGGATAAGAAGCCCACACAATGCCACTTCCGCTAGAATCTGCGTTTGATGATGTTGAGATATCCGCGCCACTCTCACCTGTCGGACCACTGATGCTTGAAACCTTTTGATTGGCAACATCAAGCCTGTTGGTGTTACGGTCGAATGGAAAGGCACGTAACTGATCATTTTCTGTCCAGACATATATGTATTCACCATTCTTACCCTTATAATACGCAGGCTGGGCATGCAACATTGCATTCGCTCCCAAACTGATCATTTGCCAGTTGTGGTTGGCAGTAGGCGAATAATCACCCATGTTATCTTTATCGAGCAAATAAAGATTGCCATCTTTTCCCCCGGTCAGGAAATAATCTGAGTTGGGAATAAGCATCGCCCCCATGCTACCATAATCGTAATCGTAATCTTCCAGGTATTGGAAATTATTGGGTGTAAAATAACTGATAACCTGCAATGTATTTCCTGAGGGTACCAGTTTCAAAGCGCTTTCGCCCCTGTTGATCAAATTGGTCGGATCACCTTTAACACCAACGGTACCATTTCCCACTGCCGCATAAATATTTCCTTCATTATCGGTAGCCAGTCCCATTCCGCTTTCCCAGATTCCGCCATCAGATCCCTCAGGAGTGGTGTTAAATACAATTTTTTGCTGAAGGCTTTTTGCATCATATCCAAGGATCCACCCATGGTAAGGTGCCCAATCGCAATGGCCCGCGAAGGTGACATATACAATTCCGTTCAGGAGGGTTAATCCTTGTCTCTGGTTTTCTTTTTGTGCATCGAACGATAAAACATTATTTACTGAACCATCCCCTCCTCCGGGATAAGTTGCAGCTATCTTTACCGGGCTACCCGGTTTATCGGCGCCCGTCATGATGTCAATTGCATGAAAGTATTCTACAAAATTTTGATTCGATACACTTCTTGCTACGAAATACATTGTCTTTGAATTTGCATCGATCACAGGCGTACCTGCAATTCCCATATTGCCTGAGTAGTCCTGGTAGTTGCCACTGCAAGCTCCTGTCATGTCTGAGTTTTTCACCGGCCGCATCCCTGGTTGTGTATAATTCCTCTTCCAGAAAACTGTACCGTTTGAAGCATCACAGGCATAAACGGTATTATTAACGGTAGCAATATACACCACGTTATTGAGGCTGTCACTGATCCTGAGATTGGAGACAATCAGCGGTTGAGCATAGATCTGATCATCTACCGGGATGGAAAATAACTTTCCAAATTGCTTTGAATTTACATTTGAAGTATTTAGAATTTTTTCGTGAGGATTAAGCCCGCTCCGATAATGATCGTTGTGTTGGGTAAGTACCGAAACTTCGTCGTTGTGAACCTCAGGTTCATATATAATTTCCTGGCGGCAGGAAAATAAAAAGAGAATTAAAATAATTAATAGTGTTTTTCGCATAGAAGAATTATATCAAACGCGTAAAGCAAAAACTAATCCATTCTAAGTACACAATAATTACCAGTCTGTCAATCAACTATTTGTAAATATAACCAAATAGTTAGATAAGCAAAACATATTTGGTTATTTCTTTTTATATTAAGCCTCAAGATCTGTAACGACAAGCTTAATGTTTTGGTAAAGGTTTTCTTTTTGGGGAGAACGATAGCGAACTCAAGAGACTTTTGCCCTTTCTTGCAAATACATTATTTTAAAGGATATATTTTTAAATAGAAGAGAAAAATGTAAAATAAAAGGGTATTTCAAAAAAACCTTGTTGTATCAAATGAATATCTCTCCTTTCAGGTAAAGCCGGCATTCACCACTTATCTTTACTCTTTCTCCCAAATAAGTGCATTTCAAATATCCCTTTCTTCCTGATAGCTGGATGGCGGTTAATTCTTTTTTTGCCAACTTTCCTGACCAGTAAGGAGCCAAGGTCGTATGAGCAGAACCGGTTACAGGGTCTTCGTTAACTCCGGCTGCCGGACCAAAGAACCTGGATACAAAGTCCACTTCATTTCCCCGGGCAGTTACTATAATTCCCCGCGCGTTTACTTTTGCTATCTTTTGAAAATCGGGCTGCAGGTTTTTAATCTCCTCTTCATTGTTAAACAGAAGCATATAATCCGTTTTTCCTTTATAGGCTTCTAAAGGTTTAAAATTAAAACCTCCGGTAAGTTCCTTTGTAAGTTCTGCCGGCGTTACCTCGTCGACAGGAAAATCAAGCGTTAACAAATTCCCATTTCTGAAAACTGTGAGCGAACCGCTTCTTTTCGAGTGGAAAGTAATTTGATCTCCCTTAAAACTTTCCTCATGAAAAAGCACATAAGCAGATGCAAGGGTGGCGTGACCACAGAGATCCACCTCGGTAGTTGGTGTAAACCAACGGATGTCAAAATGATCATTTGACCATACGAAAAATGCAGTTTCAGAAAGGTTATTTTCCATGGCGATCTTTTGCATTAAGTCGTCAGGAGGCCAGGATACAAGTGGACAAACAGCTGCAGGATTTCCTCCAAACAATTCGGATGTAAAGGCATCTGCCTGGTAAATTATTTGTTTCATTTTGCAAAGATCAAAATAAAAAATTAATTGCGTTTATCCTTAGACGTTAGTTTGAAAAAAATAATAGAGCATATTTATTTCTTCACCTTCATTTAATCCACTTTTTCAAGTTTCATTGTGCCGATCGCCTGTGATCTGTCAGGACATTCATCAGAGATGACGCTAAGGGTCAGCACATTGTTCTCAATTGCGTATTTGTATCTTCCGGCAGTGGTATCACATTGGCTTTGCCCGTAAAGTTTGACAAGAGTAAGTACGGAATCGGTAGTGCTATAAGACATAGTTTCAAGATCCTCACCGCTTTCTGCACCCGAAACAACCAGTGTGTCATTGTGAAAATTAAAAACAGCATCCAGTCCGTTCTCAACGTTCAAAGTTCCTTTCCACCTGGTGTTGGCCAGTTGTGCTTTGGTGCTCAGGGCTACAAAAATAATTGCAATGGTCACAAGGATCTTTCTCATAACAAGAATTTAATTGTTTTGAATTTTAAAATGTAATATACAAATTAATTCAATCGGCAAACTGTTGATGAATCATTTATTCTTTTTATTTTTATAGCATTGTTTGATACACTTCTTCATTTCCAAAACCATCACAAAAAAACTAAGCAATGAACTCGCGTAGAAAATTTTTACAAAATTCCGCCCTGATTGCCGGCGGCACATTACTTACTTCCGCTATTGACAACAAAGCTTTCGCCATCTTTAAAAACAGGATCGCGCCAAGCGACCAGATAAACATCGGTGCTATTGGCGTAAACGGTATGGGATGGGCTGATACAACCTCGGCTTTAAAAATTCCGGGTGTGAACCTGGTCGCGATTTGTGATGTTGACCGCAATGTTATTGACAAAAGACTTGCAGAGTTGCAAGAGAAAAATTACGATACTTCCAAAATCAAAACTTTTGATGATTACCAAAAATTGCTCGACAACAAAGATGTGGATGCAGTGGTGATCGGAACACCGGATCACTGGCATGCTATGATCATGATGAATGCTTGTGCCGCCGGGAAAGATGTTTATTGTGAAAAACCGGTTGGCAATTCTATCGGCGAATGCAATGCAATGATAAAGGCACAACAAAAATACAACCGTGCAGTACAGGTAGGCCAATGGCAACGAAGCCAGCAACATTTTAAAGATGCAATAGATTATGTAAAAAGCGGTGTACTCGGAAATATCCGAACCGTAAAAGTTTGGTGCTACCAGGGATGGATGAAACCCGGGCCGGTGGTTCCGGATACTGCACCACCAAAAGGGGTTGATTACAAGATGTGGTTAGGGCCCGCTCCTACACGGCCTTTCAATGCCAGCCGCTTTCATTTTAACTTCCGTTGGTTTTGGGATTATGCGGGAGGATTGATGACCGACTGGGGCGTTCACCTCCTCGATTACGGTTTGATGGGAATGGGCAATCCGCTTCCTAAATCCATTGCTGCTTTGGGAGGCCGCTTTGCGTATCCTGATCTTTATGAAGAAACGCCTGATACCCTTACCACTTTATATGAGTTTGATAATTTCAATATGGTTTGGGACTCGGCGATGGGAATTGACAACGGCTCTTACAACCGCGATCATGGTATTGCTTTCATTGGCAATAATGGCACCTTGATCTTAAATCGTGGCGGCTGGGAAGTTATTGAAGAAAAAGGAAGCAAAAACAAAGTGAGCAAACCACTTGCTCCTTCTGTTGATAACGGGGTTGACAAGCACTGGGAAAATTTTGTTTCGGTTGTTAAATCAAGAAAGTTCGATGAACTGCATTGCCCTGTTACTGCCGCTGCAAATGTCGCTACTGTGGCACAAATGGGAAATATTGCTTTCAGAAGCGGGAAGAAACTTGAATGGGATCAGGGCAAACAACAATTTACGGATGATGCGGTGAACAAGGAATACTTTATGAAGGAATACCACAATGGTTATAAGTTGCCGGATGTGTAGTGAATTCTGTAACGATAATAGTAAAGGGACAAATAACCTTGTTTTTTATTACGCGAAACTTATTTATTACAGATAAGGCAGGTTTTCCTTTTGTTCATTTTTAAAATACTTTATTATGATTCATGTTCACGACATTTTTATTTGTAAAGCCGGCCAGGCTTCCAAATTTGCAAAATTGTGCAAAGAAGTTATGGCAAAGGATGAGAACCTTCTTCACATCATGACCGACATGACCGGGCAGTTCAATAAGGTGGTGATGGTGAGTAAGTACGAAACTCTTGCGGCGTATGAACAAAGTTTCCAGAAATACATGCAGGATAGCGAGGAAATGAAAGAGATGAAAGAAAAAATGAAAGGCTATACCGATATGTACCTAACCGGATCGCGGGAAATTTACCAGGTTTGGTAAGAAACTTGCACTCCATTGTTCAGTACTTTTAAAATTTATTTTAATAGTCCTGCTCATGGTGAACGCATATGAAATGTTAGCAAAAAAAGAACTAAAAGCATGGCAAAAGAAAATGCTGCGCCGGCCTTCCCTATTTCAAAAACTTTCAAAAAAATTTCAGAACAGGTATAACAAGTGGATCCCTCCCAAAGTGAATGAGGCAATAACGGTCACCATAAAGCAAATGGTCCGTACGGTTTTGTTTGGAGCAAAATTCACAACTTCAGCCCCTCAAATAATTGGCGATCTTCAGCAGAGAGAAGAAGAAGTTAGAAGGAAGATCAACATATACAGGAAGACTGCAGCTATTGAAGGCGGAGTGACAGGGGCAGGTGGTATTTTATTGGGTCTCGCCGACTTTCCGATACTCCTTACAATAAAGATTAAATTACTGTTTGATATAGCAGCCATATATGGTTTTGATGTAAAAGATTATAAAGAAAGAATCTACCTCCTTCACATTTTTGAACTCGCATTTTCAAGTGCTGTTTACAGGAAGAAAGTTTACCTGCAAATGATCGACTGGAATGAACAAAAAGAAGAATTTCCGCAAGACATTCATCAGTTTGATTGGAGAAATTTCCAACAGGAATACAGGGATTATCTTGACATAGCAAAAATGGCCCAGATGCTTCCATTGATAGGAGCGCCGGTGGGTGTATTGGTTAATAATAAATTGGTAAAGAAACTCGGCGTGACGGCAATGAATGCTTACAGAATGCGGTTGCTAAAAGATGAAAACTGAATCTTGCTTAATGAATTATTTCTTTGCGCGGTTTCCGGGGTAGATAACATCAAAGAAGAGTAAGAAGCCTGCCCTGTTTACAATGGAACTAATTACAATTTTTTTCAACACCCCTTTAAAAGTTTGTTTTTCTCCAAAGGTAAAAGCAAGAGATCCTAAAGAAAATGCCCTGTCGGCCATTCTTGTCAAATGATATCCATCGGTTAAACTAACAGCAAACGAAGTGGAACCAATAAATGCGGGCCTTAAATCTCCTTCATCATAATTCCTGTACTTGTTTTTCCATGAAGTTTGGAAATCCCAAAAGCGGTTGCCCATTCCAAGGTAATGATGAACGAGCGCCTGGTTGATGCCATCTGCGCTGCCGGAAAAAAACTGGCACAAATAAATATAGACGTCATTTTTGGAAACTGCCTGCTTATAATGTACAATAGGAAGATTTGCACTGTAATTATTATCTATGTCAACGGGTTTGCATTTATTGATTGAGAAAAGAGCAGTTGAGGCAAAGCAAAACCGGCAATTAGGAGAAATGTTATTTTCATTTTCATGATCAATGTATTTCAGTTTTAACCTTCATGGTTTCCGGCTTCCTGTAAAGGCTTAGCAGAATTGTATTTCGAAAAGTGTTTGAAATTCGCTGGAAGATATTTTAATGCAGTTTTCACAAGAATTTGGTAGTGTTTCCCAAGAGTTGGAACTACAAATAAAGAAAAAGATTCTGATAAATCAAAGCGACTAGATACAACTTATTCTTTTACAATAGTTTCTGTGATAAATGCTCCAGACCTTTACCAGCATTGATTTTTACAATTAACAGGAATGAAAAAAAAGTTTGATTTATTGCTTTGTATTTCAATAAAAAGTTATTTCTTTGTGTTCGTAAATCCACTATGGAATTCCGTCTGCTAATCGAACACCGTTTTTAACTGGTTTCACCAATCCATTCCTTCCAAAACATTTTTCTAAGCAATTTCTTGTTGGAGACTTAAAGCTTAAGCTTCAGCTTTTTTCGTGTTTTGCAAACTCCTGCAACACGCAATAAACCTGGGTTCCTCTCATGCTGCATGAATAAATATTATCTATTCATTTTAAAACATTTTGTTATGAACTCAAAATTCACATCTCCCTACTTTTCAAAAGTCTTTAAAAGATGCTTGGGAATTCTCGCACTTTTACTTACTCTGTTTTTACAGAATAATTTATTTGCACAAACAGCACCGGTAACCCCGCCTTCGGGTGGTTTTAGTATTAATGGGCAATTAAGAGTAAACAGCAACGTTGGTGACTGGTTTCCCGGTACGGGAACGGGTGGTCATGTTTTTAATGAAAACGGAACACCTTTAGACAGTACTACAACCGGGAAGCAGGTTGATAACTATTCAACCAATGACAATATTTTTACGAACGGAAGTAAGTTCAATGATTACGTTGCCAATCTGCACTGGTTTTCCAATTCCGCTCCTGATAAAAATGATATTAATGTGGCACTGTATCATGTTTCAAGAGATTCAAGTAACAACCAGTGGATCTTCATATCAGGTGACAGGCTTTCCACTAACGGTACAAGTTATATTGATTTTGAATTATTGCAAGGTTCCATCACCCAAAATTCTGATGGGACTTTTACCGGCACTCCTGCTCCCAACAAGAACAGTGGCGGAGGTCGAACTGAAAATGACATCATTATATCCATGGAATATACCAACGGAGGTTCGAAGCCCAATGTTTATATTTATCAATGGAAAAAATCCGGCAATACCTGGTCTTATCAACAGGTAACTCCAACAGACACGCTCGCCAGTAATGCCTTCGCCGAAACAAACAGGACAGGTGACCTTACCAATTTACCTTACACCGCTTTTGGAAAGACCACCTATCCGCAATATGCATTCGTTGAAGCAGGTGTGAATATTACCTATCTCTTAAACTTATCAGGATTGGCTTGTGCAAGCATAGATATTCATACTTTATGGGTAAAGACAAAAGCTTCTGCTTCTTCCACTGCAGCCTTAAAAGATTTCATTCAACCGATACCTGTAGATTTAAAGTTTGGCAGTTCAAGTATTAAGAATCCCGGGCCATTTTGTTCTGATGATGATTCTGTTTATACACTCAAGGCAACTCCTGCAGGTGGAACGTTTATAGTTGACGGCGTAACTGCAACCACATTTACACCTTCTACCGCCGGAACAGGAAAACATCCTGTAAGTTACAGTTATAGCGGATGTTCAGCTTCCGATACCCTGGTAGTGTATCCAAAACCAACAGCAGATGCGGGTGGTCCGTATGTTATCTGCGCTTCTGATGATTCCGTTGTTGTTTCAGGAACATATGGCGGAGGAGCAACAGGTGGCAGCTGGACTACATCAGGATCCGGCACTTTCTCCAATAAGTCAACCAATACGGGTACCAAAACAGTTAAAGCCACATATACGCCTTCCTCAGCAGACGTAACAGCCGGAAAGGTTATTTTAACGTTTACTTCTTCTGGTCAGGCAACTGTGTGCTCGGCGGCAAGTGATACCTCATCCTTAACCATTAAACCTACGCCCGCTGCACCAAAGGTCACAGCCCAAAATAATTGTGATGGAACTTCAGTGCTGACAGCCAGCAATTATACAGGTACACTCTTATGGAGCACAGGTTCAACTACAGACACAATTCATGTAACTAACAATAATACTTATACCGTAGTACAAACAGTAAAAGGCTGTGCAAGTCCTTCAGGTTCCGGTAATGCAACAATTAAGACGACACCTGCCGCACCAACAGTTACCGCCCAAAATAATTGTGACGGCACTTCAATTCTTACCGCAAGTAATTATACTGGTAGTTTACTCTGGAGTACAGGTTCAACTACCGATACTATTCATGTAAATAACAATAATACTTATACTGTAGTACAAACAGTGAATGGTTGTACAAGTGACCCGGGATCAGGAAATGCGACAATTAAGTCCACTCCTGCAGCTCCTTCCGTATCTATGCTTTCAGTAACGTGCACGGATAAGACCTTCAGTGTTCAGGTAAACAGCCCGGTTGCAGGAACTATTTATACATTGACACAACCCGGAAATGCTGATCCATCTTCAACTACCCAGACTATTAACTATACTTCCGGAGATGCAATATTTAGCGGACTTACCTTCGGAGATGGCTATAGTGTTACTTCCACAAACAGTGACGGTTGCATTTCTGATCCTAACTCTTGTGGTGAACCGGCACCTGAAGCCAGGCTGGCAGCGCCAGTAAGTATTCAAAATCAGCCCATCACATTGGATAAGCCGGTAACAGACGTAAAGGCGGTTCCTAACCCTTACAACAATGTGATCAGGTTTACACTGCAGTCTGATGTTTCAGGACATGGCACTTTAGAGCTTTATAATTTGTTAGGTCAAAAAGTTAAGACCGTTTACCAGGGATATATTCAGAAAGGATTTAAACAAAATATAGATTATACCGTTCCTGGTGGCGCTCATACAAACCTGATCTATCTTTTCAGGGTGGGCAACGAAAGAAAATCAGGCATATTGATAGGCGCAAAATAATTGTGAGATTGGATTTGAAAAGTAAAATGAAAACAAAAAGTGCCCGGCGAGACCGGGCGCTTTTTTAATTTAATGTCAAAATAAAATTAACTAACGGCGATGAATACACGCATTGTACAGCAAACGAATAAAAAAAAATTTTTTTATTTCAAATCAAGCACCTTTTTCTTCTTGCTGCTTTCAAATGCTGCCTCGATTATTTGAATCACTTTCTTTCCATCCTCTGCTGTTACCGGCACCGGTTTATTATGACGAATAGCTTCAAAAATTCCTTTGTAATAATCATTGTAATTTCCCTGTTCGCTTGTGAGGTATTCCTTCACTTCTACCCCATCAATATCTGTGTGTAATAATCCTTTTTCTGCTTCAGGTTCCATACCCCAATCTTTTCCGGTTGGTAAATTTCCTGCCTGTAAAAGCGTTTCCTGTACATCCGTTTTCGCTTTTATAAATGAACCTTTCATTCCATGAAAAATATAACCGGGCAAAGGCTCTCTCACAATATAACTGGCCTTAAGTCGTACACGCAGTTTGGGATAATACAAAAGAATTTCAAAATAATCATCCACTTTGGACAATGGGCGAATGACCCGAATGTCTGCAAACAATTTTTCGGGCATACCAAACAATTGCAAAGCCTGGTCGATGATGTGCGAGCCCAGGTCATACAAAACGCCTGCTCCGGGGCCAGGTGTTTCTTTATGTTTTTTGGGACTTAATTCTTCACGGTAGCGATCAAAATGAATTTCTGCTTCCACCAGGTCGCCAAGCAATTTCTTGTCAAGCACTTTCTTCACCGTCTTATAATCACTGTCGTACCTGCGGTTTTGATAAACAGAAATTATTTTCTTTTTCTTTTGGGCAAGACCAATAAGTTCCTCTGCCTCGCTGGTGTTTATGGTAAAAGGTTTTTCAACAATAACATGCTTGCCTGCTTCAAGCGCTTTTTTCGCATATTCATAATGGGTGTAATTCGGTGTATTGACTATAACCAACTCAATCAACCCGTCGGCAAGCAATTCTTCAAGTGTCCGGTAGGTAACAACGTTCGGATATTTTTCCTGGGCTTTATTTTTTGTTCTTTCCCAAACCGCATAAAAATTAAAATGTGGATTTACACTTAAAAACGGAGCGTGAAAAACATATCCACTCATTCCAAAAGAACACAATGCTGTCTTGATCGGTATAGCCATTTTTTTGTTTGAAAATAAGTATTATTTGTTGAATGATTATGCTGACGAAAAATAAATAATTATAAGTCCGCATAATAAATTTGACGCTCCTTCGTTTATGTTTGAAAATTTTACATTTATTTGCAAACGATTTTTTACTAACATTAATTCTTAACAATTAAATCAAGACTAACAATGAAAAAAGTCATCCTTTCTTTTTCCCTGATTCTATTTTCTGCAATGGTGTTTGCGCAAAGTGATGTGAAACCCAACGTGATCAAAGTAAACCCTTTGGGCGCATTAGTTGGCTCCGCTAACCTTGGCTATGAACATGCATTAAATGAAAAATCATCGATTGTGCTTTTGCCTACAGTGGGATTCCTGAAATCCGGCGGACTAAAATATTCCAGCTTTGGATTAGGCGCCGAATACAGGATCTATTTCACAGGTACTGCTCCCCGCGGAACTTACGTAGCACCCGGCGTTTCTGCTTATTTTGGAACTGCAAAATTTAATGATTCGTCAACCGACAACGCTAAGACAAACATCAGCGCATTTGCAGGTAAAGCGATCATCGGTCATCAATGGATCTGGAAAAGCGGTTTTGTATTGGATTTGAACGGTGGAATCCAATACATCAAGTACAACTTTAAAGACAAGTCAGGCGACTTTGCTAACGCTGTTGCATTCAGCGGTCTATTGCCTGCACTATCCGTTTCGATCGGGTATAACTTCTGATTGTATTATGGTTAATAAATAAAAAGCCGTTTCGCTTGTCGAAACGGTTTTTTATTTCCAAAAAAATAAAATAACTTCTTCGTTCACCGTCGTATCTTTTCTATTCACTACTTCCCTTTTCGCCAACAAACCAATTTTCCTTATTCTTAAATAGGACATTAAACGTAGTGAGGGTTCCGTAAATACGTGTAATGTACTGTTGCAAATTCACTTTGTCTTCGTCGCTCAGATTTTTATGTGCGTTTATTTGTTGTTCCATTACACGCAGCCTGTCGCGCAACATCACAATTTTGTGGAAGAAAAATTCGATAGGAATTTCTTTTGGCTTTTGAGATTTATCTGCAGGATGCAGCAGCATTGTTCCTCCTTTCCATCGGTCACCAAGCGGAACAACTTCTGTAACATCGCTCCAAAGCCTTAAAATCTTTGCCAGTGATCTTTCAACATCGCTTGTTGTTTCTAACTCTACTGTCACATTTTCAGGAATAATCTCTTCCAGCCTGTCGTCGTTTTTATCAATCTCTTTTATTCCATCACTGATAAATGATATAAGATAAGTTGCCAAACGAACACCAACAATAACACCAGGCCCATATTGCGGATGCTGAAGACGTGTTCCTATTCCAAGATTTAATTGATCCATTTATTTCCTTTTAATTGTTAATTCTGAATTTAATATTTCTTTACATGATCTTTATATCGTTATCAACAAGGTACTTTGAAACAGCAGCGTAAGCCTCGCTCTTGGCGCGGTCTCTTTCAATCACATCATCGCACCAAAAATAAATTTTTAATTGCGTGGACGCCGAAGTAACTGTGTTGATCAGAATTTCAGGTTCCTTTTTTTTCACAACATCTTTTAATGATTTGATGATCCTTGTTATTTCTTCACGTGTATCTTTTGAAATTTTGTCAACGGTGAAATTCAATTCTACTCGAATGTAATTCTCATTCAAACTCCAGTTGATAAAACTGTTTGAAAGTATCGCGCCATTTGGAATAATTGCTTCCGCGCCTTCCGCAGTGAGCAATGTACTTGAACGCATACTGATCTGCCTTACTCTTCCTTTCTTATCGCCGATCTCAACGGTGTCGCCTATACGAAGAGTTCTGTCGAAAATAAGTATGATGCCCGAAACAAAATTGTTGACAATGTTTTGTAACCCTAATCCGATGCCCACACTCAATGCACCAAGAATCACCGTTATCTTATCGATAGCGAGACCTGAAGCAGCGACGGCCAGTAAAAATCCCGCAACAAGCAAAACCAGTTTCACGATCATCAATTGCGAACGGCGGCCTTTGGCATCAAAAATGGCTTCATTGCCAATGTTACCAAAAAAGTAGCCTATGTATTTTTGGAGCAAATGAGCAATCCACAGGATCACGACAAACAAAATAACACCGCCGTAGGTAAATGTGAAGCTCCCGATTTTGCGCACCTGGTTCAGAACGGTAGCTACATTGGTAGTGACATAAGTGTAAATATTAAGATTAGTAGCAAATACGATAAGCCAGATGATAAATGAAAAGAAAACAACAAAACGAAGAATGCCTTTCCTGATCTCCTGCTGATCAAAACCGGAATTATACTCCTTCCTCACGCGGCTGCTTTGTATTTGCAATAGCAAAGCTTCGGTTATCGATTCTGTAAACACAACGAGCCCAACAGCCTGCACAAAAGAAAAAGTGCCGGTAGCGCCAAAAATTTGCATCAAAGTTGTTCTTCCAAAAATGTTGGCAACAACAGCAAGAAAATTAAACAATAAATACAGGTCCGCAGCCAATACCAGGAATTTATACGAAGGGAACTTTCTTCTTAAGATCGCTAAAATATAAATGCCAAGCAGAACAGAAAGTCCATTTAAGAAAAGAAGAAACCATCGGTTCAGGTATTCGGGTAAACGCAGATACCTCGACAATGATTGCAATAAAAACAAAACAATAAAGATCAACCATACATAAAACAATTTAGGCGACAATCTTTTTTTGAATGAATAAGTCAGTGCGATCATCAACAAAAATTCAATGCTGGCTATATAAATAAAAGGTGCATCAATATCGAACAGCGGCGCCAGGTTCAGCATCAGGATGAGTGAAGCAAAAACCGGGTAAGGGTTCATGTAACGAAAATTAAAAGGCTGCAGGGAAGCGAGTTGCTTCCTTTTTTCCAGGCTTTTAAAATTTGAGAATATCCAAAAAAAATAAGCCATTCCACAAACCAACAAGACCAGCAATTGGTTATCGGTGTGGGCAAAATAATAAAAGGTAATCTTCCTTTCAGACTGAAGGTTCTTTTTAAAATTGGCAGTCACACCCGGCGTTTGTTCCGCTTGCTTGTATTGCCATAAAAAGGGGCTTTCTTTACTAAAAACTCTTGAGCCTGTTGTCGAGATCAGAGTTTGGGTTTGTAACCTTAATTCATTTGTGGTGATCTGGTTATCTGATGCCCGCGCCTGGTTCGTACTTATCAACAGATGCACATTCCTGAGCAGGCTGTCCGTTTTTTTCCACTTCATGCGAAGTTGACTTAACTGTTCTGTGAATGAATCACGCAATGCAGGTTCCTTCAGAATCCGACGCAATAAAGTATCGTTTCTTAAGGCAAGAATATCATTTTTGACACCATTAAAGATGCTGTCATAATTATTCAGTTCTAAACTGTAACCTTTCGAATCTTTATTGATCTGTTTTAAAATAATAGAAAGCATCTGCAGATTACGGATGTTCAGCAACCTCCTGTCTCCATTCAATCTCTCTTTGATCAGTGCAATTGCCGAATCGTCATCATCCATTTTACCCGATACTTCCAAAATAGAAGGCACGGGCTGCGAAAGGACGGAAGCTTTATTGAGTACCTGGAAAACTTTTTCCAGGCTAAGCAAATAATCATTCTTTGTAACAGTATCTTTTGTAGAAAATAAAGAAGGTGCAGATGGTGCAGGCGGCAATGAAATCGAATCATTGCGTTGAGCTGAAACAAAAGTTGAAGAAAATAAAAAAAATATTAAAGCTAAAAATCTTTTCATATCCTTGTGAACTGTAAAATTAAGTCAAGCTATTGTGAACTGCATTTTGCTTTGTTGGACAATAAAAACCGGATTAAATTGTTTATGATTAAAATATAAATGTTAATTATTTATTCGTTCACTGCAAAAAGCCAACCTATTTTTTAAAAATTACGATTATACCCTAAACACTACGCTTGTTTTTTAATTTAACACCTCCTTTTAAGCTGATAAGAAATTGTCAAAATTGATTCCTTTGAATTAAATATTCCGTACTTTGTTATACAAAAAAAATTCTGAAAACTAAATAAATGAAAAGAATAACCTTCAAAAACCTATCCGTACTTATTTTAATTGTTATTACGGGTTCTTTTGTTTCTTCATGTAAGAAAGCGAATTCTAATCCGGCTCCTCCACCTTCAGACAGCACAGGCACAACAGCTTTGTCTGACGCCGATTCTTTGAAATACCTTATGTACAATACCATGCAGGTAAGTTTCCTGGACGGTGGCCGGGATACTGCTGACATTGTACCTACCTATTATTGGTATAAAAATGTACCCAAATTAAATCCTTTAAGTTCGACTTATGACTCAGCAGATGTTTTGCTCCAGAAAATGAAAACTTATGCCATCAACCCTTCAACAGGAAGGCCATTCGACAAATACAGCTTTCTGGATCATGGACAGGTTGCAGGCGAAATCCAACAAGGCGTGGCAGGTGATATCGGCATGCAGGTGACCTATGCAGGTGACGGAACTGCTTCAAACACTCGTCTGTTTGTTTTATTTACTGATAAAAATTCTCCCGCCGGAAAAGCCGGTATTACCCGCGGTGACCAGATCACCGCAATCAACGGAAATGATATTTCTTATGATGGAAGCAATGGCCCTCATGTAAACAACGTGATCAACGCGGTTTATTATGATCCTTCTGCTTCGTTTACGATAAAAAAACCAAATGGCTCTACTTTTACTACAACACTTGCCAAAACGGTTTATGACATCAACCCGGTTCTTTTTGATTCCGTTTATACAGTTGGTGGTAAAAAAGTTGGCTATTTTGTTTTCAACTCTTTTGCCAATGTTGACAACGGTAGCGGCACCTCACTGACCAAACAGGAATTGGATAGGGTATTTGCAAAATTTGGATCCAATAATATTTCTGACCTGGTAGTTGACTTGCGTTATAATGGTGGAGGTTCCGTGGCCACAGCAGAATACCTTGACAGCATGATCGCTCCTTCTACAGTTGCTGGCAAAGAAATGTATCATTACCTGTATAATGATGTGCTGACTCAACTCGAAAGCCAGGTGGGATTACAGGATAAAGTATTATTTAATGGCGGTGGAAATCTGAATCTCGACCATGTATTTTTCATAGGAACTTCCCATACGGCTTCTGCCAGTGAATTAACCATTAATGTTCTTAAACCTTACATGGATGTAAAATTGGTTGGCGATACAACCTATGGAAAGCCGGTAGGATTTTTCAGTTTCCATCTCACAGATTTTCCTAATGGTGGCACAACAGAAAAATTCCTTGCGGATTTGTACGCCATCAATTTCGAAACAAGAAATGCCGATAACCAGGGTGGATACTTTAACGGAATGATTCCGGATGCACCGGCTGTTGATTATGTGGACCTTGCCTGGGGTGATCCGAATGACGATAACTTGTCACAAATATTCAACTATATTTCAACCGGAACTTATGGCAGAATTGCTCCGGCAGAAAGAATGATGCAAAACAAATCCTTGCGGATGTCAATCCCGCAAACCATTCATCCTTTAAGATTTAATGGAATGGTGGATTATAAACGCAGCGGTGCTTTTGAAGCGGCTCTTAAAAAATTAAGGCAAATGCATCATTAATATAAAATAATTATTGTTCAAATCCTCTCAGTCATTTTGGTTGAGAGGATTTTTTTTGTGCGGGATCTTTTTGAAAAATGAAAAGTCAATTTTTAAAATTGGATTTTCATTTTTGCTGTATTATTTTTACCGCACTTTTTGAAACATATTTTTTAAAAATTTAAAACCAGAACTAATGGCAAAAAAAAGTACCCTTTTATTTACTGTAATCCTGTTTTCTGTTTCTTTCGTTAACGCTCAAATTAAACAAGGCTCGTTTTTACTTGGAGGAAATTTATCTTTTTCTCATTACAATGATAAGTACCAAACTCCGGGGAATAACACTTCCAGCACCAGTGCAAATATTGATCTCTCAGTTGGGAAAGCAATTGCCGAAAACAGGGTTGTGGGCATTCATCTGACATACAGCCCAATGAAAAGCATTTCCCAGTCAAATAATAGTAAACAAATACGCAATCTCTATGGAGGCGGAGTTTTTTACAGGAAATATAAGAACCTGTCCAAGGATTTTTATTTGTTCCTTGGTATTGATGGGGATTATTATTTTTCAAAAAATGAATATAGAGATTCTTCCGGTAACAGCCTGGTAGTGAATAAAAGTAATTATGGCCAGTTGAGTTTGTACCCCGGATTATCTTATGAAATAATGAAACACCTTCACCTTGAAGTACTATTGGCTAACTTGATGAATTTTAATTATAACGTTACTAAAACCTCTAACCAGGGCCAGCATGTGCGGACAGCCAGTTCCTTTTCATTTAATTCAAGTTTAAATGGTGGTTTGGCAAATAGCCTGACGATAGGTTTCCGGTTGGCATTATAAGTTGAACTTCAGAAATAAAACTTTTCTTTTTTGTCGGTTTACTGTAGAAAAGAAATTATTTCTTTTTATCAGTTTACCGGCATTTTTTTTCATTTTCGAAAAAATTGAGATGGAACGATCAACATTTTTGCATGATAAAAAAGATTATTCGTAAATTGGGTGTTTCTTTTTTATTTCAAAAATTTCCTTATGCATCGCCGTGCTTTCTTGCAAAGTTCGTTTTTGTCAATTGGCGCATTGACTTTGAGCAAACAAAAATTATTTGAAGCAATGGGTGCAGATTCGTGGAAAGTTTCTATGCTAACCAATGACATTGGCATTTTTACGGAAAAAGGCGGAACGATAGCTTTTCATTATTCAAAAGATGGAATAACCGTTGTTGATGCTCAGTTTCCCGATTCGGCGGCGCACCTGATCAGTGAATTAAAAAAGAGAAAAGATCAACCTTTCCGTCTTTTGATCAATACACATCATCACCTCGATCACACTTCCGGTAATATTGCATTTAAAGGAATAACGAACAGGGTTTTGGCACATGAAAATTCTTTGGCCAATCAGAAGAACGTCGCTGAAAAAAACAATAATGAAGCCCGGCAATATTATCCCAATCAAACATTCGGAACAGAATGGAATGAAAACATTGGCAAGGAAAAAGTAGGATTGTATTATTATGGAGCAGCACATACGAATGGAGATGCGGTTATTCATTTTAAACATGCCAATATTGTTCATGTTGGCGATCTTGTTTTCAACCGCCGCCATCCTTACGTGGACAAAAGTGCAGGCGCCAGTATGCAAAGCTGGATGAAAGTACTTGATTCAACATTGAAAAAATTTGATTCAAAGACTGTTTTTATTTGCGGGCATTCCGGTGATAATTATGATGTCGCCGGGAAGAAGGACATGCTGGTTGCTTTCCGGGATTACCTGGGCAATGTTTTGAAATTTGTCGATTCGGAAATAAAATCCGGGAAATCAAAAGAAGAAATCTTAAAGGCTTCTGAAATCCCGGGCTCACCTGAATGGAAGGGCGAAGGAATTGAACGGCCACTGACAGCAGCCTATGAAGAATTAAGCAATGCATGAGTGAGAAAAATCTAATAAAATTTTCGTCGTAAAGTTTTTTTAGTACTATTTTATATATGTTTTAAACACCACTGGTTAAATTTGATTATGCCCGATAGAAAAACCTATGATGACTTCGATTTTTTTGATTCACTCTACGGAAAGACCAAAGAAAATACAGTCATAATGATGAAAACCGACGGAACGATCACCGCGGTCAATTCTGCATTTACTGAATGTTTCGGATACCAGGAAAATGATATTATTGGAAAAAATACAGCAATCCTTTTCACAGAAGAAGACCGCCAAAAGGGATATCCAAAGAAAGAATTGGATGAGGTGCTGAAGAAAGGACAATCGAACGACAATAATTATTTGGTAAATAAAAATAACCAAATCACATGGGTTTCAGGAGAATCCATATTGGTTGAAAATGAAAGAGGAGAAAAGATAATTTTGAAAATCATCCAGGACATCCACAAGCAAAAGACTTCCGAAAATTCCCTTCGTGAGCTAAACACTTTTAATGAAAATATTCTTGAATCCATCCAGGATGTAGTGCTTGTATTGGATGAAAAAATGAAAATCATTAAAGCAAATGATTCATACAAGATTTTGAGTAATAAAGATGAAAATGAATCCAGGAATGTTAGGGATTTCCTGAAAAATTCGGAATCCGAGCAAAGGGTTCTTCATAATTTACATGAAGCAATTCGCACTAAAAGTCCCTTCATTAAAGAAGAAGCAGAGATAGAAACTGCTGATGGGAACAAAAGAATTTTTGAAGTTACGGCCACACTGCTCGAGAACTCTGATAATGAAAATCTGCTTTTGGTAATGCATGACATTACGATATACAAAGAGTTGGAAAGAGAAAGAGAAGACATCATTGGATTTATTACGCACGAACTCAGAAATCCACTTTCCAACCTGATGCTCTCCAATGACCTGATGAAAGATGCAGCAGAAAAAAACGAGGTTTCTTTTTTGAAAGAAATGCTCATTCGTTCGGAAAAGAATGTGCAACGAATGAACAAAATGATCACGGGGCTTTATGAAGCCACTAAAGTTCATTCAGGTTATTTTCCTCTTGACCTTTCAGAATTTAATTTTGAAAATATGGTTAAGGAAGCCATAGACACGATACAAGCATTAAATCCCGATTATAATATTTTGAAGGAAGGCGATGGAAATTTTAAAGTAGTGGCAGATCGTTTCAGATTGATCCAGGTGATCACCAACTTCCTGAGCAATGCAATTAAATATTCTAATGGAAATAAAGAAGTGAAACTTACAGTTACCCGCAATAATGATTTAGTAAGTGTTCATGTAAAGGATCATGGAACCGGGATTCCCAAAGAGCATTTGCCTTTTGTATTTGAACGGTTTTTCAGGGTTGAAAAAACACGCAAGATCGAAGGAATTGGGTTAGGTCTCTATTTATGCAGGCAAATTATCCGTTCACATGCTGGAAAGGTCGGCGTTGAAAGTGAAGAAAACAAAGGCTCTGATTTTTTCTTTACCATTCCTCTGAAGACGGTGGCAAATACTTAGTTTTCTTATACTTCATTTATCGCAAACCTGTCCAAAGATCTGTTGATCACTTTTCTTCCTGTCATCAACACGGTAAAACTAATAATAGCGCAAGCACACATTACCCAGGACATTGGCATTGCTGTTCCATTGCTCAAAATGCTAACCAAAGCGGTAGAAACTGCCCCTATTCCCAATTGTATCGCCCCCATTAAGGCAGATGCCGTTCCTGCATTTTTGGAAAATGGTGCCAATGACAAAGCTGAAGAATTGGGAAACGCAAACCCTTGAGTACTTAAAAATATCCAGATCAATAAGATGGTTGAATACAGTCCAAGCAAATGAAAATAATTACCGAGAACCAATGAGATGCCCGCGAGGCTTTGAAAAAATAATGTTGTTCTTACGATTTGTTCACTGCTGTATTTTCTCAACAGGATCGTATTTACCTGGCTTGCGGAGATCAATCCCATTGCAATAATGGCGAATATCCAGCCATATTGTTTTTCGCTCACTTTATACAGCTGCATAAAAACAAACGGCGAACCGGCAATATAAGCGTATAAACCTGAAGAAGCGATCGCTCCCGCGAAAGCATAAGTATAAAACTGAGGTACTTTTGCTACTTCCCAAAATCCGGAAATGATCGGTTTAGGTTTTAAAGAAAGAGTTTGGTCTGGAGCTCTTCCTTGTGGCAATTTAAAATATACCAACAAAAGTGTTGATCCTGCAATAAATCCAAGTACATAAAAAATAGATTGCCAACCGAAAATGGCCGTCATGTAACCTCCTAACGTTGGCGCTACAATTGGAGACAAAGCAAGTACCAACATCAGCAATGAAAATATTTTTGCATTTTCCTGTACAGGAAAGATATCTCTTACCAAAGCACGGGAGGCAACTAATCCCGCACACGAACCAAGTGCCTGTAAAAAACGCAACCCGATCAACATGTTGGCTGAAACTGAAAAAGCGCAGGCAATAGAAGTGAGAAAATAAACAAACAGTCCAATCACAAGAGGTTTTTTTCTGCCAAACCTGTCGAGCAACGGACCATACAACAACTGCCCAAGCGAAATTCCAATAAAAAAACTGGTGATAGAAAGAGTGATATACGCAACGGTTGTATGAAGATCCCTTGCAATATCGGGGAAGCCCGGCAAATACATATCGATGGAAAAAGCGCCCATCGCACTAAGCAAACCAAGGGTAAAAATGGTAAAAAATCTTTCTCTTCCTTTCATAATGACCGGCGAAGTAAGGGGGGTATTTCCATATGTCCTAAAAGTGAGTAATAGAAAAAAGTGCGAAAAATGCACAAACGACGCGGGTTTGAGGCGTTTGTGATGTGCATGGGCTATAAAAACGAAATGTCCATTTAGGGTTAATTTTAGGTAAATTTGCTGGCCCTGGCATGTGATGTTGGTTTGTTAAAGGTTAATTATTACTTAAGCGGTTATTAAATACCGCTTTTTTTATGCCCTAAAACGGCTACCCGCCTAATTTGCGCCGCATTTTCTTTAGCTCCTCCTCCATTTGCTCAAGGCGCTTCATTTCCGGGCTTTTTATCTTGTTTTCTGGCTCATTTACCATCATCGATTCTGATTCCTGTAGATACTTTGGGTTAACACTTAGCTTAACATTTGGGTTAACCTTTTTGATTATTTTTCTTAACTCTAAAATATCATTTAGGTTAACATTTCTTAAATCTATTTCAACTAATTCTGACAAAGAAACGTCGAAATAATCTGCAATAGTCAACAAATCTGCAAAGCGTGGCTTAGACCATCCATGCTCATACTCACTCCATGCCGTTCGCGTCAAAGTCACTATTTGAGCGGCTTCTGACTGGTTTAGGCCATGCTTTGTCCTTAAGTATTTTATATTTTTTGCAAAGTTATCCACACCGATGTTAATAAAAATTTATGCAGATTTATTCTACATGTCGAATAAATCTACATATCTTTGGTTTCTAAAACGAACCGTAAAAGTAGTGTAAAAAATATGAAAGTACCAAAGAAAAGAGACGCGGAAACGGCATGGAGAGTTCAAAGAACCGCCGATATAACTGGGATAACTGAGCCGTCAGTTTATAGAATTTTGAGAGGCGACAGAAAAAACGAAGAAGTTTTTACAACATATATGGAACTGTGGGAAAGGGACAACCAATTACTTGAAGAGGTGAAAAAATTAGTGCCTTTCACAAAATAAAATCTTTATGAACCTGTATTTTAAGTTTATTGAAACTAAGCTGTACGTAACGATGGATGCAATGGTTGAGGCTGGTTTTGATGCCAATACATTGACGGTAAGTTGCAGCCGTGGATTTAAAACTCTTCCATTCATTAAAGACCCGGAGAATCTCAAGCGCACCTTATTCGATTATGAACATCTGGGAAAAAGGTACAAAGAAGCAATTTTAAAGCGCTGGCCAAAGCCTTATGACGAAGTAGTGATGCAGCCGATACGCAACATGATTAAAGAAGACCTGGCTGCTGAAAAATATTACCTGGCTTACAGGAATGAGGACAATAAATCGCTGCCAATTGAGCACGTAAGAAAATATACCAGGGCTTGTGAAGTGTTGAATATGCTGATAGAAGTAGGCAATGATAAAAAGGCGCTCAAGAAACTGTTGAAAATAAGCATCTCTGAATTTTGGATTAAAGTAGGCGAACTGATAAAGGCTGATAAAATCTTTTTACCTACGACGTACAGGCGCTTAACTGAAAAGGTTAAGGATTATCAAAGCCAGGGCTATGAATGCATAATTGATGGAAAGCTTGGAAATACAAATGGCGTAAAAGTAAACGATGAGGTAGCAGAAAGCCTGTTGCTTGAAATGATTGCTGATCCTAAACAACACGATGATGTATACATCGCAGATCAATACAATGCCTGGGCCCGCAAAAATGATCGCAAAGAAATAGTAGCTGCCACTGTTGGTAATTACCGTCGCAGGAATAAAGATATTATCATCATGCAGCGCGAAGGCCGCGAAGCTTACTACAACCAGATCAGTAAATCTATTCCAGGATACAGACCAAGCACTCCGCTATACCTGGTTGAAAGTGATGATAACCATTTGGACTTTTTCTTTGTTGACTGGGAAGATAAAACCGGCCACAAGTACTTTAATAAATTCAAAGCAATCGTTGTCACTGATTCCTACAATGATTATGTACTCGGATACGCCTACGCACAGGAATTAACCGCTGCTGTGGTGCGTAAGGCATACCTGAATGCCATGTACCACATCAAAGAACTGACCGGTGATTGGCATCTTCCGCATGAAATAAAAACTGACCGCTGGGCTATAAAAGACCTGGAACCATTCTATTCAAGCCTGGGAAATTATTTCAAAACGCCTGTTGGAAGCAAACGCCGCGGATATATTGAACAATTTTTTGGAAGTACTGCGTGGGAAAGGGCTGCAAAAGATGGCACCAACAATTACACCGGCCACAACATCACAGCTAAAACAGAAGGCGTTAATAAAGAGGTTCTTTTGGCTAATAAAAAAGACTTCCCGACCATCCAGGAAGCGCCGCGCTTTATCGAAAATTTCTTCCATCGCCTGCGCATGACCAAAGAAGCGAACGGGCTTACCAAGCAGGAAAACTGGATAAATGCTTTTAATGCAGCCTCACCAGATAAACTAAGGATTATTTCAGATGAACAATTCCTGGTAAAACTTGGAACGCTTAGGCCGGAAACAAACAGGATCACCAGCAACGGTTTGGAAATAACCATCAACAATCTTGAATACAGATTTGACATTCCTGATGAGTATTACTTCCAATATAAAGGCAAGCAGGTGCAAACGATCTATGATCCTAACGACATGAGCCGCATCCTGGTTACAGATTTTTCTTCACTCCGCTTTATCGCTACCACTCCATACTACCAGCCACGCGCCCTTGCTGATTACAAAGAAGGCGACCGGGCAAGGCTTAACGAGCACTTAGAAGCCAAAAAACGCCACGTGGAAATGGTAAGCACAAAAGAAGATCGCCGCAAAGAAGTACTACGGCATGCTGGTTTGGATGCTGCCAGCCTGCTTACCAGTGGAATGGTATTGAAAGAAGATCGCCAACGTGAAGAATTGGAATATCAAATACAACTGCTGGAATATCGACAGCCAACGCAAAGGCGGATTGATCCACTCAGCAAAATGTAACCCCCTAAAATTTCGCCACCTAACAACTAAAAATAATGATCACAGAACAACAAAAAAAAGAAATCGGTATCCAGCTTCTAAATTATGTAGATGGATACACCAGCCAGTCAAAAGCTTTTGCATCACTAAGCAACGTGAGCGAAGCTACCGGCATTCAAATTTTAAAAGGCAACTGGAAAGATATTTCCGACGCCATGTGGATCAACGTAGGTAAGCAGATCGGCTGGAACACAAAGCAAGTTGCCCTGGTAGAAACACAGGACGTGCGCACAATGGTTGAGTACTTCAGCATCGCCCGTGAAGAAGGTGCCAACTTTGCTATAATTGGCGCGCCAGGCAGTGGTAAAACTTTCACAGCACAATGGTATGCCAACCAAAACAGAAAGCAGTCTGTTTATCACATCGCATGCAGCGAGTATTGGAACAAAAAACAGTTCCTGGGAGAGATACTTTACCAGATGGGCGTAACCAACACGGGCTATAACGTAGGAGAAATGATGGGCGCTATCGTGAGCAATTTGCGGCGCAAATTTCAACCCCTGCTGATTATTGATGAGATAGACAAAGTGAGCGATAACGTGTTCTATTTCTACATCACCCTATACAACGAATTAAAAGGCTTGTGCGGCATCGTAATGATGGGCACTGATTATCTAAGCAAAAGAATTAACCGTGGCGTATTGCGCAATACTAAAGGCTTTAAAGAAATCAAAAGCCGGTTGGGCCAGAAGTTCATAGAACTGGATGGAACCGATAAAAAAGAACTGGCTGAAATATGCGAAGCGCATGGCATTACAGATGCGCTTGATGTTACTGAAATATACAACATGTATGAAGGTGATCTGCGCGCGTTGGACAGGCAAATTCTTAAGAAGAAAATGATTGCAAGGAAAAAATAGCTCGGACGGTCATCAGAGGGTCGTTAGAATCAGATTCAGAATTTCCTCAAAGTGATGCGGTCGCTGACAGGCTGGAAAGACAGCCACTTTTTTAAATCACAGTAAACCAACAAAAATGCAAAAATTCTATTTCTACCTGACCGGATTAATTGCCCTGGGAACAAGCATCGGCCTGTTGTACCTGGCTATTTTCAAAACCCACATCTATTAAATCATGAACTCATACACACAGCACATCAAAAACGAAATGAAAACCACTAAGGAGCGGGTGATGCAATTGCTCCGGTGGGAAGAAACCAGCTATGCGGACTTTCAATATCGCATGGGCTGTCAATACCTGCAAGCATACATTCCTCATGATCCTGCGGGTATTGATGAGCTTGTAGAGAAGCGCATCTTCTGGAACTGGTGGCGCAACCACTGGCTGGCACGCGATAAAGCTTTTTTGATGAACCACAACATTGAGAAGGTGAGCACTAAAACCGCACTTGCCATTTATAAAGAACTGCATAATCCTGAAGTATTGGCTTATGAGATTTATCCGAATGGCGCTGTGCTTACTGACAGCTATGCAAAAATGATTGGTGACGTAATAAAATCAGAAGTATGACAGTGGATGAAATAATATCTGACGCAGTTGGTAAACTCGAAGAGGTAACGGGCTACAGGATTCAGATTAAGGTAAAAAAACTCGGAAGATTAAATAACGAGGCCAACAAAAGACTTAAGCAGCTGGTATCAGAACAATTCGGATTGACGTGGGAAACTGTAGCGGGAAAATCAGCAAAACACAATGTAACTGATGCGCGAAAGGTGTACTCGTGGATAGCCCGCCATCTGCTTGAAGAAACACTTGAAGATATAGGAAGCACGCTGAACAGGAAGCATACATCAGCCATGTTTTACATCCGCGCTGCGAATGACCTGATTGATATAAATGATCCTATTGCACGTGATATACACTTTATCAAAAACAAACTAATCGATGAATATTTCAGTAAAGCTTAAGGCCATTGAACTCAACGCACTGGCCCAGGCACTCAAATGCCAGTTAGAAGCTACCGACCCGCGTACACGCTGCGAAGCGATAGTGGTGATCCTTATGAGCAGGCTTTATAAAAAGCTGGCAGAAAAAATAATTTTTATTGAACCGCGCATGTACAACATCCGGTTTGATATAGAAATAGCCCTGGCATTTATCGAACTATTCAACATGATAGAAACCGACTTTGACATTTACTCTCAAAATATTATTGACAGGCTCATTCGTGAGTTTGATCAAAAGGTGAATTCAATCAATCAACTAACATTTAAACCAGCACAAACATGATTTACATTTTCGTCGCACTTGCTATTCTTTTTGGAGGCCCCATGCTTGAGATGTGGAACTTCAAAAGAGCCGTAAAGCAAAAGAAAAACTACAAAGGATACGAGCACTTACTAACCAATCATTCATACAAAAAAGCAAAACAATCAAAATGAACAATCTAAATTATCAAACCCAAAAAACCGGCAATGCGTGGGTAGACGAAACCGGAGTGCCGGTGCCCTTTAACCGCCTCAGCAAACTTGAAAAATTGAGAGAACAGGCTACAGGCTTCATCATCAAAGATGCGCTTAAACTAAACAAGTCGCTGGTTGAATTTAAAACCAAAATCGAAGGCTACGTAGACAGCATCCTTCAAGAGCAATACAAGGATAAAAAGCTGCCCAAAAACTATAAAGGCAACTTCTTATTTTACAACTTCGACCGCTCTATAAAAGTGGAGGTAAACGTAAATGAAACCATACAATTTGATGACGCCCTGATTGCTACCGCCCGCGAATGCCTGGATGAGTTTATTGCCAAAAATGTAACCGGTACTGATGACGTGATCCGTTCGCTGATCAACTCTGCTTTTCATAATACCAAAGGCGGCTTGGACAGCAAACGTGTGCTGAGCCTTCGCAAATACAAAAGCAAGATAAAAGCGGCAAAATTTCATGAGGCACTCGACCTGATAGACCAATCAATGACTGTAGCTACTTCCCGCAATTATATCCGCGTGGCTGCAAAAGATAGTAATGGTGCTTATCAATATATCAACCTGAACTTTTCAAGTATTTAATTAAGGGGTGATAGGTGGCAAACCCCGGTGCATCCTTGCACGGAAAGGAGGATGCATTTTTACCTAAAAACATTAGAAAAACCATACCAATATCCTTTGAAAAGGCGAATAAAACGGGGCTTAATAGCGACATAAATGTGATTATTCGACCCCCCTTATTACCCTTTTTTACAAGATTCAAAAAGAATGGAAATAACTGCAAACACGCAACCAGAGCCGATTAAGAAGAAAAAATTGAAGTTACCGCGCACTTTGGGCGCAAAACAGTTTTTAGAGAAAAAATTTGTTGAGTTGCCATTCGAAGGCCGATACAAAGACAGTTTTGGATTACCTGAAGATAATTTCAGTATGATCATCTGGGGCCAAAGCGGCAATGGGAAAACAGAGGCGGAAGTTATTATCTGCAAGGAGTTGACAAAATATGGCAAAGTGTATTTCAACAGTACCGAGCAAGGCATAAGCAGGTCGCTTCAAACATCATGGGAACGAAACAACATGCATGAAGTAGATGGGATGATACAGATAGCGCACAAAGAAGATTATGAAACAATGGTTGTGCGCCTTAAAAGAAGAAAGAGTGCGAAGGTGGTGTTCATTGACAGCGTGCAGCACAGCAAGATCACTTATGAGATGTGGTGCGATATGAGAGCTATGTTTCCAAAGAAAATATTCGTACTGATAAGCCATGCAAAAGGGAGTGAGCCTTCAGGCGCTGCGGCTTTCAATATCAGGTACGACGTGGATATAAAATGTTATGTAAAAGACTTTGTTCTCTATCCAGACAGCAGGTTCGGTGGCGGCAAGGCATTCATTATATACGAAGAGGGCTACCGGCGTAAAATGGCCCGCAAAACCGGCAAGAAACCCAACCAAATCAAATTACCACAATAACCCTTCGACAAGCTCAGGGTGACAAAAACTAAAAAAATGGAACTAAACTTGAAACGAATTATCAGCACGGCCAAAGGCACCAACGGATTTATAGAACTTGATCTGCCATGGGAAAATGAAATTCATATTTGCAAGTGCATCGAATTGCCCTGGCATAACAACGAACACGAAATTTCGTGTATCCCTACGGGAAGATACCAATTGAATTACCGGCACAACCTCCACTTTGGAGATCATCTTATCCTGCTAAACGTGCCCGACCGTTCGCTTATTCTTATCCATCCTGCCAATGATGCCTTAAAAGAATTAAGAGGCTGTATTGCGCCCGTAACCTCTTTTAACGGCGTAGGCAATGGCAACTCATCCCGCGCTGCGCTTGCAGGGTTGATGAAAGTGGTGATGCCTGCTTTTGAAAGGCAGGAGGAAGTATTTCTCAATATTTCAAACCTTAAATAAATATAAAATGCAAACACTTCAGATCGACAAAAAGAAAGCAAGAAAGCTTTATCCGACTGCGTCTAACGAATTTAAAGAGATGCTGCACGATTCTTTTGGAAAAGAATTCTTTTTTACCAGCCCTATTGACAGGATCAAAACATGGGAAGATGCCTGCGAAGACCAGGGCCTTGATCCTTACCAGGCATTGCCTTACAAATCTCCTAAAGATGAACATGAGGAAGCTGTTAACGGATTCGCTCAAATGTGCATCATTGCTAAATCATTGAACGGCGATTGGAAAGGCGATTTGAGCGATGAAGATCAACCCAAATACTACCCGTGGTTTGAACGTTCGGGTTCCGCCCTGTCGTACGGCGGCTACGTTGACTGGTACGCGGATTCGAATTGCGGCGTCCGCCTTTCATACCGGGATCGGGAAACGGCAGAGTATGCAGGCAGGCAGTTTTTGCACATCTACAACAAATTCATTTAATCACCTAAAAACAAATAACAACAGCAATGAAAAAAAGAATTGAAACATGGCAGGAAGCCTTTGAGGCAAAAGGCTTAGACCCTGAGAAAATGCCGGATGTATCTATGATCCCACAGGAATATCAAAAGCCTGTAATTGCACAGTACAAACTGAACGTAGTGGCCGATGTATTGAATGAGGGATGGGAGCCAGATTATACTGACTGGAATCAGCCGAAATACTTTCCGTGGTTTGAGGTAGTCGCCAATAAAGAAAAACGGTCTGGTTCCGCCCTGTCGTACCTCGGCTGCGTTAGCTGGCTCACGGTTACGTTTTGCGGCGTCCGCCTTTCATACCGGGATCGGGAAACGGCGGCGTATGCGGGCAGGCAGTTCACTCAACTGTACCAAGACCTTTATTTGAAGGATTAACTAATAAGGGCTGTGTACTGTAATGCTGCGGTTGTCCGGTTTCAGGTTCCGCCCTGTCGTACAACGACTACGATAACTGGAACACGAATACGAATTGCAGCGTCCACCTAAGCAAAGATTTTTAATACACAGTGCAGGCCTTGCCCCTTGGCAAAAAATTACTTCACAACAAAGGGCGCTGGTAGTGAAAATGAAAGCGACCTTTTAGAAGCAAAGGCAATGAAAAGAAAAAACAACTTATACCAACAAATTTGTAGCCTGGAAAACCTTAACCAGGCAGACAGAAACGCCCGCAAAGGCAAGGGCTTTCAGTATGGCATAAGGCTGTACGACAAAAACCGTGAAGAAAACATTATGAAGCTTCACCGTATGCTTATAGAAAAGACTTACAAGACCTCCGCTTATACGACGTTTAAAATTTACGAACCCAAAGAACGTGAAGTATTCAGACTTCCATACTTTCCTGACAGGATCACACACCATGCAATAATGAATGTATTGGAGCCACTGTTCGTTGAAACGTTCACAGCCGATACTTATAGTTGCATCAAGGGAAAAGGCATACACGCCGCCGCTAATGCCGTTAAACGAGCATTAAAAAATGTGGAGGAAACTACCTATTGCCTGAAGATGGATGTAAAGAAGTTTTACCCGAATGTGGATCATGAAATTCTTAAAAAATTGCTTCGCAGGAAGTTTAAAGACGAAGATCTTCTTTGGCTGCTGGATGAGATAATTAATAGTGCTGCGGGCCTTCCAATCGGCAATTATCTAAGCCAGTATTTTGCCAATTTCTACCTTACTTATTTTGATCACTGGATCAAAGAAACCAAACAGGTAAAATGTTATTTCCGCTATGCTGATGATCTTGTTTTCCTTTCAGGTAGCAAGCCTTACCTGCACCAACTTGAAGCGGATGTTGAGCGCTATCTGAATGAGGAACTGAAGCTGACTGTAAAAAGCAATTACCAGGTATTTCCGGTTGATGCCAGGAGCATTGATTTTGTAGGATACCGGTTTTACCATACACACACGCTGCTGAGAAAAAGCATTAAGAAAAATTTTGCACGCATGATAGCCAGGAATAAAAATCCGGCATCGGTAGCAAGTTACAATGGCTGGGCAAAGCATTGTAATTCTAAACACTTATTGAAAAAACTATTGGCATGAATGATTTTAAAGACTTTGGAATTAAGACGAAGGTAAAAAGTTTTATAGGCGATAAAATAAAGATGAGCAAAATATTAAACAAAAAAATAACCGTAACAGATTTTAAAATTGATAACTCAAAATACTCTGACAAAGGCAATGGAAAATGCCTTCACCTGCAAATTGAACTGGAAGATAAAAAGCATGTAGTGTTTACAGGATCAGTTTTCCTGATGGAAACAATACAGCAGGTGCCAAAAGAAAAATTTCCTTTTACCACAACC
>JBQCEG010000022.1:0-14169 GCA_051960475.1 Ginsengibacter sp.
ACTGTACTGGTAATGGTTACACGAAAATACAGTGTTCATACCTATAAGGTTTCCAAAACCTTATAGGTATAAAAGTGGAGAGAGGTGACACCTTTCCGGGTTTTGTATGCACAAAAATTTCTTTATAGCCGGTTAAGAATTACAAGAAACGGTTAGCGTTGAAAAGGTGTTACCTCTTTTCGGCACGAGACGTTGCGTTAATTAATTTTGAACGCAATGTCCATTATCGTGAGACGTTGCAGAGAATGTGAGCTTTTAAAACAGGTATTAGCTGTCGTCAAATCAGGCGTTCCTTACAGCGATAATCATTATAAAAATATTGCCTGAATTATTTGGTTTTTTACACAGTTCGTGTTGTGCTGCAGGGCATTTTGTTTACATACCGCTTATTTACTCTTAGTTCTATGATAATTTGGAATAAAATTCTGCGTATAACATTCACTGTTAGTCTGAAAAATCCCTTTTTGATATGCCGCAAAATGCAACTCTGGAAGCTTTTTAAATTGCTTCCATCTTAGTCTATCAGCTTTTTTGAGAGATATAAAATCATAAGTCGGTCTAGCCAATAATACAATATCAAGTTGATTACACCTGTCTGTCAAATTTATGGACGCCGATTCAAAACCAACATCTCCAATTATTAATGATTTTGTGTCAGATGAAATTGATATTCTAAATTGTCCGTTGATGTTATACTTGGTAACTAATGTGGTGTCGGAGCTTTGAATAAAAACTTGTGAAATGGGCTTTAAGTCTTCACCAATAACTTTTCCAGTTATAGTTCTGGTTTGAGCTGTTGTTTCAAAAGTCAAAACTAAAAATGTGGCAAGAATTAAAAGTCGATGCATAGTATAGAAGGTGCTGATGTCAAGCCGTCTTGCAGTTAACGAGCAGGTATTGCCGATGGTGGGGAATTAGAATTCCGTCTGCCCAAACCGTCAGCCGAATGTAGAATAAAAAAGTTGATTATTTGTTCGTTTGCTCATAGCATTCGGTCAGCCCGGACTGCTGATGATAGCAGCACAATTGCTGATATTTATTCCGTCTGCCCCACTTGCCCAAAACCGTGTTATGCACAGGTGTTCTTCTCGTCATTTTTTTAAAAATTGTTGAGGGTTACACCTTTCCTTATCAGCCAATTATTTTCAAGTCGTCCAAAGTTTGGGTTGTTATTATGAACCCAATGATTTAATAGTCTTGTCATAGAACGGTTTACTGGTGCTCCTGCTCCAGAAGGCGTAAATAAATTTACTTTAAGTCGTCTTGCCATACAATTGTGATTAACAATCAGGTTCCACTGAGCCGCCCAAATACCTGTCGGCCGTCTTGTAAAGTAAATTGTATTGATTTGTGGATTGTCGCATAGATAGTTTATAATATTTTGTGTATTCCAATTAACTTGTCCTGATGCGTTAAGTTGTTGCAAACCGCCAACAATTCCGTTCCGGCCGTCTTGTATTAAATTATATTCTATTCCATTAAAAACTATATTGTCATTTTGTAGAAGTTGGTAATTGGGATTATTGTTATGCAAAACTTCGAGAACTAAGTCAGAGAAGGTCAATTTTAATTTTTGGCATAGGTCAAATATCTCTCGTAATGTCGGGTTAAGTATTGCAGGTGGAACACCATTTGGAGGCATTCTTCTATTCAGCAATACAACTCCATTGTGAACGAATAAATTTTTAAAACCTGTCCAAAAAAAATTTCTACCATAAAAAAAGTCAGCAAAATTTGCATTGGGTGTGGCAGGATTAAATGTGCCAACGACCATTACTTCAGGCTTGTATGGAGTAATGTCAAGAATGGCGTTATGAGTTTCAAAACCATTTCCAAAATTTGTCTGATAGAATTTATGTCGTAAAGGCATTATCGTTTATTTATCAATGGTGAAGGTCTCTTTACACTTGTGCATAACATTTTATTAAACGCAAAACTGTGAAAATCTGCACATTGATAATCAATACTTCTGTATTGCGCTTTTTGAATTGTTGTTACGTCAATACAAATTTTATTATTGCAGGTTTAACTTTCAATTCAAATTCCATTCACTACAGTTAGTTTCTACCTAAGGAGAAACTCATACCAGGGATTCAAGGTAAAAATATTTTAATATTTAAAAAAAGAAATTTTTTTTCAAAGGAACGTCTTCGGCACGAGACGTTGCGAAAATTGATTTTGAACGCAACGTCCACTATCGTGAGACGTTGCTGAGAATGAACAGCGCATGTTATAAAGAATAAAGAAAAGGGAAATTTTTAAAGCATTGTAAATTTCCAGGAAAGATATCTTTGGATAATTATTTTTCAAACAAAAGTGTAAATATGGAACTTCAATTTTTTTGCCCCCGCTGGGGAAGTGAAGATATAAGCTGGGAACGGTTTTTTGAAAAGGTGAAACAGGAAGGCTATGATGGAATTGAATACGGAATAGCACGAACTGTTACTCAAAAAGAGCTTGACGAAGTATGGAACTTGGCTGCAAAGAATGGCTTATCGATAATCGCCCAGCATTACGACACTTACGAACCGGATTTTTCCAAACACTTTGACTTATATAACCGCTGGTTAGAAAGGATCAGTCCTTATCCTGTTGTAAAAATTAATTCCCAAACAGGAAAAGATTTTTTTTCTTTTGAACAAAATAAAAAACTAATCGATGTTGCCACTGCCAACGGTTTAAATATTGTTCACGAAACTCATCGCAATAAGTTTGCATTCGCTGCTCACATTGCGAAAACTTACCTGGAAGAAATTCCCGGTCTGAAGATCACCCTGGATATTTCTCATTGGGTTTGTGTTGCTGAATCGTTTCTGGAAGATCAGCCAGAAGCTATAAAATTAGCAATAGAAAGAACAGAACACATTCACGCAAGGGTAGGATATGCGGAAGGTCCCCAAGTGCCCGATCCACGCGTTGCTACATGGCAGGATGCTATGGAAACGCATTTAAGTTGGTGGCAAAAAGTTTACCAACGAAAATTAGCTGAAGATAAAATTCTAACCATCACGCCTGAATTCGGATCATTCCCTTATATGGTGCCTTTGCCCGGTAGCGGCAAGCCAATTTGCGATCAATGGGAAGTGAATGTTTTTATGATGAATTTGTTGAAAGAAAGGTTACACGCAAATTAAAAATGTAACGTGGATTTTGAATTATCTGAATATAATTCTAATTTTGACTAAACGGTCAGTCAAAAAAATGTCTCCACGAACAAAGAAACAATTAAGCGACTTAAAAGAAAACCGAAAGCAACTGTTGCTCGAATCAGCTTTGAAAGTCTTTTCTGAATATGGCTATAACGGCGCTACCATCAGCATGATTGCAGAAGAAGCAGAGGTGAGCAAGGGCCTTCTATATAACTACTTTGAAAGTAAAGATGTGCTTCTTGATGAATTGATAAGATTTGGCCTGGAAAAAGCATCGGCCTTACTCAATAATGGAGCAATTCCTTTGCCGGTGGATAAAAAATCGTTTGCCAAAGGGCTTAGGGCTATGATCGGCCTGTTCAATTCCGGCGACCAGTTCTGGCGATTGTATTGTATGTTGATCCTTCAGAAAAACATGAGCGAAAAATTTGAAAAGGCAGTTGGTGAATTTTTAAAACAATATTTGGGTATTTACACTGATTATTTCAAAAAGAAAAAAAGCAGTAATCCTGTTGCGGAGGCAATGCTATTCGGTGCTGTGCTGGATGGCCTGATGTTCGATATGATGGTGGCGCCAAGCCATTACCCGGTGGATGATGTTATAGATATGGTGATCAAAAAATTTGCATAAACAATTTCCCATGAAACAAAAAATCTTTCAAAAACTTCGTTTACTGTTCTCCGGTAGTCTCCTGTTATTTTCTGTTTGTGCGCGATCACAGGATGCAACAGAAATAGTAAAAAAGGCAAACGACCTGATGAATGGTAAAACCAGCGAGAGCGCTGCAACGATGACCATCCAAAGACCGGGATGGAGCCGCACCGTGAGCATGAAAACCTGGTCGCTGGGAAATGATTATTACATGATACTCATCACTGCTCCGGCACAGGATAAAGGACAGGTTTTTTTGAAAAGAAACAACGAAATGTGGAACTGGATGCCTTCCATCAGTCGCATTATCCGCATACCGCCATCTATGATGGGACAAAACTGGATGGGCTCTGATTTTACCAATAATGATTTGGTGAAGGCCAATTCAATTGTCGATGATTACGATCATAAGTTTCTGGGAAGCGAAGCGATAGAAGGTTATGATTGTTATAAAATACAGCTTACACCAAAACCCAATGCTGCAGTGGTTTGGGACAAAATAATCTTGTGGATTTCCAAAAAGCAATACTGGTTATTACAGGCACAATATTATGATGAAGAGGGAAACCTTGTCAATAAGGAAATGCAGTCGGACATAACGCGCTTCAATGATCGTGAATTACCTGCAACACTTGAGATGATCCCGGTAAAAGAAAAAGGAAAGAAAACAATTCTGCATTTTCAACAAATGTCATTTAACAAACCCCTGAATCAAAATTTTTTCTCACAGCAGAACATGAAAACCGTGAGATAAACACTGCGGGAAAACTGAAAAATGAAACAGATCAGCAAACTTGCATGGAGAAATTTATGGCGTAACAAACGCAGGACAATGATAACGCTTGCCTCCGTTTTTATGGCTGTGATTCTTGCTATTGCCATTCGTTCTTTTCAGAAAGGTGTTTATGGAAATATGATCAGCAATTCAGTACGTTTTTCTACTGGTTACCTGCAGGTGCATTCCAAAGGATATTGGGATGACAAATCCATCAACAATTCTTTTGTGCCCGATTCATCCTTAATGCGCGGAATTAAAAATAATGCCAACGTTTCTCTTGCCGTTCCCCGTCTTGAATCATATGCGTTGGCTTCTTCGGGGCCACATACAAAAGGAGTGGAGGTGATTGGGATCGATCCCCTGGCTGAAGATCAAATGAATCATCTTTCCGAAAAGATGAAAAGCGGCAAATATTTAAAATTGAATGAACAGGGTATTTTAATAGGCGATGGGCTTGCCAAATATTTGCAACTGGGCAGAGGCGATACGCTTGTTCTTCTGGGACAAGGGTTTCATGGAATGACCGCAGCAGGAAAATATGAAATACAGGGCATTTTTCATTTTCCGATCGATCAGATAAACAACACTGTTGTTTACCTTTCTTTACCCGAATCACAAAAACTCTTTGCAGCAGAAGGCCGAATTACTTCATTAAGTATGATGCTAAAAAAACCTGATCAGCTGGATAAAACAATGAAAAGCCTTAAGGCATCAATTGATTCAACTATGGAGGTAATGGAATGGCAAAAGATGAACAAATCGCTGGTGCAGGAGATCCAGGGCGACAATGCAGGAGGGATCATCATGCTTGCTATTTTGTACCTGGTTGTTGCGCTGGGTGTTTTTGGAACGATACTGATGATGACCATTGAAAGAAAAAAAGAGTTTGCGGTAATGATCGCGATTGGAATGAAGCGAATAAAATTGATGGCGATCGTTTTCCTCGAAACACTTTTTATCGGCTGTCTCGGCATTATCGGTGGAAGTTTTATTATACTTCCTGTTGTCTGTTATTTCCATAACAATCCCATAAAATTATCAGGTGCTGCGGCAGCTGCTTACCAACAGTTTGGTATTGAAGCGGCATTGCCCACTGCAATGAATGCCTCTATTTTTATAAACCAGGGAATAACAGTTTTGTGTATTGCGTTGGTGTCCGCCTTTTACCCCTTGTGGTATGTAGGCAGGTTGCCCCTTTTGGAAAATTTAAAACAATGATGCCATGTTGTTAAGAATTTCATGGAGAAATATCTGGAGAAACAAAGGCCGGTCGCTCGTGATCATAGCGGCTATCGCTCTTGGTTTGTGGGGAGGTGTTTTTTCCATGGCCTTTATGAATGGCATGACGCAGCAACAAATCTATTCGGCCATACATACTGAAACGGGGCATATACAAATCAATGCCAAAGGTTTTTTGCTCAACTACGATATTTTGCATTTGATACCTAATGCCGACAGTATTGAAGGAGTGATTGAGAAAAATGATGAAGTAGCTGCCGTATCGCCGAGGATACAAATGACGGCAATGGCCTCCACTGCCGGAACTTCAACAGGAGTAATGATCAATGCTGTTGATGTCAAAAAACAAAAGGCGGTAAGTGATTTGTATCAATCTGTTGTCCGGGGAACTTATTTTGGAGATGAAAAGACAAACTCAATTGTTATCGGGCAACAACTGGCGGACAAACTGCATGTAAATGTTCATTCCCGTATTGTGATGACCCTTCAGACGGTTGAAGGTGATATTACCTATGCAGCCTTTAAAGTCGTAGGAATTTTTCGCACGCATAACAGCGACTTTGACAAACAGCAGGTCTTTGTGCAAAAAAAGGATTTGCAACAACTGACCAATTTTCCTTCACACGCTGCTTCCTTGATTACTATTTTGCTTAAGAAAACAGAGGATACAAAAAAGCTCAAAGAAAAATTGGAATCGGAATTTCCCTCATTGCAGGTGCAGGGGTGGGAGAAACTTTCGCCGATGATACAGGTAATGTCCTCCACAGTTGATCAGATGGCTTTGATATTTGTAGGGATCATTCTTATTGCCTTGGCTTTTGGAATTATTAATACGATGTTGATGGCTGTGCTTGACCGCACAAGAGAGATCGGCATGTTGCTTTGCATTGGAATGAAGCCTTCTAAAGTATTCCGGATGGTGATGCTGGAAACGGTGTTCATGTCGCTTACGGGAGCAGCGTGCGGATTGTTGTTAAGTATTGGAACGATAAAATATTTTCATCAGTCAGGTATTGATCTGTCCAAATTAGGAGAAGGTGCGAATGCACTTGGTTACAGCACGATGGTTTATCCTGCCCTGGGTTTGGGTTTTTATGTTGAATTAGTGATTCTCGTGATTGTCATTGCGATGATCGCAGGTTTGTTCCCTGCACTTAGAGCTATTAGAATGAATCCGGCTGAAGCGGTAAGAGGCGAATAAGTTTTAAAAATATTTGAATAAAAATTCTGTAACATGCCAGTAATAGAAGTAAAAAAAATAACAAAAACCTACACGGAGACTGTGGTGCCGGTGCACGCATTAAACGGCATTAACCTGACTTTTGAACGTGGAGAATTTACGGCGATAGTTGGTCCGTCGGGTTGTGGAAAGACGACTTTATTAAATATGATGGGAGGGCTTGACAAACCAACCTCAGGTGAGGTGATCATTGAAGGAACAGACATTACAAGAATGCCGCCAGGAAAGCTGGTTGATTTCCGGTTGCATAATATTGGTTTTGTTTTCCAGAGTTATAATTTGATTCCCGTGCTGACCGTGGAAGAGAATGTTGAATTTATTATGGAGTTACAACACCGCAGCAAGAATGAAACACATAATCGCGTGACTCAATTAATGGAAGCAATGGGGTTGCCGGATAAGTTGGCTGTGAAACCTAAGTATTTATCCGGAGGTCAACAGCAACGGGTTGCAGTTGCGCGTGCTCTTGCATCCAAACCGAAATTCATCCTTGCTGATGAACCAACTGCAAATTTGGATTCAGTATCAACTTCTGCCTTGCTTGATCTGATGGCCAACCTGAATGAAAAGGAGAATACAACATTTATTTTTTCAACGCACGATCAACGGGTGGTTGATAAAGCAAAACGTGTAATAACACTGGAGGATGGCAAAGTGATAGGGGACAGTAACCTAATCAGTAAACAATGAAAAAAGAATTTTTTATAGTTCTTTTCCTCTTCTATTCATTGTGCATCACAATCAAAGTGAATGCGCAGGATAATTCTGATTCTACCAAATCTTTGAGTGCTGATACAACGAAATTGTCGAAGTGGTCTGTAACAGGATACCTGAAGGATTTGCAATACGTTCAGTTTGAAAAAGTAAATGAACAATGGACGCTTGATAATCTGATACACAATCGTATTGACGTACATTGGTATCCATCCTCAAACTGGAAGATACATGTTGGGTTGCGCAACCGTTTTTTTTATGGCGAATCAGTAGCTCTTTACGAACAAAATGAATCGCTTCTCAATAACAGTAATGGATTTCTGGATCTTGGAAAAGTGATCGTGAAAGGGAAGTCCTATCTCCTGCATTCAATGGTGGACAGGGCTTCTGTTGATTATATGAAAGGGAAATGGGAAATAACAGTCGGCCGTCAAAGAATAAATTGGGGACTGAATTTAGTTTGGAATCCAAATGATATTTTTAATGCTTATTCCTACTTTGATTTTGATTATGAAGAACGTCCGGGAACAGATGCGGTACGCGTCCAATATTATCTCAACAGTACCTCTTCAGCGGAGTTGGCTTATAAGCCCGGAAAAACTTTTGACAAAACCATCCTTGCCGGTCTCTATCGTTTCAACCTCAAAAATTATGATCTTCAGTTACTGGCCGGAAAATATAATTCAGATTATGCACTTGGAGGAGGTTGGAGTGGATTATTAGGAACGGCAGGTTTTAATGGTGAGATCACTGCGTTTATACCTGATGGTACATCTCATAATCACACAGAAGTTTCTGCTTCTTTGGGCGCCAATTATACTTTTTCAAACAGTCTCTATCTTCATGGAGCCTATCTTTTCAACAGTACGGGAAGCAATGGTAATTCAATAAACATAGCTGAATACCTGCTTACCAATGCATCTGCCAAATTTTTGTCTCCTTCAGAACATTCTGTTTTTGCGGAAGCTGCTTATCAATTGTCTCCGCTTATTCGCGGAGATATTGCGGGAATTTTAAATCCTGCTGATGGTTCTTTTTTCCTTGGTCCTTTTTTCAATTTTTCGCTTACCAACAATATTGGATTCCTTTCCGGCAGCCAGCTTTTTTTGGGTAAAAAAGGAAGTCTCTATGGCGGTTACGGAGCTCTTATTTATTTGAGGTTGAAGTGGAGTTTTTGAATTGTTGTTCAACCGGTAATGCATACACGAAATAGATTGTTCAGATAATTATAAGGTTTCAAAACCTTACAGGTCTTTGTGGAAAGAACTTACATCTGATTTTTGAATAATAAAAATTGTCAAACGTCACCACTTTTTTAAATTGGTGAGAGGAGGGCCAACATGTTTTATTCCATGTTCTTCCCTGAATTTATCCTGTTCTTCCTCTGTCATATTCTTTGTTTCGCCTTCGCTTATTCTTCTAAACATGTCCTCCATTTTTCCCGCGGGTTGAAAGATCATAAGAATTTTTCCCTCACCTTCCCCTGTTTTCGCAAAAGCGTGTGGAACCATTCTCGGGCCAAAAACAGTATCTCCTGCCTGTGCATGAAAGCTTTGTTCACCTACCTTAAAAATAAACTCCCCCTGCAAAATGTACCAATATTCGTCCTGGTAAAAATGATAATGCAAAGGAGGGCCGCCTTCCTTCACACGACTTGACTCAAAAAGAAACAGATCACCTGCCGTGTCATTTGTTGAAATCTTTGTGTAAAATGTATCACCTTCAAAAAGCTTCATCGGTTTATTTAACCTGTCTTTACCCGCATCTACTTTAATTCCCTTTTTTAATCGTTGTTGTAAGACACTCTTTGCAACCGAAGATAAAAAAGGGGATCCCATGGCACCGGTGGATAAAAATGCTTTTAAAAATGTAGTTCTTTTCATATCTAAAATTTGAATTTGAGGAGTAACGTGTAGTTTCGGAGGGTAAAGGCTCTATTAATTGCAATATGAAAATAATACGATTTATACAGATTTTGTAAAATTTATATCCACCTTAAATACGATCCTAACTGCCTTTTGAACTTTGCATTTTTCCCGTTGCTTCTTGCCTTTGCCTGCCGCTAAAGCTTTAATTTAACTCCTGAATTGACAACAACTCCATCCAGTGGTGCATAAATATCCCGGAAGTCAGGGTTGGTAATGCTGCCGGTATAGATAGTGCCCCATCTTGTTTGCCTGCGATCAGTAATGTTCTCGGCATTCACAAAAACGCTCAGGTGTTTCCAGATTTTTTCAAAAAGCAGGTCAAATGTTACAAATCCTTTGCCGGTTGAATTATTCGTTAGCAACTGCCTGCTACGGTAATTCGCTTCTACTCCCGCCCTTAGATTATCTTCCAGTTCATAACTAAAATCCGTTATCAGCACATTCTTAGGAGTGAGTGGTTGCCACTGTACTTTATCATTAAAATGTTGCCGGGTGTCTGCATAAGTGTAACCAATAAAGAATTGCCATGGATCGATTGCCAGCTTGATATTCGTTTCCCCACCTTTTGTGTCTGTAAAACCATTGGCATTTACGAATTCATTTCCCCGGAGGATTAAAGGTTGATTGAGACGGGTGTAAAAAAGAAGTTGATTAAGTGATAAGGTTGCGTCACCGATATGGGTATCAAAATTTACATCGCCATTTAAACCATAACTTCTTTCTGCCGCAGTGGTTTTTAAATTTACAGGCAGTATTTGTTCATAACCTTTTTCTTCCGCATCCTCATTAAACGGCGAAGGCATCTTATAACCAAGACCACCGCCAATCCGGCTGCTCCAGTGTTCGTTGATTTGGAACAAGGCATTCACTTTCGGTAAAATAAAAAATCCTTTGAGTTTGTTATCTGGCGGAGGAGTGGTGTAATCAACCCTTAAACCCGTTTCAAGTGAAAGCCACCTGGATGCAGTAAAAGTATTTTGTACAAAAACACCTAATGTAGTCAGGCGATAAGGAAGGTTTGTGCTGTCCAATGTTTTAAAATCCTCGGTCCAAACATTGGCACCCGTGATCCACTCGCTCTTATCATTTGTATGCGCGTAATTGAATTCACTGAAGGACGAGATCTGTTGCCCGTGAAAAGCTGTCCCCGGCTTTAATATTTTCCGGTCAAAAAAACCCACGCTGTTTTTAAACTGAATTCTGCTTTCATCATTGATCCGGTGCTCCAGGTTAAATTGAGTGGAGGTACGCATGGTGAGGTTCTTTTCAAAATATTGGTGAATGCTATCGGCCTTACCTTCAATCACTTTTAGATCTCCGCCATACCGGTTTTCTGAACTCACATTCACACCAAAAAAGCCACTTGTATTTTTGTTGGGATAGAAAAACAATTTTGGGTTGATGGTAAACCGGCTTGTTTTAGGAATGGAAGTGAGACCGGTATTACCAGCAGGGTAAGCACCATTGTAATTGTAAGATGCAAAAACGGTGGTGCCGGTTTTGCCAAACTTCTTTGAATAAAAAGTGCTGGCGTCTAAACCTTTTGCAGTAGTACCGTTAAGCATAACCGAAAAATCTTTCTTCGGTTGCGGAGTTTTGGATACCAGGTTGATGAGTCCGGCAATGGCGCCTCCACCATACAAAGTAGAAGCAGAGCCTTTGATAAATTCAACCTGCGCCAGATCGAGCGGTGCAATCTGCATCACTGATAAGCCGCCGCTGTAGCCACTGTAAAGCGGCATTCCATCCCTCAGCATTTGTGTATATGTTCCATAAAGTCCTTCTATGCGGATATTTTTTGAGCCACTTACTGCTGAGGTTTGCTGGCTGGTGATACCGGTACTTTCGAGCAACAATTTAGAAATATTGCCAGGTTTCATTTTCCCTTCTTCTGCTATTTCATCACCTGAAACTACTTCAACTCTTGTGGGAATGTTTTTAATGGTGCGGCTGCTCCTGGTCGAGGATACCACCACTTCGCCGAGGCTGGTTTCTTGTTCTTTAAGATCAATTTCTAAGCTCCTGCTTGTATCTTTTAAAGGGAATGTAATCTCACGGTCCCGCTCTTCGAATCCGCTGTAACTAAATGTTATTTGATATTTACCCGGAGGAATATTTTTTAAAGCCACAAAGCCAACATCATTGGCAGTAGCGCCCAATTTTAGTTTTTTAATGATGACCGATGCACCTGCTAAAGGAGTTCCTGTTTCACTGTTTTTCACGATTGCTTTAAAAGTATTTTGTGCATAGGTTGAAAGTGGAGTCAGCAATATAATAAGGAAGTATTTTTTCATTATTAGATGATAGAGGTTAAAAAATAAGATTTAGTTCTTTGATAGTAAGAACAGGAAAAATTTATTATTATAAAACCGGTATCAAATAAGAATGCTGCGGATAAAGAGGAATCTCTTTACAGGTTTTGGTGAATGCGATATTTTGAAAAAGGAAAGGCAATCAGGATAGGCGGAAACTGTAATATGCGCGGGAAAAAAATAAGAAGTATTTGTTGCTTTACTCCGTTCTGAATTCTTTGCAATCGGAGTGTCAGCGACAGGCACTTCCGTTTTAAAGCCGGTATAGGAAAGACCTTGATCTACAACAGGTGCCCACTCAAAAGTGGTAAGAAGGAATAGGAAAGCGGAGGCAATAACGATTGCCTGCTTTACATGTTTCTGCCTGAAGATTTTTGCCACTTGAAAAAGCCCGATCTCAAAACGATTAAGAATTTCAATGCTTCCTACAAAAAAATCAAAAAGTGATGAAAGGATATTTCCTTTACGTTTCTTTCCTGGTAAAATAAGGTCTCCTGCGGTTGTAATAACTAATAGTATTATTTCAAGAAGAAGGATGGAAACTTTGCATGCTATTTTTTTTACCGGTTGCATTTATTCATAAAAGAATTAGCACAAATATATCCCTCAAAAATTGAAGCAATAGGAAGCAGGCGAAGGATTAACGTTATCTTTTTATATTCGTTTTTACGGTGTGTATATTAAAGTGAAACGATTTGAAATCGCAACACCTTTTAAAGGTCTGATTTTAAAGAGAATTTTCTGATAATTAGCAAAGACTTTCCTGTGAGGATGGTTGATGAATTGCCCTTTGCCAATCGGTTCACACATACATCCCCAAAATCAAAAACACCAAAAAACCGAAAAAGAACGCTGACGTATGCCAGATCGTTTCCTTTTCTTCGTGTGCTTCTTTCAGCAATTCTTCTGTTATCAAAAACAACAATGCAGAAAGGCCGAATGACAAAACCGTATCCATCACCTCATGGGAAGCATTTCGCAGAACGGCTGCACCCAATATGGCGCTGGCAAAAAATATTGCAGCCAATACTATAACAGTAATTAAAGACCGCTTTTTAGAAATATTTTCATTTGCCAAAGAGGTGGAAGTAGCCATTCCCAGTGAAAGAAATTCAACCGACAAAGCGATGGCCAATAAAACGCCCTCAGTGTGTCCGGCGGCGAATGCAATGCCTAATAAAAAGCCGTCAATGATAATGTCAACACCAATCCCCGTGATAATTCCCCATGGAATTTTTCCTTTTGTTGAAGAAGAATTTGTTTCACCTTCTACAGTAAAATGTCTTATACCCGTCATCGCCAAAAAGCCAATGGCAAAGCCGATAATCGTGTAAACGGGCAGGTGATTTTTTATAATATCGGGCAGAATTTCAACGGCTACAACCGAGAACACAACTCCTGCTGCAAAATGAAGAATGAGGCTGCGCAAATTGCCTCCGGGTTTTTTGATCACAGCGATGATGCCTCCGGTTATCATGGTGATAACCGGTATCAAAGCAAAGGCAATTATTTTTTGAAACATAGGCGCCACGATTTTATCCGGTTACATTCCTGTCAAATATTGAATCCTCAAAATGGATTGGTTTAGTTGATTGATTGCATCAAGGTATTCAACATGTATGCCAGTGTGCGTGCGCAGAGCCTGCAGGTACTCTACGTAACCAATGTCGCCACTTTGAAAAGCCAGTTGGGCTTGCCGTAAAATAAGATTGGCGTTGCCAAGCGCACTGTTTTCAAAATATTCAATGCTCTTTTTATTTTTCAAATATTCTTTGATTGCCTGTTGGTATTGGCTCTGGCGCAGGTCTCCAGACCTGTGCCAGAGCGTTACTTGAACCATCATTTACTTGAACAGGCTTTGAATAGATACTTAACCTTCATTTAATTAAATAATCATCGAACAGAAAAATTCCAAAAAATATCAATCCAATCTTACTAATTCCAATAAGCCTTTTCCCTCTTCAGTATAATAATCGATTGCGCTACTATATTTCCAATCAATTGGATTCTTTACGAACCCGGCTCTTTGCGGATTTTCATGCAAGTAAACAAGCCTTTGGTCAAACATTTCTTTTGTATTGAGCAAAACTGGATGATTCTCATGTTGCCAAAATTGAAAACGAAAATTACTTTTCATCCTTTGACCGTTTTTCTCAA
>JBQCEG010000023.1:0-7118 GCA_051960475.1 Ginsengibacter sp.
GGAGGGAAACGACCATCCTTATGCGTTAAAGCGAATACGGTTTTCCCAATTCTTTTTGCATCAGATAATTACTATTCGTTTCTTCCCGTTTAGCCAATAACACTTCATAGTATTGCCAACGAAATACCCGTTTATTCAACACCACCTTAAAATGGGCTTCAGAAATATCACTTCCCGAAACGATCGTTTCTTAGTGTGTGATTCAAACTTTTGGGGGAAAAGCTCCCACATCACTTTAGTAGGCTATTTTTTTATAAAATCCAAGCTTGTTGTTTAACGTTGATTTATAAAAAAATAGGTTTTATTTTTAAAATCAAAAGCTATTTTTGCAGAGATGACAAGTGGCAATAGATTTTATTCTTCTACGAAATCCAGGATTTTTTCTGTCTTGCTGTTCTCGCTGTCTTTGCTGCTACTAATTGTTTCCTGTCCTTTAAAGAAGTTATTGCATACTGAATCAGCAGAAAGTACCAGGGCAGTAACCAGGAGTAATCAGACGAATATCAACAACCTCAATGAATCCGAATACAGTCAGGAATTACATAGTTGTGGAGTTTCTGATGAAACGGTATTTGTAAAATCAGACTTGTCCCAGCAGAACAATTTATGCACTCCGGTATATTTCGCAAACGCAATTAACGCGACAGGTTTTAATATTAATTATTATCTAAGCCAAATAAGATATCCCAATTCTGGCTCAACTTCACATCTCTCTTCTATTCCTCTCTTTCTGCAACATCTCAGGTTGCTAATTTGATTTTATTTCTTTTGATTTTGGTTTATATCCTACCCTCGGTTTTCGACTTTTAGGGGGTTAATTCAATTCACACAGAAATAAAAGATGATACGTAAAATAATAGTCCTTGGCGCAACAATATGGTTGTTTGCGGGTCAAATCCTGTATGCACAAAAAAAGATTTATTCACTTGAACAGGTTTTTGAAAAAACGCTCTGGCAATATCCTTCCTTATCCTCAAAGGAATTTCAGATTCAAAGACAGAAATTAAGCAAAGAGCTTATAAAAAGAGAACAGCTGCCGGAATTGAATTTCCAGGGGCAGCAGAGTTATGGATCTTACCAGGGGGTTTCAGGAGCATTCTTCCCTCTACCTGGTATGTACAACACAAGCGGCAGTAAAGGATCCACTGAACAACCTTCCTCGATTTCCAATCTTTATGGATCGTCTGTATTACAATGGGATTTTTTACAGTTTGGCAGAATAAAATCGAAGTTGAAAGTTGCTGACGCAGCAGTAGAATTGAGTAGTACAGCTCTGTCAAGGGAAAAATTGCGATTACAAACCGAAGTGGCGCAACAGTATTTTAATGCACTAAAAAATCAAGCCCTTTTATCGGTAAGCAGAGCAGATGTGCAACGGGTTCAGGATTTATTCGAATTAGCTGAGGCCCAGGCAAATGCAGGTTTGAAACCTGGTGCAGATACCTTGCTAATTAAATCAAATTACTTTCAGGTCAAAGGGCAGGTAAATGATCATCAGGCCGAATTGGAAACGGCAATGTTAGAATTAGCAGCTTTAATTGGCGAAGATGTTAAAAGCTTTACTATCGATTCTTCCTTATTTACCCCACATAAAATAAGCAACACATTACCTATATCCGATTCCATAAATGAGCACCCTTATTTGCAATCATTAAAAGCGGAAATCGACTACGCAAATGCAAAGTTGAACGCCGAAAAGCGTGAACCTTATCCTTCCGTTGGCCTGTTAGCGGGCGTAGGTATAAGAGGTTCCGGCATTCATGGTTCGGGTTTAGTAAATCAAAATCTTTCAGCGCCCTGGAAAGATAATACAGGGAGTTATCTCCTGGGAATTGCCGTAACCTGGAACCTTTCTTCCTTATATAATAATAGGCTAAAACAAAAAATAACAGGGAAGGAAATTCAATCTGCCAGGGCTGATTATGAGGAAGCAAGTATTCAATTACAGGCATCTTATTCATCAGCGGTTAGTCGTTTTAAACAACAAAGAGAAAACGTATTAGATGCAGCCACTGCTTTAGATGCTTCGAAACAGGGCTACGAATTATATGTTACCCGGTATACAAACGGGTTAATCAACCTTGTTGAATTATTACAATTACAGAAAACACTGCAGGATGCAGAAAATAATTATGTAAAGGCTACCGCCGCTTATTGGGATGAACTGATAAATCAAAGCAAAAACCTTGGAAATATGTCATTGTTATTATCCCAAATTACTCATTAAATACAAATCAAAAGAAATGAATTTAATTCGCTTTGCACTTCGAAAACCAATTTCAATAATGGTCGGCATTTTGGCTATTGGTTATTTCTCTTTCATTATAGTAAAAAAAATCAATGTTGATATATTTCCGAAAATTGAATCGCCAGCTATTTATATTGCCATGCCTTATGGGGGATTAGCACCTTCGTACATGGATGGTTTTATGGCTAATGAATTCCAGAAGGTGCTTGTTTTTGTTAGTGGTGTAAAGGACATCGAATTTAAAAGCATCCAGGGTTTCACACTTATGAAGCTAAGCTTCTATCCGGGAACGGATATGGCACAATCTTCCGCAGAAGTTGCTACACAAGTGTCACGGGCAATGGGCTTTTTGCCTCCAGGCTCTGTACCCCCGCAAGTAGTTCGATTTGATGCAAGTTCTTTGCCCATAGGACAGTTGGTTTTTGAAAGTGATAAACGCTCTATCAGCGAAATTCAAAACCTGGTAACAACAAGAATACGTCCTATGTTTGTTACTATTCCTGGCATTACAGCCCCCGCTCCTTTTGGTGGAAATGTTCGATCGATAGTAATTAAAGTAAACCCGGAATTGATGCAGTCTTTTGGTTTATCAGAGGATGAAGTAATAGCTGCAATAACGAAAAATAATCTTCCTTCACCGGCAGGTAATATACGCATTGGCGATAAAAATTTTATGAGTCCTGTCAACTCACTGCTAAAAGGTCCTGAGGAGTTTTTAAACCTTCCAATAAAGGTGGAGGGTACGTCCACAATATTTGTAAAAGATATTGCTTCCGTGGAAGACGCTGCGGATATAACAACCGGTTATGCGGTCATTAACGGGAAGCGCTCTGTTTATTTACCGGTTATTAAAAAAGCCGATGCTTCTACTTTAAAAGTGGTGCAAAACCTAAAAAATTCACTTCCGATGCTGCGGGAAACACTTCCGGGTGATGTAAAGATTCATTACGTTTTTGATCAATCCACCTACGTCGAAAAATCAGTAAAAAACTTGATTCATGAAGGGATTCTGGGTGCCATCTTAACAGGATTAATGGTTTTGCTTTTCCTGGGCGATAGTCGCGGTGCCTTGATCGTGGTGCTAACAATTCCTGTGTCTATTCTATCTGCTGTTTTAATGCTTTATGCCTTTGGTCAAACCATAAATATAATGACATTGAGCGGCCTTGCCTTATCCATTGGTATTTTAGTAGATGAGGCAACAGTAACCATTGAAAATATTCATCAGCATTTTGAAATGGGCAAAACAAAACCCAGGGCGATATTAGATGCATTGTTGGAAATTTCTATACCTAAACTTTTGATCCTGTTATGCATCCTGTCAGTATTAATTCCATCATTTATAATGACTGGGATTCCCAAAGATATGTTCCTGCCTCTTTCCCTGGCTGTTGGTTTTGCATTAATTGCTTCATTTATTTTTTCCCAAACTTTTGTCCCTGTAATTGCAAACTGGCTGATGAAGAACAAAAAACATCAGCCGCATTTTGATAAAAACGGAAAGCATAAACTTTCACGTTTTGAAAAACTTAAAAAAAAATATTTAGTTACCGGACGTTCATTCCAGAAAATACCCGGCCGGATATTGGCAATCTATAGCATTATCGTTATTGCATTAATTGCAATTGGAATTTCTTTCATTGGAACGGATATAATGCCTGCAGGCAAATCGGGTGACTTGCAGATCAGAATTAAAGCACCTGAAGGTACGCGTATTGAAAAGACAGAACAATACCTTCATGGTGTTACTGACATTATTTCCCGGCAAACAGGAGATAAGGGCATTTTAATTTCATCCGCGTTTGTTGGTACGCAACCTTCCGGAACGCCCATCAATTCTATCTTTCTTTTTACAAGTGGCTCGCATGAAGCAGTACTGCAGGTTTCTATTGATAAAAAAGATCTTTCGGAATCAATTGAACAGCTTAGGGAAAATATTCGCAACGAGGTAAAGGAGAAGTATCCGGAATTGCAAATCTCTTTTGAACCGATGGAAATGATAGAAAAAATCATGAGCCAGGGAACAAATACGCCAGTGCAAATAAGAGTGGCTGCCCGTCAATTACCGCAGGCAGAAAACTATGCAAAAAAAATTGAATCGGCCTTGATGAAAAATCATTTCTTGAGAGATATAAGAATTGAAGAACCGCTTCATTATCCTACTTTAGAAATTAAAGTAGATCGTGAACGTGCTTCTCAATTCGGATTAACTATGGAAGATATTACCAAAGCAATTACTATGGCAACATCTTCTACGAGGTTTGTCAGCAAATCACTTTGGAGAGATCCTAAATCCGGCCTTATTTTCCAGGTTCAGTTGCAGGTTCCGGAAGCAGGTATGCAATCCATAGATAATCTAAAAATGCTTTCTCTAAAAGCGGGGCAAGCCAGGCCAATTTTAGACGATGTAGCTAAAATTTCTTTTGCCCAGGAACCCGGGCAGGTAAACCGACAAGGCGCTAACAGGTACATTACTATTTCAGCAAATCTGCACAATAAGGATTTAGGTGCAGCTTCCAAAGCAGTGTCAAAAGCTATTCATGAGGCAGGTGCAAAGCCAAAAGGAATAATAGTTTCCATACAAGGGCAATTGCAATTGTTGGCCGATACATTAAGCGGCTTGGAAAGCGGGCTCGGAATAGCAATTGTTGTGATTTTTTTAATGCTGGCAGCTTATTATCAATCATTTGTTTTGTCAATTACGATATTATCTGTTGTTCCCGCTGTAGTTGCTGGTAGCCTCGTAGCACTTTTACTCTTTGGCAGTACCTTAAATCTGCAATCCTACATGGGGATCATCATGTCAGTAGGGGTGTCAGTTTCCAATGCATTTCTAATGGTGGATCACGCAGAAAAAAGCAGGTTTGTAAATGGGCTAAATTCAAAAACTTCCGCCATACTTGCTGCTTCTTCCAGGATGCGGCCAATTATTATGACCACTCTTGCAATGATTGCCGGTATGATACCAATGGCATCAGGTATGGGCGAAGGTGGCGAGATGGTAGCTCCTTTAGGCCAGGCTGTAATTGGAGGACTTATTATGTCGACATTAACTACACTATTTGTATTGCCGCATCTGTTTATGCTGATTCGTAAAAATGCTACCCGTCAAGGAGTTTCTCTTGATCCTGATGATCCTTCAAGCCGGTATTCAACTGAAAAACTGTTTCTTCCTGTTCCTGAATCTAATTTTAACCTTAAATCAAAAATATAATGCGCTCATATATCTATATTCCGATTATTGCTGCCTTGATGGTATTACAAAGTTGCTCTGCCGATAAAAATAAATCTGAAACGGTAGAGAGAAAAGAGCAAATTCCTTCTTCATTTAAAGTGTCAACAGTCTTGTCTGCTCAACCTGATTTTTCTATTACGTTGCCCGGAGAATTGCTTCCTTATGAACAGGTCAATATTTACCCGAAAATTAAAGGGTTTATCAAAAAAATATATGTTGACAGAGGCAGTAAAGTAGACAAAGGGCAGCTACTTGCTGTATTGGAAGCGCCGGAAATCGGGGAGGAATATTCTGCCAGTCAATCCTCCACAAGTGCCGCATATCAAAAATATCTGTTTAGCAAACAATCTTATAACCGCTTAAAAGAAGCGTCAAATAAAAGTGGTGCAGTTGCAACCATTGAATTAGAGAGAGCTCATGCTCAACTTTTGGGTGATAGTGCAGCTTACAAAAGCAGTCTTGCCGCGTCATCGGCTTCAGGACAAATAAATAAATATTTAAGAATTACTGCACCATTCAGGGGCATCATTACAGAACGCTTTTTTTCAGAAGGCGCTCTTGTTGGAGAAAGTACAGGTACGAGCCGGCCATTATTTCAGTTATCCCAGCAAAACAAGTTGCGACTAACGGTAGGAATACCCGAAAAAGAAGCTGAATCATTACCAAAAGGAACAAAAGTAAATTTTACAGTGGTAGATTTTCCCGGGAAAATATATACTGCCACTTTATCCAGGAACAGCGGCGCCATTGATGTTACATCGCGTTCTGTTGTAGCGGAATTTGATGTGCAGAATGTTACGTCAGAACTTAGAGCCGGACAATATGCAAAAGTAGAAATCCTGTTAAGAAGGCCGCAGCCTACCTTATGGGTGCCGTCATCAGGCGTCGTCCAGGCACAATCGGGGGTGTTCGTTATAAAAGTCGAACACAATGTTACCAGGAGAGTGCCGGTTGAGACTGGCAGGAGCAATGACAGTTTGCAGGAAGTTTTTGGAGATTTAAATGCCGGTGACACCATACTGGAAAGAGGAACTGAAGAAATTACGGATGGAACAAAAGTGAAAGGAATTTAGAACCTTCTATAAAGCTTAATGCCGGTAAAAGCGATAATAGAAGAAGACCGGCAATAACCGGTCTCAAAAAGCTGTAAGATAAAAATAAAATCTATTGATGCAATTGTACAGAACGCATATCCGTAACAGTTCCTGTGGTTACGTTACTGTAAGGCAAGTATTTGCATTCCAGTCAGCATGAATGGCTACATTGTAGTCACCAGCAGGACGCTTCAGATTATTCAATGTGATTCATTATTTTGACCGTGAATCCATTGCTATTGAAAGTAGATACTTCGCTTCCAGCCCGAGGTTTTTTAGTGAAAGAGGCGTTCCAGCAAACAGCGGTTGCGAAAACGGCCCTGAATTTGTCAACCATAAGTTGGAAGAATAGTGTAGCCATCAAAGCCGAAAAACAACCTTCAATTTATTCAACCAGGACGGCCCATGCAAAACGCCTACATAGAGCGGAAGAATGACAGCCTCAGGAGAGAACTTTTAAATGCTTGTTTATTTACGATTCTTACCGAGGTAAGAGAACTGTACGATGAATGGAGGAATGATCGACCCATAAATCCTTCGG
>JBQCEG010000024.1:0-195966 GCA_051960475.1 Ginsengibacter sp.
AGAACCGCTGTGGGCCGCTATGGTGGTGCTTTGAGTTCAGTTAGGCCTGATGATCTTCTTGCCGATGTTATTGAAGCTTTAGTAAAAAGAAATGGTAAAATTGATGTTTCGGAGATCGAAGATGTGATTGCGGGGGATGCCAACCAGGCGGGAGAAGACAATCGCAATGTGGCACGAATGTCTGCTTTGCTTGCGGGTCTGCCTGTAACTGTTTCCGGGAATACGGTAAACCGCTTATGTGCGAGTGGACTCCAGGCTGTGATGGATGCCTCGAGGGCGATCATGTGTGGTGACGGAAATGTATTTCTTGCCGGTGGAGTGGAAAGTATGACCCGTGCTCCTTTTGTGATGGGCAAAAGTGAAGGCGCTTTCAGCAGGAAGAGTGAACTATATGATTCTACCATTGGCTGGCGGTTTCCCAATAAGAAACTGACAGAAAAATATTATCCTTATTCGATGGGGGAGACGGCGGAAAATGTCGCAAGTCAATGGCAGATCTCCAGGCGCGCCCAGGATGAATTTGCATTTGAAAGCCAGGAAAAATATTTTGCAGCACTTGCAGCAGGCAAATGGAAAGAAGAGATTATCCCGGTGGAAATAACACCAAATAAATCAGACAAGATCATCTTTGATACTGATGAACATCCGCGTAAAAGTTCATTGGAAAAATTATCCCAATTAAGGCCGGCGTTTATCAAGAATGGAACGGTAACGGCTGGCAATTCTTCAGGAATCAACGATGGTGCGGCGATGTTGCTTCTTGCCAACAAGGCAACGGTTGACAAATATGATCTGAAGCCGATGGCAAAAGTGGTAAGCATGGCGGTAGCCGGTGTGGATCCTTCCATCATGGGAATTGGTCCTGTTGCGGCAACCGAAAAGGCATTAAAGCGTGCAGGCCTTACCGTTAGTGACCTTGATCTGATCGAATTGAATGAGGCATTTGCCTCTCAATCGATAGCCTGTATTCATGACCTTGGGTTGGATTTGCAAAAAGTGAATGTAAACGGGGGATCGATTGCGATTGGTCATCCCCTTGGTTGCAGCGGCGCCAGGATTGCGACAACTTTATTGTATGAAATGAAAAGAAGGGATGCGAGGTATGGATTGGCTACAATGTGTGTAGGTGTGGGACAGGGGGCGGCGATGATATTTGAGGGGTGTTGACGAGTATATTGTTGTATTGCTTGTTTTGGGGAATTAATTATTGGATTATTTAATTATTAAATTATTTTATTGTGCAGTTATGTTGATTGCTAATTGCAAATTGCATATTGCTTATTTGCGCACGGTCGTCAGTTGCCGGTCGTCGGTCGTCAAACTCTCCTCACCAAACATCATAAGCCAATAACTTATTTTCTTCCTTCACCCTGCGGCCTTCCTGGATGGTAACATAAACAGCAGCAGCCACAATAACAGCAGTGGCTACAAAAAAAACGGCGTTAGCTGCCGAACTGTTTTTCTTGTTTTTGGTTTCAGTCTTTTTCATCTTTTTATCCTAGAATTATACGGCAATTTAAGAAAAGAGGTTAGTAAAAAAAAGTGCGTCATCGATTGGTCAACTCCTTTTGTGGATTTTGCCAGTAAATAAACAATTAAAATAAATTTTTATTTTATTGGTTCAGGATATTCACCGGTAAAATAATTTCCCAGCGATCATATCCTTTCCCACCAAAAGAATCTTTATCCAAAAGCCGGCTGTACCTGATGCCGAAAGAGACGTTTACTTCGTTCCACCACTTTGTATCAAAAGTAATCTCCGTTCCGGTGGAACGAAATTCTTTTGAATAGGGATTCTTTGCCGCGTCAAAATCGTTTACTTTGGTGTCATCATAAAACAAGTTCGCCCTCACACGCAGCAAATAAAAAATATCTGCAAAACCTTTGTCAGGAAAGGCAATTGGAAAATGATAATTGGCCCCCCATTTATACATCCTGTAAAAATTGACTGCCTGGTAACCACGCGAAAAAGGGAAGGACGATGAAAAACTGATCTGGTTCAAACTATCTTGCTGCAATAAGGCACCATTTAGTACAAGACTGTGTGTTTTTGCTAATCCCGGAAAATATAAATTTCCATTTGCCATCCATTGCGAACCCTTCACACTTGAAATGGCTGTTTTATAATTGAGCGAAAGTGTTTGTGCGAATGAAGGAAATATTTGCCTTGAAGCTTTTTGAATTTCATTACTGAAGGACAAAAAGTTGCTGATGTAACTGTAACCGTTTGACAAAGTCTTACGGTATTTTCCCCTGAACATTCCCTGGCTGTAAACATATTGTGAACCAAAATTTAAATAGGTAAAGTTTCTTCCTTTACTCAAATTCAGGGGAATATTAAAACCGCCATAAGGCTCAACCTGATCAAAATAAACCAACTTGTTTTGAACCAAAGTTGCACGATCAATAAAATAATTTGCTCCTAAAGAAAGATAAGGAAACCATCCTCCATAGGTGCCACTGAAAGAAAGTTCTTTATAACGCTCCGCACGGTCATAGGTAAACGAAAATTGCGATTGGAGCGTGTTTAAAATATTTTCGCTTACCAAACTTAAGGTGTATTGAGGATCATTAACTGCTGGTTCGATACTGTGGAAGTGGAAAAGATGGAAGCTCTTGCGGTATTTGGTAACGGGAAATGAATCGTCAGGCACATGATACAATAATTGGGCATTGGTTTGATTGAGAACTGTAATTCCAAAATCTGAAACTTTTTGCCGCAGGTCGTTTTCATTCATTTCCACGAATTCAACATTATTCTTTCGTACTTTTTGAATACGGTAACCTTCTGCGGTGAAAGAAGTCCAACCGATATAATCATCATTTACAAACGGCTGGTAGTGCCCGACACCTTTATTAATACCGGTTCCCAGTAACCATAATTTTTTATCGGCAAAGGTGTACGCGAGGAGTTCAACCTTTTTTCCAATTGCGCAGGAGAAGTATAAAGTGTCTTTATAAATTTTTGGAAATCCACTCACATTAAAACTGAAAGGCAATAAATATTGAACGTTATTACTTTGCAGGTCAATCTCTGCTATTGACATTTTTCCTTCTGAGTTTCTAACGGGAGAAATTATTTTCTGATTACCATAAAATTTAGGATAGGTGTAAAAAAGATGATCTGGATTTGGAAGTTCCTGATTCACCTTTCCTGAAGTACTGTTTAATAATAGAAGATTCGTTTGTCCTGAAGGCAACACATTTACTACTACAATTTCCTGTCCATCCTGGCTTAAGGAGGGAGAAAAATATTTACTTTTCCTGGAAAGCGTTTGTTCTTTGCCGTTAGAAACGTCGATCATCTTCAGGTTACTGTAATCGCGGTAGCTCCAGCGGATGTCGGGTTGATAGGAGGAGTAAACGATCTTGCCATTTTTATAACTAAAATAATTATCGAGCGTATAATCCCGTGCCCTGATCTTTTTTATCGATTTTCCTTTTTGAACCACAAACTGGGGTATTTGCCGCGTTGTGCTTTTTAAATAGATCAAAGAGCCGCCATCAGTAAACGAAGGAAATTCTTCATTTTTTAATTCCCCGGTGATTGGTGCTGAACCAACAGAATCATCAAATTGATGTTTGAAAAAATCAAAAGCATTGTTCCTGAAAGTGGGGAAATTAACGCCGCTGTATTTTTTTATTGCATGTTGAAAAGGATAAATCACGCTTTTAAACGCTGACGCATCATGCGTAACATTTTTCCAAAAATCATCCCCATACTTTTGCCGTCCGTAAGCAACCAGCAAATAGCCGAGTGCATAATGATCCGGCACAAAATCCTTCAATGAACCATTGCGTAGTTTCATCCAGTTGTAATTTTTACCTGCCTTCCATAAAGAATGATAAGCATCGAAAAAAGAAGGAAGATTACCGCGTCCCTGTGCACTGAGGTTTGTTTCGTTGTAGACCGCATCGCCTTCATAAAACCAGTTGGGAATGGCTGCATTAATCGCCAGGGCAAAGCCTTCCTCACCAAAAATTACCCGCATGATTTTGGAAAGACCATAATTAAAATTGTTGTATTGTTCAACATGGCGATACTCGTGTATCGTAAGCTGGTCGGGCCATGGAACGCTTCCCATATCAAAACTGTTTTGCTCCGGTGTCAGGTAAAACTCACTGCGAAAAGGACCGAGAGAAACATAGGCATTGGAAACGATGGTTTGGTTTTGAAGAACAATATTTATTTTTTTCGATTTGTTGCCGATGGTTTTTTGTGTCGGACTTTTTATGAAGGAGATGATGTTAGTAATTCGTTGTGCTACGGAATCCATGCCCTGGGGAAAGATGACACGGGAAGCCCACGTATTGATTTGTCTCCATTTGACAGAAGATGGATCAGCACTGAATTGTTGGGCGGCTGCCTTCGAAAATACCAGGGTACAAAGCGCGGGGATTAAGAATCTTCGGATATTAAACATCGGTTGGTTTCTGAAATAAAGATAGTGCAGGGAATATTATTTTATCAAAAAAGGCTTATATTTTTGCAGAGGAATTTATACTTTCATAATGATATTGCCGTTTTAAACTGTAGCAGCTTATATGATTCCCATGAAAAAAGTATTGATCTTAATATTTTCCACTTCCTTGTTGCTTTGCTTTTCCTGCAAAAAGACGCTACAGAATCTTGACCAGTCGGTACTTTCGAAGTATTTCGAACAATATGTGATAGGAAGTGATTTTGTTGTAACACTTGCCAAGGACAGCACGACCGATCTTACTTCAACTTATGACGGGTACAAGTTTGTGCTGCAGGAAACGGATTTATATCATGGTCCCCTGAAAGCCACATACGGTTCCAACGTTTATTACGGAACGTGGGCTACCAACAGTGATTACAGTAAATTGGATATTTCTTTACCCGATTCCATCCAGGGATTTCCATTCCTTTCAAGAAGCTGGAGGTTTACCAAAAAAACAAATCCCACATTACAACTCGCTCCGTGGGGAAGTACTGCGCCCATCGTCCTTTATATGACGCGCCAGTAACTTTTTTATTTATTAAACTACTGGTTTTCATTTGCTTAATCTTTAGCAAAAAAGAGATACTTTCTACGCCGGTTTTTCGGCAATAAAAGAGGACGGTTTTCGTTTTTATAAAGGTTTCTATTTTTTAATCCGGTTTTTTACAATTATCCAAATCCTTGAAGACCCTAACCTTCTACAATTTGTACAAAAAAGCCGTGCGTCTTGTGGCTTTGTTCTCCCTTTTTTTTGGAGCAGCCTCCTCGGTAAACGCACAATTAAAAGCAAATTTTAACGCGGATCCTACCGCAGGTTGCGCACCACTCGTTGTTCAATTTTCTGATTCATCTTCCGGCAATCCATCCTCATGGAAATGGGACCTCGGAAACGGAACTACTTCCGTTTTGCAAAATCCTTCTGTAGCTTATTTTGATCCGGGAACTTATACGGTTAAGTTGCTGGTGAAAAATGCATACGGAGTAGATTCAATTGCTAAAACAAGTTTCATAACCGTTTATTCTTCACCGGAAATTAATTTCGGAGCAGATAATGTGACCGGATGTTTTCCTCTAACCTCGCAATTCATCGATTCGAGTATTGCAGGAAGCGGAACGATAAACCAATGGCAATGGGATTTTGGTGATGGCAATCTTTCTTCACTCAAAAATCCTCAACACACTTACTCTTCAACCGGTAGCTTTAATGTGTCATTAAAGGCAACCAATAATTACGGATGTACCACTTCAAAAACAATAAAAAATTATATCAACATTCAAACCGGTGTTGAAGCAGCTTTTTCAAATTCCACTTCCAAAAGTTGTAATGCACCGGCAACCATAAATTTTATTAATAATTCCACCGGTGTGGGAACATTGAATTATCAATGGAATTTTGGGGATGGCTCCTCGTCTACTCAAAAAGATCCTTCACATACCTACACTGTTTCGGGAACTTATTCTGTTCAATTGATTGTGAACAATACAACCGGCTGTTCAGACACTTTGATAAAACGAAAGCTGATCATTGTGGGCAACACAACTGCTGATTTTGAAATTCCCAAACTCATTTGTGCGGAAACGCCGGTGATCTTCACGAACAACAGCAATCCTGTTCCTTCAAGCGCATCATGGGATTTTGGTGATGGAACTTTTTCAGATTCTGTAAGCCCGGTAAAAGCTTTTCAAAAGGCCGGAAACTATACGATTAAAATGATCAGTAACAACGGTGCTTGTATGGATTCTGTCACCAAGACACTCACCGTAATTCAGAAGCCTGTTGTCATCTTTTCAGCCCCCGATAGTGTCTCCTGTGCAGCACCTTTTTCTGTACGGTTTTTAAACACTTCTTCAGGCGCAAGCAACTTTACCGCCAATTCAGCCGCTGTTCAAACCTATCATTGGGATTTTGGTGACGGTTCAGGTTCTGATCAACAAAACCCGGTTCATACTTATACCAAAGAAGGAAATTATACGGTAAAATTATTTGTTACCAATGCTTCAGGTTGTATGGATAGCCTGGTAAAAAAAGCATTTGTGCAAATTAAAAAACCGGCAATTACCATCAATGGATTGCCTGAAAAAAACTGTGCTCCTTTGACGCACAAGTTTACTACAAGCATAAATTCTCTTGTGCCCATAACAGGTTATCACTGGGATTTTGGGGATGGTACTTCTTCTGATTCTGTTGCGCCAACTCATGTTTTTATAAATCCCGGAAAATATACAATAACACTTATTTGCACGACAGCTGATGGTTGTGTTGATACTGTTACAAAAGTGAATGGCATTATTGCCGGTGCCAAACCGAAAGCAGCATATAGCGCCGATCCGTTGGATGTTTGTGCTTATCAAAAGATCAACTTTACTGATAAGTCGCAGGGAAATCCGGATCAGTGGGTTTGGTTTTTTGGTGATGGCGGTGGCGCGATCAATCAAAACCCTTCTCACCTCTATAATGACACCGGTTATTTTTCAATAACATTAATTGCCATCAACAATGGCTGTGCAGACACGATCACTACGCATAACCAGGTTCATATTCATCCGCCGGTGGCTCGTTTTATTTATACTAAAACATGTACGGTGCCGCGCGAGGTGAAGTTTAAGGATAATTCGCTGGGAGCAGATTACTGGCTTTGGAATTTTGGAGACGGAACAACTTCTACCGAACAAAATCCCACACATGCTTATGCAGATGCACGGTCGTATGAGGTTTCACTAACTGTAACCAACCAGGCAAGTGGTTGTTCCGAAACCAAAACACAAACGGTTCAGATCATTCGGGAGACGGCCGATTTTAGTGTAAGCAATGCCGTTAGTTGCCGCAATGCGCCTGTTACTTTCAATGCGATCAATAGCATTCCCGGCCACATAAATCTTTACACGTGGAAGTTTGGTGATGGAAGTTCTATCAATGATTCAACAGGATCGATTAATCACAGTTATACAAAAGCAGCACCTTATAATGTAACCCTGATTCTTAAAGATGTAAACGGTTGTCTCGATTCAATCACAAAGCCAACAGCGGTAACTGTTAACGGGCCAACAGCAGTTTTTTACCCCGGTGTATCAGGAACCTGTTTGAATACTTCAGTTCATTTTATGGATAGTTCTTATACCGATGGAACACATCCAATTCAACAATATCAATGGAATTGGGGAGATGGAAAAACCAATAATCTTTCTTCGGGACCTTTTGATCATTTGTACACTTCTCCGGGAAATTACACTGTTTCTTTAGCAGTTACTGATTTGTCCGGTTGCTCCGATACATTGAAAAAAACAAAAGCGATTTATATTTCAAAACCAGTCGCAGCCTTTACTGCAGATACTTTATCCTGCACCAGTGAACCCATAAATTTTGTCAATTCTTCTTCCGGTCCCTCACTTAGTTATGTTTGGGATTTTGGTGATGGCACTACTTCCTTTCAAAAAAATCCTGTTCATCTTTATACAACTGAAGGAACATATCCGGTAAGCCTTTCTATAAAAGATAAATATGGTTGCAGCAGCAATGTTTCAAAAAGTGATTTTGTAAGAATCGGAAATCCGAAAGCCGATTTCACTGTAAGCGATACAATCGGAACCTGTCCACCACTCATTGCGAATTTCACCAACAATTCTATCAATTATTCAAATTTGAAATGGGATTTTGGGGATGGGACATCTTCTACCGAAAAGAATCCTTCCCATTTTTATTCCACTGCAGGAACATTTATAGCAAAGCTCACGGTTTACAGTGTGTCAGGTTGTGTTTCCGAAAAAACGCAGCAGATAACCGTGAATGGGCCCACCGGGGTTTTGTCCTATACAAATTCTGATGGATGTACTCCGTTGACAACCAGCTTTAGCGCCCATACCAAAAAGAACACTTCTTTTGTTTGGGATTTTAATGATGGAAGTACGGCTGCCACAAAGGATTCAAATGTGGTGCACACTTATACAACTCCGGGAAAGTATTTGCCAAAAATGATTCTTCAGGATGTGAATGGATGTAAAGTAGCCATTACCGGAAAAGATTCAATTGGTGTATATGGTATAACGGCTTCATTTGATAAAAACAGCAATCTTGTTTGTGATTCGGGAACGGTAAGTTTTGCCAATACAAGCTGGACCAATGACGTGATTGCGAAATCTTATTGGAATTTCGGCGACGGAACTGTTTCCTCTGCCGCCCAACCTCAACATTTTTACAATCGCCCCGGTTCCTACAAAACATCTTTAAAGGTTGTGACACAAAGAGGTTGTATCGATTCAATTGTAAATCCACAACCGGTAATTGTAAATCCGAGTCCGAAGATTGGTATCAGCGGAACAGCAGGTGCTTGTGTTCCGGCAGTTATCAAATTCTCCGGAACTGTTGCCAATCCTGATACTTCCACTATTTCATGGAATTGGAATTTTGCTAACGGTAATGCATCCACGCAACAATTCCCTTCGGAGCAAACTTACCCGAGTTCCGGCAACTTTACCGTAACTGCCATTGGAAGCAGCAGCAACGGATGTAGTGACACTGCCAGGAAACAAATTGATATCTATCCATTGCCTTCATTGTCGATCGGCGGTGATACAATTGTATGTTATGGTTCTTCTCAAACCCTTTCTGTTTCCGGCGCTCAAACATATTCGTGGAGCCCTACAAAGGATCTTTCCTGCAATAATTGTGCAACACCCATTGCAAAACCTGATTCCGCAATCACTTATCAGGTGAAAGGAACAAGCAGCAAAGGATGTGTTTCTTTTGATTCGGTTTCGTTGGTTGTAAAGTATCCTTTCAAACTTTCGTTCAGCAAACCTGATACTTTATGCCTGGGAAGATCGGTTCAATTGTTTGCATCAGGAACAGAAAAATATTCGTGGTTCCCTTCAACAGGATTAAATGATGCACACTCATCTTCACCAACCGCATCGCCGGTTACAACAACTACTTACCAGGTGATCGGCTCGGATATAAAAGGCTGTTTCAGTGATACTGCATACGTGCCGGTTAAAGTATTTCCAATTCCTGAAGTGAATGCAGGTGTGGATCAAACCATTGCCGTAGGAAATGATCTGCAGATCGTACCAAAAATCTCTAATGATGTAACGAGTGTGGAATGGATGCCAACGACCGGGATTGTTTCTCAAAATTATCCGTCAATCATCGTGAAACCAAGTCAGTCAATTGAATATACCATTCGCGCAAAAAATGCCGGTGGTTGTATGGCCGAAGACAAAGTTTCGGTGTTTGCCACCTGCAACAATTCCAACATTTTCGTTCCCAACACTTTTTCACCAAATGGTGATGGAGCCAACGATATTTTTTACCCGAGAGGCAGTGGCGTTTTCAGAATCCTGGATTTGAAAGTGTTTAATCGCTGGGGACAAGTGGTTTTTGAAAAAGCCAATTTTAATGCCAATGATGCATCTGCGGGATGGGATGGCACCTTCAAAGGAAAGCAACTTGCGCCGGACGTGTTTGTGTATATGCTGCAGGTGGTTTGTGACAACAATACAACCCTCACATTTAAAGGCAATATCGCACTGCTCAGATAATATAAAATCCTTAGTAACGTTTTTAATAAACAGAAAATCCTTCCATGAAATCCACTCTATATAAATCGCTCATAGTGCTTGGTCTTACTGCTTTCATGCAGGTTAAAGCTTACAACCAGGACATTCATTTTTCGCAATTTACGGAAACACCATTATTGCGAAACCCGGCATTAGCTGGCATTTTCAGCGGCGACCTTCGGGTGCAGGCAGTTTTCCGCAGCCAGTGGAATTCGGTAACGGTTCCTTTTCAGACTTCTTCACTGAATGCAGAATACAAATTGCCGGTTGGTCATGGAGATGATTTTCTTACCATCGGCGGCGCCGTTCTTTATGACAAGGCTGGTACTATCGGTTTGACCTCAACGAGTGTTTTACCTGTTTTGAATTACCATAAATCTTTGAGTGCAGACAGGAACATGTATTTATCGGCAGGCTTTTCTGCAGGAATGGTACAGCGCAGGTTTGATCCTTCAAAAATGACTACCAACAGTCAGTACAACGGAACTGATCCGGATGTTACATTAGCCACAGGAGAAAATTTTGCTCAAAATAATTTTCTCTATTTTGATGGAAGTGCCGGTTTGAGTTTTAATTCTGAGATCGGAGGAAACCCGGATGACAATTTATATTTCGGTGTTGGTTATCATCATTTCAATCAATCGGCAAAAGTTTCTTTTTACAACGATGCGAGTGTAAAGATCGATCCGAAATGGGTTTATTCCGCTGGCGTCAGAACTACTTTGAATGATTATGCCTACATGACCTGGTATGCCGACTATTCAACCCAAGGTGCATATTCAGAGATCATTGGTGGAATGCTATACAGCTATAAACTGGATGCATATCCCGACGATCCGCAATACATCATTTCCGGTGGCGGATTTTTGAGATGGGATGATGCGTTTATTCCTGTTGTAAAAATGGATTTGAAACCGCTCACTTTCGCAGTAAGTTATGATGTCAACATTTCGGCCTTAAAAACTTCAAGCCAATCTCGCGGCGGTTTTGAACTTTCACTTTCTTACCAAAAATTCCTCGACAGGGACAATTCTTCAAGCAATTCGGTTAGATGCCCGAGGTTCTAGTTATTAGTTCATAGTTCATAGTTCATAGTTCGTAGTTCGTAGTTCCCCTTCATCATTCATTATTCCTTGTTACTTATTCGATATTTTACACTGCCAGTGAACAAATAAATTAACCTGTTTTTTATCTTTCGCAGATGTTAGTTCGTGGTTCATGTTTGCCTTCATTATTCATTATTCCTTGTTTAATATTCGATATTTATTATTTCAGTAAACAAATAAGCAAGGCTAATTTTTAGTTTTATCTTTATCGTTATTTTTCCTAAAAGAAAAAAGATATAGATGAAAATAAAAGACATCATTCAGTTCCTTGAAAGTATTGCTCCGCTTAGTTTACAGGAGAGTTATGATAATGCTGGCTTGATCATTGGCGATAGTGAAACTGAATGCACAGGCATACTTACTTCGCTGGATGTGACGGAAGATGTGGTTGAAGAAGCAAAAAGGAATAATTGTAATTTGATCGTGGCCCATCATCCGATCATCTTCAGAGGATTGAAAAAACTGAACGGCAAAAATTATGTGGAACGTACTGTTATTTTCGCCATAAGAAAGGATATTGCCATTTATGCAATTCATACCAACCTGGATAATGTGATCGAAGGTGTGAACAAAAAGATTGCTCAAAAATTGAAGTTGCAAAACTGTAAAGTGCTTTTACCAAAAGAAGGAACGCTTGAAAAGCTGGTAACATTTGCCCCTGTTGAAAAAGCGGAAGAAGTACGAAATGCTTTATTCAAAGCGGGGGCAGGATCTGTAGGAAATTATGACGAATGCAGTTTTAATGTTGATGGTTCCGGTACGTTCAGGGCAGGAGAGGGAAGCGATCCATATGTCGGAAAGATTGGCAAAAGGCATACAGAAAACGAAACGAGGATTGAAGTGGTTTTTCCTTCATTTCTGGAATCAAAAATAGTTGCTGCATTAAAAACGTCCCATCCTTATGAGGAAGTTGCCTATTATGTCCAGGCACTGCGAAACACACAAGATGGTGTGGGCAGCGGACTTATAGGAGAATTGCCGGCAGATGTTTCAGAAACAGAATTATTGACGCTTCTTAAATCGTCGTTTCATCTTTCCGTAATAAAACATACGCCTTTATTAAATAAACCTGTAAGGAAAATCGCCCTTTGCGGAGGAGCGGGAAGTCTCCTCCTTTCGTCTGCTATTGCAGCAGGAGCGCAGGTTTATATCACCGGCGACGTAAAATACCATGAGTTTTTTGATGCGGACAACCGCATATTGATTGCTGACATCGGCCACTATGAAAGTGAGCAGTTTACGGTAGAACTATTAACTGAATTTTTGCAGAAAAAATTCAGTAACTTTGCCGTCCTAAAAACGGAAATGAATACCAATCCTGTCAGGTATTTTATCTGAACCGGAGGTAAAAATGCCCGTTAAAATTAAAATTATCATATAAAAACATGGCACAGGTAAAAGATTATTCTGTAGAAGAAAAGCTGGCGTCACTCATCAAACTTCAAAAGATCGACAGCAAATTAGACGGTATCGAAATTCTGAAAGGCGAACTGCCTATCGAAGTGAGCGATCTTGAAGATGAAATTGCCGGATTGAATGCCCGTCAAAACAGGATCGAAGAAGAAATGAACGGCATGCAGCAATTCATTGAAGATAAGAAAGCGGCCATTAAAGAATCACAGGAGCTGATCAAAAAATACGAAAAGCAAAGTGATAATGTTAAGAACAACCGTGAGTTCGAAGCCATAAACAAGGAGATTGAAATGCAGACGTTGGAAGTGAAGTTGGCCGAAAAACATATTAAAGATGCTACCGAAGACCTGGCGGAAAAGGCAAAACAACTGGAGCTGGCCAAGAAGGCTATAAGCAATAAAGAAGGCAACCTGAAAGGAAAGAAAAGTGAGCTGGAAAAAATCCAGGAAGAAACTGAAAAAGAAGAAAAGCATTATAAAAAATTGCAGGACGCTGCGCGCAGTGCGGTTGATGAAAGATTGTTGGCCAGCTACGACAGGATCCGCAATAACTACCGCAACGGTCTTGCTGTAGTGCCGGTTGAGCGTGATTCATGCGGCGGATGTTTTAATGCAATTCCTCCTCAAAAGCAAAGTGAAGTGAAACAACGCAAAAAGATCATTGTTTGTGAAAATTGCGGACGTATTCTTGTTGATGATGATCTGGAGAATTCTATTGAAATAAAATAAATGTTTTTGTCAAAACAATTCGAGGGTACCTTTTGGTGCCCTTTTTTGTTTCACTAACTGACCGGAAATAAAAATCACACTCACTCATTTAAAACAAGAGAATATTGTAATTTGCCATTTTATGCTGCAGCAGTTACACATACACAATTATGCGATCATAGATTCACTGGAGATCAGGTTTTCAAACAACCTGAACATTATTACCGGTGAGACAGGTGCGGGAAAGAGTATTTTAATGGGCGCATTGGGTTTGATACTTGGCGACAGGGCCGACACTTCTGTCTTGCTTGATAAAGAAAAAAAGTGTTTCATAGAGGGTGTTTTTAAAACCGATTATTCGAACGTGAAGGATTTCCTGGTTGCCAATGACCTCGATACCGAACCTGAAATGCTCATAAGAAGGGAGATTTCAGTAAATGGGAAATCGCGTGCTTTTATAAACGATACGCCGGTTACACTGTCACAACTCAAACAATTGTCAACTTTGCTGGTTGACCTTCACCAGCAGTTTGACACACTTGAGCTCAACAGCAATGATTTTCAAAGGGAAGTGATCGATGCGCTTGCGGGAAATGGGAAATTGATCAAAGAGTACCAGGATATCTTTAAAAAGTACCGAAGCGTTTTATCGCAACTTGAGAAGTTGAAAGGAGAACAATTGAATGCGAATAAGGAACTTGACTATAACCGCTTTTTATTTGACGAATTGAATGAAGCGAATTTTCGTGAGAATGAAATTGAGCAAATAGATGCGGAAATCAAAATGATGAGTAACGCGGAGAATATTAAGTCAACGCTTTCGGAAATTTATTTTGTTATGGAAGAAAGTGAGCAGCCTTTGGTTCAGCAAGTAAAATCAATCAATCAAAAATTGCAAAGCCTCGGGAAATTATATCCGGGAATTGACAGCCTGGGAGAAAGACTTACTTCTGTTCAGATTGAATTGAAAGATATTGCTTCAGAAGTTGACCTTTTGAATAGCCGGGTGAATTATGATGAAGAAAAGATCAATCAATTGAATGAGCGGATGGCTATAGGTTATGCTCTTTTGAAAAAGCACAATGTAAATACAACAACTGAATTAATTGAAATAAAAGAGAAGTTGGATGGTGAATTGCAAAAGGTAGTAAACCTTGGGGATGAGATTGCGGAAAAGGAAAGGCAGGCGAATGAATATCTTTCAGAAGCACAAAAGAAAGCAAATATAATTTCTCAAAAACGTCAAAAGGAAATCAAGCCATTTGAAGAAAAAGTAAACAAGCTTTTGGCGCGGGTGGGAATGCCAAATGCAAAAATTAAGGTGCAACTGAGTGAGGAAAAAGAGTTGAATTTATTTGGAAACAACTCGATCGAATTTTTATTTAATGCCAACCTTTCTGCAGGTCATCGTGATTTTGAACCGGTGCGGAAAGTTGCGAGTGGCGGGGAATTGAGCCGTTTGATGTTGAGCATAAAATCTCTTGTGGCTAAAAGTGTTCAATTGCCCACTTTGATATTTGATGAGATTGATTCCGGAATAAGTGGCGAAGCAGCCAAACAAGTGGGCATAATCATCCGCGAACTTTCAGAGGGCCACCAGGTGATTGCGATAACCCATCAACCACAGATTGCTGCGAAAGCAAACACCCATTTTTATGTGTATAAAGAAGTGAAGAAGGACAAGATTATTACTTCCGTAAAAGTTTTGGATAAAGATGAAAGAATAACAGCTATCGCTACAATGCTCAGCGGTGAAAAGCCTACTGCTGCTGCATTTGAGAATGCAAGGGAGATGATTGTTAATTAATTCGAAAATGTGAAAATTTGAAAATGTGAAAATGAAAGAGAGTGTCTGAAGTAAAAGGCTACTGTTTTTAGTTTGTTTATTTAGAGTTTTGGTGCGGTAATAACGAGCAATTGAAGTATTCACTAATAAAAATTTACTTTGTAAAAAATCAAAAATTATGTCGTACAATTTATTGAAAGGAAAAAAGGGAATTATTTTCGGAGCGCTTGATGAAAGATCTATTGCGTGGAAAGCCGCATTGGAGTGTCATAACGAAGGAGCAGAGATTATTTTAACCAACGCACCTATTGCGATGCGAATGGGAGAGATCAACAAACTGGCTGAACAAATTAATGCCCCGATTATTCCATGTGATGTTACGAGTAATGATGACATGATGAATTTGATCACCAAATCAAAGGAACATTTTGGCGGTGGCTTCGATTTTATTTTGCATTCCGTTGGGATGAGCATGAATATGCGTAAGGGAAAATCGTATACAGAAATTGATTACAATTTTAATCAAAAGACGATGGATATTTCTGCAACGAGTCTCCATAGGTTATTGGCTACTTGTTATAAAATTGACGCGCTGAATGAGTGGGGAAGTGTGGTTGCGCTCACTTATATAGCCGCACAAAGAGTGTTTCCTGATTACAGCGAGATGGCTGATGCAAAAGCTTTGTTGGAAAGTATAGCAAGAAGTTTTGGTTATCATTATGCTTTAAAGAATAAAGTTCGTGTGAACACCGTTTCACAATCGCCAACAAGAACCACTGCCGGAAGTGGGGTAAAAGGATTTGATGGATTTATCAATTATGCTGAAAAAATGAGTCCACTGGGAAATGCGACCGGGGAAGATTGTGCAAAATATTTGGTAACACTATTCAGCGATCTCACGAAATATGTTACCATGCAAAACCTCTTCCATGATGGCGGATTTTCTTCTACGGGTGTTACTAAAGATGTGATCGAGCAGATGGAAAAATGACCTTTTTAAATTTCTTATTTTTGGAGAAACAATGAATATGTCAGACGTTAATATACTGAGAAAGCAGGTTAAGAAAATGATTGATGAGGCATCAGAAAAGGAGCTTGAAATTGTTTATCATTTATTTGAAGCAACCCAGGGAAATGATTGGTGGAATGAAATAAGTGCTGAACATAGGAAAGCAATTGACAAAGGAATTGCGCAGTTAGATGATGGTGAAGGTGTGCCACATAAGGAAGTGTTGAAAAAGTACAATAAATTGAAATAGCTAAAACTTAATCTGACAGTTGGGTTAAATTGTGAATGAAATAGCAAACAATTTAACCACTTTAAAAACTGTCAGAAATGAATGTAGAATCAAAGTTAATCCAAAGCAAATTAGGATTACTCAAATTAGCAGAAAAGTTAGGTAACGTATCAGAGGCTTGCCGTGTTTACGGTTACAGCCGCGATAGCTTTTACCGCATTAAAGAACTCTATGAAACAGGCGGCCCGATTGCCTTGAAAGAAATTAGTCGCAAAAAACCAATTCCGCAAAACAGAATTGAGCCGGAGATTGAAAAGGCTGTTGTAGAAATGGCTTTTGAAAATCCCGCCTTGGGCCAGTTACGTGTATCGAATGAGCTCCGCAAGGAAGGAATGTTTATTTCACCGGCTGGTGTCCGTTGCGTATGGTTACGACATGATCTGGAAATTTTTTCCAAACGCCTCAAAGCCCTGGAGACCAAAGTAGCTCAGGAAGGGGTAATTCTGACCGAGGCGCAAATGGTCGCTCTTGAGCGTAAGAAAGAAAAAAAAGAGGCTACCGGAGAGATAGAAACTGAGCATCCCGGCTATTTGGGTGCACAGGACACATACTATGTTGGAAATATCAAAGGTGTTGGCCGGATCTATCAGCAAACCTTTATTGATACTTATTCAAAGGTAGCAATGGCAAAGCTTTATGACCGCAAAAATGCCATTACTGCCGCCGATATGATCAATGATAAAGTACTGCCGTTCTTTGAGTCGCAACAACTACCATTGCTGCGAATTTTAACTGATCGGGGAACTGAATTCTGTGGCAAGCCAGAGTATCATGAATATGAATTGTATCTTCAGATCGAAGGAATAGAACACTCAAAAACGAAAGCCCGGAGTCCTCAAACCAATGGTATATGTGAGCGCTTTCACCGTACGATCCAGGAAGAATTTTATGCAGTGGCTTTCAGAAAAAAAATGTACACTTCAATCGAGCAAATGCAGCAGGATCTTGACCAATGGACAAGATACTATGGCAAAACACCCATGCAAACTTTTATCGACAGTATCCATTTAGCCAAAGAAAAACGTATCGATGAACTCTTGGAAAAAGGCTCTAACTTTAATAAGTCAGAAGAAGCGGAAGCAGGCTCTGCTGAGGAGCAACCTGCCAGGAATATTCTGACCGATGGAAATAATAAAGCGGTTGCTCAAAATCCAACCGCTTTTAACCAATTATTTTTATCGCAAAATGCCTTAAAAAACCTGCTCTAAATTTAACCGGTTGTCAGATTAAGTAGTAGTGATTACATTTAAATGGTTAAAGAAATAATCTGGTCTCCAAATGCTATTGAAACTTTTGAGAATATTGTAAATTACCTTAGTGAAAATTTCGGTGAAAGATCTGCCAGAATTTTTGTGGAGAAGGTAGATGCTAAACTGAAATTGATACAAGTTCATCCAACAATGTTTAGGAGGAGCACCGAAAGAAAAAATACATTCATCACTGTTATTAGACCTAAAACAACACTTACGTACCGGTTCAGGAAATCTGTAAATAAAGTAGAACTTATCGTTTTTTGGGGAATGCAGAATCCAAAATCAAAACCGAAATAATAAATTATAAACTATAAAAAAACCGCTCTCTTTCCGGAGCGGTTTTTTATAATTATTTAATTCGAAATCTAAGCTTGCTAAACTTCTCTAAACCTTCTAAACAATAGATTAGTATTCATCTTCATTAAAGAAGAAATCTTCCTGGCTTGGATAATCAGGCCAGATGTCTTCGAGGCTTTCATATATATCGCCGCCTTCATCTTCAAGTTCCTGCAAATTCTCAACCACTTCCAATGGAGCGCCACTGCGAATCGCATAATCGATCAACTCATCTTTTGTTGCTGGCCACGGCGCTTCTTCGAGGTGTGAGGCAAGTTCTAACGTCCAAAACATATTTCTTTCTTTTTATTTTTTTCTTGATAAAAATTAAAAAACGGGTTTCTAATTTTCCGCAAATGTAAAAGTTATATTGAGAAAACCAAATAATGTTTTTTAACAGTCAATTTCTTTGTAGATACGGATTTTAGGGCTTGCATATTGTCTTGTTGTCATTTATTTTTTTTTAATTTTCGGGATTAAATTTTACCCTTACATTTAACTATGTTAAAAGCAAAGAACATTCATAAGAGGTATGGCGCCCTGGAAGTATTAAAAGGGGTTGACATTGAAATTGATAAGGGTGAGATTGTCAGTATTGCCGGTTCTTCCGGTGCAGGAAAAAGTACTTTATTGCATATTTTAGGTACCCTTGATATTGCCGATAAAGGGGAACTAAATATCGATAATATAAATGTTCGAAAACTGAAAGGGAAAAAGCTCGCGGCATTCAGGAATGAACATATTGGTTTTGTTTTCCAGTTTCATCACCTTTTACCAGAATTCTCTGCGATTGAAAATATTTGTGTTCCGGCGTGGATAGCAGGCAAAAAAAATAAAGAAGTAGAAGCACGGGCGCTTGAGTTACTCGAATTGCTCAACCTGGAAGAGCGCGCAGATCACAAGCCTGGAGAACTTTCAGGAGGAGAGCAACAGCGCGTGGCAGTGGCAAGGGCATTAATTAATAATCCTTCGATTGTAATGGCGGATGAACCAACGGGCAACCTCGATTCCGCCAATGCAAGGGAACTCCATAACTTATTTATTGGCTTGCGCGACAGGTTCCAACAGACTTTTCTTATCGTAACTCACAATGAAGAACTGGCACAATTAAGCGACCGCTTACTGCATATGAAAGATGGAAAAATAATTCACTGACAAATTTCTAAAACAAAATATGAAAAAAGCGATCCTCACCGTATTCCTTTTAATCTGTTCCAACACATTCATGACGCTTGCGTGGTATGGCCACTTGAAATTAAGGGAAATGAACAAACTTGTCGGTGTGAGTTTATTCCTTGTGATTCTTGGCAGTTGGGGTGTAGCTTTTTTTGAATACTTGTTCCAGGTGCCGGCCAATAGCATTGGTTTTGATGAGAACGGCGGCCCTTTTTCCTTATGGCAATTGAAAGTGATCCAGGAGGTGATTACTTTATCAGTATTCACCACTTTTATGCTTGTCTTCTTTAAAGATTCTCCTTTGCGATGGAATCATCTTGTCGGTTTCGGTTTTTTGATCCTTGCAGTGGTTTTTCTTTTTAAAAAATAAAAAACCCCTGTTTTTATCGGTTCACTGTTTTCGTGTAGGCTTTACCGTTATTGTCATTTTATTGTGAAATAGCTTTTAAAAATCGGGCTTAATAACCTTTTGCCTTTTCATATTTTCCAATTTACTTTTGCCTGATAATTTTAAAAAATGATCAAAGAAAAAATTTTAGTGATAGGCGCATGTGGCCAAATTGGTGTTGAATTGACGCTAGAATTGCGCAAGATTTATGGCGGCGCCAATGTGATCGCTTCAGACCTGAGGGCTGAAAATGAATTGTTGAAAGGAACCGGGCCTTATGTAAGCCTTGATGTGATGAACAAAGAAATGTTGCATGTTCAGGTGATCAGGCAAAATATTACGCAGATCTATTTACTCGCTGCGATTCTTTCTGCCACCGGCGAAAAAAATCCAAACCTTGCATGGAGTCTCAACATGGCGAGCCTTTTAAATGTACTCGAAATAGCGAAAGATGAAAATGTGCTTAAAGTATATTGGCCCAGCAGCATTGCGGTTTTCGGGCCAACTTCGCCAAAAGTAAATTGCCCGCAACAGACCGTAATTGAACCGACTACCGTTTATGGAATCAGCAAATTTGCCGGGGAATTTTGGTGCAATTATTTTCACCAGCGTTTTGATATTGATGTGAGAAGTCTGCGCTACCCGGGATTGATCAGTTATAAAAGTGAACCCGGTGGAGGAACGACCGATTACGCAGTAGAAATTTTTCACGATGCCATTGATGAAAAACATTACGATTGCTTTTTGACAGAAGATACTTACCTGCCGATGATGTATATGCCCGACGCGATAAGAGCAACGATTGAAGTAATGGAAGCACCTGTTGAAAAAATCTCCATACGCACTTCTTACAACATTTCCGGAGTAAGTTTTTCACCGAAAGAAATAGCTGCAGAAATTAAAAAGCATATTCCGGATTTTACCATTTCTTATGAACCGGATTACCGGCAGGCAATTGCGAAAAGCTGGCCGCAAAGTATAGACGATACAGTGGCACGAAATGATTGGGGCTGGAAACCAAAATATGATTTGGCCACTTTGACAACTGAAATGATCAAAAACCTCAGCGACGAAAATATTCAGCGAAACAAAAATAGTTAAACAGATTCGAAAGAATTGAGATATTTGTGTAGTGATTTAGGATTATTTCTAATTCACTTAAAAACTTTTTTCTAAAATAAAACTAAGAACAATGAAAAAGCTAATTTTTGTATTGGCAGTTGTTGCGTTTTCAACCATCAGTGCCAAAGGACAGGATGTGGATAATGCCAAGACTTCCAGGGTAAGTATCGCAGCGAATATCGGTATCCCAACAACCAGTGGCTTCTCTTTTGCTTACGGAGCCGACATCCAGGCGGATTTTGGTGTAGCACCCACCACTTTCATCACAGTGAGTGGCGGCTATGAAGGATATTCATGGAAAGGCGGTGGCGGAAGTTCAGGAATTGTTCCTCTTTTGGCCGGTGCTAAATTCTTTTTTGGAGACATGAAAAAAGTGTATGGGCATGCACAATTGGGTTATGCTTTCTCCACTACAAGTGGTGGCGGTGGCGCTTTTGCATATGCACCAAGCATTGGTATTTATGTAAGTCCCAATTTTGATATTGCGTTGAAATACCTGGCATCAAGCAAGAATAGTTATACAACCGGTTCATTGAACCTGCGATTTGCTTATAATTTCTAATTCTAATAATTCATTTTGCAAAGCTTCCCGATCGGAAGCTTTTTTTATGCTTGCCAGTGAATAAACAAAAAGTAATAATCTTTTTCTTAAAAGTTCAATACGTCTTTCATTGAGAAGATACCTTTCTTAGCTGCAATAAATTCAGCAGCGAGCACCGCGCCTTCAGCAAATCCTTTACGATTGTGTGCGGTGTGAATAATCTCAATATCATCAATTGGTGAAGTATATTTTACAGAATGGGTTCCGGGAACTTCACCTATTCTTTTGCTGATTATTTGAAGTTCATTTTCATCTTTACTTAACGTATTTACCCATTTTGTTTTCTTATCTGAAACATCAATGATTTGTTCGGCAAGTGTAATTGCTGTTCCGCTCGGTGCATCCTTCTTTTGGCTGTGGTGGATTTCTTCAATCGCTGGTTCATAAGCAGGATGAGGCTTCAGTAGTGATGCTAATTTTTTATTTAACTCGAAAAAGATATTAACGCCAACACTAAAATTGCTCGCATATAAAAAGCTGCCATTCTTTTCTTTACACTTTTGCTCAATGTTTTTCAATTCATCGAGCCAACCGGTGGTTCCACAAACAACGGGAACATTTTCGTTCAAACAAAACAAAATGTTTTTAACTGCACTTTCGGGATTGGTAAATTCAATTGCCACATCGGCTTTGCGGATATTAGGCACCGTAAGATCGTCAAGGTTTTGATCGTTGATCTTTAATACAATTTCATGCCCTCTTTGCAAAGCAATTTCTTCAATTGCATGTCCCATTTTTCCGTATCCCAACAAAGCAATTTTCATAATAATTTTTTGTGTAAAGCGTAAAGTAAATCAATTTTTGGAAGAAGATAAAAATAGATTAAGGCAGTGGCGACAAGCCGGGCGAATGTTTGTCTTTAAAAAAGAAAACCAAGGAGATTCCTGCGTTCGTGTTGCTTAAGTTGGGTCTCAGTTTCATCCCAATATCAGGTGAAACATCAAAGGCTTTCAAATGCGCGTCAACTGTTGCATCTACCACATTCAATCCCCAAAGAACTAGGAATGCCAAAACGGAATAATCGATATTTTGCCGGAAGGCGTTTCGGTTTAAACGAAGATATTGTGTGGAAAGAGGTTGAAGTTCAGCGGCCACGCGCAAACTATCCTCGTGCGTATTGAGTGCCCGGTAAATTACCGCATCGCGTAATTCACGGTAAGTTTTCAAATTAAAAAAGAAGACGTACGTACTTATCCCAAGTGCACCATAAATGATCGGAATTTTCCAGTATTTTTTATTGTACCATTGTCCCCATCCCGGAAGGATCGCAGAGCGGATCATTGCTTTCCTCGGGTTAAATTTTACAGTTGTATCCAGTGCCAGCACATCTTTTTTTGAAGAACCTGTGGGAGGACTTGTGACAACCAATGTATCACTTTTTTGAAGTTGCTGCTTCAAATGAAAAGTGTCGGAAAGAGAGGTTAACGTATCAGGCTGGTTTGCATGAATTGTATCGCCATTTTGTTGTGCAAACAAAGCTGTTCCCGGAAGAAAAAGAAGAAAAAATAAAAAGATAATAATGCCTGATCGTTTCATAATTAATCAACCGAAACCTGCATCTTATCTAACAGAGAACTTAATTCTTCGATCGAGAAATAATCAAAAGTGATGCTGCCGGTTCCTTTTTTAGTATGTGTCATTTTCACTTTTGTGCTGAAATGCGATGCTAAATTATCTTCAATTTTTTTCAATGAAGGAGGTAGTGTTGTTTTTACCGAATTATTAACAGCCGTTTTGGGTGTATAAAGCCGCCTTACCAATTCTTCTGTTTGTCGAACAGAAAGCTCTTTACTCCTGATCTCGTTGTAAATGTAAAGTTGTTTGTCAACGGCATCCACATTGATCAAAGCCCTGGCGTGTCCCATACTCAAATTTCCATTGCGAACGGCAGCCTGAATGTCGGGCGGCAATTTCAGCAGTCGCAAGTAATTGGTAACCGTACTTCTTTCTTTTCCCATTCTCTCAGCCAATTGGTCTTGTGTGCAATCGAGCTCTTCCATCAGCTGGCGATAACTGAGTGCAATTTCAATTGCATTCAGGTCTTCACGCTGAAGGTTTTCAAGCAGCGCGAGTTCAAGGATTTTCGAATCTTTTACATCACGGATATAAACCGGGATATCAGCAAGTCCGGCAATCTTTGCGGCGCGGAATCTCCTTTCACCAGCAATGATCCTGTATTTGCCATCGGCTGTTTTGGTAACGGTAATGGGTTGAATAATATCATGGATCTTCACACTCGCAGCAAGTTCACTCAATGAAGTTTCATCAAAATCACGGCGCGGCTGCTCGGGATTCGCCTCAATCTGGTGAAGGGGAATCCTTGTTTTGGCAACATTGGTCCTGTCGGAATCCTTTATCAGGTTTTTTTCTGTTACCGAAAGGTCAGTATCAATATTTTGTAAAAGTGACCGGATCCCTTTTCCTAATGCCTCTTTCCTGTTGGGAGTACTTTTCATCCGAATATTTTTTATTGTTTTTTGGTCAGATGGAACCTTTGATGACCAAAATTTTCATTCGCGGAGGAGATAAAAATGAAAATTTTGTTCAAGCGGTTTCATTTATATGATTAAAATTTTACGTATAGTATTTATGGATGTTCCAAGACTTTGTCTGCCTGGCTCATTTTTGTCATGTTGTTTTTTTGCAAAACTTCCTTAGCAAGGTTCAGGTAATTGATAGCACCCTTGCTGTCGGCATCGTATAAAATCGCCGGCTTGCCAACACTCGGTGCTTCGCTCAGCCTCGTATTGCGATGAATAACGCTGTTAAAAACCAACTCATCAAAGTGATGGCGTACTTCATTTACAACCTGGTTGCAAAGGCGCAATCTGCCGTCATATAAAGTCATCAATAAACCTTCAATTTGCAATTGTGTATTCAACCGGCTTTGAACGATCTTAATCGTGTTGAGCAATTTTCCCAATCCTTCCAAAGCGAAAAATTCGGCCTGCACAGGAACGACAACACTGTCTGCAGCCACCAATGCATTTACCGTGATCAAACCAAGAGACGGCGAACAATCGATGATGATAAAATCATATTGATCGCGAATGGGCGTCAACACTTTTTTCAACACACTTTCCCTGTCGGGATAATTGATCATTTCAATTTCAGCACCCACGAGGTCGATGTGCGAAGGCATCAAATCGAGATAAGGAATTTCTGTTTTTAAAATCACATCTTTCGCCGGCGTTTCATTTACCATGCAATCATATAATCCTGTAGTAATATTATGCAGGTCAAAGCCTACACCAGTTGTGGTATTGGCCTGCGGATCGGCATCTACCAATAAGGTTTTGTATTCAAGCACAGCAAGGCTTGCGGCAAGATTAATGGCGGTTGTGGTTTTTCCCACACCACCTTTTTGATTGGCAATTCCTATGATTTTTCCCATAATTCCTTTTCGGTTAACATTGCTTCGCTCATAGCTGAAATAAAAAAAATGCTTAATTGTTGGTTCACTGTTTCGATCAATGACAGTAATGAGTAATTTTTTTGCTTTTTGGAAAAGAACTTATTTTAATTTCAGATTTATAAGCCATAATGGCAAATTTAATTATTAGGCATAATATTCTCGCATATTCAGGCATTGAAAAAGGATTTATTAATCCCCTAACTACTAACAATTTGTTATTTCTGAAATCGCCGGGGGACAAAGCAATTAAATTTATACTATGTATGTGATAATCAGTGGTACGAACAGGAATGGAAGTCATACTGAAAAAGTAGCGTATCAATACCAACAAATCTTAAAAAGCAAAAATATTGAAGCGACTGTTTTCTCATTAAAAGGCCTTGATGTGCTGAAGAGAAATGAAGCGATTGAGAAAATCGAAAACGAAATTTTGATCCCTGCGCAAAAATTTGTTTTTATCGTTCCGGAATACAACGGTTCTTATCCCGGCGTTTTAAAAGCGCTTCTCGATAACAGTGACATCAAAAAAGTCTGGAATTATAAGAAGGCACTGCTGACCGGCGTAGCAACCGGAAGAGCAGGAAACCTCCGGGGAATGGACCACCTTTCTGATACTTTGCATTATCTTAAAATGAATGTTTTTTATAATAAATTACCTATTTCGGTTATCGACAAAGTGATGGATTCCAAAGGACATTTTAATGAAGAAACGCTCAAAGCCATCAATCATCAACTCGACGAATTTATTGTTTATTAAATACGGAAAAATTAAAATATGCGCACACCTCTTGGGACTACCATCCTGGTTTCGATAATGATCCTGCTTGATTTTTATGTTTTTTCTGCTCTTGAGGCGGTAAGTGTTTACGCATCGCCACAAACCCAAACGATCATTTATTTAACCTATTGGACGGTTGCAATCGTTGCGATAGTTGGACTTGTATTGTTTGTTTTGACAGATGCACATTTCATGTCGAAGAAAATAAGGACTTATCTTTTTGCAACGATTCTTGCATTCTTCTTTGCCCAAATTGTTGCAAGTGCGTTTTTCCTGGTAGATGATGTAAGAAGGATCCTTCAATGGATCTTTCAAAAAGCATTTGCACAGCAGGCTTCTGGTTCATCAACAACAATTCAGCGCTCGCAAATCCTAAGCTGGGCAGGTTTGGTAGCAGGAACGGCCTTATTTGCGAGCCTTGTTCTTGGCTTTACGAATAAATATAATTATCGCGTTAAGCGTATCAAACTTGCCTTTAAAAATTTGCCTGAGGCATTCTACGGTTTCAAAATCGTTCACTTCAGCGACGTGCATTCCGGAAGTTTTATGAACAAAAAAGCAGTGGAAGAAGGTGTTGAGAAGATATTGGATCAAAAAGCAGATCTCATAATATTCAGTGGTGACCTGGTAAATGACCGGGCAACAGAAATGGAAAATTACATGGATGTTTTTTCAAGAATAAAAGCGCCGATGGGTGTTTATTCAACCCTCGGAAATCACGATTATGGTGATTATGTGAAGTGGCCCTATCATGGCGTTTCACGGGAAGAAAACCTGGAGCATTTGAAAGAAGTGCACAAACAACTTGGCTGGCGTTTGATGATGAATGAACATGAAACAATTAAAAAAGGGAATGATGAAATCGCTTTGATCGGCATAGAAAATTGGAGCGCCAAAGCGCGGTTTCCGAAACACGGCGATATGAAAAAAGCTTATGCCGGCACAGAGAATTATCCATTCAAAATTCTAATTAGTCATGATCCCAGCCATTGGGAAACCGAGGTGGTTACTGAATATCCCGATGTTGACCTTACCTTAAGCGGACATACACACGGAATGCAATTCGGGATAGAAATCGGTAACTTTAAGTGGAGCCCCGTTCAATATATGTATAAGAAATGGAAAGGATTGTATGAACACGGCAATCAAAAATTGTACATTAATCCCGGCTTCGGATTTATTGGTTATCCGGGAAGGGTAGGGATTATGCCGGAAATAACTGTGATCGAATTGGTGAAAGCTTAGAACTTATTTTTCCACATCATACTTTCAACGGGTTTGTCAGGCTGGTGGCTGTATTTGGCGTTCTTTTTTGTATCATAAGAAACTTCAACCTCACCTTCAACCGGAAAGTAAATCAACTGCCCGATCGGCATTCCCGCATAAACCCTTACCGGAATTTTGCATGAAATTTCAAGTGTCCAATGGCCGCAAAATCCAACGTCTCCTTTTCCTGCTGTCGCATGGATGTCAATGCCGAGGCGTCCTGTACTAGATTTACCTTCAAGAAATGGAACGTGTGCATGTGTTTCGGTATATTCATCGGTAACACCAAGATACAATTCATGCGGTTGTAAAACATAACCTTCTTCAGGGATTTCAAAGTAACTGATCTCATTGTGTTTTTTTGCATCAAGGATCTTGTCTTTGTAAACTGCGAGATTTTTTCCTAAATGCACATCATAACTGTTGCTTCCCAGTTTTTCGCGATTGTAAGGTTTGATGATGATGGTTTTCTTTTCAATTTCTTCCAAAATTCGCTTGTCGGATAAAATCATTTATTTGCGGTTATTTTTATGGTTGCAAAATAATTCATCAGTTTGCAAAAAGACGTATAAATTTTTGTTCATGCCTTTGTTTTATCAACATTCTATCAACGAAAGCAAACTTGCCGTCTGGCATATAACCGAAGACGAAGATTTTTTCCTGCAAAAGGTGCCTTTACAAACTTTTGTGAAACATCCGCATAAACGGTTGCAGCATCTTGCTGCGCGATATCTTTTGCAGTTACTTCAACCGGGTTTTCCATTTCACCAAATAGAAATTTCTTCTTCAAAAAAACCTTTGTTGGCGGATGAATCTTTTCACTTTTCTGTTTCTCATTGTGGCGATTATGCCGCGGCGATAGTAAGCGAGACCCATTTAGTAGGAATTGACGTGGAACTTATCACACCCAAGATAGAAAAAGTGAAAGACAAATTTTTAAAACCAGGTGAGATAAGAATTTTACCCAAATGCGATGCAAAATTTCTCACCTTATGCTGGAGTGCCAAAGAAGCGATTTATAAATGGTACGGAAAAGGTAATTTGGATTTTAAAGGAAATATGAATATCGATGAATTCGATTTTAAAAACGGGGAGGGAGTTTTGAAATCTCACTTATTTAAAGAAAAAAGCATTGATCTTAAAATACAATATAAATTTTTTGAAAACCTTTGCCTGGCATGGGTTGAAAGATAGAAGTTTTCAAGATGATCAAGCATTTACTTCTAGTTTCCTTCATTCTTATCTGCTTTATCAAGTTGAAAGTATAATGATAGCAATAATGTGCTAGTCTGATTCCTGTAATCAGTTAATCTTTGAATTAGAAGGGTTGGTAGTCCATTCTTGTTTAGGTAGAATCCCTTACTTATAAGTTCTTTGTTTGGTTTTTTCAAAGTTTTATCCTGAACCATTTCAAAAAAGCTTTTGAACTCATTTGAAAGTCTTTTATACTCCATTTTAAGAATGTCAGAATTTTTGGAGACTGAATCAATAGTATAATGCATCGATATCATCAAAAAAATCTTTTTCCCAGGAAGTTTCCTAACATGATTTTCCGCCATAATTAGCATTCTTGGGTGTCCTTGAAGAATAGGTTTAAAGTACTTTGATTGAACTTGAATTAAGTAATAGAAAGAATCATTATTGTTTCTAAAAATGGTTGTATCAACGATTATAGAGGAATCTCTATTTAAGGTTACCAACCACCTATCAAAATTCTGATTTTGAGGAAGTGAAATAAAATATTTCGATAAATGATTTTGTAACGTTTGGGGAAAGGTTTGGGCTTTACTTGACGAAAGGTTAAAACAAAATATAAGAAACAGAAGTAGTTTGTGTAAATCTTCGCTTATGTGGATAGGATAAAATAAATGTCTATAAATTTTCTTCATTTACTATGGAACGGTAGTGCAGTAAGTGCTGTCTTTATCATATCGTGGCAAAAACCATGAGCCATCGTGGTCGCCTGTTACATTGCCGCTAAAATGTACAACTTCATTTCCTTCAGGATAAGCAATCAATGCAGTTACGTAATAAGTGGGATATACAAAACTATCCAAAGTGGGTGTTGTAAGAATAGTTCCGCAACGAGTTTTTGGTCCGGGCGGTTCCTTTCCTGAGCCGGCATCCTGCCTGTTTTTTTTACAACCTAAAATTGAAAGAAATAAAATAGCTGTTATTAATTTTTTCATAAAGCGGTCCTGGAATCTTCTCATAAATGTAGTTTGTTTGGGCAACAATTCAAAGCTTGTTTTTGGCAGCGTGATACCTGATCACTTCCGCTTTTTCAATCGTAACCAGTCCACCTGAGTGCGATTCTTCGAAAAGTCGTTCTACCGTTTTTACAAATTCGTTAATCTTTTCCAACGTATCCACAATTTCAACAATGATAGGCAAGTCGGATGAAATATCAAATAGTTTGGAAGTATGAATTTTACTATTGGCCCCAAATCCCATGATCCCCCGTGTTACTGTAGCACCGGAAAGCGATTGTTTTTTAGCTTCAAAAACAATCGTTTCATACAAGGGTTGCTGGTGATACTTATCTGATTCACCCAAAAAAATCCGGAGCAATTTGGCGTTGGGATCGTTGATCATTTTACAAATATTTTATTAAACTGATTCCTCCGAAAGTGGCTGCCAGTCCTAATACAAGGCTATAAGCAACATAAGAGAAAGCACTTACATATTCCGCATCGCGGAGCATACTAACGGTTTCATTTGAAAACGATGAAAAAGTAGTAAAGCCGCCCATAATTCCGGTTGCCAGGAACAGCCGCCAGGCCGGTGAAAAATTTCCTCTTTCGCTCAAACCATAAATCACGCCGATCAAAAAACAGCCGATAATATTAACCACTAAGGTGCCATAAGGAAATGTTGAAAGGAGTTTGTTTTGGATGAAAATGCTGATCAAATAGCGTGCAATTCCTCCTATAAAACTTCCAAAACCGATGGCAAGAATAATTTTCATTTTTGAAGTATTTCCCTTTGAACCTGCAGCTTAATTATCGCTGAAAGTATATTTAAAATCCACCAACCAATTGTTGTTGTGTTTTACCAATTTAATTTTTGATGGTTTGTTTTTATAACTGTTGGTGTAATAAAGCACGTCCACAGAATCGGATTTGGCAATAAGTGAATCAACAATAATATTTGCATCGCTGTATCCTCGTCTTGTTTCGGCATCAAGCTTCATATTGAAATCTTTCAAACCCTGGAAGTATTGCATGTTGGTACTGTCTTTCAACAAATATTGTTCAGCAGTTTTGTAGTCGCCTTTCAATGACGCTTCAATGAATCCCCTGCCGGAAGTAAGCGGATCACTGCGGTCTACCTGCTTGTTATTATTGCAGGCAGCAGCGAAAACAATGACAAAAATGATGAGTAAAGCCGGTTTCATTTTTTTAAGGATGAAGGTAAATATCTTTAGGTTGAAAATAAAAAAAACACCTTGTTTGCCGAGGTGTTTTTTATGAGAATTGAAAAATTTTATTTCTTTTATTGTTGGGGTGAACTTGTGTCCGGGGCGGGTTGCATTCTCATGTTGTTCATCATGCTGTCCATCTTTTGTCTTATTGCTCCGCTATCGATGTTCCCCATTCCGTCCATTCCGTGTTCCTGCATTTTTTTGTTGGCCATATCGGTCAACGTTGAAATATCGAAAGCCACTTTCCAATCTCCATCTTCTTTCTTCAAAAGGAAATCAGTTGATTCATTTGATTTGGTATCTGTCACTGTAACCGTTGCCTGGTCACCTTTCACATTAGCATCGCCCATTTTCATGTTGCCCAACATTTCCATCATTTTATCGGCATGGCCGCCCTGGTTCATGTTTTGCATTTGCTGCATTCCCATTTCCATCATGCTCAGCATTCCGTCGCTGTCTTTCGTGGCAAGGGTTTTGGCTTTGCTGAAATCTTTATTTGAAAGAGCGGTCAGGAAACTGTGAAGTACTTGTTTCGGGTCTCCGTTCTGCCCGGATTTACAGCCGGAAAGAATAAAGAGAAAAACGGTTATGGCAAGGACGGTTATTTTCTTCATGCTGATAATTTTTAATTTGAAACAAAAGTAAAGTTTATTTTAAATCCATTCTTACCATTAATAATAAAGGCGGCAAATTTGCCGCCTTTAAAAGAGTAATAATATTTTATTTCAGATCTTGTAATTCCTTTAATTTTTCCCTGTCGTATGCTTTGATGATCGCTTTCACCAACTTATGTCTTACTACATCTTCTTCATCAAGAACTACATGTCCAATGCCATCAATATTAGCCAAAATGCGTACAGATTTTTCAAGACCGCTTTTTACTTTGGGCGGAAGATCTATCTGGGTAATATCGCCGGTTATAATTGCTTTGGCACTGGCGCCGATCCTTGTCAGGAACATTTTTAACTGCAGGTCAGTGGCGTTTTGTGCTTCATCCAAAATGATAAATGCGTTGTCTAGCGTACGGCCACGCATATACGCTAAAGGAGCGATCTCAATAGCGCGTGTTGTCATGTAATATCCCAGTTTGTCGGCAGGGATCATATCATCCAACGCGTCATAAAGAGGACGCAGATACGGATCGATCTTTTCTTTCAGGTCGCCGGGCAAAAATCCAAGGCTTTCACCTGCTTCGACAGCGGGACGTGTGAGAATGATCTTTTTTACCTGCTTATTTTTCAAAGCTCTCACAGCAAGTGCTACAGCCGTGTAGGTTTTACCCGTACCTGCAGGGCCAAGTGCAAAAACGATATCGTTTTTATCGATCGCGTGCACCATCTTTTTCTGATTGGCGGTGCGTGCTCTCACACTTTTACCGTGTGGACCAAAAACCAACACATCTGTTTGATTTTTTTCCATAAAATAATCAATCACTTTTTCATCATCGCCGCCAAGGATTTGTTCAAGATAATTCTCGCTCATGTTGCCGTTTCGTTCCAAATATTGAACGGCAAGGTTGATCTTGTCTCTTGCATTTTCAATTTGTTCGGGGGCGCCACTCAGTTTTATCTGTGTGCCGCGGCTGAGTATCTTGAGGCGGGGAAATTTCTTTTTAAGAATATCCAGTTTGCCGTTATTAACACCAAAGAATTCAATGGGACTAACGGTTTCGAGGTTTATTATCGTTTCTGTCAATAGGGTAATTTTAATAGGTTTAGAAAATTTGGTTTCTTCATAATCAAATATAAAAAACTGAAATCCTTCTATACTAATTTACTTATTCACATTAAAATAAAAATGTTAAAAACTTCTTTCCTGTTCGAAAAAAAAGATTAGCTGATAACTTTTTTTTAATACTTTCGGAAATCAAATTATATATTATGAAAAAAAGTGCCCTTGTTATTTTCGCATGCATCGTATGCGTTTTTTCTTTCCAGGCTTTCACCACTCGACATCAACCGGAGTGGAAGAATTTAAAAATATTGCCCCAGGATATTTCTAAGGACGGACTTGACAGTGTGATGCATCATTTTACTGCTTCACTTGGTGTTAGATGTACTTATTGTCACGTCGGAAATCCGGCAGCACACCAAATGGATTTTCCCAGTGATGAAAAACCAGAAAAGCAGATTGCGCGCAAGATGATGCTTATGGCTATTGATATCAACAAAAATCATTTTCAGCAAATAGCAGACATGATGAAGGATGATGACGACAAGGAAATAGCTGCACAAACCGATACTTCTTCCGTAAGTTACATGCTCAAATACGTTACCTGCTACACTTGTCATCACGGTGAGGCACATCCCAAAAATAAACCACCGAAGATGGATCATATGCCTCCGGTTCCACCTACTCCTGTGGGAGATTCAAGCAATAAGCAGTAAATAATTCAATAACAGTAATTCCGGGAACTTGTTGTTCCCGGAATTTTTTTATAATTGATAGCCTGAAGAAATAAACTAGGATGATTTTTATATTTGTTTTTCAAATAAACAGGTAGGCGTAAACGGAAGAATTCTTTTTTATTTTCTTTAAATATAACGGATAAGAGTAAACGAAGAAATTATTTTCATTTTTATTTTACTCCGTCTCAAACAAAAGCAATTGTGTTCGTTCCAGGGGATTAAAATTATTATCGGCGATAAAGATCAGCGATCTTTTTCCTCCAGGTAAATCCGGGCCAAAGGTTACTCCCTCAATATTATCAATATAGATCCCGAGATCGTCCATGTTCAATAAAAGTTTTTTCTTAATCAAATTTATTCCCTTCCTTCCCTGAATAGAAGGAATATTGAGAATATTTTGGGCAGAAGTAAGATCTGCTTCATACACCTTGATTGTGCAGGCGAGCCGCCCTGTAGAATATGATCTTTCAATCACCAATAAATGATTATCATTAATTGCCATAATATCGGAAATGCCGTTGATCTTGAAAGCGCCTGCCGGAAAAGGTTTGTGGGCAACAGGATCAATCTTATAAGCATATTCTGCTACCGGTTTTTTTGATGCTACATCAAATTTGATGAATCTCACTATTCCACTTGAATCGCCTGTAGCGGCTGCAGGGCCGTCCTGCAACAAAGGCTCTTCAACATTTACAAACAATGAACGAAAACTGTTGGTAAATGTGAGCCCTTCAAAAACTCCATTTTGCTTTGGCCCGAAGTTTTCAGCGGTCATTTTTACTTGTGAAGGCAATTGAAAAGTGTCGATAAAATTCCCATTCGAATCTATTTCTGTCACAGCGGGGTTTTCAAGAACTATTTTGTTATTGTTGACGATCCTTTCGCCTTCACTGCTCCACGTGAACCTGTTGTTCCTTGCATTAAATCTCAACGCTTCAGGGTCAGGAGTGTGATAAGGATCCTGTTTGGAATTAGAATACGTTTGCCCATTTTGATCTTTAAAAAATATGGTTTTTTTAAAAATAACTGTGTCGATCTTGTGGTTATTTATTAAAATATTTGCTTTATAAAACCTCGCGGGATTTTTATCAGAACGGTCATCAGAAATAAAATAATATTCATTTTTTGCCGGGTTGTAATCAATGCCTGAAAGGCCGCCAACCGTCGTGTTTTGGAATTTGTATCCGAAAGGAACAACATAACTGTTTAAAAATTTTAAATGTTGGATTTTTGTTTGTTCACTGCGGCGGCTTGATGTGCATGAAGAAAACACAATGACAATGACGATAAAAAAGCTTGCATATTTTGACATAATAATTCCTGTGATTCTTTTATTTGAAAAGCGGAAGATAGAGAAAATCAATATGCCATTTTCAAAAATCCAGCGATAGTTTTATGCAATTTTACTTTGTCATAATTGATTATCTTGTTAGCTGATTTTAAATTAAAAAATTGCCTGTATGAGAAAATACATTGCTGCGCTATTTTTATTCGCTTTTTCAACAAATTGTTTTTCACAATTAAAAGTTGATCATCTTCTTTGCAACAATCTTTCAAATCCAATGGGAATCCAAGTTTCAGCACCTGAGTTTTCATGGCAGCTTCATTCCCAAAAAAGGGATGTGCTTCAATCGGCTTATGAAATTAGGATAGGAAAAGATGCAACTTCCTTATCAAAAGGAAAAAATCTTTTTTGGAACAGCGGTAAAAAGAATTCAGAACAATCGGTGCATGTTCCATTTACCGGGAGCGAATTAAAACCACTTCAAAAATATTTTTGGCAGGTAAGGGTTTGGGATAACAAAAGCGAAGTTTCTGCATGGAGTGCTCCTGCCAATTTTGAAACAGCTTTGAAAGATGCAGCAGATTGGAAAGCGAGTTGGATTGAACCGGGTTACACTGAAGATTCTGTTATGCGACCGAGTCCGTTATTCAGGAAAGAATTTGATTCGAAAAAGAAGATCACATCAGCCATCGTGTGCATTACTGCTCATGGTTTATATGATGCCCAAATCAATGGACACAGAATTGGAGATGCTTATTTTACACCGGGCTGGACGAGCTACAACAAGCGTCTTCAATACCAGGTTTATGATGTAACGGATCTGCTTCAAAAGGGAAAAAATGCGATCGGGGTGATACTGGGAAGTGGCTGGTACAGGGGACATCTTGCCTGGGGCAGCAACAGGAATATTTATGGAAAAGATATCGCTCTTTTGTTTCAAATGCAGATCACTTATAGCGATGGAAGCACCGAAACAATTGTTTCAGACGGAAGCTGGAAATCATCAACCGGAAGTGTTCTTCGCTCTTCAATTTATGACGGAGAAACCATTGATGACAGAAAAGCGAGGACCGGCTGGACTTCGGCGGGATATGATGATTCAAAATGGAGTGGCGTAAAAGTTGGAGATTTTAATAAGGAAAACTTGATCACAACGATAAATGAACCAGCCAAAAAACACGAAACTTTTAAACCGGTAAAAGTTTTTACGACACCAAAAGGCGAGAAGGTGATCGACTTTGGTCAAAACCTTGTAGGCTGGGAGATGATCAAAGTGAAAGGAAACGCCGGCGATACGATCACCATTAAACATGCAGAAGTATTGGATAAAGAGGGTAATTTTTACACTGAAAATTTGCGTGCGGCAAAAGCTACCTCAACCTACATTTTGGATGGAAAAGGAGAAGAAAGTTTTGAGCCACATTTTACTTATTATGGTTTTCGCTACATAAAAGTAGAAGGGATAAAAGGCGAATTAAATCCTTCTGATTTTTCTGCTGTGGCGATTTATGCTGATATGCCCCAAACCGGTACTTTCAGTACATCCAATCAAATGATCAATCAGCTCCAACATAACATTCAATGGGGACAAAAAGGAAATTTTTTGGATGTGCCTACTGATTGTCCCCAAAGAGATGAACGGCTTGGATGGACGGGTGATGCACAGGTCTTTTCACGAACCGCTTCTTTCAACATGAACGTAAATAATTTCTTTGACAAATGGATGAAAGATGTTGCTGCTGATCAGTCTACTAATGGCAGTGTTCCTTTTGTTGTCCCCAACGTTCTTGGTCCTGGTGCGGGCGGATCTGCAGGTTGGGCTGACGTGGCAACGATTGTTCCCTGGAATATGTATCTCGCTTATGGCGACAAAAAGATTTTGGAAAACCAGTACAACAGCATGAAAGAATGGGTTGAATATATTCACAAACAAAGTCACGATAATCTTTGGAATACAGGTTTCGATTTTGGTGACTGGCTTTTCTACCGGCCGGATGATGACAACAGTGGAAGAGCAGCCGTAACTGACAGGTATCTTATTGCGCAATGTTTTTATGCGCATTCAACACAGTTGTTGATCAATGCAGCAAAAGTTTTGGGTAAGGATGAAGATGTTGCTTTTTATACAGATCTTTTGAAAAAAATAAAAGATGCGTTTCTAAAAGAATATGTGACGCCAAATGGAAGGCTTGTTTCGGGTACACAAACCGCTTATGTCCTTGCATTAAATTTTGATATGCTTCCCGAAGATTCTAGAAAGCAGGCTGCAGAGCGATTAGTTGATAACATCAAAAGTTATGATAATCATTTAACAACCGGTTTTTTGGGTACACCTTATTTATGTCACGTGCTTACAAGATTCGGTTATGACAGCGTTGCTTATAAACTGCTTTTGCAGGATACTTATCCTTCATGGTTGTATCCTGTAACGATGGGTGCAACAACAATTTGGGAAAGATGGGATGGTGAAAAACCGGACAGCACTTTTGAGAATCCCGGAATGAATTCATTTAATCATTACGCTTATGGAGCAATTGGTGACTGGATGTATCGCAAGATGGTGGGCCTCGATACTTATGAAGATGGACCGGGATATAAGCACATAAAAATTAAACCGCACATTGGCGGAGGATTTACGAGTGCATCGGCAAGTCTTGAAACTTATTACGGTAAAGTAAGTAATAGCTGGAAGATTGAAAACGGCAAAATTGAAATGGATGTGATTATTCCTGCCAATACAAAAGCCACGATCTTTTTGCCTTCCGGCAATTCTTCATCAATTACAGAAGGAGGGAAACCTTTGTCGGCTTTAAAAGAAGTTTCTGTTAAAGGAAATGAAGACGGATATGTTGTGGTAAATGTGGGTTCGGGTGAATATCATTTTGAGATGTAGGGAGGTTACATTCCAACATTTATAAAATAGTTTTTTAAAAGGATTTGGAACTAAGAGATGAAATAGTAAACGAATAAAAAATTGAATTTTTTAATTCACTAATCCTTCTTCATCAATCTTTCGTCAAATGTAAATCTCTCGACGGTCTTCACCTTTATCCTACTAAAATCCTTATGCTGGGGATTGAGGAGATAGTTGTATTCTTCTTCGATGATTGATGAAGGTACTTGCAAAACTGCGGTTTCATTCGCCTTCAACCATTCATCGCCAATTGCCTGGCAGGAATTATAGTTGATATATTCATGCCAGTTGGGCAACAGATTTTTAGTAGTTATTTTCTTTATTTTCAAACTGTCAGGAATTTCTATCAATGTTACCCTGAAAAATTCATCTGAACCGATACTGCGCCGGTGCACCATATTCTCCAAACAAGCCAAGGCACGTGTGCTGGCACTGTAGATCATGAAGGAACCATTAGTGTTCCATCTGGCAGCCTTTCCTGAGACAGTTAGTTGGCCTGCCCATCTTTCCAACGTTATGCGGTAGGTAATCATGCTAATGCTCCATATTCAATCCTGACTAATTCTTCAAATACCAGGTTTATCCCGCCAGATGTATAAAGAAGTTCGAAAGGTATAAGTCCTCCTAATCCGGTCGCTGGTTGCTTTAACCATTCATTAAAGGAGTTGGAATTTCCAAAAATTTCCTGCCCTTTTTTATACAAAGCCATAAGCTTCAAAAGTTGTTCACTTTCTATTCGACCAAGTTTATGTCGTCTCACACGATAGTTGTCAATTGTTTTGGGCGTAGCATCAATGAAAGCCGCTAATTGGTTTTTATTCAGAGAAGTGACTTTTAAAAGGGCATCAAAAACAGAAATGCCAAGTCCTTCTGCTGCTTTTAGAACCATAGCCAACGGATTTGTTATCTCATTTTCATACTGCTTAAAAAGTGATTTTTTGGTATTGGCAGTTGCATTCATAACAGAATTTTTTCTAAACAAATATACGGAAAAATTACGCGCATGAAAAAGTAAATTTTCACATTCTTTAAATTGATGGTAACTGAATAGAAAGAAGAAGTAATAATAAAAGAATAGAATGAAAAAGTCGGGATGACTGGATTCGAACCAGCGGCCTCTTCGTCCCGAACGAAGCGCGCTACCGGGCTGCGCTACATCCCGAATGACTTTTTGAATGAGGGTGCAAATTATAGAAACGTTGGTATCTAAACAAATGATTCATCTTTCTACAACAAGGAAGCTTTAAAGAATGAATCTTAATTTTATTTTCTGAAAAACAGTGATTATTAAATAGGAGACGCGGCCTTCCCGATTCGATCGGGACGCGCTACCGGGCTGCGCTACATCCCGAAGGACTTTTTGAATAGGGTTGCAAATTATTGAACTATCCCCACCTAAAAAAACGAAATGATGCCTGCAAAGAATCTTCATCTTGCATAAGCATAAGTTTTTGAGCGCGTGCGCACGAAATGCTTGTTTTCATTTATCATCAGTCTGAAGTCCAGTTCTGACACCTGCCTTCTGCATTCTGACTGAACAAGGCGCTGGAAGTCTTTAACGCCGCGTGAATCAAATGGTGTATTCTGAAGAAGGTCGAGTAACAAAATTTCAAACGAAGCAGATGGAAGCCACTCTACATCACGCTTATAGCCCATTACTGCCATCACTTCCGTCTTGTCCATAAAGTTTTGAATCCTTCGTTTGCTCAGGTTTAATGTAGAGCAACTTCCAAAATGAATAATTGATCGTGAACAATTATTGGCGATCAGGTTTCCAAGATCAATGAGGGTGACTTTTTCTTTGCCCACTTTGATAAAACCCGGCTCGCCATGAAAGCCCAAATAAAGAATCGGATATTTTTTGCAAAAAGACTTTTTTTTCCACCTGTTGATAGAATATTCAAATTCTGCTTTTGTGTTGCACCTATGATGAACAAATGGCATGTTGCTGTGTTTTCCAACCAATTCCAGCACCGGTGTTACGGAAATCAAATCCCTGTGATCGCCATACCAAAATCCCTCCAAACAAAACACACCCTTGGGTTTATTTCTCATTGTCAGTTAAAAAATTAAAGAAATTAGAGATCGCTTTTTTTAATGGGTTGGCAGGCTTTTTATTTATCTTTTTCAATAAAATAAATTGAGAGAGTAAAAAAACAAATAAATCATTAAAGCAACAAAAAATAAAAGGCTCCCAGGCAAAATAATTACAGTAAAGAAATAAAAATTGGCAATTTTTATTTTGCTTTGGTAAAGCTCATATAAGCTGTTAAAATCCTATTTTTACAAGCTTCTGTTGAACAACACCTTAAAACGTATTTAAAAAAGAATTACTATATGTTTTTGAAATCACCTATCTTTTTTGTAACCGTCCTAATTTCAACTCTGTTAATTTCTTCGTGTGGCAATCAGCAAAAAATACACGCCTATAATTTTGAAACGCAAAAAAAGGTTGAAGTGCATCGTGGCGCTGTAGTTTCTGCAAGTCCAATCGCGAGCGAAGTGGGTGTAAGTATTTTGAAACAAGGTGGAAATGCCGTGGATGCTGCCATTGCCACTCAAATGGCACTTGCCGTAGTTCATCCGAGCGCTGGAAATATTGGTGGCGGCGGATTTACCATCATTCATTTAAAAAACGGGGAAAATATTTCCATCGATTACCGTGAAAAGGCCCCTGGTAAAGCTTCCCGTGATATGTATTTGGATTCAAATGGAAATGCTGATTTGAATCTCTCTCAAAACAGCCCGCTAGCTGTTGGCGTTCCAGGCTCTGTTGCAGGAATTTTTGCCTGCATGAAATATGCAAAACTTCCGTTTAAAAAACTCATTCAACCGGCGATTGAATTGGCTGAAAAAGGATTTGTTTTGGTGAAAGGCGAAGCGTACAGCCTCAACAGCGCGCGTAATCATTTGATAAATGTAAATGAAACAGTTCCTGCCTATGTCAAAAAAACTTTTTGGAAAGCAGGAGATACGTTGATCCAGAAAGATTTGGCCAACACATTGAAAAGAATCAGGGATTATGGTATGAAAGGATTTTATGAAGGTGAAACGGCAAAACTTCTTGCAGAGCAAATGAAACGCGATAATGGATTAATTACTGAAGAGGATCTGAAAAATTATGAAGCAAAAGAAAGAGCGCCTGTTGAATTTGATTATCGCGGAAACACAGTGGTATCAATGCCTTTGCCAAGTAGCGGCGGAATAATCCTGGAGCAACTTTTAAAGATGAGTGCCATGGAACATATTGATACGATGCATTACGGAACGTTTTCGTCTGTGCAGTTAATGTCAGAATTGGAACGGCGCGCTTTTGCCGACAGGGCAAAATATTTAGGCGATCCTGATTTTGTGAAAGTACCGGTGAAAACTTTGGTGAGTGATGCTTATTTGAGAAAAAGATTGAAAGACTATGATCCGGCAAAAGCCGGCAACAGCCGCGATACAAAAGAAGGCTACATTATTGAAGGTGAGGAAACCACGCATTTTGACGTGATTGATAATGATGGGAATGCGGTGTCGGTGACAACAACATTGAATGGAGGTTTTGGTTGTGGCATTGTCGTGAAGGGTGCAGGATTTTTATTGAATAATGAAATGGATGATTTCAGTGCAAAGCCCGGCGTACCGAATATGTTTGGGGCTGTTGGTGCCGAAGCAAATGCCATTGCGCCGGGAAAAAGAATGCTCAGCAGTATGACACCGACGATCGTTTTGAAAAATAATCAACCTTATATTGTTGTGGGAACGCCTGGTGGCACAACAATCCCGACGAGTGTTTATCAAACTATTGTTGACATTATTGATTTTAAAATGACGCCGCAGCAAGCGGTTGATTCTCCTAAATTTCACCTGCAATGGCTGCCCGACGTGATCTATGTTGAAAGGAATTTTAATTCAAAGACGCTCGAGGAACTGGATAAAATGGGTTATGAAATTAAGAAGAGAAGTTCTATCGGGCGCACAGAAGTAATTGAAGTGGAAGGCAACAAATTCATTGCTGTGGCTGATTCACGGGGTGATGATGGTGCAGTTGGTTATTAATTTTGAAAGGTTTCTATTTTACTTTTAATTTTATTAACCAATAAATTTTTGATCTGAAATTAAAATTAACGTATGGCTTTAAATTGTTTTAATAAAGGATATTTCCTTTTTGGTTGTTTGTTTTTGGTGGTTTTAATGTCAATGCATTTTTCTGCAAAATCTCAAAATTTGCCCATCAGTAAAAAGTTGCTCGATGGCAATTGGAATGCGCATTGGATCAGTTGCCCCGGCATTGTAGAAAAAGCTTATGGTGTTTATCATTTTCGAAAAACATTTGATCTTGATGATGAGCCATCACAATTTATCATTCATGTTTCTGCTGACAACCGGTATGTGCTTTATGTCAATGGGACTGAAGTTGGGAGGGGCCCGGCAAGAAGCAGTTTGTACAACTGGAATTTCGAGACTTATGATATCGCTTCTCATTTGCAAAAAGGAAAAAATGTAATTGCTGCACTTGTTTGGAATATGGGTGAAGATGCGCCTGTAGCGCAAATCTCAGCGCAAACAGGATTTTTATTACAAGGAGATGAAAAGGTTGAAGAAATTCTGAATTCTGATAACAGTTGGCAAGTAATTCGTGATACGGCTTATGCTCCTTGTGCTACCAATATGAGCGCGGTTTTGCATTCTTATGTTGTTGTTGGAGCCGGTGATAGTGTTCACGGAAAAAATTATCCCTGGGGTTGGGAACAACTTAATTATAATGACAGTAAATGGCAAAAAGCAAGAATACTTTTTACGCCGGTTGTAATGCAGGGTTATGGTTCTGATAATATCTGGACATTGGCGCCCAGAACCATTCCTCAAATGGAAGAAAAGATGCAAAGAATGCAGGTTGTTCGTAATAAACAAACCACGCCAGGGGTCGGGCAGGCAAATAGCACAAATTCTGATTTTCTGAAAGGCGATCATCCACTAACGGTTGCCCCACACACGAAAAAAAGTATTTTGATTGATCAGACATTTGAAACAGTTGGATACCCGGTGTTGAAAGTCAGCGGAGGCGCCGGTTCTAAAATAAAGATCACTTATGCAGAGGCATTGTTTGATGCTAAAGGGCAAAAAGGAAACCGCAATGTGGTTGCGGGAAAAACCATGAAAGGTTTGTTTGATATTTTTTATCCTGATGGTGGAAAAGAAAGAAAGTTCAGCCCGCTTTGGTTGCGTACGTGGAGATACATTCAGATCGATATTGAAACAGGCGACCAACCACTTATGTTGGATGATCTTTATGGAATTTATACCGGCTATCCTTTTGTTCAAAAAGCTTCTTTTGTTTCTAATGATCCATCATTGCAAGATATGTGGAAAGTGGGATGGCGCACGGCTAGATTGTGTGCGGGGGAAACTTATTTTGATTGCCCTTATTACGAGCAGTTGCAGTATGAAGGAGACACGCGCATTCAATCGCTTATTTCGATTTACAATACAGGCGACGACCGGTTGATGCGAAAAGCGATAAATGATTTTTTTAATTCACGTTTGCCAATGGGACTTACACAGGGCCGCTATCCCAGCAGTCGCTTGCAGGTGATCCCGCCTTTTTCCTTGTTCTGGGTTTCGATGTTGCATGATTACTGGATGTTGCGCAAGGATGATCAATTCCTTCAAAAATATTTGGATGGTGCTGATGTTGTTTTGCATTGGTATGAAAATCATATTGATTCTTCTCTAGGAATGCTTGGGCCAATGAAGTGGTGGAGCTTTGTTGATTGGAATGATGCCTTTCCGGGAGGAACGCCGCCCGGTGCTAATGATGGTCATTCCGCTGTCATCTCTTTGCAATATGCGTATACGCTGCGACAAGCAGCTGAGTTGTTTAATTATTTCGGAAGAAAAACTCAAGCGGACCATTATTTAAACCTGGCGAATAAGATTTCTAAAAGCACTTATGAAAAGTGTTTCAACACTTTCAAAATGAAAATGGCCAACACGCCTGAAAAGAACAGTTACAGCCAGCATGCTTCCATCATGGCGATCCTTGCAGATGCTATTCCTATAACAGACGAACAAAAAGTAATGAAAAATATTTTGTACGATACATCACTTAGCCAGGCTACTTTCTATTACCGTTTTTACCTGACACGGGCAATGGTAAAAGCAGGAATGCCGAATTTGTATTATTCACAACTAACCCCATGGCGCGATATGCTCAAAAACGGCCTCACCACTTTTGCAGAAAAACCTGATCCCACAAGATCAGATTGCCATGCGTGGTCAGCAAGTCCTGAATATGACTTTCTTGCCACGATTTGTGGCATTACTCCGGCAGCACCAGGGTTTTCAAAAGTCAAAATAGCACCTGCTTTAGGAGAACTTACCAATGTAAAAGGTTCAATGCCGGTTCCTTCAGGGACAATAACGGTGACGCTTACACGAAAAAATGAAAACCTCCAGGGTGAAGTGATTCTTCCTGATAATTTAACCGGAACATTTGTTTGGGATGGGAAAGAAATTGAGTTGCATGGCGGTAGTCAGGAAGTGAGGTTGTAGGTAATAAAAGAGTATTCAAAAGTAAGCTGCATATTCTCTTTTTCTCCTTTTGAATAACAAAAAGTGTTAATAACTTTTTTAACATTTTTTTTTGTTATTCTAATTTTATTTCTTACGTTTGACAATGTAAACGATTGCATGATTTCTAAAGATGATACCTCCCGGTTGATTTTTTAGCCTGATTATGGTTGCTTGATAGAAGAGTTTCTTTTCCTTGCTGTTGCTTGAATAATTCCATTAAGGAAATTGTTTTGTTTAGAGGTGGTTGGATTTTTTGAAACCAAAGAAAGTTTTCGCTTGTGTTGTGCAAACGTTTGCATGGTATTAAAATTAATTTCATATCCTTTCTAATTCAAATGGTTATGACCTAAAATAATATTTTTAATCTTTTTATTCACAAATCAACCCCATCGTTATGACAAAACAAGTATTAACGTATTTGCCGGCTCAATTTTATAAAATAAAATTGCCTCTCTGCAAATTTTCGACGAAGGTATTTCTGGTTTTTTTGATTGGTTTTACCTCAATTGGTGCTCATGCACAAAGTAAAGTCCACGTCACTGGCGTGGTTAAGGATGAAAACAACCTGCCTGCTCCAAAAGCAAGTGTGGTGGTAAAAGGAAGCAATATCGGAACTACCACTTCCGATGACGGGACATTTGCATTGGATGTTCCGGGGAAAAATTCGGTCCTTTCAATTTCGTTTTTGGGCTATCAGCCACAGGAGGTACCTGTGGGAAATAGAACCCATCTGACTATTGGCCTTGTGCCTTCCAAGAACGAGCTTAATGAAGTAGTTGTGGTAGGTTATGGAACTACACGTAAAGCCACTCTTACCGGAGCCATCAGTTCTGTGAAAGGAACCGATGTTATTAAATCACCTGCGACAAATGTTAGTAATGATCTTGTTGGTCGTTTGCCCGGCCTGGTAGCCTTACAACCAAGCGGCGAACCCGGGTATGACGGATCTACATTAAGGATCAGGGGGCTTAATACTTTAAATAATAACAATGTGCTTGTAATTGTTGATGGGATTGCCGGAAGAAGCCTTGACCGGATAGATCCTTATAGTATAGAAAGTATCACTATTTTAAAAGACGCTTCTGCAGCAATTTATGGTGCGCAAGCTGCAAACGGAGTTATCCTGATAACTACCAAAAGAGGAAAATTAGGTAAACCTTCTGTTACTTTTAATTTGAATGCCGGATACAACCAACCAACTAAAATTCCTAAGATGGCGGATGCTGCTACTTATGCTACAATGCTTAATGAAATCGCTACCTACGGTGGAGCGCAGTTGCCCTATAGTCAGGATGATATCAAGAAGTTTGCAGATGGATCAGATCCATGGGGACACCCTAACACAGATTGGTTTGGCGCTGTTCTTAAAAAGAGATCGGCTCAAGACCAATACAATATGACTGTTTCCGGTGGGACGGAAGCTATGCGCTATTTTGTTTCCTTGGGTTCCAGAACTCAGGAGGGAAACTATTACCATAGCGGAACAAAGTACAATCAATATGACCTGCGCAGCAATATTGATGGAAAGATAAATAAGAATTTAAGCTTCGCATTGGATGTGGCGGGAAGCATGCAAGACAGAAATTTCCCAACGAGAAGTGCAGGGGACATTTTCAGGATGCTAATGAGAGGGAAACCTACTTTGCCAGCATATTGGCCTGATGGAACGCCTGGTCCGGATATAGAATATGGTAATAACCCTGCTGTCATAAGTACCGATGCAACCGGTTATGATCGTGATAAATTTTACACACTTAATACCAATCTTAAACTCAAATTCGATATTCCCTGGGTTCAGGGCCTGTCTCTTACAGGAAATGCTGCCATTGATAAAGGATTCGACTTTCATAAATTATGGCAAACACCGTGGTATCTATACACATGGGACGGTTCCACAATGGATGCAAATGGCAAACCACTTCTGAAAAAAGGCAAAAGAGGATTTGATGCACCACAAATGACTGAATCTGCAGCTGACAATATTACAACCACTCTTAACGGTTTGCTTAATTATGACCGAACTTTCGGTGATCACGGTGTCAAGTTTCTTGCTGGTATAGAAGAGATCAAAGGAAATGGTGATAATTTTTCTGCTTCCAGATACCATTACGTTTCTCCGGCAATCGATCAATTATTTGCAGGGGCAAGCCTTGATAAAGATAATAATGGTTCCGGCTATATAAATAGAAGGCTTAGTTATTTTGGAAGAGTAAATTATAGTTTCCGGGAAAAATATCTTGCCGAGTTTGTTTGGAGATACGACGGCTCCTATATTTTCCCGTCCAGTGGCAAACAGTTTGGCTTTTTCCCGGGAGTTTCCGCAGGTTGGGTAGTTTCCAAAGAGAACTTTTTTAAAGGTGTTGGAAATGCAGTGAATTATCTTAAGATCCGTGCATCCTGGGGACAAACAGGTAATGACCGGATACCTGAATGGCAATACATCGCAAGCTATACGTATGGCAATTTCCTGCGTCAACCTTATTACCCGTTTGTAACTGGAAATGGAGTTGAAAACCAGACGCTATATGAAACACGCGTTCCTAATCCGAATATTACGTGGGAAGTAGCCAACCAGGCGGATATAGGTTTTGATGCAGATTTGTTCAACAACAAACTTTCGGTTACCGCAGATTATTTCAACTATAAACGTTCCAACATTCTGCTGCCTCCCAATGCATCTATTCCATTGTCAGCAGGTTTCACTCCTCCTTATGAAAATATCGGGAGAGTGGGGAACAGGGGTTTTGATTTCAATGTTAGTTATTCTGACAAAATTGGCAAGTTAACCTATACAATCGGTGTGAATGGAGGATATGCCAAGAACAGAATCATATTCTGGGATGAGACTCCCGGCGCTCCTGATTACCAGAAATCTACCGGCCATCCAATGAATACAAGTTTGTACTACATAGCGGAGGGTGTTTTCCCGGACTCTGCTTCAATTAATAAATTACCTCACTGGCCGGGAGCGCGTCCTGGTGATATTATTTTTGAAGATGTAAACGGTGACGGAAAAATTGATGCAAACGACCGGAAAAGAATTGACAAAAACAATGTGCCCACGTTCACCGGCGGTGTTTCTTTAGATCTTCGGTATGGCCAATTTGATATGTCCATACTATTGCAGGGAGCTACGGGCGCAGTTAATTATATCTCAACAGAGTCAGGTGAAATCGGAGATTTTCTTCAAAGTTTTGCAGATGGAAGATGGACAGTTGACAATCCAAGTACTACCAAACCGAGAACCTTCAACCGGGGAAATGAATATTGGGTAAACCAGGGAAATACTTATTGGTTGCACAAAACTGATTACCTGCGTCTTAAAACATTGCAGGTCGGATATAGTTTATCGCCGCGAATGACAGAAAAGTTAGGAATCCAGGCATTCCGAATTTTTGCAAGTGGATACAATCTTTTAACGTATAGCCCCGATTATAAAGATTTTGATCCTGAAGCATCTGCAGGAAGTGGCCAAAGTTATCCTTTGCAAAGAGTAATTTCCGGAGGATTATCAGTAACATTTTAAAACGATAAGAATATGAAAAAGCTATTATATATTTTAGTAACGGCAATAATAACCCTGCCTATTATTTCGTGTAAAAAAGATTTAAACATTTCACCGGTGGATCAATTTTCAGATGCTTCGGTCTGGAAGGATCCTTCTTTGATTCAAACATTTGTAAATAATATTTACGGTGGAATTCCGCATGGCTTCAGCAACATCATGATGAGTGCTTTGGATGATGAGGCTATGTACAATGCAGATTTTGGGACAAGTAATGTTACCAAGAGTCTGATCACTCCAAGTGACCTATCCATATTTGATGCCAACTACTGGACCGGCATGAGGCAAAGACTGATGAATTGGGCGATTGTTTACAAATACGTGAGAGCCTGCAACATCTTTTTCTCAAAAATAGACGGAGTAACTTTTGATGATCCTTCTCAAAAGGACAGATTGAAGGGGGAGGTGCATTTCCTCAGGGGTTACCTCTACTTTGATCTCGTTGAAATGTACGGAGGTGTTCCAATTATCACCAAAGCTTATGGATTGAGTGATACATTCAACGTGGCGCGCAATTCTTATGCAGATTGTATCACCTTTATTTCAAATGAATGTGATTCTGCCGCCTCTTTATTGCCTTTAACTGCAACCGATTTAGGACGGGCGACCAAAGGTGCTGCACTGGCACTCAAAGCACGTACGCTTTTGTACGCAGCAAGCGATTTTGCCAATAGTGACGGTTCCTGGGCAGGAAGTTATCCAGACAAAGAATTGATTGGCTATACTGGCGGTGACAGAACCGCTCGTTGGCAAGCTGCGAAAGATGCCGCAAAAGCTGTGATGGATCTTGGAATTTATTCTCTTTATGGAGATCCAAATCCTGCGACAGCAGAGGAAGCTACTACCAATTATGCGAATATTTTCCTGCTCCCCCAGACATCAGAGGATATTTTTGCAAGGTACTTTTCAACAAAAGTGGATGAAAACTGGGACGGTTATAATCCGGGATTGTACAATCAGCCTAACGGTTACCATTGCTGGGGCAGCAATACTCCTACGAGTCAAATGGTAGATTCATATGAGATGAATGACGGAAGCAATTTTGACTGGAATAATCCGACGGAAGCTGCTGATCCTTATGCCAACCGTGATCCACGCTTCTACGCAAGCATTTTATATGAAGGCGCTCAATGGAGGCAACGTCCGTCAGACATAGCACCAAGTGATCCTGCCGGCATCATCCAGGTGGGCACATGGCAGAAATGGGATGGTTCTCAAATGGTAACAGTTCCTGGTTTAGACACCCGCCAAAGTCCCTTTGAGAACTGGAACGGAACTTATACGGGTTATTATATGAGAAAGTTTATGGATCCAAAAGTGGACGCGCAGAACTTCAAACAAACTGCACCATGGCGCTTCATCCGCTATACTGAAATATTGCTCGATTATGCAGAAGCATGCCTTGGACTAGGTGAGGAAGACGAGGCCAAAACCTATATTAATATGGTAAGGGCCAGGTCTAAGATGCCTCCAATTACTGAGACCGGAGCTGCTTTGGTTGAAAGATATCGCAATGAACGCAAGATAGAATTAGCTTTTGAAGACCAGAGATATTTTGATATTCGCAGATGGATGATTCCTGAAGAAGGTTATACGGATGTTATGGCCGTTCAGCCGGTTTATAAATTAAATCCTGATCATACTACCGCTACAACACCGACCTATACAAGGGTGGATGTTCAGGGAAGAGAATGGAATCCCAGGTTTTATTTTTTGCCAATTGCGCTGGATGAAATGAATAGGAATGATAAACTGGTTCAAAATCCGCTTTACTAATAAAGCTGAATAAAAACACTAAAGGTGGAAGCGCCGCTTCCACCTTTACTTAATTTAAAAGCTAATGAAAAATATACTGCTAATTTTTTACTTCATTGTCCTTGTTTGTTCAAGCATTTCAGCCCAAACGAACAGGAATATTAGGTTTGATAATGATTGGACTTTTTACCTGGGAGGGGCTCAAGGCGCGGAGCAGGTAAAATTTGATGATTCCAAATGGAGAAAGATCGATCTTCCACATGATTGGAGTATTGAAGATTTAAAAGGTACAAATTCGCCTTTCAGTAAAGATGCTATTAGCCAGGTGAGCGGGGGATTTACGACAGGTGGAACAGGTTGGTACCGGAAATCATTTGTTGTTTCACAAGATGATAAAGGACAAAGAATTTTTATCCAATTCGATGGTGTTTACATGAATGCTGATGTTTGGATAAATGGTTATCAACTGGGAAATCATCCTTATGGATACACGAGTTTTGTATATGACCTTTCTGATCATATAAGATTTGACACAACAAATGTGATCGCGGTGGAAGTGAAGAATGAGGGACAAAACAGCCGTTGGTATTCAGGGTCCGGAATTTATAGGCATGTTTGGTTGAAATCAATGGATCCCATCCATTCAAAACAATGGGGCACTTTTATTACCACACCTAAAGCCAATTCAACTGAAGCAGTTGTAAACTGCAAAACAAGTGTTGTAAATGAAACTTCACAAGGGGCGACGGTAAGTCTTATTTCCAAATATGTAAATCCCTCCGGATTAAAAGTGGCTGAAACTGAAGCGAAGCAAGAGATTGCCGGTGGCAAAGATTTCACATTTGATCAAAATGCAACAATTAAGGACCCCGAATTATGGTCTTGTGATGCTCCGGCATTATACAAAGAAGTAACAGAGATTTACAGCAACGGAAAATTACTAAGCCGCGATACGAATAGTTTTGGAATCAGGGATATTTCTTTTGATGTCGTTAATGGTTTTCGTTTAAACGGAAAAACTTTAAAGCTTAAAGGAGGTTGTTTTCATAATGACAATGGCCCACTTGGATCCAAACAATATGACCGGGCAGAAGAAAGAAAAGTAGAACTACTAAAAGCAAGCGGATTCAATGCAATAAGATGTAGCCATAATCCACCAAGTCCTGCTTTTTTGAAAGCGTGTGACCGCTTGGGAATCCTGGTTATAGATGAGGCTTTTGATTGCTGGAACTACGGTAAAAATCCTTATGACTATCACTTGTATTTTAAGGATTGGTGGAAAAAGGATATTGAAAGTATGGTGCTCAGGGATAGAAATCATCCATCAATTATCATGTGGAGCATTGGAAATGAAATTCCTGAAAGAGGAAATGCAGAAGGTGTTGCAACTGCAAAAATGCTCGCTCACTATATCAAAAGCCTGGATTCAACAAGGCCAATCACTTCAGCGGTAAATGGAATGAATGAGGATAAGGATCCTTTTTTCGCTCAATTGGATGTGGCGGGTTATAATTATGCCGCCGGTGGAGGTGGGGTGAAAGAAAACGTCTATGCTGAGGATCATAAGAGAGTTCCGGGTAGAATTATGGTCGGGACAGAATCATATCCGTTAGAGGCTTTCGACAGTTGGATGGCTGTGGTGGACCATCCTTATGTAATTGGCGATTTTGTTTGGACGGCTTACGATTATATCGGAGAAGCCAGCATTGGATGGCTTGGCTATTTTCAAAAACAATATTTTTTCCCCTGGAATCTTGCTTACTGTGGCGACATCGATATTTGTGGATGGAAACGTCCTCAATCCTATTACAGGGACGCATTGTGGAAAGAAGGTCAGCTTTCACTTTTTGTGAAGCCACCTGTACCTTCATTCAAACTGAATCCTGAAAAGGAAACATGGGCAAAGTGGAACTGGCACGATGAAGTGAGCAACTGGAACTGGAAAGGGTATGAAAATAAGCCGCTGAAAGTAACTGTATATTCTTCATGCCCGCAGGTGGAATTATTTTTAAACGGAAAGTCACTTGGGAAGAAACCAACTAACCGCTCCGCCAAATTTATGGCTTCATGGATGGTGCCATATCATGAAGGAACATTGAAAGCCATAGGTTGTGATGATCAAAATAAGATCATCAATTCATCGCAGATCGTTACTGCATCAAAACCAGCAGCAATAAAGCTTTCAGCAGACCGGACAAATATTAAAGCAAATAACGAGGACCTGAGTTATGTGACGGTTGAGTTGGATGATGCAAAAGGAAATCGAAATCCTGTGGCTGGTAACGTGGTTAAGTTTGAAATATCTGGTCCCGGAACCATAGCAGGAGTAGGTAATGCAAATCCCGTTAGCCTTGAAAGTTATCAATTGCCGCAACGGAAGGCCTGGCACGGCAGGTGCCTTGTGATCCTAAAAAGTGGCAAAACAGCCGGGCAAATAAGGTTAAAGGCTGTCTCTGGTGATTTGAAAAGTGCTTCAATGGTTATAAATGTCAATTAATTTTAGAACCAATGGTTATTCTTTGATAAAGAAGTAATTAAATTTAAAACGGTGACCCACAATTTACCTACATTTATTAAAATTGAAATTACTTGCAACCAAGAATAACCATTAGCGATATAGCTAAGGAACTGAATGTTACTCCGGCAACAGTATCACGTGCGTTGAGTAACCATCCAGCTATCAGCATAAAAACAAAGGAGGCCGTTCAGAATGCTGCCAGGCGTTTAAACTATAAAAAAAATACAATTGCTGCCTCTCTTCAATCAGGTAAAACAAATGTGATAGGGGTAATAATTCCAAGTGCAGAAATTCCTTTTTTTGGATCTGTAATTCACGGTATTGAAAGTATTGCCAATTTGAATGGATACAATATTCTTATTTATCAGTCGAATGAAAATATGGAACACGAGGCAAAAGGAATTGAAACTTTTCTAAGTGCAAGAGTAGATGGCATTCTGGCTTCTATTGCAAAGAACACAGTTGATTTTAATCATTTCCTGGAAGTGAAAGCAAGAAATGTTCCGATGGTATTTTTTGATCGTACTAATGATGACCTGGATGTTCCATCGGTTGTCATTGATGACTATAAGGGCGCCTTTCTGGCTACCGAACATCTTATCAAACAGGGCTACAGGCGTATTGCACATATTGCCGGATCTGAACACATTAAGATCTGGAATACAAGGTTGAAGGGATATAAAGAAGCGCTGGCTACTTATAAGATTCCATTTGATTCTGCTTTGGTTTATGTAGGCGACATTAATATTGAATCAGGAAAGGAAGCCGTAAAATATTTTTTTGAAAAAGTTGAACCACCAGACGCCATTTTTGCCGTTGAAGATTTTACAGCGCTCGGAGCTATCAAAGAATTGAAAGACAGGGATATTAAGATTCCGTCAGAAGTCGGAATTATCGGGTTTGCCAATCAGCTTTTTTCAGAACATATTTCGCCGGCCTTGTCAACAGTTGACCAACAAACAGTTTTAATGGGAAAAGAGTCGATCAGGCTTTTATTGGAATTAATTTCGATGAAAGAAAAAAAGAGAGAAATGCCGAGCAAAATTATATTAGAACCTATTCCACTTTTTAGAGAATCTACAATGAAAAAGATCACCAATCCTGATAGTAACCAATAGATATTTGATTTTAGAACAAAACCAATTTTCACGATGAAAAGAATTTTTATCTTCTCTGTTTTACTTTTTACAACAGCTAACATTTTCGCTCAATCACAGGAACCGCCTGAGTTCTGGGAAAATGAACAACAAAACGAATACAACAGGCAGCCGATGCACGCTACTTTTTTTGCTTATGAAAATAAGCAACTGGCATTGGAAGATTCGATGGGGGCTTCTAAAAATTTTAAGTCGCTTGACGGTATGTGGAAATTCAAATGGGTGGATAAGCCGGCCGATAAACCATTAGGTTTTTGGCAGACCAATTATGATGATAGCCATTGGGTAAATTTTCCTGTGCCTGCCACCTGGGAAGTAAATGGTTATGGCATTCCTATTTACACAAACATTCGTTACGATTTTGATTATTTGATAAAACCTAATCCACCTCATGTGCCGCATCAATACAATCCTGTCGGTTCTTACCGGAAGGAAATTACCATCGACAAAAACTGGGACGGGAAAGATATTTACATTCATTTTGGTGCCGTTCGTTCCTGTTTTTATTTGTGGGTAAACGGCCAGTGGGTGGGCTACAGCGAAGACAGTAAACTTCCCGCAGAATTCAATATAAGCAAGTATTTAAAACCGGGTCAGAAAAACCTAATTGCCTTCCAGGTTTATCGCTGGAGTGATGGAAGCTACATTGAAGACCAGGATATGTGGCGGCTTGCCGGTGTTGATCGCGACGTTTATTTGTATGCACGAAACCCGGTACATATCCGGGATGTGCAGGTTATTCCTGATCTCACAGATCACTACAAAAATGGAAAGCTCAATATCAGTCTTGATTTTCTAAACAATAAGGTTGCGGCACTAAAGAATTATAAAGCCTCTTTTGAATTATCAGATGCAAACGGAAAAGTGATCAAACAAACATCGGTTAACCTGAGCGACAGCAACAAATACAAGAACGTTATCCTGGAAGTAACTGATCCTAAAAAATGGACCGCGGAAACGCCTTACCTCTATAACCTTCTTATAACCTTGATGGATAGGCGCGGAAATGTGATTGAAGTGATTCCTCAAAAAGCAGGCTTCCGGAAAGTTGAGATAATCAACAATGCTTTGTGCGTAAACGGCAAAGCAATTTTGATCAAAGGCGTTAACCGGCATGAAATGGATCCTTACACCGGTCAATATATCAGCAAGCAAAGAATGGAACAGGATGTCAGAATTATGAAAGAAAATAACATTAATGCGGTTCGCACCTGTCATTATCCTGATGATCCTTACTGGTACAAATTGTGTGATAAATATGGTTTGTACGTAGTGGATGAAGCTGATCTTGAATCGCATGGAATGGGTTTTGGCGCTAATTCATTGTCTAAAAAACCGGATTGGTACCTGCAACATTTTCAAAGAGATTCCCGGGCAGTTGAGCGTGATAAAAATCATCCTTCTGTCATTGTTTGGTCCATGGGAAATGAAGCAGGCATGGGCATCAATTTTGAAAAATGTTATAAATGGATCAAGCATCGTGATCCATCAAGGCCGGTTGAATATGAACCTGCCAGTGCTACTAATTTCTCGGATATTTATTGCCCGATGTATCCTTCGCCCGACAATATGGTTCATCATGTAAAGTATGACACCAGCAGTAATCAGAAGCCCTTCATCCTGGTTGAATATGCACATGCAATGGGCAATACCGATGGAAACTTTAATGATTATTGGGATACGATCAGGAAGTATTATCCCAAAATGCAGGGCGGTTATATTTGGGATTTTGTTGACCAGGGATTATTTAAGAAAACAGATAAAGGAGATAGCATTTGGGCTTATGGCGGTGATTATGGAGTGGACATGCCTAGCGATGCAAATTTCAATTGTAATGGCCTTCTGGCACCGGATCGCTCACTTCATCCACAGATGCTGGAAGTGAAAAAAGAATATCAAAACATTTTTACTTTCCCTGCTGATGTAATGACGGGGAAGATAAAAATTTACAATGAAAATTTCTTTAAAGGACTTGATAATGTTTACATGGATTGGGAACTGGTTGCTGATGGAAAGGTGATACAGAAAGGAAAAGTGGAAAATTTAAAAGTAGGTCCGCACGACACCGGTTTTGTAAACTTACAATATAAGTTGCCTCAAATGGCAAATAAAGAAGTCTTCCTTGATGTTTATTATAAAACAAAAGCTGCAGAAGGAATGATTCCTGCTGATTGGGAAATTGCAAAAGACCAGTTGGTTTTGTTCAGTCATCCTGAAAATAAAATAACGGTTTCCGAAAGCAACGATTTGCGTTTATCCGTTACCGATAGTTCAATAAATATTGCGGGGAATAATGTTTCTTATTCTTTCAGTCGCAGAGACGGGTTGTTGCATCAATATGATGTGGATGGAAATGACTACATCAAAGATGGTTATGACCTGAAGCCGAATTTCTGGCGTCCACCAACCGATAATGATTATGGGGCAGGATTGCAGAAAAAACTCATAAACTGGAAAAGAGCGAGTCATAATTTTGTTTTGCTGAATTACCAAATCGATTCCTCCAATCAAAAGTTAATAAAACTGAATATGCATTATTCCTTGCCGGATGTTTATGCCTATCTTGATTTAAGCTATGAATTAAATAGTAATGGAACGATAAAAGTGACCCAGGCAATGCACTCCGATTCTTCCAAAGAAGAACCGATGCTGTTTAAATTTGGAATGCAAATGATGCTGCCGAAAGAATACAGCAATATGCAATGGTATGGACGCGGACCGTCTGAAAATTATTGGGACAGGAAAGACGCGGCTTTTGTGGGGATTTATGATAAAACCGTTGATGAACAATTTGGTAATTATGTGCGGCCGCAGGAAACAGGTAATAAGACGGACGTGCGCTGGATAAAACTTACCAATGGTAGTGGAAAAGGTTTGATGATCGAGGGAGACACTGTTTTGAATGTAAGTGTGCGTCATTTTTTAGATGAAGATCTTGATGACGGAATAGAAAAACAAAACAGCCACCCCGGGGAATTAAAACAAAGGGATTTAACTACATTGAGTATTGATTTGGAACAAACAGGAGTGGGCGGAATTAATTCATGGGGAACATGGCCATTGGAAAAATACCGGCTGGAATACAAGGATTACAGTTATTCGTTCGTGATAAGGCCGGTGAAATAGTTACAGAGGATGCTGAATGCTGGATAGTGAACGAACAAATAATCAGTATTTTTATTTTTTGCTTTGATCTTTAATGTAATGCTAATGAGAAACAATTATTATAAGGATCTTTTTAGGAATGCAGCAGTTCTTCTGTTGATTTCGTCTTTTATGGTTTCATGTAAAACTTCAAAAAAATATGATACCTGGCAGGTATATGGCGGTAACAAAGAAGCAAATCACTATTCAGCTTTAAAGGAAATAGATACTTCAAATGTAAGCGGGTTAAAGGTTGCATGGGTTTATCACACCTACGATGCCGATAGTGCGATGACACAGATCCAGGTAAACCCGGTGGTTATCGACACAGTTTTGTATGGCGTTTCTCCCAAACTCAAGCTATTTGCTTTGAACGCTGCGACAGGTAAAAATATTTGGGTTTTCAACCCGATGGACGATAGCGCCGTTAGGGCAAAAGGTCCAGGCTTTTTTAGCATGAATGTTTGCCGGGGTGTCACTTACTACTCCAATGGAAAAGACGATAAACGAATTTTTTATTCTGCCAACTCCCAATTGTATTGCATCAATGCGTTGACCGGAAAACCGGTTTCCTCTTTTGGCGACGATGGAAAAATTGATTTGCACAATGACATGGGCAGAGATGTTTCTGATCTCTACATTGCCACGACAACGCCGGGAATTATTTACAAAGATTTGATCATCGTTGGTGCCCGTGTTTCCGAAGAAGCAGATGCAGCGCCGGGCTATATCAGGGCGTATGATGTGCACACTGGAAAGTTGAAATGGATCTTTCATACCATTCCCCAGCCGGGCGAATTTGGCTATGACACCTGGGATGACAAAGACGCGTGGAAACACATTGGCGGTGTAAATACATGGGCGGGTTTTAGTCTTGACGAAAAAAGAGGAATTTTATTTGCGCCTACCGGTTCTGCTTCCTATGATTTTTATGGAGGAAAAAGATTGGGCGATGATCTTTTTGCCAATTCGGTCTTGGCGCTGGATGCTGCTACCGGCAAAAGAATCTGGCATTTTCAAACCGTGCATCATGATGTGTGGGATCGTGATCTGCCAACGGCGCCGGTTTTGGTCACTTTAGAAAAAGATGGAAAAACGATTGATGCTGTCGCGCAGATCACCAAGAGCGGTTTTATTTTTTTGTTAGACAGGAAAACCGGCAAACCTGTTTATCCTGTAAAGGAAGTTGCCGTTCCATATCAAAGTGAACTTGTTGGAGAAAAACTCTCTCCGACGCAACCCATTCCAACTTTCCCTAAACCATTTGCAAGACAGCCTCCCATCACGGTGGACGATCTCAACAACCTTGTCCCGGATTCTTCTTACCAGGATATTAAAAACAAGCTTGAAAGATATAAAACTGCTCTTTTTGCTCCCCCTTCAAAAGAAGGCACGGTGATCTTTCCCGGCTTCGATGGAGGAGGAGAGTGGGGTGGACCTGGTTATGATCCAACCACTACGACGCTTTATGTAAACGCGAGCCAGATGCCGTGGATACTCACTATGGACGAAGTAAAGGAGAAACCAAAAACGCAGGAAACGAATCTACAGGCGGGTGAAAGGTTGTATCATTCTACCTGCATGCCTTGTCACGGAACCGAACGGCAGGGAAGCGGAAATTACCCGACGCTAATCGGTGTTGATAAAAAATATGACGAGCAACAATTTGCTGCCTTGGTGGCGTCAGGACGAAGAATGATGCCGGCGTTTAAGCACCTTGCGCCTTCAGAAGTGCATGCGCTCGCTTCTTTTGTTTTGGATAACAAACAGGAGCAACAGCAAAAATTTGTTCCTCCGGTGAGAGCCGAAGATCAATGGAGGAATCTTCCTTATACTTCTACCGGCTACAATAAATTTTTAACCAAAGAAGGTTATCCTGCCATAAAGCCGCCATGGGGAACGCTGAGCGCTATCAATTTAAATACCGGCGAAACATTGTGGAAAGATACAGTGGGCGATTATCCTGTCCTCAAAGCCAAAGGCATCCACAGCGGTACTGAAATGTATGGCGGGCCGGTGGTAACCGCCGGGGGAATTGTTTTTTTAGCAGCCACCAGCGATGCAAAGATCCGAGCTTTTAATAAAAGAACAGGCAAATTGTTGTGGCAAGCCGATTTACCTGCCTCAGGCTTTGCAACACCCGCGGTTTATGAAGTTGGCGGAATACAATATTTGGTAATTGCCTGTGGTGGTGGAAAATTAGGAAAACCTTCAGGAGATGCTTATGTGGCTTATGCACTGCCTGGTAACGGTTAGTAGTAAACGAAGGAATTAAGTGAAATTTTATTTTGGTATTCAATTCTAAAAGACCGGTATTATCTCAATAAAGTAACTGTTCCGTGTTGTTGTATGGGTTCGTTTTGGAGCAAAGAATATTTGACGACGTAAATATAAACGCCCTGTGGCACTTCCTGGTTTTTGTATATCCCGTCCCATCCTTTGTGTATATCATTGGTTCTAAATACGAGCTGTCCCCAGCGGTTGTAAATGCGAAGATCAAAACTGGTCAGACCAATATATTTACACTGTGGCGTTGCTTCAAATAGATCATTTAAACCGTCCCCGTTAGGTGTAAATGCATTGGGAATAAACAAACGACAGTTTTCACAGCCTTGTACTTTTATATTTATGGAATCTGTTTTAACGCAACCATATTCATCCGTAAGTTTTACCCAATACAGCCCGGAACTATCAATCTTCTGTGTGTCATTGGTGCTTCCGTTTTGCCAAAGGTAACTTGTTGCGTAAGGCTCTTTGGCACTCAGGGTGATAGAAGCCGGAGAACAAAGTAAAGTGTCATTTCCCAATGTAAAGCTCTCGAGTTGTGAAAAGTTTACCGCAAAAGGCAAACTGTTTAAACAGGTATTATAGGGCCGCCCCATATTCACCACGTAATTACCTGCCGCTTCCGGCTTATCGGGAACAGTATAAGTTTCTGAAGTAGCGCCGGGTATTAAAACCTGGTCTTTATACCATTGATAAGTAGAATTTTGGTAAGGCGGTGCTTTTAATACATAATGCCCGTTGCAGCTATCTCCGGAAATAGCGGCTATGGTCTTAAAGGCAAAATCCGGCTTAGGAGCCAGTACAAAATTGTCCATGTAATAATGGAGCTCATTATATTTTGTATAATTATAGTAATTGGTGCAATCCGGCCCCACTGCTATACTGTTTATATTCACCTTTGGAGTAAATTCAATGGCGCCTTGCACCCACTGATCTTGCCCGGTTAATACTATGCGGCCCAACATGATCCAGCCCGAAAAATCTGTTAAGCAGCCACTGATAGTAGAAGAATTGTCAACAGGAAAGTGTGGGCAATCGGTTCTGCCATAGATAGCAATTCCATAAGGGCTAACGGAATTCCAAGGTACAGGGGTGCCGCAACTTAAATTATTTGCTTTTCCAAATCCCAAATAAAAGCTAAACGTATACGGCTGTCCTGCGTATAAAGGTTGTGCCAGGCAGGTGCCTATGTAACTTTTACCACTGTTGATTTCATTGATTCCGACCTGTGAAGAACTCTGCGCAATTTCAATAAAACCGGGGCCGGCTGGTAATGGCATCGGCACTTTCACAAATGAATGGCAAAAAATTGTTGAATCGAAAATACTTGCTGGAGTGTTTAGCCTGCAGCTATAGTTATGATATTTAACGTCACTTCCTCTCCAAACTGCTTGCCATCCGGGCAATTGATATTGATCAGAGCTAGCTAATAGTGCTCCTTCTTCATTGCTTGACTGACAACCAGGATATTCTTCAAAGGAGTTATTGGATAATAACGATCTTGGAAAAGAATCCGTACATGTAGGGAGTTGTGGATATGCCTTAAAGTAAAAAAAGGAAAGTGACAATATTATAATTTCTCTTTTCAAAAAATAAAAGACCATCTTTAGATCCTACTAAAGGTATATAAGTTGTGCAGTTGATTGACTATAGGTCCCATCACCACATATTTGTGTGACAGAAAATTCAACACTGGTGGAAGAAGGATTTACAAAGTAAACCTTAGTTCCCGAGTAGACGTTTAAGAGCTGAAAATGTTTTGTATAACCTTGCCCCAAACTGTCATAATTAACATAACCAACCACATTACAACCATTGCTAGAGTTGCTCCAGGTTAAGGTAAGGGTATTATAACTTAGGGATGCACCCAAAGCATTTGGTGTTGAGCAAGTACCGCAAATTTTCATTTCTTTCTTTGGAGAAATTTTAGTATGAGGAGAAGTTTTTAGAATTACAAATGAAGTTAAAGTAAGAATTAATATTGAGCTTAATAAATAATAGTACTTTTTCATAATAATTAATTTTAGTAGTTATAAAAAATAAAATAGAGAAGGATTAAAGATGGTCTTGTTCTAAAGGTACGATAAAAAATAGTTAATTTACAAAAATAAATACTTATGCAAAAAGACGACATTTCTCTCGCGGCCTGGGCGTTGGTGGATGAATTCAGGGAAGGCAAATGGAAAGCGCTCGATCTGCCAAAAATTACAAGAGAAGATTTTGACATCAACGGAATCGAATTTGTAAATACGCTTTTTGAAGTGCCCACCAATACCTATTTAAACGCTTTAAAACAAAATGCTGCCGATTATGAGATCGATTTGATTTTGATAATGGTGGATGAAGAAGGTGACGGATGTGCAGCAACCAGAGAAGAAAGAAAACAATTTGTGATCAATCATCGCAAATGGATTGACATTGCACATTATTTGGGTTGCCATGCCATTCGCACCAATTGCCGCGGCTTGGAAATTACTTCTGCCGAAGAAGCATTAAAATTATCTGCTGAAAGCTATCATGATCTGTTGGGCTATGCAAAAGATTCGGGCGTGAAAGTTTTAATAGAAAATCACGGCGGCTATTCCAATGACCCGGATTGGATGGTGGCTTTGATGAAAGAAGTTAATAACCCACTATTCGGTACCTATCCCGACTGGCGCCAACCTTCTGACGATTTTGACAATTATACTTACCTCCGAAAAACCGCTCCTTATGCAAAAGGAATGTCCTACCGGAATCAACCTACTGAAGAACTAACTGCAAAGATGATCGCGCTTAGTAAGCAAAGCGGATATCATGGTTGGTATGGAATCGAATCAAAAGGAAGGGATGCAGTGAAGCTTGGAAAAGGATTTTTGGAAAAATATTTATTGGAGAAGTGATTAGAATAACGATATCCCTTAAACGAAAGTTGGACAATTATCATCTCGTTCTTTCAATCGGAATACTTTCATGTATCAGATCACCGTTTTCCGCAATACCTTCTATCGTAAGCGTATAGGTAGTAGGCATATCGGCTGTATAAAAGGAAATAGTAGTAGGAAATTTTGAATTTGTATTCACATATCCATTCCAATAAATGGTGGTTCTTTTGTCGGTGTTTTTAGAATAGCGGCTTTCATCAGTTTCGTAATTGGGTGAATAAAATTCTTTAGCGACCTCATAGCCACCGGCATTAAAAATTTTTATTCCTTTCTGCTTCACATAATTACCGTTCATATCTGATCCCTTTTTGGTGTGAATTACAATGGCACCACCTGCCCCTCTCATTCCATAAATTGCAGCCTCGCCCCCTCTTAGCACTTCTATATAGGAAACAGAACTTGGATCTATGTTATCAATTCCCACTCCCTCTACTCCATCAACAATTAGTAAAGGCGAACTATTTCCATAACCGTTTAACCCGAAAAAACTAATTTGTCCGTCGTGGCCTGTGTAGCCTGGAACCATCATCAGAAGGTCATTTAAAGTTACGTTGCCATTCCCATACCTTTCTATTACCTGAGGTGTAATAACATAGGAAGCTGTACTTACTCTTGTCGATTGATCATAGCTTAATTTTTTATGCTTAATGATTATTTCCTTCAACATTTTTTCTTTCTTATTAATTTCTATTGAATCGTACATGAATCGCTTGTAAAAATTGAATCCATTAATTTCATTTGATGACAGGTTTGCAGCAATTGGTGAAGGGTTAGCAGCAATAAGCGGAAAATGTTCATCATCGATGGCCACATTTACATCTTCATTTACTCCCTTGGGATTTTTTGCCTGGATAAGAAAGATGTTGGTGTCACCGTAATCTATTCCTGAAAAACGGAATTCCCCCTTTTCATTTGTCACATCAGTTCCAACAAAAGCATTTGCCGAAGGAGAAATAAGCGTGACAGTATAATGGACAGCCGGTTTATTCTTGATTGTGGTTATTTTCCCACTTATTGTAAGGCTGCTATCTTTTTCGTTTCGATTTGGGGCGATTCCATTTTGGATATTATTCCAGCTAAACCTGCTCCAGCCATGAGTCAACATTACAAGATCCAGGTCTTTCAGAGTTGTTGAATCATCGTCATTAAAATAAAAACCAGGATCTTCAATATATCCTTTCAGGTATGGAGACAGCAAAAGGTGTGTTTTAATGTTTCCTTCATTTTTATCATACTTTACAACATGATCATCAGTAACAGAAATTGAGTAGATTCCTTTTAAAAGTTCACCTGTTACACCTACGGTTTTTAACTTAAGCGTTACTTTTTCTCTTGGCCTGAAATTCCTTTTATTGGTAGTAATAGCAACTTTTGCTCCTGGATGATGAATATAAATCAATCGTTCACTTTGAGGTTGCATCGCGCTATCAAATAAAGAGAGTTTTGCAATTCCTTCAGGAAATTTTTTTAAGGGAATATTTTCTTCATACATTCCTCTTCCTTTACTTGTAAAATAAACACCAGCATGGGAGGTGGCAATAAGATAACTGGTTTTATTTTTTTGATACAACGAATCACCGAGTGCAACCCGCGCAGTTAAAGTGTCTTCATTTCTTTTAATAACAGACAGTTGGTATCCGTAATTATCAGCGGGGGTTAAAGGAATTTTAATTTGATTACCATCTTCAGTCTTTACATAAGCCTCATATGAAGTTCCTGTTTCAGGAATAAACTCAAACTTTCCCATGCCCAAATGTGTACTGTTGAATTTACAAACAACTTCCCCTTCACTATTCTTTATAAAGCCACTAACATCTTTTCCAAGTCCCGTTTTATCTATTGCTTTAAATGCTACAAAATTTTCTATTCCATTTACCAGGTAACCACCTTCGGGCAAAAATTGAACATCTAAATCCTTTCCAGTTGTTGTTGATCTTTCTTGTGTTTCGGTTGACTTTGTTTTATTAAAAATATGGATCGAATTTCTGAATATATTTTGCGCGTTATCAAAACCAAGCATCCAGGAGGTGTATGCTCTTAAAATATAGTCTCCATCCCTGGTTGAATCAGGTAAGTGGAACGTGAAATCAAGGTTACTGTAAATTCCGTTCACAATAGTCTTATCAATTACTTCATTATTTGAATTTACCAGTTCTACATAAATTTTTTTACTTCTCAGCGAATCAATTTTCCAGCGGCTTTCATTAATAAGATAAACTTTACCATACATTTCATCACCGCTGATGTAATAAGGCTTGTCAGTCTGTATATATATTTTTTGTTGGGGAAATTGTTTATGGAAGCTATAATACTTTTCTATTAGCCTCTCCAAAGCCTTTGCTGGTGGTTTGTCGCCAGGACTAGCAAAAATGAAAAGTCCGGTAGTTGATAACAAAAAAAGGATTTTGGTAAACTCAACGAAAGCAATTTTTTTCATTCCAAAGAATTTAAAGTGGCGGACGTTATTGTCAGTTAGTGGAATAATGGACTTTGGATACTAAATGTAACTAAAAGATTTTAAAACTTAAAAAACAATTTAGTAAAGCCTTTACTGAAAACAGCTGCAAAAAATAAATGCTTCTATAGGTTTAAAAAAAATGAGGAGAAAAATTCTTACCGAAGAAAGTTATTATATTTATGTTCCCATTTTGATAAATCATCAATATGGCCTCTTCTCCTTTAACGTAAAATGCTTTGATCATGAAAAATGAAAATCCACACAGTTCTTCCAACGATTTTGAAAATGAAAATCCAAAAAAATCTTCCGCCGGTTCTCCAATGAGCCGCCGCAAGTTTGTTGAACTTACAGCAGCCACAGCGGCTGGTTTCACTATCCTTCCACGACATGTTCTTGGTGGTAAAAATTTTGTTGCACCAAGTGACCAGGTTACACTTGCACACATTGGTGTTGGCACTGAAGGCACACGCGAAATGCTCGATCTATTGAAAGTGCCGCAAATAAGAATAGTGGCGGTTTGCGATCCCAACAAAAATGCGATTGGTTATCGTGACTGGGGAATGAATTATCTGAAAGACGATATTCGGAAAACGATCAACGATCCTAACTGGAATCCTGGCGGTGATAATACGATTCCGGGTGGCAGGGATAATGGAAAATCTATTGTTGATGCCTATTATGCAAATCTTCATCCCGACATGAAGTACAAAGGTTGTGCGGCGTATGAAGATGCAAGGAAAATGCTGGATGAACTAAAGGATGTGGATGCAGTAAAAATTATGACGCCCGATCATCTTCATGGCGTGTTGGCGATTGCTGCAATGAAAAGAGGCAAGCATGTTTTGATGCACAAACCCCTTTCAAACCGGATCATTGAATCAAAGAAAGTGATCGGGATGGCGCGTAACAATCCTAAATTGATCACCCACCTGATGCCGTGGGATGCGAACGGTGATATGATGCCTGTAATGAATTGGATCAATTCAGGAGCGATAGGGAAATTAAAAGAGATTCACAACTGGACTAACCGTCCGGTGTGGCCACAATATGCTCATATTCCAACAGACACGCCACCGATACCAGAGGGATTTAACTGGGATTTGTGGCTTGGCCCGGAAGCGACAAGAAATTACAGTCCTGATTACACAAACATGGTTTTCCGCGGATGGTACGATTTCGGTGGTGGTTCCATGGCGGATATGGGGCATTACAGTTTGTGGACTGTTTTCAATGCTTTGAATCTTACTTCACCGACGACTGTACAACCACACCGTAGCCATGTTTGCGATTTTCATGGCCCTGTGCCGTATCGTATTGAAAACGATTTTGCTTTCCCCTATGCAAGTACGGTTCAGTTTAGTTACCCGGCCAACGGCAATCGTCCACCTGTAGAACTTTTTTGGTATGATGGGGGAATGAGACCTGAAATTCCTGAAGAGCTGGTGGCACAAAACAAGCAACTTCCTGAAGAAGGAATGATGTTCATCGGTGACAAAGGAAAAATCCTTGCCGGGTTTAATGTTCAAAATCCACAATTACTTGCGGGAGGGAAAATAGAACCTGCAAGCCCAACACCTAAACAAGACCAGGAAGAGCACACGCTTGGCTGGCTCACAAGATTTGCTGAAGCATGCAAGAGTGGCAAGCAATATCCCGGAAATTTTTTAGAAGTGGAACACCTTGCGGATGCAATTAATTTGTATGCTGTCGCTTTGCGCTCCAATAAAATGCTTGAATACGATGCGCAAAATCTAAAGATTACAAACGCTCCTGAAGTGAACAAGTATCTTTCACGTGATTACCGTCCCGGGTGGGATCCTGAATCAATTTAAAATCTGAAAACACCACGTTATGAAAAAAATGAATCGCCGCCAGTTTATCGGAAGAAGCGCTTTCGGTCTTGGCTCTGCGTTATTGCTGGCCCAGCTACCGGGAGAATTGCTTGCGTTTTCAAGGAAAGAAAATATGCCAATCGGTTTTCAATCATGGTCGGTAAAAGATATGCTTGGCAAAGATCTTCCGGGCACATTGAAGATGATGAAGGATATGGGTTACAGCCAGGTTGAAATGTGTTCACCAAAGGGCTATGCAGACATTGGTTTTGGTCCTTTGGCAAAAATGAAAACAAGTGATCTTCGAAAAACGATTGAAGACGCAGGGATGGGTTGCATAAGTTGTCATTATGGTTTTGGCGAATTGGCAGATGATAAGATCAATGAAAGTATTGATTTTGCTAAAGAGATGGGACTGGCCCAAATGATCTGTTCTACATTCTGGTTGCCAAAAACAGCGACTTTATCAGACTACAAGTCTTCCGCAGACAAACTCAACAATGCGGCAGAAAAAATAAAACAAGCCGGTATGCATACCGGCTTTCATAATCATGAATTTGAATTTGCCAGGCTCGAAGGACAATTGATCTATGATGCCCTGATGCAAACTTTTGATCCGAACCTTGTCAAGATGCAGTTCCAGACAGAGGTGATCAACCTCGGTTATAAAGCGGCTGATTATTTTAAAAAATATCCCGGCAGGTTTATTTCCTCCCATCTTTCTGACTGGACGGCCGATAAAAAGGAAGTGCCGATTGGTGAAGGAATTATTGATTGGAAAGAATTTTTTAAAGCTGCAAAAACCGGTGGTGTGCAAAATATTTTTGTCGAAATGGATTTGCCCGATCTGAAGGGAAGTCCTGAGAATATCAGGAAGATTTGGGGGTGACCGGTTTATTGTTGTATTGTTATATTGTTTGCTTTTCAATTATTTAATTGTTCCCTTATTTTATTATTGCGGGGCAAGCGTATTTACAAACACTTTTCCGGTGAACTAAGGAAAAACTGAAAACTTTATTTTCGTGTTCCTGATTCAAGGGGAAAGATCATCACATGAAAACTATTCTTAATAAAGAAACACGCGAGGAGATCATACAGAGGATTGCCTCTTTGGACAAAGAATGCGAACATCACTGGGGAAAGATGACTGTTGGCCAGATGATAAAGCATTGCACCTTGTGCGAGGAATTGTATTTGGGAAAAGTGAAATTGAAAAGAGTTTTTCTAGGGCGAATATTTGGGAAAACAGCCTTGAAAAAATTACTAAGCGATGACCGGCCTATAGGAAAACATTCTCCTACAGATCCGTTTCTTCGGGTGATTGAAGACATTGATGACCTGGAACCACATAAGCAAAAATGGATCGCTTTGATCAATGAATACGAAACTCGTGATGCAGGTTCCTTCCATCCTTTTTTTGGTAAAATGACATTGGAACAATTAGGACAGTTGTCTTATAAACACAATGATCATCATCTGCGGCAGTTCGGCCGGTAGTCTGGTTTATTTATCCATAAACATGTATTTATTTTATTACTAACGGTAACGGGCACACGCAAATAAAACCGAAAAGCTTTTTTTCTGCTTACTTTTGCTTTTTACATGGTTAATTTAAGAAGAAGACAATATGATTAAAGAAGAGATAGTAATTGCCGGCAATACCGAAAACCCGTTGAAAGTAAAACGCTTTGGATATGGCACCATGCGACTTACTGGCCCCGGCATCTGGGGAGAGCCGAATAATCGTGAAGAAGCCTTGCAAATATTAAAGCAATGCGTCAAAACTGGAATTAATTTTTTGGACACTGCGGACTATTATGGGGAAGATGTAACCAATCGCCTCATTGCAGAAGCCTTATATCCTTATCCTTCTGATTTAGTGATCTGTACAAAAGTAGGCGGCGCAAGAAAGCCTGACAAAAGTTGGGTTCCGTTTAACCGACCCGAAAATCTACGTAGCAGCATAGAGAATAATTTGCGCACACTGAAACAGGAACAGGTGCAGCTCGTTCATTTTCGCGTGATACATGGAAGTGAGGTGCCATTTAAAGAATCAATGGATGCAATGTTTGACATGCAAAAGGAAGGATTGATCCTGCATGTGGGTGTTAGTAATGTCAGTCCTGCTGAATTTAAAACGGCAATGACTATGGGAAATATCGCTACTGTAGAAAATATGTATGGCCATGCACAAGGCACCTCAGTACAACTGGCTCATGGGGGCGAAACTCGTGGAGGCGAAGAAGTTCTTCAAATATGCGAGGAAAATAAAATCCCCTTAATTCCTTACTTCTCTTTGTTCCAATCCATACCTAAAAAGGATGAACGCATATCAATCATTGCAAAGAAATATGGCGCTACAGAAGCTCAAATAAATTTAGCGTGGTTACTGCATCGGTCTCAGTGGATTCTGCCGATTCCGGGAACTTCATCTCTGGAGCATTTTGAAGAGAATTTAAAAGCCACAGAAATTGATTTGACTGAAGAGGATATGCAGTTCTTAAGCAGGTAGGGAGTTTATATTGTTGAATGTTCTATGGTTATATTGTTTTAAAAACGATTTTGCCAAAGTAAAATAATCAACAATCAATCATTAATAATCAATAAGCACTCCTCCCCAACAATAAAACAATAAGACAATAAAACCATTGATTAACCCAATAATCAATAATCAATTAATTAATAATTAAATCTCCCTCTTCTTCAACTGATCCACCGCATAATTTGCTGCCCTTGCAGTCATTGCCATAAAAGTAAGTGAAGGATTCTGTGTTGAAGTTGAAGTCATGCAGGCGCCATCAGTTACAAATACATTAGGACAATTATGGAACTGGTGCCATTTATTGAGCAATGAAGTTTTCGGATCTTTTCCCATTCTCACACCACCCATGTGGTGGATGTCAAGCCCTGGCGCTTGTTTCGTATCATTTGTTTTAATATCAGTAAAACCGGCTTTGCTGTACATCTCGGTCATTTGTTCAAAGAAATCTTTGATCATCTTCTCATCGTTGTCATCATAATCGATATTGATGTGCAACAACGGAACGCCCCATTCATCTTTCTTCTCGCGATCAAGACTTAGGAAATTGGTTTCCTTCGGAATCGTTTCTCCCATCATTCCTGAACCCACGCTCCACGGTCCTAAAGTGGGTTCTTTCAGTAAATTATCTTTCAGTGTATCGCCAAAACCACTTTGATCATTATAAGACCATCGGCCGCCATAAAAGGTAAGTGCATATCCCCGCAAGAAATCAGTTTCCTGTTTGCGTAAATTCCTGAACCTCGGCATGTACGCGCTCGTAGGCCTTCTCCCTTCGGTTTTGCTGTCCTGCAATCCGTCATACTTTGCGTGTATGCTTGCCCGGTAGTTATGGAACGCAGCGTATTTTCCAAGCAAGCCATTGTCATTTCCCAAACCGTTTGGAAAGCGTTTTGATTTTGAATTAAGCAGAACGAGATTGCTATTATAAGCGCCGGCATTTACAAAGATCACGGGTGCATAATATTCGATCGATTGTTTTGTTTTCGCATCGATCACCAAAACACCGGTAGCCTTTCCTTTGTCATCATCATAAATGATCGAGTGTACAACAGAAAAAGGACGGAGCGTCATGTTTCCTGTTTTTTGCGCCCATGGAATGGTCGAAGAATTGGCATTAAAATATCCTCCGAACGGACAACCGCGCTGACACAGATCCCTGTTCTGGCATTGTCCTCTTCCCTGGTCAAAATGAATTTGCTTCGGTTGGGTAAGATGCGCACAGCGCGCATAAATTACATTCCTGTCTTTGTAATTTTTTTCAACAACATCTTTAAAATAATTTTCCACACACGACATTTCGAGCGGTGGTAAAAATTCGCCATCAGGAAGGTTCGGTAAGCCATCTTTATTTCCTGAGATTCCTACAAATTTTTCAACATAACTGTACCATGGCGCGATGTCTTTATAACGGATCGGCCAGTCAACCGCAAAACCATCACGGGCTGGTCCTTCAAAATCAAAGTCGCTCCAGCGCTGTGTTTGGCGCGCCCACATAATAGACTTTCCACCTACGTGATAACCACGGATCCAGTCAAAAGGTTTGTCCTGGATGTAGGGATGTTCAGTGTCGAGCGTAAAAAAATGTTGAGCGTCCTCACGGAAGGCGTAACAACGGCTCACTACAGGATTTTCTTTTTGAATCTCGTAAGGAATTTCGCCACGATGTTTAAATTCCCAGGGCATCATGTTGGTGGTAGGATAATCTTTGATGTGCACCACATCCCTGCCTCTTTCGAGCACAAGAGTTTTGAGTCCTTTTTCACAAAATTCTTTTGCAGCCCATCCGCCGCTCATGCCTGAACCAATGACGATGGCGTCAAAGGTGCGTGCTTGTTTTGAATCTCCCATTTTGTTGTCAGCTTGCTTTTTTTACCGGTACGCAACCGTAGAATTTGCCCGGCACCAGTTGGTACACGTGCACTTTGGTTAAATAATATTTTGATTGGGTAAATGCTTCGAGTGTAAGTCCTTTCATCGTGTGATAAAAGAAGGCCACATTTTCGGGAACGTCTTTCTTGTCTTCAATTGACTGCAAAACCTGGTTTCTTTGAGCAAGTGTGGCTTTTGTGAAAGAGGTGTTTACTTTCTTTTTTGAAAAATCATTAAACTCCTTTAAACCTTTGGTGAATTGCTCCTGTTTATCCGGGGAAAAGCAATCATCCACCATCATCAGTGCAAAGCTGTAAGCGCCTACATCCTTTGCCCCTGGTGTTTTTCCTCCGGGAATAATTGTATCGCTTAAGGTAGCCACCAGGTCTTCATCATTGCCGGTGATCTTATAATTCTTTACAGAAACGGTCGCTTTTTTTTCTTCCTGTAAACATGAAGGTAAAAATGCAGTTCCGGCTGAAAGAAGGAGTAGTGTTTTAATACTTGAACGTCTATCCATTAGCTATTGGAATTTGAAGGGAAGATAAGGCAAAATCCTGAATCTAATTGTCACAGTAAACCAAATTTTTTCACCCCTGATCTGACGGTACCCGTCTGATCAGGAATACATACATCCTATAACTAATGTTCTATTGAATCACTTTTTGTATTGGGATAAATTTGTTCCATTAATTAACCTTAAATCAAAAAACGATGACAGCAACTGAACAAGCAGTCCCCGCAACAGGAGAGGACTCAGGAATTATTATCAAAAATTTTCCACGTCCGTCAGCAGAAGTTGTTGAGCGCCTTTCCAACCTTCCCATTGCCAATATTTCTGATGCCATGAACAAGCATGGCGTGATGCATTATGAAATACGACCCATATTTCAAGGCACTCATTTTTGTGGCCCTGCACTCACCTGCGGAAGCCTTGACCTTACCGTAAAGATCTTTGCGCTTTCATTGATAAAGCCGGGAGACGTATTTATCCAGGCGTCAGGTGGTATTCATGAATATGCGTGTTTTGGTGAATTGGGATCAAACGGTGTAAAGAGCCGCGGAGGAGTGGGCGCAATTGTTGATGGTGCTGTACGTGATGTTTTGGGAATTAAGGAAGTAGGCTTACCCGTTTTTGCACGGTCCGTTACTCCTCGCAATTATCATTATCCTTTTGGTCAGCCTTTTGGTTCAGTGAACAGGCCGGTTGTGTGTGGAGGTGTGTTGGTAAATCCGGGAGACGTGATTGTTTCGAGCGATGAAGGTGTTGTGGTTGTGCCGTTGGCAATGGCAGAAAAAGTAGCCACTGCTGCTGAAAAGATCCAGGCTGAAGAAGACCAACGTCGCGCAGGAATACGTTCAGGGAAAATTCCTTATGATAAAATAGAGGAGCAGTTGAGATCTGCAGGTTATACTATCAGGTAAGCACAAACGCAGCTGCAGTAAGGCAGGAATTAATAAGAGTTTTTATTTTGTTTGATCCTGAGAAACGTCCTTTCACAGGTCTGGAGACTTGTGTAGATTTTGACTTTTTGTTTAGGGCATTGTTCTAAAGAAAGCTTCCTGAAATTTATATTATCTTGACCCAAGGGTGACCGGTTGTAATCTGTATGCTTTTACAAGCCTTCCATATTGCATCGCAGGAATCCATTTTGGTCCGTTCTTGATCGCTTCTACCGCTATGTACGCAAGCATAGTGCCTTTCATAGTGGTGGCCTCAACATCTCTCACTTTTCCCGTCGTATCGATGATAAATCTAACTACACATGTTCCGTAATCTTTTTCACTAAATTTATCGATATTGGAAGTAAGTTTTCCGGTAATGTAACGGAGCCAGGCTTGTGCGCCTCCACGAAAGGAGGCTTCCTTTTCTTCTCTTGTAAATAAAGAATCAACGACTACGGTTCCATCCTTGTAATCTTTTCTTATCCCTTTTTGACCCGTAAAAAAGACTTCTGAAGTAACCTTTCCTGAATCATCATAGAAGGTCTGCCGGAATTTATCATTTTTAAAATCAGTAGAAGTAAAACCGCTTAAACTACCACCTTCCGAATAATAATATTTGCTGCTGTCGGTCACTTTCCCGTTCACATATATTAAAGAGTCAATTAAATGGCCCGTGCTATCCCATTTTCTCCATAAACCATTAAGTATATTGTTTTCATAATTGCGTTCGGTTTCTTTCTTACCATTCAAATAAAAACTTTGAAAAGTTCCCTGGTTTACTGATAAGGTGGTATCCGTAAAGTTGGCAACCAATAATGGTTTTGCAGGAAATTGATTCGAATAAACTTTAAGGTTGAAAAGATTATCCTTTTCTCTTCCATGCCCTGTAAAAACTGATTTTTCTTTTGCGCAAATGCCAAAGTCTTCATTGAAATAATAAACGTAATCGGTTTGCTGGGCAAAAGAAACAGTAGCAACAAAAAATAAAAAAGAGGTTACGAAAGTTTTGGCTATCATGCTTGGCTTTTTAAAGAATAAACATAGAAAAATAATTTAAAGATGCAAAATTCGAGGTAATCCTTTTTATTGCTGGGCGGACACTTTGGATAAGATGACAGTTCGGGATGCTTTAATTGGTAATAACATGAACTTACGCTTATGGCTAAACGAAATTGATTCAGTGAACCAACAATTTCTCTGAATTTTTGTTTTTCAAAACGGTTTAATGCATCTGCATGCTGCCGGTAGCGATCATCCAATGGTGCATTTGGTGATGCGCACCTTCAGTGAGTAAACCTATATAACCCAAACCACGGATCTTTTCTACTTCCGACTTGTTTTTTGTGGTACAGGTAATATCCCATTTCGATCCGGTTTGTTTTGCAGTCATGTCCCAGCCTTTTTCACTTTTCAGCATCATGGGATGCATGCTGAACAAATGCTTAAGTGCAGTCACCGCGCTTTCTGTTTCCGGCTGCACCTGTATTGCTACCCCGTTGTCAATTGGTTCCTGCGATATTACCTGTACTTCTTCGGTAAAAGCCTTCATATCCAGAAGATGGTGCCGTAATGCCTCCAGGTTTACTTTTGACCAGTCAGTATTTGGGTCTGCTTCTAATTTTTGAACCACTTCCTGTATCGTACCAAAAATTTCATTTCCCGGCATGGTCAATGGAGAAGAATTCATGTGCTGTTCATGTTGGGTACTGGCTATGACCGGCATGGACATTATAATAATAACAAACGCGATTTTCAAAAACCGCAAAGTTTTAGAATATGTCATAATTCGATTTTTAAAGTGATTAATGATGCAGTATAAAAAATGGCAAATTTTGATCCGTTTCTCAAACAAAGAATTCATTTACTCTGTTATCTCTACAAGGTTTCCTTCGGGGTCTGAAATTACACTTTCATAATAGCCATCACCTGTTTTTCGAGGTTCACTTTCAATCGTGTAATGATCATTGCGCAATTTTTCAGTCAATGTGTTTACCGCGTCTTTACTTCCAACGGAAATGGCAAAATGTGCCATTCCTTTTGCAAGGCCTCGCTTGCGGGGGCCGTCTGTAATATCTTTCCTGTTCATCAATTCAAGGCGGGTTTTACCCTCTCCAAAACTTAGGAAATAAGAAGCGAAACCTTTCTTTTCGTTCGTATATTTTTCACTGCTGTTGAAGCCAAAATAAGCTGAGTAAAAGTCGCACATTTTTTCCAGGTCATCAACCCAAATTGCTATGTGTTCGATTTTCATGAAATGTGGTTTTAATTGAAGTTAATTAAGTATGAACGTACATGTAAGTTTTCATTGAAATATAATATGGTGATGCGGGCAATTGCAGTAAGGCAACAATTAATAGTAATTTTTATTTTGCTAATGGTTTCACAAGAATTGGTTACATCAAGTGGAATATTTTTGCAATCAACTTTTTTAAAAAGGGCAGGCAATTAGTTTAACGAGTAAGTGTGTAAATTTATGGTTAAGCATACGGCAAGTTTGTGTAAACAATAAACACAGGAATAATAAATGGAAGTAAGAACAGCATATAACATCTGGGCCGAACAATATGATACCAACAGGAACCGAACAAGAGATCTTGAAGCGATCTCCTTGAGGGAAACGCTGAGTACAAAACAATTCGACAATTGTTTGGAAATCGGCTGTGGCACAGGAAAGAACACGGAATGGCTAATTACAAGGGCCAAAAATATTTTGGCTGTTGACCTGTCCGAAGAAATGTTAGCAAAAGCGCAGCATAAAATTCAATCGGATAAGGTAAAGTTTGTACAGGCAGATATTAATAATGAATGGGACTTTACAGGTAATGAAAAATTTGACCTTACAACGTTTAGTCTCGTTTTGGAACACATTGAAAATTTAGAACGCGTTTTTGAGAAGCTGCGCGCTGTGGTGAAACCAAACGGATACGTTTATATTGGCGAGTTGCATCCGTTCAAACAATATTCCGGAACAAAGGCAAGATTTGAAATGGATAGCGGGGTGCAGGTTGTAAACTGTTTTAACCATCATATTTCTGACTTTACCACCGCTGCCACGAAAAACGGTTTTCAACTGGTTGAATTGAAAGAATATTTTGATGATAATGATAAAACTGCCATCCCACGCATTTTAACCTTGCTATTGCAGAAAAAATAAATGGACAGCGTTCGCCATGGAAACAAGGCCGGGGAAGCACGTCAGTCCCCTTTGGGGGTAACCCTTTGTTAGCGGTTTGTTGTTCTTTTTTCATTGTGCTCATTTGTCATTAGTTTTTCTGCGAGCCCTATCAAAAGTCCTTCTGTCCCACGAATGTAGCAGAGTTTGTAAATGGTTTCATAGTTAACTACTTCTCCAACAATTTCAACACCTTGTTTTGTAAGTCGGCTTAATAATTCGTCAAGGTTGTCAACCCTGAACATAACACGGAGATAACCAAGAGAGTTAACCGGTGCTGTCCTGTGGTCTGAAATAGTTTTGGGCGTTATAAACCTTGAAAGTTCAAGTCGGCTGTGTCCGTCAGGCGTAACCATCATTACTACTTCTACGGATTGATTTGCAAGTCCTGTTACTTTTCCGGCCCATTCACCTTCAATTATTGCCCGTCCTTCAACTGTGAGCCCGATTTCTGTGAAGAAAGCAACTGCTTCGTCCAGATTTTCTACAACGATCCCTACGTTATTCATTTCTATTAACCTGCTTTTTTCCATATGCTGTTTTATAATCCGATTTCGGTTGTTATGAAATCTTTTGCTCCGCTAGCATCAAAAAACCAAATGTTGTGTGCCGTTTTCATTTGAGATTATAACTTGTCAGTTCCCAAATACCGTTTCCCGGCACTGGTGCAGTTCTAAATTCATTTTGAAAACGTCTGGTCATACCAATTTTTGGCGTTAACCAAATACTGTCTCTGGTGTAAGTTTCATACACATAACCGATTATTTGTGATAATTTATATGTATTGTGAAAGGTACCAGCAGGAACCGTTACGTCTTCTTTTGATAAAACTTTTGTTGTATCACCCCAGGATACACTCGTGAACCATTTGTTACCTACTTCTAATGGAAAAATATATTTACGTTTTTCATAGAGCGGTTGTGGTGTACAAGTTATGCAGGGCGGTACATAGAAAATTACTTTTTCGTTATCGACTGAAACATATGATGAATCGATTACGTATTTATTATTCGAAGCATCTTTCAAAGTAGTTGTCCAAATCGTTACACTTTGTCCCTGAAGTGTTGTTTTACCAACAATATCCACATAAATATATTGTTGACTATTACTGAATCCATCATTATATTTATAAACCCAGTGATTCCCAACTTCATTTGGAAAAATTTGATTTAAGGAAGCGTTTGCGGTTTGATTTTTTTCTTTGTTGCATGCTGTTAGCAATAAAAGAAAGAAACTGAAATAATATTTCACAGCCATTTTATAAGTTGACAGTTGCATCCACTGAAACGTTGCATTGTTGTGGAACCCGTCCAGGCCTTAGTGCAGCGGGAAAGTAAACGCCCCGTCTGCCGAATATAGAATAAAAAAGTTGATTATTTGTTCGTTTGTTAATAGATTTCTCGGTCAGCGGGAACTGCTGATGATAGCAGCACATATGCTGATGTTTATTCCGTCTGCCCCACTTGTGCAAAACCACATCCTATGTTTTATTTGTTCAGCAAGTTCAAGCTGTCAATATGAGTAAAATGTTTGATGTTTAACGTGTCAAGTTGAAGACTATGTACAACAGCTGTTGCGGCAATAAATAAATCTGGCTTATCAATAGTCTTGCGTTTGGTTTTAAGCTGAGCGACAATGTCTGCCGCTTGGCATGCCGCTTTGCTGTCAAAATTTAAAATAATAAACCGTGCTAACATACCATTCCAAAAGTCTAAGTGTGCTTGGGTGGCTCCGTTAACAACCTCAAACTCCGTCACACTAGAAATGTAAAGACGGTCATAGTTTCTGAATGATTGACCAATCCAGATTTAGCTTTGTCTAATTTCCGAAAATAGTCGATTAAAATGGTTGAGTCTACCATCAATTTTTTGTCCGCCATGCTGAGATACTTTTTCGATTTTCCTCAATCATCTGTATTTCCTTCTCTGTGTAAACAGGTCCATTGAGCAAATACTCGATAAATTCGTCTTTGTCTGTTTTTGATGGGTTCTCGTCACCAAGTTCCTGCCGAAGCTTTGCTTTCTGGGCAGGTGTTAAACTCTTGACCAATTTCAGAAGTTGCTGAAACGGAACTTGCAATTTCATTTCCATATTTCAAATTTATGATTTTTGTCCGAAAGGATGGTTTTGAAAATGGCTGCCTACGGCAGTTCGTATAAGAACTTATTTTTTTTTCAAATATATTTCAATCAGATGCGATTTTAGCTTGCCTTTAAAATATCTTGAAAAGGAGTTGGATAAGAAAAGATCCGCATTATTTTGAAGATAATCGCTTCTGGGGAAGCTAATATTGATTTCTTTTTTATTTGTGCAAATGTAAAAGTTAGAAAGGCAAGAAAGAATTAGAAGGGTAATTCAGATTTATTTTCTCATAAAGGTTTGTTTTATTTAGTGTGATGAATGTCAGCATTCCGACACAATATTGTTCGAAATAAAGCAACAATCCGAGCAAGCATTATTGATAATCAATACTTTCCTATTTCACTTTTTGTATTGTTGTTGTGTCAATACATATTTTAACACTCCCTGCCGTGGTTTTTGTCTCAAGCACCATATCAGGAGTTGGTTTTCAATATCCCATTGGTAGCAGCGCTCACTTTACTTCTCCCCTGGAGTATACATGCAGTATGGATGCTTTACAGATGATGGTGTTCCACTGCGTTAATTACCGCAGTAATGACATAGCCTGTATATGGAATGTAGCATGCATCCATAGTGAAAGTTTAGAGCAAGCGTAATCCTGAATAAGCTTTACAATAGTTAGGATAATCCTCAAAAGGCTTTACAATGCTTTAGTTGAATCGTCGTGATAAAACCGCGGTATTGAAGACAGTCAGGCTATTGTTTTCTTCTACTTTCCCTGGGTTTATTTCTTTTGTTTCCCCGGCTATTGTTCGCTTTATTAACCGAAGGTATATCGAAGAAGTATCGAAGAAATATCGAAGGAGATACGGCACAAACCCCTTTGTCTTATCCTGGAATAGCTATACAGGTGAGTAAAATAAATCCTGATTTAACAATACAAGTCCTGCTGGTAATCCTAAAGGCCTGTACAGTTGAATTTTCAAAGCCACCAGGATATTTTACTTAATATTGTCAAATGATTTACTACACGAACCATAGCGGCGGTTCTTAAATTTGCAACTCGGGACAATTCATACATTAAAATAACCAATTCTAACTTTATCCCCCTAAATTAGCATTTCACAATTACATTGATATGTATAAAATGGAACAAACGTGGCGGTGGTATGGGCCGGAAGATCCTGTCTCGTTGCAGGATGTTAAACAGGCTGGCGCAACCGGCGTGGTTACGGCATTGCATCACATTCCGCATGGTGAAGTGTGGACAACGGAAGAGATCAACAAACGAAAAGCGCAACTGCAACAAGAAGGGTTGCCCTGGTCGGTGGTGGAAAGTATAACGGTTCATGAAAGCATCAAAACGAGAACTGGTAACTACAAGGACTATATTGAAAAATACAAAACCTCCATAAGAAATGTAGCTGCTGCAGGCATCCCGGTGATCACTTACAACTTTATGCCGGTGAACGACTGGACGCGTACTTCCTTAAGTTATAAAATGCCGGACGGATCTATGGCGCTTTATTTTAACTGGGTTGACCTCGCCGTGTTTGATATGTTCATTTTAAAAAGAAGAAATGCGGCAGATGCATATCCCGCAAACATTGTAAAGCAGGCGGAAGAGCGTTTTAAAAATTATACAAGCGAACAACTGGATGCGCTTGCCGATGTAGTGATGGCAGGCATCCCAGGAGAAAAGAAAGGTTCTACCACCGAGATGTTGCAAAAGCTGGAATTGTATAAAGACATTGATGCCGATGTGCTTCGTGATAATCTTTGCTATTTTCAAAAAGAAATAAGTGAAGTAGCAGAAGAGTGTGGCGTCAAGCTCGCCATTCATCCTGATGATCCGCCTTTTCCTATTCTTGGTCTGCCTCGCGTGGTCAGCTCAATGGAAGACTTTCATTATTTCCTTCAGAAGGTTGATAACAGTGCCAACGGTGTTTGTTTTTGTACCGGCTCCTTGGGCGCGTCATCAAAAAATGATCTTCCGGCGATGATCAAAAGCATTGGCGAAAAAATTCACTTTGTGCACTTGCGCAATGTGACCAAAGATGAGCAAGGTAATTTTTATGAAGCCGATCATTTGGGTGGCGATAATGATATGGCGGCAATTGTAAAAGAAATTTTATTGCTTCAACAAAAATACCACAAGTCTCTTCCATTCCGCCCGGATCATGGTCACCAGATGCTCGACGACCTGAAGAAGAAAACCAATCCCGGCTATTCTGCTATCGGAAGGTTGCGTGGTTTGGCCGAATTGCGCGGTCTTGAACTGGGGTTGCTTTCGTCTATGCCTGGCCGTTAATAATTTTTGCGGCAAGAAAAAATATAAAAAGTTTATATTTATCAAAACGATTTCCCATGCAAAGACGTCAATTCATTAAAAACAGCGCTATTGCCGGAGTAGGCGTTGGCCTTACTGGTTTACAATTTTCTTCCTTCGCTCAAAAAAACAGTGCAGACAAAGTTCGTCTAGCTGTGCTCGGTACTAACGGTCGCGGCCTTGCTCACATCGAAGCGTATCATACGATCCCGAATGTTGAGATTGCTTACATCTGCGATGTGGAAGAGAAGGCGCTTGCCAAAGGAATGAACCTTGCTGAAAAACTGTATGGTAAAAGACCAAAAGCCATAAAAGATTTTCGCACTATCCTCGATGATAAAGATATACATGCAGTTTCAATAGCCACCCCTGATCATTGGCACACGCCAGCAGCAATTTTGGCTTTGTCCACCGGCAAACAAGTGTATGTAGAAAAGCCTTGCGGGCATAATCCTGAAGAAGGAGAGATGCTGGTGGCGGCACAAAAAAAATACCGGCATCTGGTGCAAATGGGCAACCAGCGCCGTTCCTGGCCTAATATTAATGAGGCAATGAAACTGATTCATGATGGAATCATTGGCGAGGTTTATTATGGCAAAGGCTGGTATGCCAACAACCGCGGACCAATTGGTCATGGAAAAGTAGTTGCTGTTCCTTCAAACCTGGATTGGCAGTTGTGGCAGGGACCGGCACCGCGCGAAGATTACCGTGATAACCTGGTGCATTACAACTGGCACTGGTTCTGGAACTGGGGCACCGGTGAATCTTGCAACAACGGCACACACGAAATTGATTGCATGCGTTGGGCGCTCGGCGTTAATTATCCTTCGAAAGTAGTTTCGGGCGGTGGCCGTTATGTTTATGATGACGACTGGCAGGCTTTTGACACGCAAATGATCACTTTTGAATTTCCTGAAAAGAAGGCGATAAGCTGGGAAGGCAGAAGTTGCAACAATTACCCCGAAGCCGGCGGTGGAAGAGGTTTTAAGATCTATGGAAAGAACGGTACGCTGGTAAACAGTGGCAACGATGATTATAAAATTTTTGACAAAGACAACAAACTGATCAGAGAAAGCAAGAAAGAAGAACAGTCGGATGTGATCAATACGATGGGGCCGGGCGTTCAGTTGGATGCTTACCATTTTAAAAATTTCATTGATGCAGTGAGGGATGGAAAGCCATTGAATTCGCCGATAACTGAAGGACACAAAAGTGTATTGTTGTGTCACCTCGGAAACATTGCTCAAAGAGTAGGGAGGAAGTTGCATTGCGATCCTTCAAAAGGCGGAAAGATTTTGGATGATAAAGAAGCGCAGGCACTCTGGAGCCGCGAGTATGAAAGTGGCTGGAGGCCAGATATTCAAATAGGTTAACTGTAAAAACACACCATAAATATTTTGATATGAGACTGAGACTTTTTGTTGCTTCACTGGCCCTTGTGTCTTTGGCCGCCTGTGATTCATCTTCTTCTATTACAAAAGAAGAAGGCTACACTGATTTGTTTAATGGCAAAAACCTGGATGGCTGGCACCAACTGAACGGGAAGGCAAAATACGCAGTGGAGAATGGTGAGATCGTTGGAACTACCGTACCCAACACACCTAATTCATTTCTCGTTACCGATTCCCCTTACGGCGATTTTTTCCTGGATGTAGATTTTAAAGTAGACACAGCAATGAACTCCGGCATACAGATCAGGAGTGAGAGTACGCCTGATTTTAACAATGGCCGGGTGCATGGTTACCAGGTAGAAATTGATCCCTCAACAAGAGCATGGAGTGGTGGTATCTATGACGAAGCAAGAAGAGGATGGCTTTATCCTTTGGAATTAAATCCATCAGCAAAAACGGCTTTTAAGAACGGCGAATGGAATCATTATCATATCGAGTGTTTGGGCGATACCATCCGCACATGGGTGAATGGCGTTCCTGCGGCAAACCTCGTGGACGGTATGACACACAAGGGTTTTATTGCATTGCAGGTGCACCAGGTGCCGGATTCAGCACATGCAGGCGAAGAGATTCGCTGGAAAAATATTAAGATCAAAACCAATGATCTGCAACCTTCTCCACCGGATTCCATTTTTGTGATGAATCTTGATCCCAACACACTTTCTTCACAGGAAAAGAAAAATGGGGTTGCGCTGCTTTGGGACGGAAAAACAACGAAAGGATGGAGAGGCATTAATAAAGATCATTTTCCTGATTCAGGTTGGGTGATCAACGACGGCGTACTTACCGTGTTGCCTTCAAATGGCCAGCAGGAAGGGCTTGGGGGAGATATCATTACTGATAAAGAATACGGCGCTTTTGATCTGCAGTTTCAATTCAAACTTACTCCTGCTGCCAACAGCGGCGTAAAATATTTTGTAAAAGAAAGTTACGATACGCACGGTATGTCGGGTATCGGACTGGAATACCAGGTGCTGGATGATTCGCTTCACCCGGATGCAAAGCTCGGACGAAATGGTGACCGAACCTGCTCTTCATTATATGATTTGATCCCAAGAAAAAATATTCCGGCTGCGCTGAAACCTGTTGGTGAATGGAACTGGGGCAGAATTGTAGTTCATCCCGACAATCATGTAGAACATTGGCTGAATGGTTATAAAATGCTTGAATACGATCGTGATTCAAAAGAATTCGATAGTCTCATTGCCATCAGCAAATACAAGAACTGGAAGAACTTTGGGCATTGGGATAAAGGGTACATCCTTTTGCAAGATCATGGCGATAAAGTTTCTTACCGGAGTATTAAGATGAAAGTCTTGAAATAAGCTCAAAAACATTTCTTCGAAAAAGTTTGTTACTGGTAACTGTTATCGGCGTTTTATTTTGAATGGGTGGTTACTGCACCGGCGCCGTTATTATTTTTTTCCCACGTATCATATTGTGGCGAACTGCTTCCCAACCTTGTGGTAAAAAGAGATGCAGGATCGACATAATGAGAGGTTGTAACAACGGGTTTTGGCTGAACAGGCTTATTCACTGTTACCGCAGCAGGTGTTGTTACCGTGGTTGAATTGTTAACAGTTGTATTTGTTGGTTCAACGCTTACCGCCGTGGAAGTAACTGCAGGAGCCGGTGTGGTTTCGGGTTCAGCAGGTGCAGGTAAAGTTTGTTGCACTTGGGGTGCCGGGTTTACAACCGTGTTTTGAGTAGCAGGAGCAGTAGTCATTGTCGGTGCAGGCTGAACCTGGGTAATGGGTTTTGGCGTTGGCTTTGTATTTGAATCGGCTGCATAAATCACGCGTGTCTTTAAGGGTTGAGGATAATATTTATCCATTTTAGGATGAACAGATTTAACGGTGTCGATAGTAACCTGGCTGCTGGCGCGGATGGAAATCAAAGCGAGCAAAGTAAAAAATAAAAATATAAGCTTCCGTTGCATGCGATTTGGTTTGCTTAAAGATATTTATATTCTTGCAACAAAATTGCTTTTTATAAACTTTCAACAAATATTTAAAGGTGCAATGAGGCAGAAAGGAGTAAAGGAATAAATTATTGATTTTTTTGTTTTCGATGAACGCCTTTCGGAACTATTGTTTCAATTCCCTATTCAATATCGCCAATTGTCACAACACTCGCTTCACTTACCATTTTGAGCCTGTTATCGTTTGTCAAAAAGAAGTCAGCGCCAACGCTAATACAAGTAGCTAATTGGATTGCGTCAGGAGTTCTAAGATTATATGTGGCTCTCAAGCTGGCTGCTGCTTCAGCGATTGAAGTTGTAACATCAAACATTTCTATTCCGGGAGCGGTAATAAGTATATTTCTGTATTGATCTGCAATTTTCTTTTGTCCTTCCCTTAATGGCTTGGCCAGGACTTCCAGAAGGGTTACAGAAGAAGTTACAAATGAAAAACCGCCTTGATCATTGAAATCAAAAAGGCGTGAGAGGACTGATTGATAATTGCTGTGTCCCTCAATGAAATAAATCAGTGGGGCAGTGTCAAGAAAGACAGATTTGGAATGAAAATCTTTAATTACCATTGGCGTTCCTCATCAATATATTTGTCAATTTCGTCTGTACTTTTCCAAATCTCGCTTCCGACGCCGGAAAGTGAAGTCAAACGCACGGATGATTTTTTTCCGCTTTCTCTTTTCTTAAGTAAATGTGCCATCCTTTTTAGCAAGGTCAATTGGTCCTCTTTATCAAGTTGCTCTACCTGGGAGAGTATTTCATTTAAATTTAAAGATGCTGCCATTAGATTTATTCTCAAATTTAGGTAAAAGATCGGAAACATTTAGTGGAGATCAATCGTGTATTACCAATGTTTTCAAATCTTTATGGCCCTTCTAAAAATTGCGTATCAGCAAAATCAATGTATTGCTTCCAATCGTAAAGGGTTATATCATGTTTGCCTGTCCGGATGTGGTAACGGATGGTTTTTCCAGCGGGTGTATTAACAGGAGGCATTGAATCTACTCCCAGGCCTTCTTTTCCAAATAATGAATAAACCGGTCCGGCATTTTTTGCGCTCAGAAATTCTCCTTTTGGATCGGCCCAAAGATCATCTTGTGCTGAGGCAACATACAAAGGTCTTGGAGCCATTAATGCGAGTAAGATATGTTGATCAACTGGCAATAACTCTGCGTGTCCGTTGTATTTTTTGTATGTGGGACAAAACCAATGAGGAAAAACTGTATTTATTTTTTCGATCGTTTCACCAAAAAATCTTTTCGATAAAGCAGCGCCACCTTCACCGGAATCATTTGAAACAACCATAGCAAAACGGGTATCATTGGCTGCGGCCCACAAAGCGGTTTTTCCTAATCTTGAATGACCGGTTACCACTACTTCCTTTGAATTCACGGCAGGATCGGTCTCCAGATAATCCATCATTCTAGACAGTCCCCATGCCCAAGCCCCAATCGCACCCCATTCATTCTCATTTATTCCCAGTTCTTTTTTCATCGTCGTTCTAATACCTGTTTTCCATCCTTCCGGGTTATCAGGTTCGAGATCACCGTAATAGGCAGTGGCAACGCCATAACCATGATAAATGATTTCCTTTAAAGGCCATCTTGAAGAATCAGTTCCCCGCGAAGCTTGTGTAGCATGAAAGCCGGTGATGTGTTTGTCTTTATCGTTATCTATCCAAACTGTTGGCATATCGATTCCTTTGTCAGGATCAACCGATTGATTACCATGAAAATTAAGACCGGTAAAAACCGCCACGGGGCCTTTTGCCGATTTTGGCAAGTACAACAACACATGCATTGAAGGCGAAGAAGGATCTTTGGTGAAATAAATGGTGATCTGTTTGCGGATGGCCGTTCCATTCAATGCAGAAGAATCAACCGATGTAACTTCAAAATGTTCGCCTTTCGGTTTGCCCGGCATCCGTCCATACACATTTTCTGCAAATAATTGTAACATCCTCGGCCGCTGATATTGAAGCCATTCTTCTTTGTGTGTTATTCGTTTCCCATTTGCCATTACCAACGGATCAGGCAAAGTGTAAGGAGGTACTTTTGATTCATCATAATTTACCTCACCGGTTTGTGCGTTCATGCGAATGGAAGTTAGATTAAGGATGATAAAAAGGAAGAGGAAGGAAGAATGCTTTTTCATTTCACTGAGTGTTGGCTGATATAAAATTACAGCTTGATAACTTCAATTTATGAAAAAACATTCAAATCTTAGCGGGTATATGTAATCATTAATCATTCATTGACCATTCACCATTGACCATTTACTTTTCCCCTTCTCATTCCGTCCTCAAACTCTTCACTGGATTGCGCATAGCGGCGGTTAGTGTATTCGCACTTACAACTGCCAGTGTCAATAAAAAAATGACGGCTCCTACAATTGCGAACATCCAAATGCTGATAGTAACCCGGTATTCATATTTCTGTAGCCAGTTGTGCATGATCCACCAGCTCAGCGGTATGGCGATGGCAAAAGCGATAAGTACGAGCCGCAAAAATTCTTTGGAAATAAGTAAGAGTATTTGTTGAATGGAAGCGCCCAGTACCTTCCTGATGCCGATCTCACGAATTCTTTTTTCTATGGTAAATGCGGCAAGGCCGGCAAGGCCGATGCAACAAATGAAAATAGCAAGGGCTGCAAAAAGACTGCTCAATTCGCTGACCAGTTCTTCATTGATAAATTTTTTCTCAAATTCTTTGTCGACGAAACTGTAATCAAATGCATAGCCGGGATTGTATTTCCTGAATATTTTTTCAATCGATGATAGAGCTTTTTGCGGTTGCACGCCATCATTCAAACGAAGACTGATGATCGAAGAATTGTCGGGATTGTACATGATCAACATCGGCTCTACGGGTTTGAAAGGAGATTCCTGTATCACATTGTCGGTTATTCCCAGCACCGTAAATTCTTTCGCCTTCATTCCATACCTGATCTTCATTCCGACAGGATCTTTCACATGCATTGCATCAATTGCAGCCTTATTCAGTAAGACATACCCACTATCAGCAGGTGTGCCGGAGAAGTCTTTTCCCTGCAGGATTTTAATACCCATTGTTTTGGTAAATCCTTTGTCCACTGTAAGGCCGGTAAAAATCATATTCATGTTTGCTGGCTTTCCTTCCCAATCTGGCGCTGGTGTTTTCCACCAGACGTCCGTTATCGGCGCCATTGTACGTGTTACTGAATTTACCATTCCTGTTTGGAGCAATTCCTGCCTGATCACTTCATAATTCTTTTGTGTGTCAGGTGTGCCGGGTATCGTTATCAAGTTGTTTGGATTGTAACCCATATCCCTGTTCTTGATCATTTTTATTTGCTGGTAAATAATGATCGTTGCCGAAATGAGAAGGATAGAAATTACAAACTGTCCTACGATCAGGATGTGCCTTGGTAGAACAGTTTTGTTGGCTCCTAAAAAAGTTCCTTTCAACACCTTTACCGGATTAAAAGAAGAGAGATAAAGGGCAGGATAACTTCCCGCTACGATCCCTGTAAACAGGATCATTGCCAAAGCAATTAACCAAAAGATTGGTTGGGAAAAAGGAAGGGCCAGTTGTTTGTTCACCAGCGAATTAAAAGCAGGCAACAAAAGATAAACGGCAAAAATTGAAATGATAAATGAGATGAATGCAAGGATAACTGATTCAATAAAAAATTGTGCTACCAGTTGTTTCCTGCCGGAGCCCAATGTTTTCCTGATGCCCACTTCTTTCGCTCTTTTTTCTGACCGCGCGGTTGAAAGATTCATGAAGTTGACGCACGCGATCAGGAGAATGATGATGGCGATGATAGAAAACATCCTTACGTACTCAATCATTCCGCCAACATTTTTTCCATCTTTAAAATCACTGTACAACCGCCACTTGCTCATCGGAAAAGTGAAGTAGGTGCTTATTTTTTTATCGGAAGGATCGCGCAGTTGCTTGATCTCATTTATTTTTTTATCAATCCATTTCATATTAGCGCCGGGCACCACCTGCAGGTAAACCTTCCATGAAGAATTTACCCATTCATCCATGGATTGTTTGATGTATGGATCAGAATAATTAAAAGGAGTAATGTAATCAAACTGAATGGTGCTGTTTGAAGGCATGTCTTTTACAACAGCAGAAACTTTCAAATCGCGTGAATTGTCGATCTTAATTACTTTGTTGATTGGATCTTCATTCCCAAACAAAGCAGTGGCGGCAGATTGGGTCAGGACAATGGAAGACGGATCATTGATGGCTGTTGATGCATTTCCTTTTACAAATTTTGTAGTAAAAAGGTTGAAGAATCTGTCGCTGACAGTTAATCCTGTTTTCTTAATGATCTTATCTCCATAAGCAATACTGGAAGGCGAAGGATAAGTAGTAACGACGGCATTTTTTACCTGTGGAATTTCATTTTGTATGGATTGCGCCAATGGCAAAACCATGTTCGGATCGGTAAAAATTTGATTATTAAAATCACGGTTGGCCATCACCTGGTAAATCTCTTTGTAATTTTTTTGAGATTTATTGTAGTTCAATTCATCCTGCACCCAAAGCAAAATAAAAATGGTACAGGTCATGCCAATGCTAAGCCCAAGAAGATTGGTAATGGAAAATCCTTTGTTGCGGAATAAATTTCTCCAGGCTACTTTTAAGTAATTGCTGAACATATTGAATCGATTACTGTTATTGTTGAATTGATACAAATACTTTAGCAACTAAGGATATGCCACTTGTTAAATGATTGATTTTCAGTTTTTAAGGGAGGGGTAAAAATCAGCGGGTGTCCGCTTTTGATACAACACATGTGCGATTGTGAACAAAGAATGGAGGCAAAAAATAAAAGTCAATTATTTGTTTGCCTGCTGCGCTTTTTGCAGTGAACTTACTTTTGATTCAAATTTTTATTTTACACTTTTACCAGTTTCCATCTGCCTCTTTTAAAAAGAATCATCGATGTAATGGTTATCAATGTTTCGGTTAAGACAATACAAATAAAGACACCTTTTGGTCCCCAGTTCCAGACAATTGCCACCAAATAAGCCAAAGGGATCTGGAAGATCCAGAACCAAAAAAGATTGATCCATGTGGGTGTCCGGCTGTCACCTGCGCCATTGAAGGCATTCATCATCACCATTCCTATTCCGTAAAAAATGTAGCCAAGACTAATGATGCGCAAAGCAGTAATGGCAATGCTCACAACCTCCGGTTCTGAAGTAATTATTTGTATAAAAAACCTCGCGCCCACTAAAAATAAAATAGAAACACAAGCCATAAAAACCGCATTGTACTTTGCCGCTTTCCAAACCGATTCTTCCGCTCGCGCTGTATGTTTTGCCCCAAGGTTTTGTCCAACCAAAGTGGCTGCGGCATTGCTTAATCCTAATGCGGGTAAAATAAAAAATACGATCCAGCGGATGGCAATTGTGTAACCGGCAACGGCGTCACTTCCGAAATCCGTCATGATGCGCGCCATGGCAATCCAGCTTGCGGATCCGATCAGGAATTGCAATGAAGCGGTGGAAGCCACTTTCAACAAATTTTTCATGACTGCAGCATCAGGAACAAAATGATGAAGATGAATTTTTATGATTCCCTTTCCTTTGAGCAGGTGCCAAAGCTGGTAGCACACACCTATGCCACGACCGGTTGTCGTCGCCATTGCTGCGCCGGGAAGCCCGAAGAAATGAATGAGTGTGGGGCACAAAATAATGTTACAAATATTGGCCAGCCACAAACTCCTCATGGCGATTGCTGCGTTACCGCCGCCCCTGAAAATTCCATTCAGTAAGAACAAGAGAAGGATCACAATATTGCCCGCCAGTATGATGCGTGTAAAGCGGAATCCCTTCTGCACAATATCCTCAGTGGCTCCCATTAGCCTGAGCAAGTCTTTTGGAAATAATAAACCCGTCGCACTGATCAATACTGCCAAAACGATCACGATCAGGATTGCCTGCGCTCCTGCTTTTGCACCACCTTCAACATGTTTTTCGCCTACACGGCGCGCAACCACCGCTGTTGCGGCAACACTTAATCCGAATGCCAATGAATAAACAATAGCCAGAATAGATTCGGTAAGTCCGACAGAAGCCGTAGCGGCTGCGCCTAACTTACCGACGAAGAAAATATCAACAATCGCAAAAACACTTTCCATGCACATCTCTAAGATCATCGGTATGGCCAAAAGAAAAACGGCGCGGCGGATACTGCCGGTAGTAAAATCGTGTTGCTTTGTAGAAAGCGCTTCCTTAATAAAGTTTACGATCCTGGGTACAATCTTATCGCGTGAATAAGTTGTTATCATGAGTGATAATAATTATTAAAATAAATGAAAATTGTTGAACAACCGGATGTGGTTGTCAGAAAGGAGGGGTGGGCAAAACGTTTTGAAACAGCCCTGTTACATTTTCATAATGCGATAAATTGAGAACGCAAAAGTATATGATTTTTTAATCATCAAAAATCACTTTTTAAAAGCATCTTTTCAATCTACTTTTTAAAATAAAACTCCAACTCCGTATCAGCGTTGGTCATATCTATTAACTGAGGATTTTTTATTCTATTGAAAATATACACTCCGCAGATGTCATTGTTTTTGTTGAGGTCAATGCAGGTGTCGCTTTTATCTTCTTTCATAAATAAAAGATAGCGGGCATTGTCGGTATTTATAATTTTTATTTTAGGGTAACTTTTTGAAAGTTCATTTCTTACAAAGCGCATTTGAAAATGACAGTCGTGCGTAAGGCTGGCAAAAACCATCGGCTTGTTGACTTCTTTTATTCTTTGTAATTGAACGGAATCCGGTTTGAAAAAAACCGCAGCGGCGGTTTTGATGGTGAGTGTGTCTTCAAAAGAAGAAGAAGGTTTTGCAATATATTTCCTGCTGATCTCTTTATGTTTTTGTGAAGCAATGGAGTGTATTTCTTTTTGGGAAGAATTATTACAAGCTGTCAAAAAAAAGATAATAACAAAAGCGGGTAAAAATCTTGCAGACATTTGAAAAAAATTAGAATTGAATTATAAAAGTACTAATTGAAATAATATGGACTGAATGCATTGGCTTATATGCAAAACCCCCGACCAGGAATGATCAGGGGCTTTTTGTTTATTGCTGTTTTCTTGCCTACTATTATTTCCTTTTAATAATTCCACAGCCTGGTTATGTTAAACCCGATAAGAAACTGGCCACCTTTTACTTTCTTGCCGGTTGCTCTGTCAGTATAAGTAAACGGAGCATTTGCATTGAAAAGATTATCACGCTGTGGGCTCATGAATTGATAGTTTCCCAGGAAAAATTGGAATGAGTGACCGCCGGTATAGAATTCAAATCCAAGTGAGAGGTTTGGACTTGGGTTATTAGTGGCGTGTTTGGTTATCGGCTGGTCGTAATCTATCAATAGAGAAGTTACGTCAGTTAGTTTGAACCTTCCTGATAATGAGAAAGCAAAATGATCAAACTTCATTTCTTTGAAGATCACTTTTCCTGTGCTGTCATTTTTGGTGTAATAACCGTCCACTGAATTTTGGTGTGATACGCTTATTCCGCCTTGTACTGAAAGCCTGTCATCAATCTTTCTTGCTATCAATATTTCATGGAAAAAAGAGAACCGCTGGCTGTTGTATTTAAAAATTCCTCCATCGGGATCTTTCCTGGTATCGTAAGCCATGTTTGCATAATATGAAACACTTACGGGGTATTTGCCCGGCGTTTGTGTTACGAGCGCATATTTCAAATTACCATCCAGGAGCATATTACTCTTGGTTATTCCGACACCCAGATTCAGTTTATTGATTGGTGCATAGTTAACACCGAGGCGGATGTTGGAAGGTGCAAAGAATCCCCAGAAATCTGAATAACCATTGTTTACAGTTCCGAACCTGTGCATAATATCCACTTCAAGTGATTTTTTTTGCGGAACGAAAATGGTTTGATTGTTTAAGATCCAGACACTTTCAAATGTATTTTTTACAGGTTTGGGTTTCTCTACCTGTGGCGTAGTTTCTGCCGCAGTTGAATCCTGGGCGAAAATATTTCCACTCAACAGCAACATGCAGAGGGCCATCAACGAAGGCAGGAGACGCAACCTGTTTTTGTTTATTAAACTTTTCATTTTTTCATTTTTTAAAAGTCAATTAATTATTGGGCGCTCCGTTTCTGATCCAGTCATATACTTTCTGCCTGTCTTTGGCTGAAGGAATATGTTCTTTCATTTCGCCGTTTATTTCGATATAAAGAATACTTGTCTTTGGAAGATCCGTATTTACAAAACCACCGTTCACGATCTGCTGATAAGAGATATCGGTGTTCATGTAAGGCTTGTGTCCACCTTCAACATGGCAACCGGATAAGGCGCAATTAGTGTTGAATAAAGGAGCAAGGTCTGCAGAGTAACTTACGAATTGAGGAGGACCGTCGGGATCAACTGCTGCTTCCGGAAGGATCACATCTTTATAACAACTGGTAACAAATAATCCCAGTGTTATAACGAGTCCGAAAAGAATGAGTGCGCGTTTCATGATAATTTCTTTTTAGGAGTGAATTATTTGTTGTTGAAATTCATGTTGCATTCAATCTGCACATTGTCTGAAACACTTGTGCTGGTCACACCAAAATCGCGGCAATTAAACTGGAAGGTCAGTTGCAATCCAAACACATCGTATGCTGAGGCAGTGCCTGCGTTTATGGTTGCCCGTTTGATGTATTTTAATTTTCCTACAATTGATTCAGTAAGCGGAGCAGAAAGTCCACCTTGCCATGTAAGGTTAAATGTTACGATATAACCGTCGCTTAAAGGATCAAATTCAACTTTGCTTGTTTTGATGCGGGCAATGTTGGTTACGGTAAGGTTCTGTGTGCCGGCTACGATTGGAGTTGTACCAAAAGAAGTCAAAAGACATCCACCATCTCTTCCGGGCTCACCTGTGTTCACCTGGTTCATTTGAACGTATCCGCTGAAATAAGTTTTTGACGGATCGTTTTCATAAAAGGCCCAGGAAGTGTCTTTTACAGGTTGACCGTTGGTTACATAATTCTGCATTTCTGCATCGGTTACATTATGGATACCAAACTGGTTAAAACGACCAGTCAGTAAGCCGGCAGCGCCCATATAATTGGTTTGCCACAAAACGCTTGAGTGAACCTTGTCTAATTTCCATTGTGTGGTATCTCCGGAAACCATGTCGCCGGGAAGAAGTACTGCATTACCGCGGTTTATTACGACAGTGCCGGATGCGGGTGCTGGCAATACATCATTTTCATGTGTACAACTGGTGATATACCCAAAGCCACTTAATAAAAGCAGCAGTGCCAGGAGGGATTTGTTGCTGAACAGTTTCATAATTCTTTTTTTTGATTATTATTAAATAATTAACACAAAGCTATACGTGGCTTCATTACATTTTAATGACTCAAGTCACTGCAGAATATGATTCAAATCACAAGAGAAAGTGATCAGGTGAAGCAGTGAAAAGCCGGGACAGTAAAGCAATAATTGGGATAAATTTTTTTTCCTGGGTTGCTGGAAATTATCAGGCAGTAAAATCTCTTTTCTTTCTATAAATGGTGAAAAAAAAGTAAAGGATCACAACTAATATGATGGTGGTGAGATTGAGCAAAAGACTATCGGTAAAGAGCTTCATGTCGTTATACATCAACTCTTTTCCTTCTACTCTCTGCGATAGCAAAAAAATGTCCATTAGCAAATAAGTGAAGAAAACCAGGCTGTGCAGAAGGCTCAGGATTTTTCTTTTGCTGAAAAACGGGATCCAAAATAGCAAGGCCAACAAAGCAATAATTTGTAAGTAGGGAAGTTGAAATTGTTCTTTAAAATTTCTTATTGAGATATTAAGGCTTATGTTTTTTACGATCATGGCAGCATATAATGTTGCCGTAAGCGCATAAGCATAAGGAAGCAATTTGGCTACTTTTTCTAAAAGCGTTTGTGCTTTGCTGTTAGATGGTTTTTGGAAAGAAAAAATGAGCGAATATAAAAGACAATAGCCTGAAAAAAATCCAAACAATTCAAGTTTTTGTATGTAAGCCATCAGATCGCCCATAATAAAAGATGGTTTTTGTTCGTTTACTGTTGTTGTTTTTTTCAAAAGGTAAGGTATAAAAAAAGTACGCATTTATTTCAATACGTACTTTTGTTTTGGTCAGAAAAAGAACGGTATTTTTAAACTGCAATTTCTTCTTCTGTCGGCACCGGTGCTTCTTTGGTTATCCTTTTACCGATCTTGCCGATCTTTATCAAACTAAACACAAGATAAATGAGTGTACCCCAAACGCCGATCACAATTCCATAAACTGTAAACAACAACCAGAATGGCGTTCTGAAACGGGTTGACCACAAAGTACGCTGGTCAAAAAAACTGTGATCCACTTTTACTGCCACGCCCCACGGAACTGTTTCTTCATATCTTAGATTTCCTACCACATCATTGTCTTCTACTTTGGCAGCGATCACCAGATTCCCTTTTTCATCGCCGGGCAGACTGTCTTTTTTTAATTCAGCTGTAGCTGTTCCTGTCGAGTCGGTTGTGACTGTGGGATCATCACCGGCAGGCAAAATGCTGTTCATCCTTTTCACACCAATCATTACGTCAACATCCGGCACAGGCACCCATTCATTCTTGTCATTCAATTGCATGATGGAAGCAGTAATATTCTTTACACCATCTACGGTTGATGTATCAAGAGTCATCTTTGACTTCACGATCGTGTAATCTGAAAGCACTTCCTCGTCACCTTCTTTTACAACAAAAGTATGGCTGGGAGCCGCTTTCCATTGTTCTGCCAGTGAAGGAGGAATAGTGGCTTTTGCCAGTCCCTTTTCGTCTGTTGTAACTTTTGCGATGAAATTATTTTGTACGCTGCTGTCGAGGTAAATGCTGTATGTTTTGTTTTCCAACGGCGTCAAAACACGCCCTTCTTTCGACACACTTTTCAGCAGAAGGTATTGCATACTGTTGTTGATATTGAAATACCTGAGCGAAACGATGGTGGTGGGTATTGCCGGTTCATCCTGTGCTGATGAATTGTTTGCAAATGCTACAAAAGCAAAGAACAAAAGCAAACGGCTGAGTTTATTGATGTTCATCTTTTTCATTTTGTTCGGTTATAGTTTCGTAAATAGGAATGATAGGGTAGATCCTCACGAAGAAGGTGATCACCAATAAAGCGCCCGCAAGCGAACCGGCGTCAATGGCCCATTCTTCCCAACTTGGGAAATAAGACATAAAACTTGTGGGCACATTTTGCATCGGTAAAAACGGGTGTAATAAAGTTGGTGTCACGATGATGTATCTTTTGAACCAGGCTCCTACAACTATCATGATGCCAATGATAAACATTGGAAGTGGTTTTCTGCCTTTTCTAAACACAAGAACGAATATTGGTATAATCATTCCGACCATAATAGCAAACCAAAACATTGGTGCATATGAACCAGTAAATATTTGTTTGATCAGGCCTTCTTCATCTTCTTTCATTTTAAATGCCGGAGTTAAAAACTCAGTTACATTAAAATAGAGATAAACGAGCGCCAACATTACAATGATCCTTCCCATTTTTTCAAAATGCATTTCTGTCAAATATTTTTCGAGGTGGTAGTAACGACGAAAAACATACATCGCTACTGCTACTGCACCTGCACCTGCGAGGAAAGCGCCTGAAATGAAATAAGCGCCAAAGTTGGTGCTGTCCCATCCCGGACGGTAAGTAGTTGCAAATAACCATGAAGTAACGGTGTGAATACTGAAGGCCACCGGAACGATCAACACACAAAGAATACTGATGGATCTGTCACTTATTTTGAATTGTGCTTTTGTTCCTTTCCAGAAAGAGCCCTGGAAACGATAAAGCCTGTTTAATCTTTTACCGTTTCTTTCTTTGAATTTTAAAAGGATTTTAAAATCCGGGAGCAATGGAAAATACAGTAAAAGAATGCTTATGAAAAAATAAGTGCTGATCACAATTACATCCCAAAGGATAGGAGATTGGATTCTGCCATGAATGAAGAGGTTCATAAATCTTTCAGGACGGCCCATATCCACAATGATGATGAGTGCGGCAAAGACGATTGCCGAAACGGCGATGATCTCTGAGATCCTGGTGAGCGGCGTGCGCCATTTTACATTTGTCAGCCTGAAGATGGCAGTGATCAATGAACCAACGAGACTGATGGCAACAAAGAACACAAAGTTGGAAATATAAATTCCCCATGAAACATAGTCACGCATATGCGTAACAATAAGTCCATATCTTAATTGGCGATAATAGGCATATAAACCGAAAAGCGCAACAAGGATGAGGATCGTTGTCCAAATCATTCCGCGTTTTCCGAATTTTTGCGGCAGCAGGTCAGCAGTGATCTGGTCCGCGTTTAAAGAGATTGATTTTTCCACGGCTTAGTTATTTTTAGTTGAAAGTTTGTGGGCGTCTTCATAAGTGTGATCCGGTTTGTATTTGTTTTCAAGCCCTGATTCATAAGGGAAGTTCCTGTTTACCGGGGGCAAATAATAAACGCTCGGTTTTGTTCCCAGGTCTTCAAGCAACCGGTAACCTGACTTGTCTTTTATCAAATCGCTGAAGCGGAAAGTTTCAGCCCCATTGGTAACGGAATCCTGGATCATATCGCCAAACATAAACACACCATTCGGGCATGCAGAAACGCAGTGCGGCAATTCGCCTCTTCTTGTCATGTCAGGACAAAAATCACATTTACCAACTGTTCCTCTTTTTTGCGGAGTACTGGTTTCAGGGTTATAAGGTTGTTCTGCTTCTTCTTTGGTTAAGACAGGTTCTTCCCAGTTGAACACCCGGGTAGAGTAAGGACATGCGGCCATGCAAAAGCGGCAGCCAATGCAACGGTCACTGTCGATCAAAACAATTCCATCCTGCCGTTTGAAAGTAGCATCAACAGGGCAGACCTTTACGCACGGCGGTTCATCACAGTGCATGCAAGTGGTCGGTTGCCAGTAAGGAGCAGTGTGTGCAGATTCTTCCATGCTCAACACTTTTATCCAGTTCTGGCCGGGGTGAACATGGTGCATGTGGTTACACGCTTTCTGACAGGCTCTTACGTTTTTACATCTTGAAAGGTCGATCACCATCACGAATTTCTTTCCGGGAATGCCTCTTCTTGCTTCGATGTTCGAAACGGGAGGAAGATCAGGTACCGGTTTTAAAAATGCTTTATCCATTTCGATGACATTGCCATCTACTGATAAGAGTTTCACCATTTGTCCGGAGGGTTTTATCTGGTCATCTTCCGGTGCGAAAGGATTATTGGTGTTGCATCCCGCCACAGCAGCGGAAGCAAGGAGTCCTGTTAAAAGGAAATCTCTTCTTGATTGTTTAATATTCTCATTCATTGTAGTAGTGTTATTTTTTTACCCAATGTTGTAATTCCAGGTTGGTTATTCTTTTGCCGGGCGAAGCAATTAATTTCCTGTCTATTTCTACCAGCTTGCCTTCCTCCGTAAGCATCTTCACAGTTTGCATTTTTTTCTTTTTAGGAACTTTTACAAACCGTGATATGGTAAAGGTTGAAAAGAGTGTGGCACTCCACAGAAGGAATTTTTTCCGCGAGGTGGTTGGTTGAGCTTCTTGCATTTTTTGATGATTTAAATATTGGTTAAAACTACCGGCTGGTCATTTTTTAATTTATGAGCATTGCCAGTTCCTCGTATGATTGTAATCAGCAGCAATAAGGCAAAAAAAAAACAGCCTTTTTTTCAAGGCTGTTCTTAATGTTTACTTAAGTGTTTTTATGAAGTTCACCAGGTTCCATCTGTCATCATTGTCAGGCAGCTTCTTTTTAAATGAAGGCATATCATCTCTTCCTTCTGTGATCCTGTAAAATAATTCACCGTCTGTCTGACCCTGAACATCAGGTTTTGAAAAATCACCCGGATCGGTTTTTAATGTAGATGCTTTGGTTCCATCACCAAGGCCTTTGGCACCGTGGCATGATTTGCAGTGGGTGTTCCATAATGATCTTCCTGCTTTAATAGATTCAGCGTTGTTAGCAATCGGGTTTTTTTGCGCTTTGGCTGCGGCGGGAACCGGCCATGGCTTTTTTTGATCCACAGTTTTTAATGTAAAACTGGCTACAATAAATCCTGTGATCAACATGAGGATAATACCATTTGTTTTCATTTTCTTACTTTTTGTTTTTGGTGAAAAATTTTTATGTGATTGTTCGTGTTTGGTTTTTATTTCTCGTGCAAGTTATTTCAACTGTTATGGCAATTTAATGACACTTGTCAAAACGAAAAATGATCTGAATCATGCGTTTAAAAAGATGTTTGCAAAAGAAAAAACTGCATTTTTTATTCCTGCACTATTCCCGGAAACGGTAAAACCAGAAGCGGGATCCTGGTTTGGTAGCTCATCTCTTTCGTGTGTACAGTCCCGAACATTCTTTTAAAAAATGAATGCTTGTGTGCGATCATTGCCAGCAGGTCAGATGGGTTTTGTTCCAGGAAATCATGGATACCTTTTTCCACATTCTTGTTTTGTATGGTATTAAATGAATGCCTGTAATTGACGAAAGACCTGTCTGTATTCATTTTGCCAACGGCATCATCTACTGAAAGCATTTCTTCTTTCTTTTGCACATTCACAATTCTGATATTCCCATCATATTTTTCTGCTAACTCTTTCAGGATGGAATAATCTTCCTGTTCAAAATCAAATTCGCTTGCCAAAGTGATATTAGTGATTGGGCGGAAAATGCCGGCTTCAGGAATTACAAAAACCGGTATCTTGGATTTGCGCATAACCAACACCGTTGTACTTCCAAAAATGGAATTGCTTTTACCTCTTCCTTTCATGCCCATGACAATCACGTCCGCTTTTTTTGATTTGGTAAAATCGCGGATGATCTCGGTTACAGAACCCTCCCTGATATAACTATCAGGCTTGATCCTGAATTTTGCATTAATATTTTGCACTTCTATTTTCATTCGCTCTTTGTCTCCTTCAAGTATTTCAGCTTCTGTCATCAGGTAGGCAGAAGCAGAAGTGTCTTCGATGACAATGGGCGGAACAATTATGTGCAGTAAAATAAGGTTCGCTTTAAAATCGTGAGCCAAAGCTGCTGCATAATCTGTTGCATTTCTTGAAGCTTCAGAAAAATCGATGGGAACTAAAATATTTTTCATGATTGTGTATTTTAAAATTGCAAGTCATAATTCACTGACCTAAAAGTATTGCTCCGCCACGTCATTTAATTTGATGAGCATCAAGCAAAAAACTGATAATAGTCAGTAGATTTTCAAAGGCAAGACCGTTTTTCCAAAAATTATTGGATATTATTGAAACGTTAATGACAAAGAATAGCTGCAGAAGAATGGCCGATGCCTGAAGGACTTAGATACGGAATGCCAAGACCCAATCCCCTGAAGATCAGGAGGCAGCCGATGATAAACATCAATAGAGGATAAGCGGCTCTTATCTTTTGCCTTGAGGCCAAACTTATAAAACCACCAAAAAAGCTAACGCTGAGCATCAAAGGAAAAGTACCTAATCCAAAAAAAGCCATGAACAAACTGCTCTTCCAAAGAGAGGCTGTAGCAATTGCTCCGGCCACTGCCATATAAACAAGGCCGCATGGCAACAGCCCATTGAGTAAACCAATAAAAAAGGCAGATTTATAATTTCTCTTTTTGAACAATTTACTTAATGCGGTTCTTATCTTGTAAAAAAAGTGAACGGCAAAATTTTTGTTTTCGAAAACCTTATTTTTTTGGGGGATCAGGAGAAACAGGATAATGAGGGCGCCAAGCGAGATCGAAAGCCATTGCTGAAAGCCAAATAACGCAAATGTTTTTCCTATTGCTCCAAACAAAAGCCCGAACAAAGAATAGGTAACGGCCCTTCCGGAATTATACAAAAGAACTGAAATGATTTTTGTGTTTTTTCCTTTGTTTACTACCGGCAACGAAAGAGCCAGCGGCCCACACATGCCCACGCAGTGCACACTTCCGAGCGCACCAAGTATAAACGCAGAAAAAATCAGGGCTATCATTTTATTAAAACTTTATGCTCGGAATAATACCGGGTAGAGTCAACATTCCAGTCCATTTTGACCTCATACATTCCTTTGTCTCTTGCCGGCAGGTTGATCACGAGTTTGCCAGAATCAGTTTGAAGTTGATAAACAGAATCCCTGTTTTCATCTGCGGCATAATAAAGAAGGGTTTTTGCATTGATCAATTTTCCTTTCATTTCACCAGGAAAAATGATTGAGATCTTGTTACCATCAACCTCGTATTGCAGTGGCGACGACAGGGATTGTGCTCTTTCTGCCTCATCGATTTTTTGTTCGTATTTAAGTTCTTTCTGGTAATAATCGGGTGTAACCAAATCTACTTTCTGAGAAGAAGATTTGAATACCAGGAAAAGAATACCGGCGATGAATGAAAGATAGACGATCAAAATTTTATAACCCCAGTTCATGATCTTATTTTTAATTTTTTTGAATTTACTGATACACTTCCGGCCCGATAAATTTGGCCCTGATGGTTTTTATTTTTTTTGTTGAATCGTACAAGCCAATGACCACTGGCGTTTCCCAGTTCTTCACATCGGCCCTGTTCATCTTTACAAAAAACTGCAGCGTTAGGTAATCTTCTTTTTTCACTACAGGATGAGGGTTGTCGATCAGTTGAATTTCGCCGGGCAGATTTTCCAGTTTTAAGGAAAAGGAAATGTCGCTGTGTGTTTTGTTGGCCAGCTTTAAATTGTACAAGTTGCTGATCCTTCCATCGGGAAGTGAAGTGTAAGTCATACCTGCAGTACGCATCAATGTGGCATCCAGGTCAGTTCTGCTTACGATGAGAAAAGCGAGCAACGCCACCAACAGGCTCAGAATAGCTGTATAAGATTTGATGCGCGGTGTAAACCTCAACTTCACACCTTCTTTAATACTATTTTCCGAAGCATAACGGATCAGGCCTTTTGGTCTTTCAATACTGTCCATAATGGCATCACAGGCATCGATACACGCAGTACAGTTCACGCATTCGAGTTGGGTTCCATTTCGTATATCTATTCCCGTTGGGCAAACGCGAACGCAAGCCAGGCAATCAATACAATCACCATTGACTTTTGCTTCAGGTTTTTTTTCCAGTTTTCCTCTCGGCTCGCCACGCTTGTAATCATAAGCGACAACAATCGAATTTTGATCGAGCAATACACCTTGTAATCTTCCATAAGGGCAAACGACAATGCAAACCTGCTCCCTGAACCACCAATACACGAAAAAGAAAACACTTGTAAATATCAATAAAGAAATGAGTGTTGGTATATTGGCAAATGGATGCTGTATATAGCTTAGCAGCTGATCCATACCAATGATATAAGATAGAAAGAAGTTGGCAATCAAAAACGAGATGAGGAAGAAAACTATAAACTTCAAAACCCGCTTTTGAATCTTCTTTGCGTTCCACGGCATTTTTTTCAAAAGCTTTTGCTGGTTCGCATCGCCATCAATCCAGTATTCAATTTTCCTGAAAACCATTTCCATAAAAATGGTTTGCGGACAAGCCCATCCACAAAAAATCCTTCCGAATACGACGGTAAAAAGTATGATGAAAACCATGAAGGTGAGCATGGCAATTCCGAAGATGAAAAAATCCTGTGGCCAGAAGATCATTCCGAAAATGATAAACCTGCGTTCGGGAATATTAAACAACAACAGCGGTTCACCATGCACTTTGATGAATGGAAGTGAAAAAAATACTGCGAGGTAAAAGATGGAAAACAAAGTGCGCAACCTGTATAACCTTCCTTTTGGTTTTTTAGGATTGATATAGTTTCGCTTTCCTTCTTTGCTAATTGTAGCAACAGAATCTCTGAAACTTTCCCGGGTTAATATGGTCTCGTTCGCGGCCATTTTGATTTTTATTTTTTTGTAACAGTCGAATCGGATGAACTGCTTTCTGCATAAAGATCTCCCTGTGGTGCCTTTCCATTTGGCGGATTCGTTCCTTTCAAAGTTTTGATGTAACCCGCCAAATCATTGATCTCTTTGGCAGAAAAATTCTTGCCCCAGGCCTGCATTCCTTTGTCCGGATAACCATGTTTAATAGATTGATAAATGTCGTTCAGTGAACCTTTGTGCAACCAGTAATCATCGGTTAGATTTGGTCCCACGCCACCTTCTCCTAATTTGCCATGGCAAGGCCAGCAGGTTGTTGTAAAAATTTCTTTTCCTTTTGCAAGGCCATCGGCATCCGGCATTTTGATATTGTTTTCGTCGATGGTGTTCCCGCTTTTGGCGGCATATTCTTCCATTTGGATTTTGGCTTTGGCCATTTCTTCATTGTATTCCTGGATGGGATTTTTTCCGTAACCCAACACTTCATAGTTCAATAAATAAACAATAGCAAAACCGATAGTCAGGTAAAATCCATATTTCCACCATGGAGGCAATGCATTGTCCAATTCGCGAATACCATCGTAATCGTGATCCAATAAAATATCTGCTTCTTTTTCAACCGGCACAGCTTTGGTGAATAATTTTTTATCAATCTTCGCCCACCATTTGCTAAAGCTTAATGCGTGTGCTTTTACTTTTTTAGGAGAAAGAGTTCTTTCAAAAGTTTTTATCATTACCAGCAAAACAAGGATCACGAGCATTTCCAGTGCAATGACTGAAACAAGCGTCCAGAAAGCAAGCGGCGAAAGTCCTGCGTAATTATGAACCACTTTTGGAGCTTCAGTGGCTACGTCTTGTGCATTTGCTTTTAAATTGGTTAAAGTGAAAAAGCCTATCAATAGCAAAGGCAAAACTTTTTCTGCGGCTTTACTTTTTTCAACCACTTTTTTTCCATAAATCATCAGCACACTTGATAATCCCCAAATAACAAAAGCGAGGAGAAACGCAACAATGATCAATAAGATCAATGCATAATTGTTGTTGGGGCTTGTAGCCGGAGTTGTTGTTTGTGCATGCAAAACAGGACCGCCTGTGATGCTCAAAAAAACGAGTAAGAATTTTTTATAGTTGTTATATAATTTCATGATAACCGGTTTAAAAAATGTTGGAAGAATTTTCTTCAGAATCTTCGAGCGGAATGTTTGAAAGCGTTTTAATTCTTTCCTTGCTCATTTTCAAAACGAACCATAGTAAAACAACAAAAAACAGGAAAAAAATAAGCAGCGAGATCATTGGATAGATCTCCGCGCCTTTGATGTTTTCTGTTACGTCCTGGATGAATTTATACATGGCTTAAAAATTTTAATGCTTGATTTTACTAATGTCCGTTCCGAGTCTTTGGAGGTAAGCGATCAGCGCGATCACTTCTTTGTTCGGCGCAATCCTGATGCTGTCGGTTGCAAGATTGTCTGCAATGCCTTTAGCTTGTTTCATCAGGTCGGCATTGGCGATCCTGTCATAACCTTTTGGATAAGGCACACCGAGTGTTTGCATTGCTCTGATCTTTGCCGGTGTAGTAGAAGTATCAAGGTTCTTCTTAAGCATAAAAGCATACGACGGCATTAGCGATCCTTCACTCATTGAAGATGGTTCGCGCAAATGGCGGAAATGCCAACCGTTCGATTTCTTGAGGTTCCCCGCACCTTCTCTTGCCAGGTCAGGACCGGTACGTTTACTTCCCCATTGGAACGGGTGGTCATAAACGAATTCTCCCGCCTTTGAATACTCGCCATATCTTTCTGTCTCTGATCTGAAAGGACGGATCATTTGAGAGTGACAGAGATAACAACCTTCCCTTACATAAATATCGCGGCCTTGTAATTCAAGAGGTGTATAAGGTTTTACGCTGCTGATGGTAGGAACATTTGATTTTACCAAAAAGGTCGGGATGATCTCTACTGCGCCTCCAATGGAAATGACGATCAGGCTCAGGACAAGCATTTGAACCGGCCTTCTTTCCAACAGGCGATGCCATGTTTCGTTGGTTGCTCCTTTTGGTACTTTTTGTAATGGTGCGGCTTCTGCCTGTTCGTTGGCAACCAGTTTGCCTGCCTTTACTGTTTTGTAAAGGTTGTAGATCATCAAACATGCCCCGAGCAAATACATAGTTCCTCCGATAGAGCGCACTGCATAAAAAGGTTTCAGGTAGGTTACTGTTTCAAGAAATGAATATTTCAATTGTCCGCTTTCGGTAAATTGTTTCCACATGCTGCTTTGTGTAAAACCTGCCCAGTAAAGCGGAACCACATAAAAGATGATCCCAAGTGTTGCCAGCCAAAAATGATTGGCAGCCAGTTTTTTTGAATAAAGTTTTGTATTAAAAATCCTTGGTATCAACCAATATAAAATACCAAAAGTGAGCATGCCGTTCCAGCCCAAAGCGCCTACGTGCACATGCGCGATCACCCAGTCGGTATAGTGGCTGATTGCACTAACACTTTTTAACGACAACATTGGTCCTTCGAATGTGGCCATGCCATAAGCGGTTACGGCAACCACCATGAATTTCAGAATAACATCATCCCTTACGCGATCCCATGCACCACGAAGCGTCAATAATCCGTTGATCATTCCGCCCCAACTTGGAAAAATGAGCATTAAGGAAAAAACGGTTCCCAGCGATTGTGCCCAGTTGGGCAAAGCTGTGTACAACAAATGGTGTGGCCCTGCCCAGATGTATAAAAAGATAAGCGACCAGAAGTGAATGATTGAAAGCCTGTAAGAATAAACCGGCCGGTTTGCCGCCTTCGGCAAAAAGTAATACATAAGACCGAGATAAGGAGTCGTAAGGAAAAAAGCCACCGCATTATGGCCATACCACCATTGAACCAAAGCATCCTGTACGCCGGCATACCATGAATAGCTTTTGAAAAAAGTAACCGGAAGCTCTGCGGAGTTTACGAGATGCAAAACAGCAACGGTTACGAAAGTGGCGATGTAAAACCATATGGCAACGTACAAATGCTTTTCTCTTCTTTTGATAATCGTGGCAAACATGTTCCACCCAAAAACCACCCAGATAACTGTGATGGCAATATCGATCGGCCATTCCAGTTCTGCATATTCTTTACTTGTTGTAATGCCGAGCGGCAAAGTAATAGCAGCCGCCAGGATGATCAGTTGCCAGCCCCAGAAATGTATTTTACTCAGCTTGTCACTGTACATCCTCGTTTTGCATAGGCGCTGCAAAGAATAATAAACGCCCATAAAAATGCCGTTGCCGACAAAAGCAAAAATGACAGCGTTGGTGTGTAGTGGCCTTAAACGTCCGAATGAGCCATACTGCATGATGTTGAGGGAAGGGAAAACCAGTTCGAGTGAGACATAAAGTCCCACCAGCATTCCAACAGCGCCCCAGAAAACAGTTGCATAAGCAAAGTTTCTAACGATCTTGTTGTCGTAATAAAAAGTTTCTACCGTCGATTTGGGCCAACTGCGGACATCAGTTTGCGAATCCATGTAAGTTTCTTCTGACTGCATTTTTTGAAAGGGATTTTTACTTTTAATCGTTTGTTTTGTTTTCTTTTTCATTGTCAAAAAGCACTCTTACAGAAGGTGTATAATCGTCATCAAACTGCCCGGTATTTACCGACCATAAAAATGCGATGAGAAAAACAACAGCTACAAAAATGCTGATACCAATAAGTATGAATAAAGCGCTCAAAATATTTGTGTTAACAGGCTCAAAAATAGAAGGACACTGGTTTTGGGGAGATGAGCATCATCAAGCTAGTGTATGATTTATCTCAGCTTTCCCACTAATCATAAATTCTTCATTTTGCCCACCCACGAAGAAAGTCCCGTAGCTAGTGCAACAATGCTGATGCTGCTGGCCGGCATTAGCACGGCTGCAACTACCGGGTCGAGGCGCCCCTGCACCGCAAAACCTAAACCGATGAAATTGTACACGATGCTCAAAACGAATCCTGCGCTTACGATTTTTTTTCCTGCCTTTGCATAAGCCAGAAAATCACCGATTTTTTCTACAGAATCACCATCCATTATGGCATCAGAGGCAGGTGTGAAACGACTCGAATCATTGCTGACTGCAATACCGGCATCACTTTGCATTAATGCACCGGCATCGTTCAAACCATCACCTATCATTAAAACTTTTTTTCCTGCGGTCCGCAACTTTTTGATATAATCCAGTTTTTGGACGGGTGAAGTATTAAAATTTAATTCAGCGGAATGAGGGAAAAATTCTTTCAATCTTTCTTTTTCTGAATCATTATCTCCTGAAAGAACATGAAGTTGGTAACCTTTACTTTTTAATCTATTGATCATTTCTTTCAGTCCTTCCCGGTATTTGTTGGCAATCTCGAAATAACCTTTTTTTGTTTTCCCGATCTGTATGTAAACGCGTGAACCGCTGTCTGCATCGTATTTTCCGCTTTCTTCCAAAAAGATCCCCGAACCAAGTTTTACTGAAATTTCGTTGATTGTTGCAGAAATTCCTTTTCCGGCTGTTTCTTCAAAATCATTTACTTCAGCAATTACAAACTCATTATTTTCTTCATCGATCGTTGAATGAATAAGTTGACTGAGTGTGTGAGCCGATTGTGCAGTTGCGGTTTTTAAAATTGATTTATCAGCTTGTGTTAATTCATTTCCATTGTATTGAATACTCGCTGCATTCGTTTCCGTGATTGTTCCGGTTTTGTCAAACACGATTGTATCCACTGTCGCAAGCGTTTCAATCACATTTGCATTCTTGAGATAAAATTTATTCTTTCCAAAAATGCGCGTCATATTGCCAAAAGTGAAAGTGGCTGAGAGAAGGAGAGAACAGGGGCAAGCGACGATCAAAACTGCTGTAACTACTGGCCAAATTTTAGAAGGATCAATAAAATACCAAAAAACAGCGGCAGTAAATGCGACTAGAAAAAGCACGCCTGTAAAATACCTGCTCCACGGGTGAATGAATGAAGCTGCCTGGTTTTTTTGTTCACTAAAAATTTCATTGTTCCAAAGCTGGGTGATATAACTCTGGGAAGGTTTTTTAATAGCCCGCAATTTTATTGCTGCACCTTTTTGCTTGCCACCGGCATAAATTATTTCGCCCTTCTTCACCCAAACCGGGTCATTCTCGCCACTCACAAAACTGTAATCAATAAAAGCTGTTCCTTCGTTCAGCACTGCATCTGCAGGGATCATTTCTTCATTTTTAATAAGAATAAGATCGCCGGTTTCCAGTTTGGTTAATGGAATATTTTTTTCTGTATTATTTTTTAATACCGTTACCCCAAGGGGGAAATAAGAATGATAATCCCTGTCAAAAGTGAGTGAATCGTATGTTTTATTTTGAAACCATCTGCCGATCAAAATGAAGAAAATAATGCCTGTTCCCGAATCAAGATAACCGGCACCTGAACCAGCTGTGATCTCATAATAACTTCTCACAAATGTGATCACTATCGCGAGTGCCAAAGGCACATCAATATTGATGTTCTTTTGCTGCAGACCCTTGAAAGCAGATTTGAAAATATCGCTTGCTGCATAAAATAGTACCGGCAATGACAAACCAAATATCAGCCAGGAAAAGGTTTGTTTTAATCCCTGTTCGTCGATCAATCCATGCGAAAAATACTCAGGGAAACTGAGCATCATAATGTTGCTGAAACAAAACCCGGCTATACCAATTTTGATGATCTGTTTCTTATTAAAACTGACAGTTTTTTTCTCCCTCGATTCGTTCAAACTGATAAATGGTTCATAACCGATAAAGGCGAGCAATTCGACAACTTTCCTCAACGAGATTATCTCTTCATTAAAATTAATAAAGAGCTCCTTGAGCTGAAAATTGGTCTGCGAACCTATAATCCCCTTATTTATGCGATGAAGATTTTCGAGTAAATAAATGCAGGAAGAACAATGAATCTGCGGAAGTGAAAAAGTAACATTCGTTTGTGTATTACTTCGGAAGCTCACCAGTTTTTGAATCACCGATTCATCTTCAAGATAAGCAAACCGTTCGCTTGTAAATTTCCCTTTCGCCTTGATCCCGGGTGTGCTGTCGAACCGGTAATAATTGCAAAGATTGTTTTCGTTCAGCAACAAAAAAACCTGGTGGCAGCCCTGGCAACAAAAGTTTTTATCTCCCTCTGTAACGACGGTTTTGCATTCGTCACCGCAGTGGTAACAAAACAATTTTTCCTGTTGAATTGTGCTGATGGTCTTTTGATTTTAGAAGATACAAATCTATCCGCCACACAAAATTTTAAACATGATCGAAATCATTTATCAGCATGATGTTCATTGGTGGCAAACGCTTGATTGTAGTGGTATTTTTGACAAAACGGATTAGTAAACAAAGAAATATGCAGGATTTTTTTTGGTGGATCACATTCTTTGTAACATAGGTCACCAAAAAGAAAAAACGTGAGGATGAAATTTGTAAAATAAAAAATGCAAGAGTTATGGAATATTATTTTTCAAAAAAGGTAAATAAAGATTTTGATGCCGCCATTGATCATGTTACCGAAGAGTTGAAGAAGGAAGGCTTTGGTGTGCTGACACAAATTGATGTAAAAGAGACGTTGAAAAAGAAGCTGGATGTGGATTTCAAGAAGTACAGGATCCTCGGGGCGTGCAATCCGAATTTTGCTTACCAGGCTTTGCAAAAAGAAGATAAGATCGGCACAATGCTTCCCTGCAATGTGGTTGTAGAAGAAAATGCAGATGGAAGTGTGGAAGTTACCGCTGTCGATCCCGTGGCTTCGATGGCTTCTGTAAAAAATGATTCCCTGGGCGGTGTGGCTTCGCAAGTGCGCGAAAAACTGCAGAGAGTAATTGCTAACCTGTGATTCATTCTTCAGTTTAAAAATTTATATAAATGAAATCGAATCTTGGTTCAATTGACAGGCTCGTGAGGATACTTGCGGCTGTCGCAATCGCGGTACTCTATTTTACCCATGCCATTTCAGGAACAACAGCGGTTATCCTGATCGTTATCGGTTTGGTTTTGTTGTTGACCGCCTTAATCAATTTTTGCCCGCTTTATTATTTGCTGGGCATCAGGACAAGAAAAAAATCAATTCAATCATAGAAAATCAATTAAAAATGGCACACGAAATAGATGTACAATGGATGGGAAAAATGCAATTCAATGCTTTGGTAAACGGACATACCATCGTTATGGATGGTCCTGAAAAAGTGGGGGGAGAAGATAATGGCCCCATTCCAAAACCGCTGGTGCTTACTGCTGTGGCTGGTTGCACAGGAATGGACGTTGCAGCAATTTTAAGAAAAGCACAAAAAGAAGTGGACGATTTTGATATGAAAGTCATTGGTGAAATAAGCAAAACCATTCCTATTCAATATACTTCCGTTCATATCATCTATGATTTTAAGGGCGCTCCTGAAAACCAGGATGCCGCGTTAAAAGCAGTAAACGATTCACAGGAAAAATATTGCGGCGTCAGCAGCATGTTGAAAAAGGCGATGCCCGTTACCTGGGAAGTGAATTACAATGGTGTGCAATTATTTAATAACAAACCAGAAGAGGTGGCAGCGATCGCCTAAATTAATTTTAAAATACTATACTATGGAAACGATCAGGGAAACATTATTTTCCAACTGGAATTTTATGCGGTGGCTAAGATTGGTGTTGGGCATTATAGCAGGAATTCAGGCAATACAGTTTCATGATACTTTGTTGGGGTTTTTGTCTGCGTTCCTGCTATTTCAATCCCTGACCAATACAGGATGTTGTGGCGCGGGTGGTTGCAGTGTTCCCCGGCAAAGACAGGAACCCACTAAGACAGAAGACACCACTTATGAAGAAGTGAAGTAAAAGATGCTTCCCTTTATTTAAAAGAAAAATAATCAGACTTCTGCTGTTACAAGGTATTGTTGCAGGTAATTGTTGATGGTTGTAATGCAATCGCAGCCTTTGTCGGTTGAAGTTTTGAGTTGAACGGCAAGGTTGGCAATTGTCTTGTGCATTACTTCTTTGTCTTCCTCAATGCCAAAACTTTGATTGATCTCTACCAGGATTGATTTTACTTTTTTTATCAAAGGGCTGTTGGCTTGTTGGCGATGCCAGTCTTCCAACTCGTTCAAAGTATGATCGATAATTTCCAAAGCTTTCGGCACTTCTGCTTCCCGTGCCATGATGGTTTCATTCAATATTTCAGAAACTTCATCCACATCCATTAGTTCAGTTAAAGGAACTGCCTTCACTTTTGGATCTACATTTTGAGGTGAAGAAAGATCCAGGATCAGTCTTGATTTTTTGGTTTTAAAATAGGAAGGAAGAACGATATAATTTTCTGAAGAAGCACTCACCATGATCAAATCAGCGGCATCACAGGCAGCAGCAAGATTTTTGAAAGCTACAAAACCTGCATCTAATTTTTCTGCAAGTTGGTAGGCTTTTTCATCTGTCCTGTTGCAAAAAGAAATTTGAGTGCCGGGTAAGTAATCTTTTAAATTTTTTGCAATCTGGTATCCAAACTTACCGGTTCCCACCAACAGAAGTTTTTTATTTTCCAGGTCGATAATCTTTTCTTTTATGATGCGGATGGCAGCATAGGAAACAGAAACGGTTCCGGAGCTTAGTTTGGTTTTTGTCTTAATTTCTTTTGAAGCCTGCAAAGCAAAGTTCACGGCGCGTTCCATAAATCCGGGTAAACCGCCATTCTCTTTTGAAACCTGCGCTGCATGTTTTAATTGAGATAAAATTTCATAATCTCCTATTATTTGCGAGTCAAGACCTGAAGCAACTTTTAATAAATGCTCAATCGCCTCACGACCTGTGTAAACATATCCCTGGCTGTTAAATTCATTCTTATTTCCATTCGTATAGCGGCAAAGTAGTTGACTTAGTTGCCCGGGATCGTTGCAGATGCCATAAACCTCGGTTCTGTTGCAGGTAGAAAGTACGAGGCATCCTTCAATATTTTCAGATAGAGCGCTTTGGATAAGTTCTTCGGATTGTTCGGGAGAAACAGAAAATTTTCCTCTCATCGTAATATCGCTTTTGCGATAATTGATGCCGACAATGGTAAAGTTTTTTAAAGTGCTGCTAAAGGTGGTGGTACAATTCATTCTTAATAACAAGTTTTTCAAATGCGGTTTAAGTTTCGACCAATCATTTTGTCAGACACAAAATTGCCCTCATTGGGTTTAGAAAAACAGAAGGAATGTCATTTGTAAATATGAGGTTCATCATGTTTTTACCACCTTGCGACAGTACATTTATTATTAATTTAATGTTTTTAAATTAGCCAACGAATGTCAAAATTGCCAATAGATATCAACGGGCTTTCAGACGAACAGGTTGCTTTGTCGAGAAAAAAGTATGGGATCAACGAACTGGAGCATTCGTCGAAAAGCCCGTTCGTGGCTGCTTTGCTTGATACATTAAAAGAACCGATGCTGATTCTTTTGTTTGCTGCGGGTATTCTCTACCTTGTTTCAGGTGATAAAGGCGATGCCATCTTTATGCTCTCAGCCATCATTCTTGTTTCTGCTATTTCACTTTACCAGGATTCACGAAGCCGCAAAGCGTTAAATGCGTTGAAACAACTTTCGCAACCTCTTACCAAAGTGATCCGCAACAGGACCATCTCATCAATCCCAAGCAAAGACGTAGTGGTTGATGATGCAATGATTGTGGAAGAAGGAAGCCTGGTAACGGCGGACGGGCAGATAATTTATTCAAATGATTTTTCAGTAAATGAATCGATACTTACCGGCGAATCACTAGCGGTTGAAAAGTCGCTTGATAGGGAAAACAGAATCTTTAGCGGCACCTTAGTCACCACAGGGATGGCGATCGCAAAAGTGACTAAGGTTGGTAATGCAACGGAAGTAGGAAAGATAGGGAAATCATTGGAAGATGTGCAGGAAGAAGTAACGCCGCTGCAAAGGCAAATTAGAAATTTTGTAAAAAAAATGGCCATCATTGGCCTCGTTGTTTTTTTGATCGTTTGGGCAGTCAACTTCTTTCAAAGTCTGAATCTTGTAAGCAGTTTATTAAAAGCATTAACACTTGCCATGTCAGTTTTACCTGAAGAAATCCCGGTTGCTTTTACCACTTTTATGGCGTTGGGTGCGTGGCGCCTGATGAGAATGGGCATTATTGTAAAACAAACCAAAACAGTGGAAACCCTTGGAAGTGCTACTGTTATTTGCACCGATAAAACCGGCACTATTACCGAGAACCGGATGCAACTGGCATCCGTTTATGTTTATAGGTCTGGTCAATTATTGCCGGGGATAGAAGATCATGATGAGGCTGTAGAGGAGTTGGTTGAAACAGCAATGTGGGCAAGCGAACCTTTACCTTTTGATCCAATGGAAAAAGCGATTCATGAAGCGTACAGGCAAGTGACTGCAGAAGACCGACGGCCAGCCTACAAAATGACCCATGAATATCCTTTAGGGGGCCGCCCGCCAATGATGACGCATATTTTTGAAAATAAAGAAGGTAACAGGATCATCGCCACAAAAGGCGCCCCGGAAAAGATCATTGAGGTGTGTCACCTGCCGGAAGAAAAAAAAGAAAAAATTATTCGTTCACTACACCTTTTGTCTTCGGAGGGTTATCGCGTTTTAGGCGTAGCGCGGGCAGTTTTTGATGGAAATAATTTTCCAAGTAACCAGGAAGATTTCGATTTTCATTTTATCGGCCTTGTTTCTTTTTATGATCCTCCGAAAAAAAATATGCGCCACGTGTTGGAAAACTTTTATCGAGCCGGAATAAATGTAAAGATCATCACCGGCGACAACAAGGCAACGACAGAAACCATCGCAAAACAAATTGGTTTTAAAGGAGCCGATCGCGCAATGGATGGACAGGAGATCATTGCGTTGTCAAAGCCTGCTTTGGAAAATGTGGTAATGGATAATAATATATATACAAGGATGTTTCCTGATGCAAAGTTAAAGGTGATCGGTGCATTAAAAGATCAAAACCAAATTGTAGCAATGACCGGCGATGGTGTCAATGATGCGCCTGCGCTAAAAGCCGCACATATCGGAATTGCTATGGGAACGAAAGGTTCCGAAATAGCAAAAGGCGCTTCAGCTTTGATACTTGCCGATGACGACCTGGCAAAAATGGTGGATGCAATTGCGATGGGCAGGAGAATTTACAGCAACCTGAAAAAAGCGGTTCAATATATTATTTCTATTCACATTCCCATTATTTTAACCGTATTATTGCCATTGATTTTGGGTTGGATTTACCCCGCTATCTTTACACCTGTGCATGTTATTTTCCTGGAATTAATCATGGGGCCAACGTGTTCTATTATTTATGAAAATGAACCAATAGAAGCCAACCTGATGCAGCAAAAACCACGGCCGTTTACCAACACTTTTCTTTCGTGGAAAGAACTGCGTCTAAGCATTGTACAGGGGCTGGTGATCACAGCTGGTACACTTGGTATTTATCAATTTGCCGTTGCAAACGGATATGATGAGGAACTAACCCGTACCATGGTTTTTACGACTTTGGTCGCTGCCAATATTTTTCTTACTCTTGTTAACCGTTCATTTTATTATTCTGTATTTACCACCTTTCGATATAAGAATTATTTAATTGTAATTATTATTCTGTTTACTATAATAATGCTTCTTGTCATGCTCTGGGTGCCGGGTGTTATTGCCTTTTTCAAATTCGAAAAAATTCTTCCGGGTCAAGTGGCCATCTGCGCGGCAGCTGGTTTTGTTTCTGTAATTTGGATGGAAATTTATAAGTATTTTAAACGAAGGAGAAGTTTGGCAAATTGAGGAGGCTTGAAAAAGTGTAAGAAAAATGAATAGGATAGGTTTGGTATTAAGCGGCGGCGGTGTCAGGGGATTTGCGCACCTGGGCGTACTGAAAGTGCTGGATGAACTAAAGATCATTCCTTCTGCTATTTCAGGCGTCAGTGCCGGTGCTATTTTTGGCGCATTGTATTCCTCGGGGAAATCGCCCGATGAAATTCTTTCTCTCGCAAAAAATAACTCTTATCTCACTTTCTCAAATTTTTTATGGAGAAAAGAAGGTTTGTTTTCAATGGAGACTTTACGAAAGATTTTGACGCAACACCTGCCGGAAGATTTTGAGTCTCTGAAAATTCCTTTGTATGTAAATGCCACCAACTTCCTGCACAACAAAACAGTTTATTTCTCTTCAGGCGAATTGATAAAACCCCTGATTGCTTCTGCCTCTTTTCCTGTTCTTTTCGAACCGGTTTCAACTCAGGCCGGCCGACTGGTGGATGGAGGATTACTGAACAATCTTCCTGTAGAACCTTTGATCGAAAGAAGTGACAGGATCATTGGTTCGCACGTCAACAAGCTGGCTGATGTTAGTAAATCAAATGTGCGTTTTTCGAAGGCAGCTCTTGTCGAAAGGTGTTTTCACCTGGCCATTGCCAATACGGTTTATACAAAAGCACACCTCTGCAATATTTTAATTGAACCTTCCCTCGATACTTTTGGTTTGTTTCGCATGAGAAACCTTCAGCAAATTTTCGATATCGGCTACCAGGCAGCATTAAAAGAAAAAGAAAATATTTTAAGATTGATGGAATAGCTGCATTGTTTCAAAACCGGATAACTGTTGTATCGTAAGCGGACACTCATTTTTTGATCCTATTTTTAAACACTTTGATTTTCAATTATTTATGCTTTGGCATGCCTTTGTACTATTATTTGGCATAACAGAAACAATTAAAAACATTTAAAAATTAAGCTCATGAAAAATCAATCAAATAACTTGTTAGAAAGTTTAAACAGCAATGAATTAAAAGTGCTTACTTCAGAAGTAAAAGAAACTGTTTGTAAAGAATTTAAAAAAGACCGCAAATTTAGTGTAGCTGAATATTGGGACATGCAACGCAGGAGAAGGAACCTGTTGGTGAGAAGAATGGCTTTTTAGGCGCAGATCTTTGTTGGCTTGTTTGCCAATAAAGAAAAAAAATGGCGATTTTATTCGTTCTCTATTTGAAATGATGAAAATCATTTTTGGAAATGAGTGAAGTCATTAATGATTCTTTTTCCCCGCGCTAATTTTGGTCAATTATTCATACTGAACTATATATTATGCGCTCTCAAGATGAATTATTGGCCAAGTACAATACCTCGGTTCCACGCTACACCAGTTACCCAACTGTTCCTTTTTGGAATGAATTGACGCCCGATCTAAAGTGGCAACAAAATTTCAGGGAAAATTTTTTAAAGCAAAATAAAAACGGCGGCATCAGCCTTTACCTGCATTTGCCATTTTGCGAAACATTGTGCACCTATTGCGGTTGCAATAAAAAAATTACCACCAACCATTCTGTGGAAAATGATTACATCGATACTATCCTGAAAGAATGGCAACTTTACCTCCAACTGATGGAGGAGGTGCCTGTCATAAGAGAATTGCATCTTGGCGGTGGAACGCCCACATTTTTTTCTCCGGAAAATCTTCAAAGACTGATCGAAGGAATTTTTGAAAATGCAGAACGGCATTCCGATTACGAATTTGGCATTGAGGGCCATCCAAATAATACGACTGAAACCCATTTAAAAACGCTGTACCAGTTGGGTTTCCGCAGGATCAGCTATGGCGTGCAGGATCACGATCCTGTTGTTCAGCGCGCCATTAACAGGATTCAGCCTGTGGCAAATGTTCGCCGGGCAACAGAAAAAGCGCGTGAAATTGGATTCCGCTCTGTGAATTATGATTTGATCTACGGTTTGCCGTTTCAAACTTTGGCAGGAGAAGAAAAAACGCTCGAAGAAACCATTGAATTGAAGCCAGACAGGATTGCGTTTTATAGTTACGCCCATGTTCCATGGAAATCAAAAGCACAAAGATTGTTCGATGAAAATGATTTGCCTTCTCCAGAATTGAAAACTCAGTTGTATTTGCTGGCGCAAAAGAAATTCAACGAAGCGGGATATTCTGACATTGGTATGGATCATTTTGCCTTGCCTGATGATGATCTTTTCCTTGCCTGGAAACAAGGAAAATTGCATAGAAATTTTATGGGTTACACAACCACTCATACTTCTTTCCTGTTAGGTTTAGGCGTTTCGTCTATTAGTGATACCGGGACTGCTTACAGCCAGAATCACAAAGAGTTGGCAAATTATGAACGACTGATCAATGAAGGAAAATTTGCGGCAAACAAAGGTTGTTTTTTATCCCCTACTGACGTTGCGTTGAAAGATTATATTTTGCAAACAGCCTGCAAAGGAAAAGTGGTTTTTGGTGAAGAAGATAAAGAGTTGATCGAAGAACTGGCGCTGCCGCACCTTCAGGAAGTTGCAGAAGATGGATTGATATCCTTTAACGAAAATGGCTTCACTGTTTTGGAAGCTGGAAGGCAATACCTGCGAAATATTTGCCAGTCTTTTGATCAAAAATGGTGGCAATCAAATGAGAAAACTGCTGCTCAACTTTTCAGTAAATCCGTCTGAATTAACGTTAGCTTTTATTCTTCTTTAATTGTTTTTTACCAATTTTATCTATTTTTAAATTCTGATTTAAAGACATTTATAAATAATTAAAAAAGCATGAGATGAAAAGAGCATTGAAAATAATCCTGATCGTTTTGTTGGTTGTTTTTATAATCATCCAGTTTATCAGGCCGGTAGAAAATAAAAATGAAGAAATAGCGCAACACCAGATCACCGCTGCTTATCCCGTTCCTGACAACATAATGAAAAACCTGAAAGTTTCCTGTTATGATTGCCACAGCAACACAACCGTTTATCCGTTTTACTGGAAGATTCAACCTGTTGCATGGTTTTTAAATAATCACATTGAAGAAGGAAAAAGACATCTTAATTTTTCAATATTTACCACCTACCCGCTTTGGCGGCAGCACGAAAATTTTAAGGACATCGTAAACCAATTGAAAAAAGATGAGATGCCATTGACTTCTTATACTTTAATCCACCGCGATGCGATCTTGACGCCGGAGGAAAAACAAAATATGGAAGATTGGGCTACAGCACAGATGAAAGAAATGGAAGCGAAATATCCTGCTGACAGTCTAACACGACCTAAACGTTTGCAACGGCTGGAGCGCGACTAAAATCTAAAAATCTTTGGTGATTCCCAATTGAAAATTTACTGTTCCCGGGTATGAATTCACGGGAACATTTTTATTTATTGGCTCAAGTGCGAAATTGAGCATTGGCGAAAGGGAAACAGAAATGCTTCTGTAAAAATTATAACTCAATCCAAATCCTGCCAATCCGCTAAAATAAACAGGCTTGAGGCCATTTATTTCATGAATGTTATCATGTTCATGTTCAGTTCCTTTTTCCACTTCGGTATTTATTTTTCCATGAGATAAAATGTTGGCAGAAAGACCGGCAAGCAGATTAACTGAAAGTTTTTTATTGCTTAAGAAATATTTTGCTGCAATAGGAATTCCAGTGTATTGCAAAGAATGATTTATAGTTCTTGCAAAAAGGCTGTCACCAACACGTGGGTTATTACTAAACGAAGGCGACAGGTAACCTTTGCCTGAAGAAGTATTGATCAGGTATTTTATTTTTCCCTGGTTATCGCGCTCTGCAAAGATCTTTTCAGGTTCTATATTCATTTTTAATGTTGAAAGATTCAATCCTGATTGTATGGCCCACCTGTTGTTGAAACGATATCCAATCCACAAGCCCAAAGACCAGGAGTAAGATTCTTTTTCCCTTCGTTCAAAATCGCGTGAATATGGGTTGCCTGAATTATGATCTTCATCACGGAGACGCGAGAATGAAATATTGGGCGAATAAAAAGCGGCAGCATAAAACCGGGAAAGGGCAGGATTATGAATGTGAATTACACTCAAAGTTTTTGAAGGTGACTGAAACGGAGCAATTTCATTTTTAAAGTTCAATTTGCCTTTTTTTGAAAAGAGTGATTGCGGTCCTGAAAAAGTTACAGGTGTAGGCAAGGGAAAATCAGGCTGCCGTAGTTCTTCGCCATTTATTCTTTCATTGCCCGATAATTCTTCATTTGAAAAAGTTTTCCTGGTTTTCCTGTTTTTCTTTGAAAATATCCGGTATTGCTCATTAGACTTTTTATTTCCATCAAAAGCAGGATTAGAGGGAATCAAAGCTGTTGAAGTATCAACTTGTGATTCACCTTTTGTTTCTGCTTTATTTATTCCAGGCTCTTTTTCGTCCGCCGGATTTACATTTTTATTTCCGGGGATAATGTCTTTTTGAAGTCCGTTCGCAGGCGCTTGATTTTCTGCTTCAGTTGCAGAATCAATATTTTGATTCAGATTCTTTTGAGGTTTGGAAGTAATGACATGGTCATTGCTTGCCTTGTGGTGTTTTGATTCATTGCGGATAATGTAAACCCCAAGCAGAACCACTACAATAGCAAGAACAGCAGTGGCTCTTTTCAAAAAGTAATATTTCTTTTTATAAGTGAGATTGGTGGTTTTTTCCAGCGATTGGTCGATTGCGTTCCAAACTTTCTCAGGCGGAACTTCATCATTTCCCTCCAATCCTTTCCTGAACAGATCTTCAATATTTTGTAGATTTTTATCCATTCGTTGATTTTTGGTTGGCAATTTTCATACTGTTCATAACGGCACGTTGCAGGATCAATTTTGCATCATGTAAGTTCGATTTGGAAGTGCCTTCAGAAATATCAAGCTGCTGCGCTATTTCCCGGTGTTTCAATCCTTCAAAAACGTAGAGGTTAAAAACCATGCGGTAAGCCGGGGGCAGATCCTGTACCATTTGCAACAATTCTTTTTTACCGAGCCGGCTTAAAATATCTTCATTTTCGTAAGCAATAATATTTTCATTTTCGATTGTTAATACAGAATGCAATTTGGATTTTCCCCGGTATTTTGCAATGGCGCTGTAAACCATGATCTTCCTGATCCAACCTTCAAATGATCCTGAAAATTTGAAGTTTTGCAAGGATTTAAAAACCTGTAAAAAACCTTCCTGCATAATGTCTTCGGCTTCTTCACGATTCCTTGCATAGCGAAGGCAAACGCCAAACATCTTGGGCGCGTACAATTCATACAACCTCTTCTGTGCATGCCTGTCTTCATCAAGGCACGATCTGATCAGCTGCCGGATTTCTTCCAAAAGTAACGACTCGTTTTTCCCTATAGTGGAATCAAATGCCAATTTGGTTTGGTGGAGATTTAAATTTTCACAAAGTTCCTGCTATTTCTTCCCGAAACATCAAGCGAATCCGGTAAATGAGGAAATAATGCAATTATTTTTTCCGGTCTGGCATTAAAGTTCTCTATATTTGAAATCTTCAAATGACAAAATTTTCTTTCTTCCGAAGGCTACAACTGGTTGCTTTTTCTTGCATAAAAAGAACAGGTTTTACCATTTTGTTTTCTTCAATTTTTGTGGTTGCAAAAAGCCAGCAAAACCCTCCTGAACATTTTTCCAAACAACTTTCCTTCCTGAGCGATAACGATTTTTATCTTTTCCAGGGAAAGGATGGGTATTATACAAATGGTTTCATGTTGAAATATGATGAACTGCATCATTCAAAAAGAGGAAGATTTTTAAAACAGGTTGACCAGTTCACTTTTGGTCAAAAAATGTACACTGCTTATTCAAGAAAGATCCATACACCTGATCAGATTGACAGGCCCATAACGGGTTATCTTTTTTTACAGTTTTCACGGTCTGATTTTTTGAAAAAGAACCAAATGTTTCAATGGGGCATTGCGGCAGGAACGATAGGGAAAGCTTCGTTGGGTGAAACATTACAAACAGCTTATCACAAATTAATCCATATTAATACAAGCGAGTGGGGCTGGGTTTGGGATTACCAGTTGAAAAGTGCTTTTGGTATAGATCTTCATGCGAAATATGCGAAAGCCTTGGTACAAACTGAAAACTCATTTATGCAAATAACTCCGCTTTCTGAAGTAACACTTGGAATGAATTTTACCAATGCTTCTGAAGGTGTTTTATTGCAATTGGGAAAGCTCAAAAAGCAAAATGAGAGCGCTTACTGGAATGCCGCTTTAGATGAAGAGGAAAATAAAAATCAATCGGAATTGTCTTTTTTCTATTATCCAAAACTCACATGGCAATTGTACAATGCCACGATCCAGGGAGGATTATTGAACAAGGACAAAGGTCCGATTGTTTCTGATCCTGAACCATTCGTTCTATTGCAACAAGTAGGCGCAATGTATTCTTATAAAAGATATTCCTTAAGGCTTGGTGTCAATTTTTCTACCAAAGAAGCAAAAAGTCAAAGATTCAATCATAAATATGGAACGTTCGAGGTTTGTTACCGTTTTAATTGAGTGCGGGCATTTGGAAAAATAAAAAAGGGACTGATTAAAGTCCCAATTTTTGTGGAGCTGCAGGCTCCCGAACTAGATACACTAATTAATTTTATCACAATTACATACGAATGTCTAAAGTCATCAACTCACGAATTACACAAAACTTTATTATCTGAAAGAAGGCTAAGCTAATGCACGCAAAAATAAGGTTTTTGTAGTCGAAAAGGGAAATATTACTAAAAGACATTTTTGTTACCCTACTTAAAGACTTTTTAGAAGCGGCTTTTCGGGGCAGAATTAGAAGAACATTTGGAACAACAGGACGAAGGTGAAACAACCGTAAGAATGTGTTAAAAACGGGAGCGGGTATAATTTAACTCGATACACAAAGGATCGCAACGGGTGATTTTATTCCAGACGAAATCGAGATTTCTGTCCCCACTTTAACATCCATTACAGAAAAAGTAATTCTATTGGTAAAGGAATGGCAGGTTCCCCTTGGAAGACACCTACTGTATTTCGTTTGGCTTCATGGGATGTTTACAATGTAAAGCAGGATAGATTGATTCAGAGCGATTGTGTATACAATATTTTATATATAAAAACCAAAGGGCGAAAGGAGATTTTAGGTTTGGTGTATAACCGATTTACAAATGAGAGGCGTTAAAGCTATTCTTACTGCGTGCATTGATAACCTTAAGGGGTTTGCAGAAGCGATCGCTACAGTATTTATGCAAACGGGAAGTAAAGAGCTGCATCGTACATCAAATCCCCAATTCTTTAAAATAGGTAGCATGTAAAGATCAAAAAATATTTATGGTAGATCTTAAACTGGTTTACCAGGCTGTCAATACTTAGGCCCCAGTAAAGATGGAACGATTAAGAGAGAAGTGGAACAAAAAATACCGGGTTGTTTAACTTCAGATAAGAAAGAAGGATGGCGACATGATGTAAAAAACATATTAAAAAATAGCCTCGATCGAACCGGGCGATTAGATGGGAACTACTAAATTGCTTATTAACCTCAAATATGATGTATCATGTGAATTAATCTAATTATCGAGTAAATATATTGAATAGGCAAATTAAATTTGGAAGTTAAATAAAAAAAAAATACTTTCGAACACACAATAAAGCCAAATACTCAATTAAAGCCAAAAAGATTGCGCTATATTATGATTCTTGCACTTGCCTCTTATAAGGTCTAAAAGATTCTGTAGCATTTTTCAATTCTTACCATATTGGCGTAGAGATTAGTATAGAGGATTGCCTTAAGTTATTGTTTTTGGTCGAAATTTCAAGACTAAAGTTGGTACTAATAGTAGCGATAGCTATGAAATAAGGCATACTTCAATAAGTAAACTACTCAGATTTATAACCTGCTTATATTTTTCTATTAAATGAAGGATCTTTCGATCTCAGGATGGTATTTAATATACACTCGTCCCAGAATGGAAAAAAGTGTGGCGCGAGAGTTGAAAGAAATACAAGTAGTATCCTATCTCCCATTAGTAAAAAGTCTACGGCAATGGCATGACAGAAGGAAATTAATTGAAGTTCCCCTATTTGCTTCTTATGTTTTCGTAAGACTTTGTAATTTGAAAGATTTTCATCAGTGCTACAACATAAATGGGTTTGTAAAGTTTGTACGAGTGGGCAAGGAATTAGCAAAAGTAGATGAAAGTATCGTCAAGAATCTTATGATTGCTATTGAGTCAGGGGAAAAAACAGAAGTTAGTGATATAAAATTTGACCGCGGAGAGAAATTAGTAATCTTAGAGGGACCCCTAACTGGATTCTATGGCGAGTTAGTCCAATATAAGGGTAAAAAACGGGCGTTGGTCCGAGTTGAAATGCTCGGGCGTAATCTGGTTGTAGATATAGCGTCGTATATATTAGCCCAAAGGGAAAGTTTTAGTTAAAATTACCTGTGGTGGAGTTCCTTAACAAGTGCATGCTTGGCTCTTCTTACAGGTCTCGATTAATAAATTTGTTTACAAACTGTAATACTGTAAGCCAAGTTACCCCTTGCCCATATGAGTCTACGGTATAGAAGTTTGAACGCGGTAAGTAAAAACCAAAAGATGGGACAACAAATATTTTTTAATAAATCAATAAAATTATACTTTTTGGTAATTGTATTCGGGATTACCAACTGTTTGCTAAACACGGGGCTGATATACTACTTAAATCGTATTATCCAAAAAAAGGAGTTCTTATTTCCAACACTTTATTTTATATTATTCATTTTGATTTTGGTCGCATCATTCGGAATGAATAAATTTTTTCAGCAATTTATAATTAGGATGGCAAATGAGCAGCTCTTTCAGTTCGAATCTAACGTATTGAAAACCGTAAAAAAATCCCCCTTGCAACTATTCGAAAAGCTAGGTTCTGAAAAAATTTTTACTGCAATTGAAGATGCTCGGGCGTTCAGTTTACTTCCATCTGTTTTCACCAATACTCTTAATGCTTTAATTAGCATTTTTATTTGTCTTACTTACCTTTTTGTGATTTATTGGCAGGGAGCACTTATATTATTGATCATGATTGTCGCGTTCATACTTCTTTATCTCAAAAGGAGTAAAAGCCTAAAAAGACAAAGGAGGCAACTGCGTAAGTTAAATGATCAATATTTCAGGTTCATCAATGATTTGATCCACGGGTTCAAACAACTAAAAACAAACGCGCTAAGAAGCCATAACTTTTCCATTCATTTTCTGCAGAAGAACAGAGATGAAGCACTTTTATTGGAAAACAAAACTTCTATCGGTTTTTTGGATAACGTCTTAATAGGCAGGTATAGCTGGTATATAATAATTGGTTTCCTAGTGTTCTTATTTCCTTATTTTTCTTCGGTTACTTCTTCCCAGTTGATTGCCTTTCTTTTTGTTTTGATCTTTCTAATGGCACCGATAAACCTGATAATGTCACTGGAGTCCTATTATTTGGGGGTTATAGTTGCATGGGACAGACTAAAGGCATTTGAACAAGAACTTACTCAGAAGTTCAAGGAGGAGGAACCAGAATCAGTAGCAAGAGAAAAATCGGATAGTTTCCAGCAAATAGTTTTTGAAGATGTTCAATTTGTTTATGCAAACAGTTCCAATGTGCCAAATTTCTTTTTAGGGCCGCTTAATTTGACCATAAATAAAGGTGAGGTTCTTTTCATCACGGGAGGAAATGGAAGCGGCAAAAGTACCTTTTTGCTTTTGCTTACCGGACTCTATAAGCCTTCATCTGGTCGTATTCTTTTGAATGGAACTCCAATTGCCGTCGACAGTTATGGAGCATTCAGAAATCTAACTTCTAGTGTTTTTAGTGACTTCCATTTGTTCTCAGAAAATTATGAATGTTATAGTTTCAATAATAACCCAAAATTTAGTACGCTTTTGGAATTAATGCAACTGAAAGGCATCGTGAATAGTCAAGGGGAGCCTCATACCAAGAAGTATTCTAGAGGTCAGCAAAAGAGATTAGCGCTAATTTTATCCATATTAGAGGAAAGACCTATAATAGCCTTGGACGAATGGGCCTCTGAACAAGATCCTACTTTCCGGAGAACTTTTTACAAAGAATTGATTCAATATTTAAAAGCAAAAGGTAAAACGATCGTTGCAATTACTCATGACGATGCCTACCTTTCCTTTGCCGATCGCATTGTCAAGTTTGACTCTGGCAGGGCAGAGGAATTTAAAGCCGAGAGAGCATATATCCAATAGTTTGATGTTGCTAACAAGTTAGAGAGAGCTGCATAACCTGGCGCATGTTATTTCTAAGTAGAGGATATTTTTCCAAGTCTTCATCTCAATCCCAATGCTTTCAATGAACAGTGATCTTTTACCAATGTTTTTAAGCCCTTATTATGACAGATCCTTTAATTTCCTGCCTGTGTGTAACTAGGCATAAGCCGCATTTGTTAACACGCGCAATTCGATGCTTTTTGGGGCAAACATATGGGAATAAGGAGTTGTTGATAGTATGTGAAAGCGATGACCTAGAAACTGTAGAACTGGTTTCATGTATAAAAGATGATATGATCAGTCTTATCGTTGTGGATGTGCATCCAAAACGAACTTTAGGGGAACTTAGAAACCTGTCTATTGCGGCGGCAAAAGGTGATTTTTTTTGTCAATGGGACGATGATGATTGGTATCATTCAAAAAGACTTGAGTTGCAGTTCAAGTTTCTTAATGACTATTATAAATCTGGATCTGTATTAGTTAATTGGATCATTTTTGATGAGTTAAAAAGAGAGGCTTATCTATCCTATACAAGGGCTTGGGAAGGAAGTATTTTGTGTAAAAAGGAAATAGTAGATAAAGAACATTACTACGATCATTTAACAAAAGGTGAGGATACTTTTTTTCTTTTTAAACTATTGGAACGAAATTGCCTTGTGCCTATCATGATGCCCTATCTTTATATTTATGTTATTCATGGAAGCAATACCTGGCAGAGGCAACATTTCGATAATATGCTTCTTTCCTGTCAAAAATTATCATCTCAGAGCGCAGTTTGGATCTCAGAAATATTGAAGGGAAACTACTCTCCCGAAGAAGCTTCAGAAATATTGCTAAAGCGTGAAATTCAAGAAGAATTTGATTATTTCAATGCTTTTAAAGGGCTAAAATTTGGACAAAGAGCTAAATAGAAAATTGGACATTACAAATTATTAAAGACTAGTTAGTAAAGCGAATCCTATGGTAAAGATGGTTCTATTTCTGATATTACTGTTTAGCTCTACGTTAAGTGGCTTTGGCCAGGTCAAGATAACAGGAATTGTTCAGTCACAAGACAAAAGGCCACTGTCATATGCAAGCGTGATATTAAACACAATGGCCGATTCCTCCACAGTTGCCTCAGTTGTGGCTAATAAGGCAGGCGTATTTACATTGAAAAATTTGCCAATAAATAATTATTGGATATCCATAACGTGCTCAGGATACAAAAAGAATTCCTTTTCAATATTATTGTCCGCCACTGACAAACAGTGCAACTTGGGGATTGTTCATTTAGAAAGAGCCGATTCTTCTCTTAATAATATAGTTGTTGTGAAATCTAAGCCTTTATATGAGCAGCATCTGGATAAGCTCGTAATGAATGTGCAAAGTAGTATAATTTCATCTGGATCATCTCTTCTGGAAGTATTGGAAAGAACCCCAGGAGTAGATGTAAACAGGCAACAATTCACTATTTCCCTAAATGGAAAGACAGATGTTTTAATCTTAATAGATGGGAAAGCCTATCAGCAACCCATGATGGTTATACTTCAAATGTTGGCCGGAATGAGCGCGTCAAATGTGGACAAGATAGAAGTATACGTTAATCCTCCTTCAAAATTTGACGCTGGTGGAAATGGTGGGATTATAAACATTCTTCTTAAGAAGAGAACAAAAGTAGGTACAAATGGTACATTAACTTCTATGATAGGATGGGGGAAACATGAAAAGTCAAATGTAACTGGCTTGTTTAATCATCGAGGCAAAAGGATCAATTGGTTTAGCGATTTTTCTTATTATTACAATCACACAACTGAATATTACACAAATTACAGAGATGTGATTTTCAGTTCGAAACATATAACAACTGAGACGGTTACAAAACGGTATCCTAAATATGTTAATGCGAATGCTCGATTCGGCTTTGACTTTTCAATAAATCCTCGTACAAAAATCGGGATCACCACTTCAGGATATAGCAATAAATGGCACATGACTGCAAATAACATTGCAATTATAAAAGGAGATTCTATACAAAGCAGCTTTATAGCAATAAATAGTTCAGAAGTTAATCATTGGCGTAATATTACTGAAAGTTTTTATATAAATCATAAATTCGCTGACAGTCAATCAGTCAATTTTAATGTAGATTATCTTTATTTCAGAAATGATAACCCAACCTCTTATCAAAATAATTACCAGGATGATCAAAACCGATTGATAAAAAAACGTCTAATAAGAGCAAATAAATCCACACCTATAGGTGTACTTGCCAGTAATTTGGATTTTCAAATGAATTTGGGTAGAATAAAATGGGAGTACGGTGCGAAGGTCTCATTTTCCAATTTGATGAACAACGTTTTAGTTGACTCGCTTTCCAGCAATCAATGGCTTAAAGACAGTTCACTTTCCAATCTGATCCAACTAAAGGAAAATATTGCGGCCACCTATAGTTCGGCAACGTGGAAGGTAAATAACACAACCAGTCTTAACTTGGGATTGAGGTATGAGTATACGTATATGAATCTAAAGGATAGGCGCCAAAATAATTTGATCATAAGAAAATACGGCAATTTATTTCCAAGTATTTTCTTATCAAAAGACATTACTAAAGATAATGTCATCCAACTTTCTTACGGGCGCAGGATTGGCCGACCTTCTTATAGGGATTTGGCACCATTATTTGTTTTTTTAGATCCAACTACTTATTTCTTTGGAAATGATTCCATAAAAGCATCAATCAACGACAACTATAAGCTCGATTATCGTTATAAGCAATTTTTATTTTCATTTCAGTTCAGTCATGTGAAAGACGCCATTTCTACTTATGAGCCACTTGTTTTGCCCGGTACTAACGAGCAATTATTTACCTCTCTCAATTTAAAATATTTAAATACATATGTCTTCTCGGCTACGCTACCCATAAGGGTGACAAACTGGTGGCAATCGCAATTGACTGTAATGGGCGTAAACCAGAAACTTCAGACTGAACAGTTTAAAAATAATGTACGCCTTTGGCAAAGTTATGTGAGAGTCAATGGGACAGAAACGTTTCCAATTACTAAAACTGTCACTGGTGAACTCTCGGGGTTCTATCAGTCTAAAAAGTTGTTGGGCATAAATTCCATGAGCCCATATGGAGTTTTAAATATTGCCGTTCAAAAAAAACTTGGGAAAAACAATAATGTCATACGTATCTCCATATCTGATCTCTTTAACTCCAGTATTGACGATGAATATGTAAGAATTCCAGAAGATCTTTTGAATATACATTCATATTTTAAGTACGAGACCAGACAGGTTAAGCTTACCTATATTTGTAATCTGGGCAATAGCAAAATAGGTAAGAAGAATTATAAAGACAGAACATCAGAGGAAATAAAGTCCAGGTTAAATTAATAATCCTGCTGCCACCCCCGAGGATTAATTCTCAATTACTTGATTCATCTATGTAGTCCCTTTTCACTTTTGCTTATTGTTCATGGACAAAGGCCTCGCGGAAAGCATTTGCTCCTTCATCAGAGAATTGTAAACTTCAAAGAAAATCTCTTGTTTATGAATGCTAATTGTATGGATGATATTTTGATAGACTGTGTAACTAAGCGGGCTTTACTATTAGGAAGAGATATTGTTTTGGAGTCAATAGGGATGGAAGATTGCCTAAAAGGGACCGATAATTTTGGAAGGACATATTTTTATTTAAAAACGGAGAAAGGTCTTCAAGCTATTGACAATTTCTTTGAAGTGCAGGAAGGTGTAAGCCAAAAGTTTTTTACCGTTCTTTTAAAAAGATCTCTAAAGATTGGGAATGTCTTTTGGAAAAAAAAGGCATTTTTAGTCCAAAAGGACTGTTTAATGGAACTTCGACCGCCAAACAGGAAAGTTTTAGCGCAGGATGCTGCCAATATTGAATATGTCACTTGCACTGCTGAAGAGATAACAGAACGACTCAAGTTGGATGTAGGCGCAGCCGGACTTGAATCATTGACGTCTTACTTGGAGAAAAGGAAACCCGCCAAAAGTTGTCTAATTGCTGTCTGCAATGAGAAGTTGGTTGGAATTGTCCTGACGGAAAATTATAGGTCCGATACAATAATAGATTGGATATATGTTTTACCCAAGTTCAGAAAGATCGGCATTGCTACTTCGATGATGCAATTCGTCAGTAAACGATGCCTTGAAGTGGGCCAAGAAAGTGTTATAATACACGTGCTGTCACAATTCAAAGAGCATTATGAAGCTTTGGGATTTCAGATATTTGATGAATTGCATTACTTTCGATTTCGCCCTCCATATAACAGGAAGATAAAAAAATCAAATTGGCCCACAGAATCTTTTAGTTATGACGCCGTTCTAAAATCGAAGGAAGAGTATCTAAGATCCTTATCTAATTTAAATCTTCAAAATCTTCCAATACACATTGACCCGCCTAAAAATTGGGACTCTTTTGCAGCTTTACAAGTCATATTATCACATACTGGCAGTGAACTCGAAGATAAAGTGGTCTTGGATGCTGGAGGAGAGTCTTATTCTTCTATCCTGCCTCTATTGGATGCATTCGGGTTCAGAAGATTGCACTGCATCAATTTATGCTTGTCTGAGTTGGAGCACGCTGGCAATATAAGTTTTGAACATGGGGACATTACAACTACAAGATTTTCAGATAATACCTTTGATTATATCGTCTGCCTAAGTGTCATAGAACATGGTGTCGATATCGAAAAGTATTTCAAGGAAATGGGCCGCATTCTGAAGAAAGGAGGGCTTTTAATCACGTCTACCGACTACTGGCATGAAGCTGTGCAAACAGCAGGCAGATCGGCGTATAACGCCCCAGTAAAAATCTTCAAAAGAGACGAGGTATTGAATATGGTCGACGTCGCTAAGCGTTATGGTCTTCAACTTAAAGGTGAACTGGACTTAACTTGTGCAAATACTGTAGTTAGCTGGATGGGGCTAGATTTCACTTTCATTTATTTTACTTTGGAAAAGCTTTAGCTATGCCAAGGATCCCTTCTATGCGTTACTTTTGGCTGTAAAGTGTATTAACATGCTTTGTCGGGATAGAATGCCTTTTAAGCGATTCTTGAATAAGATTTCTTAATTGCGGTATCAGATGGATATCTGCTGTTCACCTACCTACAAAAGTGGTAGGTGGAGGGCAACAATTTTGTGTTCTCCTTTACTCTTTAAATAATTTGCATTGCCCCTGCTTGTCCCAAAAGATGAAAAAATCCTTGCGGACTTGTAACGGAACATCACTGCAGCTCGCAGGGCTCACAATGCCCGAGCTCTTGCTTTCAATAGACATTATTTTTGTTTGATATCGAATAAATCAATAATTTCTAAAACTCAATCGATATATGCCAGCCTTGCTTGAAAAAAAGGTAATACAAGACTACTGGGTAAAAAAGATTACCTCCGTTCCGACATCTTCCACACTGAACAAAAGTGGTGAACAATTCGAATTCACGAGATTTATACATGAAAGCAATGTTGATTATTTTTTGCAGATAACTGCTGGCAGTGCATTGTCCGAGTTAGCAGTTTGCCAAGCTTTGTTTCATATCCTGCTGTCCAAGTACTTCAAGCAATACAATGGTTGCATAGTTTGTTCTAAAATGGAAGAAAGTTCTGCCTATACTGCCGGAACATCACACCACTTGTTTTGCAACATCGGTGATCCTTATGAGATAGATGTTCTAAGTGTCATCAAAATGGTAAAGGAAGAATTGCAAATTTCCTTAGCTTATAAAGACTTTGACCACCACGGTCTTCAGGAGGTGTTGAACGGCTTAGGAACCAATTTCACTCATTGTTTGAATTATGGTATTTCCTATAATCAGACAAGAACTATTTTATCCTTATTCTCTACTGTTAGGTTCCGGCTTTATATTGAACGGCAGGATGATGGCTTTCTCTTGGCTTTAACAAGCGATATGGCCATCATAGATCCGTTTGTGGCGAATCAGTTTCTTGGACATTTCGAAAGGCTGATGGTGGATTTAGAAAGGAACCTCAGGATTCCCTGTCGTCTGCTTGAACTGTTAAGCGAGAAGGAGAAGATAAAATTGTTTTCAGATTTCGACGGCTTGCGAATACCTTTTCCCGACGGAAAGACGATGGTCGATTTGTTTGAAGATCAAGTAAGGCGTACGCCAGGCCAGGCCGCGCTGCGCTTCGCAGATCAACAATACAGCTACGAAGCGCTCAATAGGAACGCCAACAGACTGGCATGGCACCTGTTGAAAGAGCATCACGTTTCTAGCAATCAGATTATAGCACTGATGTTGCCAAAATCCGATAGTGCTATTATCGCTATTTTGGGGATACTCAAATCCGGGGCAGCCTATTTACCTATTGCTATAGACTACCCTCAAAAGCGGGTTGATTATATTTTAAAGGACAGCGGAGTCAATATTGTTCTTACTAGGACCCAGGTACAACTGCCTTTTGTGCAGGGGCTACAACGAATAAATATAGATGAACTTGACCTCTGTGAACTGTCAGATGCAGACCCCCGCGTAGCGATCTCTTCAAGCGACCTTGCATATGTGATATATACCTCCGGTTCCACCGGCCTGCCTAAGGGAGTCATGATCGAGCATCGCAGTAATATCAACATGTCGCTGGATCAGATCCGCATCTTTGGCGTTACTGCTACGGATCGGGTTTTGCTGTTTGCTTCTCTGTCCTTCGATGCGTCTGTATCGGAAATATTTATGGCTTTGTATTGCGGAGCATGCCTGGTCGTCCCGGAGGAGGAAGCACTGAAAGACACGGACAAGCTGATCAAGGAGATGAAGAGCGAAAAGGTCACGGTGGTCACTTTTCCCCCTGCTTATTTGGCGCTTTTGGATGAAAATGAATATGCATTTCTTAGATGTATCATTACAGCAGGGGAAGCAGCCCACGTAGATAAGGCTGTAGCCTGTTCGCAACTCGTCACCTATTTCAATGCCTATGGCCCCACGGAGTGCGCTGTGTGTGTATCTATCTATCAAGTCACTTCTGCCGACAGGAACAGGAGATCCATACCAATAGGAAGACCGATTGCGAACCTTACAGTTCATATTTTGGACGAAAATATGAATCCAGTGCCCCTCGGTTTAGAAGGCAACATCTATGTTGCAGGGGTGGGCTTAGCCAGAGGCTATCTGAACAAACCGGAACTTACAAAGGAACGCTTCGTGAGTCATCCTTTTTGTCCGGGACAAAGGTTGTACTATACGGGAGACAAAGGGCGTTGGCTTCCAGAGGGGAACATCGAATTTTTAGGCAGGAATGACGGCCAAATAAAAATTAGAGGCCACAGGGTTGAATTGGGCGAGATTGAAGGCGTACTGCAGAAGCAAAGTGATTTGATCGTGCAAGGCCTTGTAGACGTGCAAACCATCAATAGTGAAGCAACAATCGTAGCTTATATCATACCGACGGAAAGGTTCAGTATCGCCTCGCTGGAGCACCGCTTAGCCGATTACCTGCCTCAATATATGCTGCCCGCTTATTTTGTTACTCTGGAGCAATTCCCTTTGACTAATCATGGAAAGGTTGACAAAAATGCATTACCTGCTGTGCAGCCCCTGGACGGCCGCCGCTCGTCCAATGTTGCCCCCAAGGACGATTTAGAAGTCGCTTTAGCGACCATCTTCCAGGAAGTGCTAGGAATTGAAAGGGTCGGCGTCTGTGATGACTTTTTCCAGTTAGGCGGGCACAGTTTGCGTGTTACACAGCTGGTAAATAAAATAAGAAAGGCATTGGGTTACAATATCAACATAAAAGACGTATTCTTAAACCCGACCATCGAAACGCTTAAAAATCATTGTATAAGGCAAGAAGCCTACCGTCCGATCGAAAAGGCCCCCCAACAAAAATATTATCCTCTGAGTTCTACTCAAAAAAGGATATGGGTATTGAGCCAGTTAGAAGGGGGTAGCCTGGCCTATAACATGTCAGCTACGCTAGTGCTGCAAGGCAGACTCCATGTTGCTGCTTTGGAAAAGGCTTTTCGGTACGCCATAGAAAAGCATGAAATCTTACGAACCGTTTTTGTTACTATAGAAGGCATGGTGAGACAGATGGTTGTCTCTGTTGAGCAGACAGACTTCCGCATTGTTCAGTATGATCTCAGTACCGTCCAAGATCCGAACCACCAGGTCAGCGAATTGATTGGAAGCATAGAAGCAAGACCTTTCACAATTGATCGCTTTCCCCTGATTAAAGCCCACCTATTCAAGCTCGCGCCAAGTGAGCATCTTTTTTATATTTCCTTTCACCATCTGATTGGTGATGGCTGGTCGATGGAGGTGCTGACATCAGAGGTGATGAGCAATTATGCGGCTTTAGCCAACGGCCATGAACCTGATTGCGATGTACTTCCCATACAGTTCAGCGATTATGCAGTGTGGCTGGAACAGCAGGCTCAAACCCTTGAGTGGAAAAAGCAGCAAGAGTACTGGGCAAAAGTCTTTGATGGACCTATTCCAATCCTTAGCTTATTTCCATACAGGAGCCGGCCTGCTATCAAAACCTTCCATGGTGCCGTCTTAACATACAATATTTCCGAGGAAATGTTGGCTTCCATCAAGCTGTATTCAGTTCGCAATAAGGCTACCTTGTTCATGACCCTAATGGCAGGGCTTAAAGTGTTGCTTTACCGTTATACCGGGCAGGAAGATATAATCATAGGAACGCCAGTGGCTAATAGGGATCATGCCGATGTTGAGCAACAGATCGGTCCTTATATAAACACTCTGGCCATCAGATCAAAGGTTCAGGCCCATCTGGGGTTCGATGAGGCATTGGCAACGGAGAAAGAAGCACTAATAAAAGCCTATGCGCATCAACAGCTCCCCTTTGAGAAAATAATTGAACACCTCGATCAACGAACGGACCCGAGCCGTTCTCCACTCTTTGACATCATGGTTGTTTTACAGAGTCAGGCAAGAACAGATATCAGGAAGGGCACCGGGCTGGATGGTATCGTGGTTTCACCCTGGGGGTGGTCGGTAAGAGTGGCAAGCCAGTTTGACATGACTTTCAATTTTGTAGAAAGCGACCAAGGCCTCGATCTGGATGTCGAATACAACACTGATTTATTGGATGCCACGGAGATCAATAGGCTCATAACCGATTTTAAGTCCTTATTATTAAAGGCCATACAATATCCAGCACATCCTGTGTGCACGATCGATTATATTTCTGAAAATGAAAAGTACATACTTGACGGATTTAATGATACTAAAGTTGACTACCCCTACAATAACTCATTTTTAGAGCTGTTTGAAGAGCAGGTCATTCGCCATCCGAATCATATTGCAGTTGTTTTTGAACAAAAACAACTGCAATATGAACAGCTCGATTGTGTGTCCAACCAATTTGCTCATCACCTGCATAAGCATTACCAGGTGGACAACGATAGTCTGATTGCTATTCTTTTAGACCGAAGTGAGTGGATGACGGTGGTTATTTTGGGAGTAATGAAGGCCGGCGCAGCATATGTACCGATCGAGAGGGAAACGCCGCAGGAAAGGATTCAATTCATATTGGATGATACCGATTGTAAAGTCCTGATTGATGAGTCGTTAATAGCGACTTTTATAAATGAGCAGAAAAAGTACCCATGCACCTTCCCATGGAAAAACAGAGTGCAGAGGAATTCCCTGGCTTATGCCATTTATACTTCGGGTTCTACCGGAAAGCCAAAAGGAGTGATGGTCGAGCATGGCAGCCTTTTGAATCATCTGCTGTGGAAACAGGACATACTGGCTCTTACCGCTCGTGACACTGTACTGCAAAAAACAAGTTTTGGCTTTGATGTTTCGGTATGGGAGCTATTGGGTCCATTGGTAGCAGGGGCCCGTTCGGTATTTGCTAAGACGGACGGCCAAAAAGATCTAAACTATCTGATTGAAATCATAGAAAAGCAGGGTGTCACCATCGTGCATTTTGTGCCTTTTATGCTGGGGGAGTTTCTAAGGCAGATGGATGAAGGTCAATGCCGTAGTCTACGGCATGTACTATGCAGTGGCGAAGCGTTAAAGCCTGCTCATGTCACGCTATTCAAGGGAAAGTGCAAACAGGCTGTTCTTCATAACCTCTATGGCCCCACTGAAGCCACCATTGAGGTAACACATTGGAGCACCTTATCTCCTTCTTCATATGACCATATTGTACCCATTGGTGAGCCGGCAGCTAACACGAGGTTGTATATATTGGATGACCAGTGTAACAGAGTCCCTCGCGGCGTGACAGGCGAACTGCATATCGGCGGGTGCCCAGTTGCAGCAGCCTACCTAAAACGTCCATCCCTTACTGCTTAAAAATTTATACACGACCCATTTAGCAGCGGAACTGCATCAAGATTTTACAGGACTGGTGATCTGGCCATATGGTTGCCCGATGGTGAAATAGCTTTTGTGGGGAGAAAGGATGGACAGGTGAAGATCAAAGGAAACCGTATTGAGCCGGGAGAGGTCGAAAACACCTTAATGCAGCATCAGGACTATGTCAAACAGGCTGTAGTGTTAGTAAAGAAATTCCGGGATGAGGACACGCTCGTTGCCTATGTCGTTCCTGAAAAATCTTACGATGAGAGCAAGCTGCGCAGAGGCCTGGCCAAGTACCTTCCCTACTATATGATGCCGACGCATATCGTATTGGTAAAATCTATCCCTCTCACCTTAAACGGAAAGGTTGATACTAAGTCCTTACCGGATTTATTTAGCCAAGGCACCGCAAAAGAGTTTTTAGCCCCCAGAAATGAAACTGAAATAAGACTGGCGGAAATCTGGCAAGAGCTGTTAGGTAAAAGCGAAGTTGGGCTACTGGATGACTTCTTTGAACTCGGGGGTAACAGCTTGAAAGCCATCAGCATCATTGCGACAATATATAAGACCTTTCAGGTTAAGCTTGAAATTAAAGATTTTTTCATAAACAACGTCTTTGAAGACCAGGCGGCACTGATTGAGCGATCAAGGAGATTGGAATATAAAGAGATTCCTCTTGCTGAATCTCGGTCCTACTATCCATTATCTCCGTCTCAACAGAGACTTTGGTTGCTGTATCAAATGGATAAGCGGTCGACTGCCTACAATATTTACGGCGCTCATCTATTGGAAGGCGATATAGAACCTGATCTTTTTATTAAGGCGCTACAGCAATTACTTCGTCGTCACGAGATGTTGCGAACAATTTTTATAGAAAAGGAGGGTTCGCCCGTCCAGCAAATTATACCCTACGATTCCTTAGACATCGAAAAAGCCCGCATAGATATAAGCCATGAAGCAGAAACTACCGCCCCTGGTGAAAGGGAGGCGGTACTCTCACAACATGTCTTTAGCTTGGACCAATGGCCATTATTTAAGTTTTCACTGATAAAAGAACAGAACGGGTACAGACTGCTATATGTGATGCACCATATTATCAGTGACGGGTGGTCGATGGACATCTTCGTAAAGGATATTTTTCTTTTCTACCAATCAATGCTTACCGGAGCCCGTGTTGAATTGCCTGCTTTAACTATCCAATATAAAGATTATGCTGCTTGGCAGAATGACCTGTTGGCGCAGGGGCTGTTAAATAAAGAGCAGCGTTACTGGGTGTCGCAATTAGAGGGTGACTTGCCAATTCTGCACTTGCCTCAAGACAATGAGCCGCTGGACGGCGTAAGTCGAAATAATGCTGGTTTTTATAAAATCTATCTTGATGAAGAGCTGAAAAGTGAGATAGACCAATTCGTGGTACATAAAAAAATAAGCACCTTCGGTCTTTTCATTGGGTGTTTTAAGGTCTTACTGCATCGCTTAACCGGGCAACGGGATATCATCATTGGAATTCCTGTCGCTAATCGAAGCCATGAGGCAGTAAAGGATCTTATCGGCTTTTTTGTAAATACAATCATGTTGCGGGACAGGTTCACTGAAGCGATGTCATTTAGCGAGTTCGTAAAAAAGGTGAATGATAACTTAATGGACGGACTTGAGAACCAATCCTATCCGTTCGAGCGCTTGTTGGAAGTTCTTCAGATTCCTAAAGATCTGAATCACTTCCCGATCAGTCGCGTATTCCTGAATATGTTGAATTTTAGCTCACCTAATTCCGCTAATGCCAATGGAGTTACGAGCCAGGCAGGGGTGACCACTTTCAAGGCTAAGTTTGACCTTGAATGCTACTTTGAACAACAAAAGGATGCTCTACTGGTAAACTGTATCTATAACCGGGATCTTTTTCAATCTCAGACAATTGAATATTGGATCAACGGGTTTATTTCCATCATCAGAGCGTCCATTCAAAACCCGGCGGTACCCATAGATGAAATCCCTGTGTTTGACCGTCTGCTGCCGGCGGCTGCCGGGCCGGTACCGTCGAATCCTTTCACCTATTTTCCAAAGGAGGCAATCCAGCAATCCCTTGTCACAAGGTTTGAGGAACAGGTAGAAAAATATACCGCCGAAATTGCCATTAGCACCAATGGAGAAACCATAACATATGCTGAGCTGAATGCACTTGCGAACGGGCTGGCAGCAGCCATCATGTCACTGGTCGGCGCTCCCGCTCCAGTCGCCCTTTTATTAGAACATGGCAAGGAAGCAGTGATTGGTATTACGGGCGTATTGAAGTCAGGAAATATCTATGTGCCCCTGGATCTGTACTATCCTATAGGCAGGTTAAAGGATATGTTGGAAGACTCGCAATGCAAAGTGATCATTGCCAGCAGGGAGACCATTGAACTGGCCACTGATCTTGCCGAAAGTATGGAAGGCATCACAATCATTAACACCGCCGAAGGGATAATGCCCCGAAAAGACAATATAAATGCAACCATACAACCAAACAACAAATCATATGTTCTTTATACTTCTGGCTCTACAGGAATGCCCAAAGGGGTAATTCAGACGCACAGGAATGTCCTGCATTTTATCCGCACTTACACAAATAACCTTCATATCGGTCACACTGACAAGGTGAGCCTGCTGCCAACCTACAGTTTCGATGCTTCGGTAATGGACATTTTCGGCGCTTTATTGAATGGGGCTGCATTATATGTATACGACCTCAAAAAAGATGGCCTGGCCGCTCTGCATCAATGGTTGCAACTGAATGAGATCACTATTTTTCATACCGTTCCAACTGTATATAGACATCTTATCGCAGCATTGGATACAGAAATGTTCAACACCATCCGCTTGGTAGTCCTCGGTGGAGAAGCTGTATTTAAGAGGGATTTTGATCATTTCAAGATACATTTTAAGCCAGGCGCTATTTTTATTAATGGATACGGTCCTACCGAATCTACTGTTACCCTTCAAAAGTTCCTGGATCATACCTCCGCTGTCCATTCCAGGAACATTTCCATCGGATTCCCTGTAAGCGATACAAACGTATACCTGCTCGATAAAAGCGATAAACCTGTGGGTATTTACGAAACAGGAGAACTCGTGTATAAAAGTGAGTTTCTATCACTTGGTTACCTGAATAAACCTGAGCTTACCGATCGCGTATTTACTGTGGACCCCGTAAAAGGTAGGGGAAGAGTATACCGATCAGGGGACATTGGACGATTGCTTCCCAGCGGTGAGATTGAATTTGTGGGTCGCGAGGATTTTCAAATCAAAATCAACGGACAACGCATCGAAATTGCAGAAATTGAACAAACGATTCTTAAGTTGCAGCGCGTCAAAGAAGCCGTTGTACTCTATCGGCAGATAGAAGGTCAGGGACAGTTGATTGCCTATATAGTGGCTGACCCCGGCGTCCAAAAAGGTGAGGTCAAGACATTTCTGAAGATGAACCTGCCCTCCTACATGGTTCCTGCTCATTATGTTTTATTAAACCAGATGCCCTTAACTCCAACCGGAAAAGTGGACCGCAAAAGCCTGCCGGACCCGCAACAGGTGGACGTTCGCCCCAAGCAAGCAGCGCAACAAGTGCTTACAAGGACAGAAGGCAAGTTGATTGAGATCTGCCAAGAGATCTTAGGAAGGCCGGATCTTCAGATCGAAGAGGATTTTTTTGATTTAGGCGGCAATTCCTTAAAGGTTTTATCACTGGTCAATAAAATAAAAAGCGACATGGTGGTTGAATTGAAAATGCGTGAGGTTTTTATTACTTCCACATTAAGAGAGATTGCCGTATTAATTGACAAGGGGAAAAAAACGCTGACATTGGGTGTTATTCACACCGTGCCCTTACAGCCGTACTACAAGATAACCAAAGCCCAGCTGGGCATATGGTATACCAGCCAGCTAAACAGTATTGCCTCTTCAGCTTATAATATCGTTCAGGGAATCAGGATAGAAGGAGTATTGGACGAAGTAAATTTAAGGCGTGCTCTGGAACAAGTAATCCACCGGCACGAATCTCTGCGAACCGTCTTTGTGCTGACCGATGAAGGGGTCTGTCAAAAAATAATCGATGTTGAACAGCTGGGAGCCACCCTATTTGTAGCGTACGAGGAGGAACAAAGGACCGGCCCGGAGAGGGAAAGGTTTGAAGCTTTGATAATTCAGCAAGAGGCCATGCACGTCTTTGACCTGGAAAGCGGCCCGTTACTTAGAGTCAGGTATATCATTTTAAATGAAAAAAGCAGTCTGTTATTCATCAATATCCATCATATTATTTGCGATGGATCATCGATCAGAATCATAATAAGAGATTTTTTTAAGTGTTACAGCATGTTGTCTAATAAAGCGGCCTCTCCAATGACAACGCTACCTGTACAGTTCAAAGATTACGCAAGCTATTTGAATAATTACCTGGACGAAACCGGGGCCGCACATCGCCAATATTGGCTGAATCAATTACTACCTTTTTGTTCCAAACGAAAAACAAAGAGAAAAGTAGACGATGTTGCCAAGGCATTTAAGGGGAATAGCCTGGCATTTCAGGCGGACGAACAACTAGTGGAGGCCGTATCCGCATTCATACGTGAAGGAAAAGTAACTGAATACGTCTTTTATAGCTCCATTATCGCTATTATTCTATCCGAATGGACAGGCGAACAAGATATCGTACTGCTGTCTCCATTCTCCACACGGGTGGATATGCAGTTGGAACAACAGGTTGGCCTTTATTTGAATACGGTTCCTCTCGTCATCAGAGTAAAAGAGGGTGATTCCTTTGCAAGAATGCTTCATGAAGTAAAGCAGACAACGTTGTCTAACTATGATCATTTGCTTTACCCTTTCCCCAGTCTTGTCGAGGATCTAAACGAGACAGAAAGCAATTTGGATAAACAGCTGTTTAATGCGATGTTTACTTTGCAGAACCAGGAAAAAGGTCATGATATTTTGGAGAAAAGTATTCCATTCCAGATATCTACGATTGCAAATAAGTCCGAAACTGCCAAGTTCCCTATTACGATTAGTCTGACTCCTCACCCGCTTCTAATCATACACATAGAATATGACACCGACATCTTCACCATGGAGGAGATGACTTCTTTTATGAACCGCTTTGTTGAGCTGGTAAAGTTCCATGCCAAGCCGCAAAACCTGTAGTTCAGTTAATACAATTTAAAAAAATGCTTGATAAGGTAAAAAATTACGATCTCCAAAGGGCAGTCCAATATGACGAAGAGTCAGTTTTTGATAAGGGTAACCGGACCCAACACGCTGCTTTGTTGCAGGATATTTTATCCTATAAAGGAGGTCAACCAAACTGCTTTCTCGAGTTAGGATGCGGAACGGGCTACTTTTCCTCGGTTATATTGGACAGTATTCCCATTGCCAGAGGGGTATTAATCGATGGGTCCGCGGAGATGATCGACATGGCCCGTCAGAAATTGGGCTCCGAGGCGCCTGTGCAGTATATCCAGTGTTTACTCCAGGATGTCGACTGGACAGCTATTCCCAGATCGGAGTTCGTTTTTTCAGCCCTAACGATCCATCACCTGTCAGAGGCGGAAAAAAGAGTCTTGTATGCTAAGATCTATCAAAACATAAATGATGGGGGCAGATTTATCTATTTTGACCAGTTTAAAACCGGCAGTGAAGACAGGGATCTGTTTTTGGAATATCTCGCGTGCAAAGACATTCAACGAAGGCTGACAGAGCAGTTAGGACTTGATCTCATGATCAAGGAATTGGAAATAGAAGAAATTATTAAGAAAGACCGTCTGGTAAAAGCGAGTGAAAACGATCAGGAAGCAAACATTAGCCAAACGATACTTCACCTTGAACATGTAGGATTTACTAATGTGACCGTGGTTTATCAGGAAGCCAGGTTCTTCGCTATCGTAGCTTTTAAGTAACGCAATTGCACTCATAATTAAGAAAATGCTCGTCAAAGATGCTAAAAGTAATTTGTAGGTTGTTTGATGATATGGCCGACCAAATAAAGGACCATATTGCTATAAAGACGCCGGCCCATGCAATAACATTTGGTGAATTAAAGGACGCCTCACAAATTATTGCCCATCACCTAAGGGATAAGGCAGGGCAAAAGAGCATCGTTGGGCTGATGATGCCTTCAGGGATTGAGTACGTATCAGTCGTGCTCGGGGTAAACAGGTCAGGCAATGCATTTCTCCCGATCGATAACAAGCTTCCCCAAAAGAGGAAAAGCGCCATATGTGCTCACGCCGATCCAAGCGTCATTATTACTGATCCAGCATCGTTGCCTCTGTTGCAGCAGATGTCTTACCCGGGAATAGTTCTTGTAGTCAAATATGATGGGGGCAACCTGGGGGTTTTTCAACTTCAAGACAATGCGTTGACTGCGTTGGCGTCACCTGGGAAGATGCAGCCTCCGATCTCGGAAGGGCAACCAGATGAAAAAGGGAATGCATATCTGATTTATACATCCGGATCAACCGGCGAACCAAAGGCTATTGCTGGCAGAAACGATTCTTTGTGCCATTTTATTCAGTGGCAGGTCCAACACTTTGAACTCACAGGTATTCGCTCGGGCATGATCACAAGTATTGGTTTTGATGTCAGTCTGCGCGATATATTTACGCCCCTGCTCGCCGGAGGCACTCTAATAATACCCGGATCAGAAGTGCTAGGGAATATTCCGGCCATGCTGGATTGGATCAGAACTGAAGGGGTTGAACTACTGCATGTGGTTCCTTCTATATTTAGGCTGTTGACCATTGAAGCGAACTCGGAAAAGCTGGCGACTCTAAAGTATGTGTTTTTAGCAGGCGAGCCCTTGTATTGGAAAGATGTAAGAACATGGTATGATCACGCGGCGGGGGTTGGTGCAAAGCTTGTTAATTTGTACGGACCATCGGAAACGACACTGGCAAAGGTATTTTTTGAAATACCGACTACCCCTCCACACAACGTCGAAGACAGTCAGATTGTACCACTGGGCACACCACTGCCAGAGACCAAAATACTCCTTCTTTCGGGCAATAAACCATGCGATGACGGGGAACAGGGCGAGATCTATATTTATACTGATTACCCCTCCAATGGATATTTCAATAATGCGGCTTTAAACCAGGAGAAATTTACAGAGATAGACTTCAACAATAGGCGATATCTATTTTATAAAACGGGCGACTTAGGTTATATCGAAGGTGGGTTGTTGAAATTTGTAGCGAGAATGGACAGGCAGGTGAAGATCTCCGGCAATAGAGTAGAGTTGGCGGAGGTAGAGGGCGTACTACTGGGGCACCAGGGTATTGCCAACGCCGTGGTGTTAATTGACAGTAAAGATGTGCAAAACCCCTCCCTGATTGCATTCTACACATGCAGTAGCCCGGTTGAGCCGGGACATATTGCTCGGTACATCAGGGGAGTTCTGCCAGATTACATGTGTCCGCATTTTATATATGATCTGCCTCAGTTTCCCCTCAATGTCAATAATAAGGTCGATGTCAGCAAATTAATGGAGTTACACAGGGCGCGGCAGTCACAGCAGCTAAAGCAGTTTGTCGCTCATGGGGCTGGTTCCATGCTGGATCAATGTATTGGCATCATCGTAAGCGTAACAGGTGCTACCAATGTACACCCCGAAAAGACCTTAATGGAACTGGGGATAAGTTCTTTGAAGGCCATTCGGATCATTTCGGAAGTATATAAGCGATATAAAGTAAATGTCCCGGTGCCCTTTATACTAAGTAATCCACTTTATAAAATAGCTGAGCTTATAGCAGGACAACAAAAGGAGCTCGGTGCGCCTGCCCTCAATTCTATGACTCAACAGCGTATGCACCGACTCAGTCCCCAACAGGAACAGATGCTCTATGTCAGCAAGTACAGTAAAGAAGCTAACCTCGCCTACAATGTACTGCTGACATACCGCGTCACCGGTGCACTGGACATAAGAAAGGTAAAAGCCTTCATTAACGCAGTTGCCGAAAAATACCGCATATTCAGGACCTCTTATGAGTTAGGCGGGAGCTCATACCGGCAGAAGATCAATCCCTTTGTTCCGGTCAGTGTTGAAGAACTGGACATGCCCCAGGAGGATATTCAGAGCTATTTAACGCAACTTAAAAATGAAGAGTTTGATTTGAGCCGTGATACTTTATTGCTGAAAATGAAAGTCATCAAGGTGGCGTCAAAAGAACATTATCTCATCTTCATTACCCACCATATTACGGTGGATGTGTGGTCGCTTCAGATCTTAGCAAGAGACTTTGCGAGTTTTTATTCAACGGGCAGGCTTTACAACACCGAGGCTTCCGTTTTACAGTATGACGACTTCTCAGAGTGGTATAATAAAATGATCGCAGAGGAGAGCGGCCGCAGGAGCCGTGATTTCTGGACCAAAATGTTCCAAACAAAAAGTGACTTCTTATTTCCTCTGGACTATGAGCGGCCAAAACGCCGGAGTTTCATAGGAAAAATGGAGACGCTGGCTTTAGATAATGAGGTAAGTGAACGGCTGTTTTCATACGTGCAGGAAAAGGGAATCACTTTATTCATGCTTTGCCTTTCCGCTATTGGTATTCTTTTAAGAAGATATGCAGGCCAAAATCCCATTATTGGTACACCTATATCGCTAAGAGATCTGGGCCAGACCTACAATGATTCGGTCGGCTACTTCCTTAACATGATGCCGGTCAAGTACCCTGCAAACGATGACCAGTCTTTTGACGAACATATACTGAATTGGAAGGAGATCTTGCTTGACCTGTATGAGCATAAACATTACCCATTCTCTTACTTAGTAAACGAACTGCCCTATAAATATCGGGCAAATCAAAACCCCTTGTTCGACCATATGGTCGTTGAAGTGGATGATCTCCCTGAAACAGCTTTGGTCGACGCAGCAGCCGGGAACCCGGAGGAGCCGCTCAGTTTTAAACAAATAAATAATGGCAATCGCTACAACAAGTTTGATCTCACATTCTTTATTATTCGTGGGGAAAGCAAGTTAAAATTCGCAATAGAGTACGATCTAGAGCTTTACCGCGAGGAAACGGTCCGTTTCTTACTTCAACAATTGACGAGCCTATTGGGGCAGATTGTTTCAAATCCTTTTGCTCCCTTGGGACACTATGCTCTAGAGCCTTACCTTTTCGGGAAACAAGACAACAGCGTCGACCTTTCAAATGAAAGTGCCGACGACCATGCAATCGCTTTGACACAGCTGGCTTCCACACCCGCATTATTTCCAAACGAGTGCAAGCTAAGAGACCTATGGAAGAAGATACTCAAGACGGACCGGGACATCAGCCTGGAGGACGATTTTTTTGCTATTGGGGGAAATTCAATTAAGGCACTTCTGCTGATAGCTGAAATTAATAAAGCATACGGAAAAGCTATTGTGCTGATAGATCTTTTTGAGCATTCCACATTGAAAAAGCTGTCTGCATTTTTATTTGAGCGTGACTTGCATTCTGATGCGCAGAATATTCCTGCGGTTGGGTGGGCAAAAAGTTATGCTTTGTCGGCTGCCCAGTCAAGGATGTGGGCAATAAGCCAAATGGGGAAAGCAAATGTTGCGTATAATATTCCAAGAGTTTTTGTCTTTGAAGGCAGCTTTAACCCTGCATCACTTGAACGGGCGCTCAAGGCGCTAGTGGATCGTCATGAAATTCTACGGACGGTCTTTAGAGATGATGAACGGGGTGAAGTAGCACAGGTAATACTCTCAACGGCGGAGTTAGAGATATTACTGGCCTATAGGGAATGCGCACCTGCCGCAATGGGGCAATCTACGCTTAAAGAAGAGGTAAATAGTGCTTTTGCCACGCCCTTTGACCTGGAGAAAGGGCCCCTTTTTCGGGCATATCTGTGGCGGGTCAGTGACTCTAAATGGGTATTTGCTTTTTGCATTCATCATATTATTAGTGATGGTTGGTCTATTGATATCCTTATCAGAGAGTTAATGCAGTTTTATAAAGAATTTACTTTCGGAGCAAAGGCAGATTTGCCTCCACTTAAAACACAATATAAGGATTATGCGGCCTGGCAAGGTCGCCAATTGAAGGGAGAAAAGTTGAAGTCACTGAAAGAATACTGGTTAGCGCAATTCAGCGGAGAATTGCCGGTTTTAGACCTTCCTGGCGACAGGCCAAGGCCGACAGTGAAAACGTATAATGGCGCATCGCATACGGCCGTGTTGCCAGCCGAAATAGCAAGGGACATCAAGAAATTCTGTAAAGGGGAAGGGGGGACCTTGTTCATGGGATTATTAAGTGTTGTTTACATCCTAACGAATAAATATACAGGCCAGCAGGATATCATCATCGGAACTCCGATTGCTGGCAGGGAGCATAGCGAACTTGGAAACCAGGTGGGCCTGTATATGAATACTTTAGCTTTGCGGGTAAGACTCCACGGCAAAGAGAACCTTAAAGAAATATTTGATCAGGTACGACGCGTGTGCTTAGGAGCATACGAGCATCAATCCTATCCATTTGACCAATTGATTGAGGAACTACAACTTAAAAGAGACGTTAGCCGGAGCGCCCTTTTTGATGTGATGGTGGTTTTACAGAATGCAACGTTCCACGAGCAGATGTTCCGGCAGCAGGAGCAGCTGGGGCTTAAGGTCAGTAAGTACGACGACGACGAGAACGTAATGAGTAAGTTTGACATAACATTTACTTTCAAGGAGGTGGGAGAAGAGCTACACTTAAATATTGAGTACAATACAGACATCTACTATCGCAATACAATTGAACGTTTGACAAGTCATTTGGTTCACTTATTTGAGGTGCTACCCAGGGCGGCGGACCAAACACTTGATCAAACCGTCTTGCTCAGTGAAAAGGGAAAAAACCTTCTTTTAGCTCAATTCAACAATACCAGCCACGAATATCAACATCACAGGACCCTGATCGATCTGTTTGAGGCGCAGGCAGAAGGGGGTGCGAACAGAATTGCAGTGGTTTTTAATGAGAAGTGTCTGAGCTTCGCGGAAATAAATGAGCGAAGTAACCAGCTGGCAGACTTTTTTATAAGTAAATATGAAATAGGGCCCGATGACATTGTTGCACTCAAGCTGCCGCGTAATGAATGGCTGATCCCTGTGATATTGGGTGTATTGAAGAGCGGAGGGGCGTTTATGCCCATTGATCCACGATACCCTCGACAACGCATTGCTCAAATGGTTGACAACAGCGCTTGTAAGCTGATATTTGATGAAGATGAGCTAAAAAAGTTCCTGGCCTGTAATGACACCTATTCAAAGCACAACCCAGCGCGAAGGGCGATGCCAGAAAATCTTGCCTACGTGATGTATACATCGGGATCTTCGGGGGAGCTTTTAGGGGTGCAAGTTGAGCACAGGAATTTGACGTCCTTCTTTGAAAATTTAGTTACGCGGTTTGGATTGAATGGCGACAACGTCTTTGGGGCGGCGAGCAATTATATATTTGACGCATCGGTGATGGAGTTGCTGGGCCCGCTTGTAAAGGGAATGAAACTGGTGTTAATTCCCAGCATTTATCATGTAACCATTCTTGAAGCGATCAGAACCCACTGCATAGACACATTGCACACAACCTCTCATCAACTGGATAAGCTGCTTCGCGAGCCCGATGCACTCAGTATATTCTCAGGACTTAAAGTACTGTTTATTGAAGGGGAAACATTGAGCACCCGTAGTTATACAAAACTTAAAGCGCTGGAGCACCTCCATATTTTTAAGGTTTATGGTCACACGGAAACCACCATTTGGAGCACTAGCCTTGACTTGGGAAATAGCAATGATTTATCGCTAGGGAGGCCTTTAGTGAATGAGCAGGTATACATAATAAATGAGCGTAATTCACAATTGTGTCCTATTGGCGTTGAGGGAGAAATATGCATTGGTGGAGATGGCGTTTCCCGAGGGTATATCAACAGACCGGAACTGACGGCTCAAAAGTTTATGACAAGCCCTTTTAACAGTGACCGGAAACTATACAGGACGGGTGACCGTGGGCATTGGACCGCAGATGGCTCAATCGTGTTTTCCGGCAGGAAGGATCATCAAGTAAAGTTTCGGGGATATAAAGTTGAATTAGGAGAGGTCGAGAATGCCTTGCGCAGCTATGCGGGTATCGAGGCTTCGGTTGTCCTGGTCAACCAGAATGGGGATGAGCAGGAGCTGGTTGCATGTGTTGAAAGCCAAAGACCTCTGCCTGCATCCGAGCTCAGAGCACATCTTGCAAAGAAGCTGCCTGTATATATGCTGCCAGACAGGTTTGTACAAGTGAGGTCACTACCATTGAACGAGTATGGAAAGCCAGACCCGAAAGCCATCTTTCATCTAATTAAGAAGGGCGATCCTATAATTGGCGCCTAAAAAGTGAATTTGGTGCCAATTTGACCCTTCACCCCCAATTATTTTCAGTTCATACGACGCTTTCCTTTAATGCCCTTTTCTAATGATCAAGTACATAGATTGTTTTATTCCCCGACAAAGAGTCTCTGTTGAATCCATTTTCTTTGAGTCTAACAAACAGGGAAAAATGCCTCCTTCTTTTGAAACTGTTGATGATGGCGTGAACTTTTTTAGCGATATCCTGTCGCTAGGCGAAGTGGCCCACGCAGCACTCTTGTCTGAAACGGAAATGCTGGCACCATTATTAAGCGGGTTTTTTGAAAAGAAGCTGATACACCCTGGCGATATAGAGCTATTAGTACTTATAGGCGATGAGCTGAACAAAGGTACAAGAATGCCTAATCTCGCCCATTATATTCAACATACGCATGGATTGAAAAAGGCAGATGTGTTGCACCTATCAGGAAACCATTGCTCTAACGTCGAATATGCCATTAGCTACAGCGAAAGTCTTCTGAAGTCTCAAGAGGTCAATAATGTGTTGATAGTTGCGGTCAATAAACTGGCGAGGCTGGAAGAAAGAGTTATAGGAAATTATGCGGTTCAGGGGGATGCTGCAGCCTTGGTATATCTTAATAGGGATCTTACCAATGGGGTCATGGTCCACGGAAAGAACTCCTACACAAATGGGCTATTATATGAAGCGGACGTCAATAAAGCAAGTGCTCTTTTGCTATGCAAGAATTATATATACTGCATGTCGGGTTTGATCAAAAAGTTTAACATATTACCCCGAACCGTGAAAGGCATTATTATTCAAAATGCCAACCATCTGCTGGTTACACAATGTCTGAATAATTTGGGTTTCAGCAATGATCAGGTATTTATGGAAAATATCAATACGTTTGGACATCTGGATTGTATTGATTTTCTAGTGAACCTTCAGGCCTTATTACGCGGCGGCAAGGAGGGTGATAAACTAATTTCCTTCGGGTCAGGGTGGGCCGGTTCCTACATCGCTCTCTATCTTGAAATCGTTTAAAAAACTAACTGAAAAAAATGAGTTTAGTGAACGAAGTTATTGCCAAGATGCAAATTAGCACAGGAACAGTAGTGACGTTTCACAACAGGAAGCGCATTGAAATGACGTTCCCGGAACTGGAAAAATTGGTACGACGCGCTGCCTGCTACCTTAAGGGTCTAAATCTGGGATGCACCGATGTCGTTGCCATTATAGGGAAAAATGATCTGGAATGGATCATCGCCGATCTGGCCTGTATTCACCTAGGGATAAAACTGTTACCACTGGAGCCATCTTCAAGCCTTTCGCATTATCAATCAAAGCAGCTGCATATTTCAGCCATCATGGCGAGTGAGCATTTCCTGGCTGATATAAAACCGGCAGGAAATCATGGATTGCCTTGTATCCCCTTAGCAGCATTGCTGAGTGCAGAGGACCCACAAAATGATGAGATAGTCACCCATCAATATTCACCCGTAGAAGTATTGTCGTACAAATCAACATCCGGTAGTACGGGGCTGCCAAAAGTCATTGGTCATAGTGTTGCAAGTATCAACAATTCTTTAGAGAGCATACAACAATTGTTTTGTCACAAACAGCAGGACCGAATCCTTGTATTTCTTCCTTTAAACTTGTTGCAGCAGCGTTATTGGCTGTACTCCGCCATCTTGTATGATCACACGGTAATTATCGTACCAAAAGAAATGGTGTTTGTTGCCATAAAGCAGGAAAAACCTACCATTATTATGGGCGTGCCCTACATATATGAAACGATCAAGGAAAACTTTGAAGCAATGCTGCAAAAGGAAGGCTCATTGCTAAGGGAGTATAAATCCTTTATTAGCCGGGAGACAAAGACGGAAGGACGTTTCGTACCCTTTAATGAGTACCTGGGGGGAAATATCAATTATTTATGGACAGGGTCGGCTCCGATATCCCGTAGCTCACTTGCTTTCTTTTTTGAGATGGGAATTCCTCTTTATCAAGGCTACGGAATGAACGAGACCTGTATTATTGCTAAAAATTACGGTGGAAATAACAAAATAGGAAGTGTTGGCAAATTATTTCCGGGAATTGATTTAAGATTTGACCAGCATCAACAAATCCTGGTTAAAAACATTCATCTTGTATGTTCCGCGTATACCATATCGTCGCCGCTCGACCAGCTTACGACTTTCAGGGAGGACGGGTACATTGCTACAGGTGATTGCGGTTACATGGATGAGGATGGCTTTCTGTTCATCACTGGTCGCATAAAAGATATGATTGTCCTTTCCAGTTCAAAGAAAGTGTTTCCAAGGAGCATTGAAGAGAAGATAGAGAAGTCGGAGGATATCGCCCATTGTGTTGTCTACGGAGACGATCGGCCTTATCTGGTGGCAATGCTTATTCCCAACACCGCGGATGCTACGAAGGAAAGAATGCATGAAATCATTAATGGCTTTAATGAGCAGGCGAAGGAAGAGGAAAAAATATACAGCTTTTTTATAAGTAATGAGAAATTTACGGAAGAAAACAGCCGGCTGACCAATCAAGGAAAGATAAAGAGACAAGCCGTATATCAGCAGTTCCGCGACCATTTTAATTCATTGTATAAGTAGCACAAATGACGGATCGTATTACAGCTATAGTCCTGCAGGAAATCTCTGATCTGCTCGGAAATGGTGTCGTCGTCACGCCACGGATGCATTTGAAGGAAGATCTGGGCATGCCTTCTATAAAGCTGGTCTTGTTTCTCACACGTGTCAGCGCACAGTTAGATTTGGATATGATGGATTTTGGTGATCATGAAATTTTGCGGCTGAAGACCGTAAATGATGTGATTGAATTGTTACATACTAAAACCAAATAGATGAGAGACAAAACGGAAGTCTTATTCGACCCGGGTCTGCAAGTAGAAAACGAGCGGGTGCTGTTGCGTGTTGTCACTAATCAGGACTTGCACCAATTACGCGACATTGCCTTTAACCCGGACATATGGACCTATTTTACCAGTGCGATCCATACGGACCAGGATTTAGAAAGATATGTCAGCGACATGCTTGACGAATACAGCAAAAGGCTGAAAGTCCCTTTTGTAACTATTGATAAAAAGAAGCATTCAATCGTAGGAATGACGGCACTGGCCAATATTTCCTTAAGGGACGCTCGCATTGAGAACGGATGGTCCTGGTTATCGCCACTTGCTCAAGGGACAGGGATAAATCATCAGTGCAAGCAGGTTTTAAGTGCATTTGTATTTGAGCAATTGCAAATGGAGCGACTCGAATTTAAAACAGATGTGCTCAATATTAAAGCCCGAAAGGCATTGCTTAAATTCGGTGCCGTTGAAGAAGGAGTTTTACGTTCCCATACGCTGATGCCAAATAACCGAAGAAGGGACACCATATACTTTTCAATCTTGAGACACGAATGGCAAGCGAGGAGCGCTTGAGCCGAGCGTTTTTTAAAAAGTGCAGATGAATTTGTTACACCGTTGGTTTTCTCCAAGTGCAAGGCCAGTGGTAATCGGTACAGGCAATGGTAGTGACTGTCTAAGTGGCACGGGCGGTGACGCAGCTTTTAAAGGACGCTGAGGTTCTCCATACTGGATAAGCAGCAGGTCTGATAGCCCATTCTCTTAGCCAAAAGGACCCGGGAAAGGCCTCGACTCTCACGATCCGTATCGTTTTGTTACCGCCAATAGAATTCCTATAAATCATGGCGTTGCCCACATTTACTTCCTGTTTTAATGATAGTGGTTTGCCCGTAGGTGGCTGCTGCATTCAATGGTCATGTCCAGGTAGATCCTGGCTGAGATATTACAGACCGCTTCTCTGCACTAAACGTGTACTCATGAATGAATACCATACATTTTCCATTGTAAAGCGGCTATGCTGCAAAACAGCGGATGGTCCCGTGCAAATAATGAATTGAATATGAAGACAGAATTCCTTGTAAAGTACCTCATCGTACAAGGCGTAGATCTTAAGGTATCAGAGGCTGGCCTTGACCTGGGCTTTAACGATGGCACGGTTGACTGCACCTTGCTGAGCCTGGCAGAAAAGTACAAGCAGGACATTGTTAGTCACCTAAGTGGCGCGTCAGCCACATACCGGTGGAAGATCATGCCGGCGCCAGACAAAGAAATGTGTCCTGTTACCCCTTCCCAGCTGCATACTTGGCTGTTATGTCAAAACGAGGAGGCCAACAGGGCTTACTGTCAGCCATTGGTGTTACGGATAGAGGGAAGTTTGTCAACACTGACTTTGCAGGCGGCTTTAGAACAGTTGGTGTCCAGGCACGAGATCTTGAGAACGCATTTTACCATAACTGCAGATGGCTCCCTCGGACAGAAAGTTCTTTCTGTACAAGAGGCCTGTTTGCTAATGCAGATCTATGATATCGTAGATGGGCAGTCGATTGATGATGCAATAAGCTCTTTTGCCCCCACATCTTTTCAGCTGCAAGATGTAACCTTATTCCAAGCGTGCCTGATAAGAAGCACTGCAAGGGAAAGTTTTTTATGTTTAAATCTTCACCAGATCATTTCGGATGATCACTCCTTGGAAATATTGCTAGCGGATTTAATGCACATTTATAATGGATTGGTCACGCCCGACTCCGCACCCTTGCCACCCCTGCGCATACAGTTTAAAGATTACGCAGTGTGGATGAACAATAAGGAGCGGTCGCAGACTAACACTTACTGGTCAGAGCTGCTTTCGGGAGAGCTGCCCCTTATCAATCTGCCTACTTATCAAGCTCGCCCGGCTATAAAAACCTACCGTGGGAATATCTATACTCATGCCTTTGACAGGGAGCTTCTCGAGCAACTCCGCAAATTTTCACAAGAACAGAACGGAACTACTTTTATGGGCCTGTTGGCGGGATTGAACGGTATGCTCTTTCGGTATACCGGGCAGACAGATGTTATTTTAGGAACGCCAGTGTCTGGAAGAGTCCACCCGGATTTGCATGGACAGATAGGATTGTACAGCGAAGTCCTGCCCGTGCGCACGCAGTTTAATGCCTCTGATTCTTTTACGACATTGTTTTTCAGACAGAAGACCACACTCGAATCGGTGTATGTGCATGCAGAGGAGTATTCTGTCACTAATCTGGCACAAAGGGATTTCCGCAGAGACCGGAGCCGTTCGCATTTGTTTGATGTGCAGGTAATCCATCAGTGCAAAAGAACCCAGCCACTCATTCCAGGTTTCTCGGGCCTAAAGGTGTCGCTTTATGACATCAAAAAGGCCGTCAGCCGGTTCGATCTTACCTTTATTTTCAAGGAAAAGGACGATACCCTTGAACTCTCTGTACAGTATAATACGGATCTTTTTCAGGAAGCGTTCATCCGGGATTTGGCCTGTAACACAGAACAATTTATTAAGGAATGTCTAAAAGATCCGCAAAAGCCCATAAATACCATTTCCTACCTGAACGCTGAACAGTTGCAACTACTGCTGGGCGTTTTTAATGACACGGCAGTGCCCTACTTCCCAGATCTGACCATGATCTCCCTATTCGAGGAGCAGGTGAGGAAGACGCCAACAAATATTGCTTTTGTTTGCCAGGACCGGCAGATATCGTATCAGGAACTGGATGAACGTTCGACACACTTGGCATTGTATCTTCAGTCGCTGCGGGCAGCCGGCACCGTGGTCGGTGTGTGCATGGGACGGTCCATTGAGATGATGACTGCAATACTGGCTATTTTGAAAACTGGCGCAGCCTATCTGCCTTTAGACCCTTTCTATCCGCTGGACCGAATTGATTATGTCATTGCTCACAGTCGGGCCCATTTGATACTCACCAACGATCAGACAACACCCTTGATTGCAAGTGGGCCAACCGTTGTAAACATTGATGATGCGGCAATCTGGCAAGGGCCCCAGGAAGGCAAAACTCCGGACGTGGGTAGCGCCGAGACGGCTTACGTGATCTATACATCAGGGTCCACCGGAAAGCCTAAAGGTGTCAAAGTATCGCACGGAAGTCTTGCCAATTTTATGATGGGAATGGATAAAAAGTTCGGCAGGGGGCAGCAAGCGGAAGTGTGGTTGGCGCTAACTAGTATCAGCTTCGACATTTCCATGCTGGAATTACTGTGGACCCTTACAAGGGGGGCTAAGGTAGTCATACATCTGGAAAGACCCCTGCCTGCCCCTGCAAAGAGCGTGGTGGATTTCAGTCTGTTCTATTTTCCTGCCGGTACGTCGCCTGCTAATAACAAATACGGGCTGTTACTGGAGGGCGCCCAATTCGCCGATCAGCACGGATTTAAGGCTATCTGGGTGCCTGAGCGACATTTCCATGCATTCGGTGATCAGTTTCCTAATCCTTCTGTAGCGGCCGCAGCTGTTTCTACCATTACGCGAAATATAAAAATCCGTTCCGGAAGCGTCGTGTTACCGTTGCATGACCCCGTGCGCGTAGCTGAAGAATGGTCTATGATTGACAACCTCTCTAGCGGGCGAGTGGAATTATCTATTGCCTCTGGGTGGCATCCAAATGACTTTGTGTTAGCGCCGGATGAATATGCAAACCGGCGTCAATCAATGCGCCAAAAGATCAGCATCCTTAAAGATTTGTGGCAAGGGAAATCTCTTGTCCGAAAAAATGGCGCGGGAAGGGATTTTGAATTCACAATCTATCCCAAGCCTATCCAGGAGGAGCTTCCTTTATGGATAACGGCTGCAGGAGGTATAGATACATTCAGGTATGCTGGAAGCATTGGGGCCAATGTATTGACACACCTGCTTGGGCAAAGCATCGAAGAGCTGGGGGAAAAGATAAAGATTTACAGGGAAACGCTTTGGGAGAATGGTTTTGATCCCCAGCAGGGAAAGGTGGCCCTGATGGTACATACTTTTGTCGGCTCCGACCCTGAAGAAGTAAGGAAAATAGTAGAGACGCCGTTTAAGAATTACCTAAAAACTTCGCTCGATCTGTTAAAAGCGCTGGCGGAGGAAAAGGGGCTTGATGCCGAAAAAGATATGGAAGAGCTCATAGAGCTGGGCTTCCAGCGGTATTACAGTACCGGTAGCCTGTTTGGCACGCCAGCATCATGCGTGGATACTGTCAACAGAATATACTCGGCTGATGTCAATGAGATTGCCTGCTTGATTGATTTTGGTGTGGAAGAAGAAACAGTGCGTGCAAATTTTCAGCATCTCTTTACTTTGAAAGAGTTGATCAGAAGAACCCAGCATCAGGCTGATCTTATTCTGGAACACGCGACAAGACTGGCAGGAAAGGAAGACACCATAGCCTTAATTGAGCGCCACCAGGTTACGCATATACAATCAACCCCATCGTTCTATGAGGAACTGTTGCTAAAGCAAAAAGGGAAAGCGGCCCTGCAGCAGATCAAAACGCTTCTGGTGGGCGGCGAGTCCCTAAAAAGATCTCTGGCTGAAAACTTACTGAGCGTCAGGGGTAAAGAAATTCATAATATGTATGGGCCCACGGAGACGACCATTTGGTCTTCCATAAAGACAATAACAACCGCACAGCATATCACCATCGGGTCGCCTATCATCAACACAACCATGTACGTATTGGATCACCAACGCCAATTATGCCCGATCGGCGTAGCAGGGGAGCTCTATATCGGCGGTCATGGAGTAGCACTGGGATATATACATGAAGAAGCCCTCACTGCGGCAAGATTTATCGGTAATCCCTTTGTGGCAAATCAGAGAATGTATAGGACCGGTGATTTGGCCCGTTGGCTTCCTGAGGGGGAACTGGAGTACCTGGGAAGATTGGACCGGCAGGAAAAAATTAGAGGATACCGTGTCGAATTAGAGGAGGTTGAATACCAGTTGGCATCGCATCCTCAGGTCCGCGAGGCCGTTGTTTTAGCAAAAGATCAGTTTGAAGACAAACATCTGGTGGCCTATTATGTGGCATCGATGGAACTGGACGCACATCAACTTAGAAATTACTTATCAGCCAAGATACCGGAATTTATGATACCGGCGTTTTTCGTACGCATACATGGTCTTCCGTTGAATGTTAATGGCAAGGTAGATATACAGGCGCTTCCGGAACCAGGGCAGTGCCTTACCGGTGACACTAAAGCGCCCCAAACTGCATTAGAAGAACAGCTTTTATCACTATGGCAACAGGTGCTTTCCACAGACCATATCGGGACAAATGTCGATTTCTTTTCAGTAGGCGGTAACTCTATGAAACTTATCAGGCTCTTCAATTTGATCAGTGAACACATCCCATATCCGGTCGAAGTACACAATTTGTTTGAACATCGTACCATCAAAGGTTTCGCTGACTTTATAGAAAAAAAGTACAATACTCAGAATAGCGTTCCAATAAAAAAGAAAAATACAATTGAATTTTAAAGTTACGAGCCATGAAAATATGCGGCCTTAAATTAACGCATGACGGGGCGATTGCGGTAATCGATGGAAATACTCTTGTATTTTCTGTCGAAATGGAAAAGATTAAAAACAATCCGCGCTATACAGATATCTCCAACACGGCCATTATTAAAAGTATATTGCGTGATCACGGCTATAGTGTACCGGAGATTGATCATTTCGTTATAGACGGGTGGGGTGGCACCAACCAAGACGAACTTGCCATACAGCCGCGGCTGGAAATTGGTCAAAACCATAATTACCTGGCAGCAGACAATGATGGTGTTCCATACAGCCTGGCAATAGCACCGTACACGGAAAAGACGAGCAAGCATAGTATTCAGGAAGAATGGAACTTCGAAGGCCTGAAAATTGGAAAACACCAAGTGCCTTATTCAAGCTTCCTGCATGTAAACGGGCATGTTATGAGTGCGTATATGACCAGCCAGTTTGCCAGGCAGCAAGAAAGTTCATATGTACTAATTTGGGATGGCGGCATGTACCCCAGGTTGTATTTCTTTGATGCCCAGGAAATGAAAGTCCATAATCTGGGACCACTGTTTTTACTGATTGGTAACATCTATACCATTTTTTCCCAGCACTTTGGTCCTTTTAAAGTAAAAGGAGGCTTCGCAAAGGATGACCTTTCCATCGCAGGAAAGGTCATGGCCTATATCGCCTTGGGCCAGGAAAAACCAGAGTTATATGATTTGTTTGATGATATCATATCGGCCTCTTACGATAAGCCGATGGGTTTTGCCAATATTTTTGCAAATGTGTTTAAGAAGCGGTGCACCCAGACGTATAAGGATGAGGATATTCTCTGTACCTTTCATTTGTATCTGGAGCAAATGCTGGTTAATGCATTGAAGAAGAAAATATCCCGTTTTGATTTTCGTAACAGGAACCTGTGTATGGCCGGTGGCTGCGCATTGAATATCAAGTGGAATTCCGCGGTGAGGGAGGCTGGCTTTTTTGATGCCGTGTATGTTCCTCCGTTCCCTAACGATTCAGGCAGCGCTATTGGAGCAGCGTGCAGTAAGCTTGTTAGTATTACCGGGAATACCTCGCTGAATTGGAGTGTTTACAGAGGCCCGGCGATCGTCGCTTCCTCTGCTACCAAAGGTTGGCGCCAGCGACACTGCTCTTTGAAGGAGCTGGCCAACTTATTACATGAAACCAACGAACCGGTTGTGTTTTTAAACGGCAACGCGGAGCTGGGCCCGAGAGCTTTGGGGAACAGGAGCATGATTGCAGCGCCAGTGTCGCATGGGATGAAGGATACATTGAATTTGGTTAAGAACCGGGAAAAGTACAGACCCGTATCACCTATATGTCTGGAGGAAGCTGCACCTGATATATTTGAACCAGGCATAAAAGACCCGTTCATGTTGTTTGATCATATGGTTAAGCAAGAGTGGGTAGCGCGCATTCCCGCAGTATTGCATATAGACGGTTCGGCACGTCTTCAGACGGTAAATAAATCTGATAACCCCGTAGTCTATGAACTGCTGGTCCATTACTTCGGGATAACTGGTATTCCTTTGCTTTGTAATACAAGTGCCAATCTCAATGGCTCTGGTTTTTTTCCTGATGTGTACTCAGCGTCGCAATGGAACAAAGTAAACTACATATGGAGCGATAACCGCCTGTTCGAGAAAGTAGAAAAGATAAATTTTCCCAAGGCTACCCAAAAAGATAAGACAATCAATCAACCCTTGTAAGTCGTTCGAGACTGCATCGTTTGGTAATCCCAACAGGGTTTTAACTCTCAATCTAAGTACAATGAATAGAGATATTGCTATTGTAGGCATCTCTGGCAAATTCCCCGGAGCTGTCAACCCGGATGCGTTGTTTGACAACCTGAAAGTGGGAATGGACTGTGTGGAAGATATTACCATGAAGCGTATCAAAGAAACTACCCTGCCCGAAACAGCAGAGTATAGAAGATGCGGATTTCTGGATGACATTGACAAATTTGATCATGCTTTTTTCGGAATATCTTTCGCTGAAGCAAAGACGATGAGCCCAGAGCAACGACTACTGCTGGAAGTGACGCACGCGGCCATAGAAAATGCAGGGTATCCACCTACATCGCTTGGGGGTTCAAATACCGCCGTATTTGCTACTGTAGCTGGATCGGAATATTACAAACACGCATCCGAATTTGCCTCAACGCTGGTCACCGGCAATTCACGGGAGTTCCTTGTAGCAAAAATAGCCAGGCTGTTTAACCTAAAAGGAAGTGCTATGGCAATTGAATGTTCCTGTTCCTCATCATTGGTCGCTGTACATAACGCCTGCAACGAACTTATTACAGGCGACGCGGAAATGGCTATTGTCGCTGGAGTAAATCTCCTGCTGTTCCCTTTTCTTAAAAAAGATTTCCAGCTTGACATGGATTCTAAGGATGGAAAGTCCAGAGCTTTCTCTGCCAAAGCAGATGGCATGTCTTACGGGGAAATAGCCGCTGCAATTGTATTAAAACCACTTGAAAAGGCACTATCGGATAATGACAATATCCATGCGGTAATAAAGGGCTCGGCTGTCAACAATAATGGAAGCGATTCTGCCAGTATTACAGCTCCGGACAGCCAGACGCAGGCAGATGTACTGGTAAAGACCTGGCAGAAAGCTGGCGTCAGTGCTTTGGATATTACTTATATCGAAGCACATGGCTCAGGAACGCAATTGGGTGACAGTCTGGAAATTGACGCGCTGAACCTTGCTTTCAGAGTGTATACAGGTGAAAAGCACCTATGTCCTATTTCCACCGTCAAATCCAACCTTGGGCATGGGCGGAGTGTATCGGGTCTGGCAGGTTTGATCAAGACAGTCCTCTGTTTAAAGAACAAGGTATTACTGCCCATGATCCATTTTGATGAGCCAAGCCATATTATTGATTTTGCAAACGCATCGGTATTTGTCAATACTGCACTCGGTCCGTGGCAACCAGCTGAAGGTAAAAAAAGGCTGGCCGGCGTTACCTCGATTGGGGCGAGCGGGACCAACTGTCATCTGGTATTGGAAGAGGCGGCGCAAAGGGCCAGTGTCCACCCGCGGGGCGCCGGACGTACCGTGTATCACATCCCTGTGTCAGGTAAGACCCCACAGGCTATGAGGCGCAACATGGTAGCACTACTGAACTACCTCAGTACGCGCACGACACTTCCTGTAGAAGATGTCAGTTATACCTTGACCCATGGTCGGGACCATTATGATTATCGCGTTTCTTTCCTGGTAAGTTCTATTGATGAGTTGCACGATAAAATACGCTCAGCGTTGCAAGAAACACCAGATCCCAAAACTGCTGCCATACCCAAGCTCATATTGATCACCTCAGACAGCCTGACTTTGGATGAGGAAGTGATCGCCCGGTTTAGAAACACTTTCTCTGTGTTTGATGACAGTTGGAATCAATGCGAGGCGGTCCTTACATTGAATAGTGCACCGCTGAAAGATGTTGCGTTCCAGTACAGCTTATACCAGCTATTGCAGTCGATGGGTATTGTTACAGACCATTTATTACCTATTGGTTTTGGAAGGATCGTGCAACAGATAATAGAGGAAGAAATAAGCTTGAAGGAGGGGATACTGGCAGCAAGCGCCTACCAATACCAACCTATACAAAATAAAGAAGAACGTTTACAGAATTTGCTGAACAAATTTGCTGCGGAAGAAAATACTACTTTTTTAGAACTTTCTGCACAGGGTACACTTTATGAGCCACTTCAAAAATACAACGTCATGAGGGATCCTATTTACTTTGTCAACCTTACGAAGGAACCTGACGCACGGCATGCATTACTATATTTAGCAAATGCCCTGTATGGGCGCAGGGTGATCAACAGGATAGACTATCGCCTAATGCCGCGGGGAAAAGGGAAAAAAATAGAGTTGCCCACTTATCAGTTTGAGCCAAAGCGCTGCTGGTTACGGGAAACACCCCTGCCAATGGACCAACAAGCGCAAAAGGGGAACCAAGGGAAATCATGCCTCAAAGAAGATGCGGGCAACATGGAAAACAAGCTGGCAGAAATATTCTCAGAGGTGCTCGAGTTAAGCGAACTATCGGTTTTCGATAACTTTTTTGAACTTGGAGGCGATTCCCTGAAAGCAACCAAGGTGATCGGTAAGATTAACCGGCTGTATCAACTGAAGCTGAATTTTGAAGACCTTTTCGACTTTCCCAGTATCGAGCAGTTAACAGCTTATTTAGCCAGGCAAGTTGGTACAGAAAAAAGGCTGCTGATGATCTGGGAAATGGTGCTCCAACAGTCAGACCTGACACCTGAAGACAATTTTTTTGAGCTGGGCGGCCACTCGCTTCTGGCAACCAGTATGATCCTCCTTATAAAAAGCGAATTTAATATAAGCCTGAACTTTGAGGACATCTTTCGTAACCAGACCGTTACCTCACTCAGCTCTTTTATAGACGCCCAGCTGGAGGATGCCAGGGGACAGTGTGTTAACGATATAAAGTCTGCGCCTTTAGCCAAGTTCTATAAGCTCACTTTTGCCCAGCAAAGCATATGGGCACAGCATCAAAAAAATACAGCCAGCAACAATGTAATGGGCGTGTCACTGGAAGGCCCCTTGGATGAAAAAGTAATTGACAAAGCAATTCGTGCCTTGTTGGAAAAGCATGAATCATTGCGCACCATTTTTAAGAGGGTGGACCAAGAGCCCAGGCAGGTAATACTGCAAGGCAAAGAACTTGACATCAAAATCCTTGTCACTGACGCCCGCAACAGGGGCGATGCGGAAATGATCATCGATGATGCCTTTACAGAAGAGTACACTTACACGTATGACCTTTCAACCTTCCCTTTGTTTAGGATCAGGTTGATCAGAACCGCGCCGAGTAAACATATCTGTATCCTTAACCTACACCCCATTATCAGTGACCGGTGGTCAATGGCCGTGTTCACCAAGGATTTTTTTCACGGTTATGAAAAACTAATGGTTAACGAGGCTATCCCAGCGCCCTTGGTGCCGGTGCAGGTGAAGGACTACGCTGAATGGCAGCGTACCCCGGCATTCGCAACAATCTTAGAACGGCAGCAATCTTACTGGCTAAGCCAATTCCGCGACCCTGTTCCACCTCTGTCACTACCTTACGAAAGTAAAGCGCCCGACACACAGGCAATTGCAGCAGGACATGTCTGTATCCGCCTAGGCGCGGAACAGACCAATAGACTAAGGGACATGGCACAACAAAGTAATGCCACCCTATTTATGGTGCTGTTGACTGCCTACAATATCCTGCTCGGTAAGAGCTGCGATAGTGAGGATGTTGTGGTAGGCACACCTATGGCCGGCCGGCATTTTGGCGAACTAAACACATTGGTGGGATCATTTGAGAACATTGTTGCGATACGTACAAAGCCTTTGGCTGGTATGCAGTTTAAGGAGTTCCTGGCCAGTGTAGCCCAAACAGTGTCAGATGCGCTTAAAAATCAAGATTATCCTTTTGATGAACTGGTAAGGAAACTCCAGGCAAAATCAGGCACGGGCCGCAATCCGCTATTTGATACCATGTTCCTGGTACTTGATAACAAGCGATCCACCGTTCGTTTTGCCGATATTATGGCCACCCCTTATCCGCACAAGTCTGAGACAATACGTCTCAACCTTATAACGGAGGTAAGGGAATATGATAACGATCTACACATCGATTTTGCCTACTCGGCAGCGCTTTTTAGCAGGAAAACGATTGACAGACTTACTCTTTGCCTAAAAACAATCATCAGCGCGGTGACTGAGAATGCCGCAATAAAGATCGGCGACATTGACTTCTCCAAAAGTGGAGCACATTACCAAAGGCTTCCAGCGTCCAATACCGACGGAACGCGTCACCCTGTTTAAAACCAGTGTCATAGCTGCAGGTGCGCTTAGGCCTTTCCGGCCTGCAAAGCAAAGCATCTCTCGAAAGATTTACAATTCCAGACTACCTCAACAATGCAGGGTGCTTACGAAACAAAATTAGCGGAAGTCGAATTGGAGGGATCTCCCTATGAGCGCGGAGAAAAACACGGGAAGGTACTGAAGGATCAGATCCAAAGTTTTCTTCAGGACAACCTTGCCCAAATCAATATTCTGCGGGCCTCTCCCATCGATCGCGTCCAACTTCCTCACTTGGTCAGGCCTTACGCAGAAATGATTGCGTTCCATTTGCCTGAAATTATGGATGAGCTAAGAGGGTTGGCCATAGGTGCAGGTATCAGTCTTGAAGAAGCCGTCATGTTGCAGATCAGAAGGGAGATCATTGGTACTGCTGGACTTACTTTAGCAGGTGATTGCAGTTGTTTTGGTTTCCACAGCCCTGATCAAGTTGTCTTGGGACAGACCATTGATCTTAACGGAGAAATGACCTCTCTTGGTCAGGTATTCCGAATTGTCGCACAAAATTCCAGCAGCCCACAGATACTTATGTACTCTTTTGCCGGTTTATTAGGCTACATGGGAATGAACAGCCGGGGATTAGCCGTACTTATTAACCTGGTTGTATCTGATGGCTGGAAGCCTGGCATCCCTCCGTATTTGATGGTCCGAAAGTTTCTGGAGTGCCAGACGATTGAAGAATGTATCACCTTCGCAAAGGGAATCCCCATTGCCAGTTCCAGAAGCTTCTTGCTTTCTGACAAGAGTAGACAGGTAATACTGGAGATCACTCCCCGCGACCAAAGGGTCATTGAAGGCGAGTTTCTGGTGCATACCAATCATTATTTGCATCAAGATTTCAGACCGCTGGACCGTCTTAACATATTTAGTCGTAATTCTTCTTTCAAAAGATTAGCCTTATTGCAGGAGCGTTTACGTGATCACTGTACCGATTTGGACGCCATCCAGTCGGTTTTCGCTGATCATTCCTTATTTCCTGTAGGAATCTGTGCTCATAATGAACAGCAGCTCAAGCTTAATCAGACTGTTGCAGCCGTGGTCATGTATCCGCAGTTGCTAGACTTTTGGGCGTTGAAGGGAAAAGCCTGTGAGGGGACATTTCAGCTTTTTACTCTTAAAAAATAATCAAAATGCTATATCAGCTTAATTTACCACCGGAGAAAAAATACTTGCTGGTGCCGGAAATGCCAACTCCAAACGGTCGCATGCATTTGGGCCATATAGCAGGTCCCTATCTGAAAATGGACGTCGTTCGAAGAAAAGTTGAAAGGGGAAACGGCACCGCATATCTCTTTTCGGGGTCAGACGTTTATGAATCATACGTGGAATTAAAGGCACGTGAATCCGGACTTACAGAAAAGGAAGTATGCAATAAATTCCATTCGTTAATCATAAATGATTTAAAATCGCTCCATATCCATTTTGATAATTTTATCAATCCTCTAGATGGCCGGTGGAATGAGCGATTTATCAAACGACATCGGCAGTTAATGCAACTATTATTAGATGCCGGCACTGTTGTTGAAAGAGAAGAAACATTTTTTTACGATCCCGTAGAAAAAAAGTATTTGAACGGATGCTGGATCAAAGGATATTGTCCCAACTGTAAAAGCCCCGCTGGCAGTTACCTGTGCGAGATATGTGGGACTCACTACAGGCCAGAAGACATTTTCAATGCCGCTGATTACCCCCATGCTGTAGAAGTTAAGGGTAAGGCGCTTTATTTGAAATTGGATACCGGCGCCCTGCTGAACAAGGTAGATGCCATGGGCATCGGATCGTTTAGATCCGTTCTGGAAAGGTATCTTCAACTTCAGGGCCCATATGTCCGGATGACCACCCCTCAGCGTACCGGCATTGAATGGAACGTGGATTCAGGCGCAAAACAGGTGCTATTTACCTATTCTGCCTTGTTGTTTTTTTCCATTTTCTGTGGTGATATCTGTCAGGAGCAATTTGCGCTTGATAAACATCCGTTCGCTAAAGATTCGGAATACATTGTTATCGCGAGTTTTGGGATTGATAATGCCATCCCTTATCTCGGCGCCGTGCTGGCAGGGGGAATGGCACTACAGGGGTTTAAGCCATTCGATTATTATTTTTGCAATTATTTTTATCACCTCAATGGCGAAAAGTTTTCAACCAGTCGCCAGCATGTTATCTGGGGCAGCGATATTACCGATGTCGCACATATACAGCCTGATGCAGTGCGATATTACCTCCTAAAGCAAAACCCTGAATTTGAAGTAAAGAACTTCGATATAGATGATTTTATCGGTACGGTCAATTGTGATCTATATCATCGATTCAATGACGCCATCACAAGCGCGCTTGAATGTCTAGTTGCCGGTCAGGCATATGAAGCAGACAAGTTTATTGTCAGTCCTTTCAGGGATCTTGTACTGCTGCAAAGCAAGGAACTTGAACCAACCCGGTTTAATTTTTCAGGTGTTTTAAGGGCAATTGAAGATTGGGTCAGTTTTTATAACAGATTGGACGAGAAGGAGCGCAGAATACATAGTTACTGGTGGCTAAAGGGTTTTGCATTTCTTTCTTACCCGGTAATGCCTGAACTGTGCACGGCGTTATGGAAGTCTCTGGCAGTCGATGGCAGTCTAAATGCCGCCGACTTTTTCAAAGTCAATAAGTACTGCGAACCCTTTGACAAGAAATTGTTGTTCCGAAAGGTTGGCCATGGTGATATAGAAAAATGTCTCCCTACTACGCTTAGACAAAAGCTCACTCAATAAAAATTAATCAAATGAAAGCGATTAACCCGGTTCCTGGCCAAATACTTATCGAAACCAGTGAGATTACGGAAGCTACCGAAACATACAACTTTTTTAATTCGATTAATAAACAAAAAATAGCGGACTTCAATTTTATTCGCTTCATTGTGCATGCGGGTAAAAGATCGAACCCTGACATGCATGCTTCTAAAGAATGCTGGTATGTCGCTTCGGGTCAGGGGCAGTTAACGATCGGCCATCAGCAGGTAGCGATAAAGCAGGGCGAACTTTATTTTTTTGACTCGCACGTAAAGCATATGGTCGAAAATACTTCTCCATCCGCTGACCTCGAAATATTATCAGTATGGTGGTAGGAGAGGCATATAGCGATCGGAAGTATGATGTGTTGATTGCCGGAGGTGGTATTCTGGGTATTTGCTGTGCCTATTATATCAAAAAAAGGTTTCCGGGCAAACAAATAGCCATCATTGAAAAAGGATTGGTTGGAAAGGGTGTCACTGGTTATTCAGCCTGTCTGGATTTTCCTTATGGCGCCTCAGCGTTCAAGCGGGACCTGACGGAGCGCAGCCGGCAACGGTTCAATGAGCTGCTCGCAAAGTATCCATTCCTGCCTTTTAAAAGAATCCCCTTTATAGGAATTGCTGGCAATGATAACATGGGCCAGGTCATGCAATGTGTTACGGACGGTTCAATTAAAAGGGGGCTGCCCCAGCAATTCAGTAACTATGCTCCCCCTGAATTCAGTATGCCGCCCCAAGCAGGCTTTTTTTATAATACAACAGCTGGCTATGCTTATGATGACTTTACTTATCTGCTTGCCAAGGAATTAGTTAAACAATGCGTTGTTATTTATGAGGGCACGAAAGTTAAGGAAGTAGAAGCAAGGCAGTCGGAGTATGCTGTTACCACCAATTATGGGCTCGTTTTACGGGGGGGCACAATGATAGATGCCACGGGTCCGTGGATGCAGACCGGCATTTCTTCAAGATTCCTGTCGCAGCATAATACACGGATAAAAAAGGTGGTTGCGCTCCACATAAATTGCAGGCCGCCTACCAATGCTCCCGTCCTTTATTTTTTTGACCATGACGCGTTTGCCTTGCCTCAGCCGCATTTCGGCCGATGGCTCTTTAGCTATAGATGCGAGGACTGGGATCTGAAAATAGGGCAGGCGGAATTTACCATAACGGAAGAGAATATGAAAACTGCCATAAAGGTTTTAAAAAAGTACAACTCATCCTTTTGCAGCCATGTCACCGGTGGGAGGGTCTTTTGCGACCTATACACTCCGAGTGGCGATCCCTTTGTTGAGAGAGTGGCCCCCAACTATGGTGTCATTGGCGCCCCTGGGGGATCAGGTTTTAGGCTGGCCCCAGCCATGGCAGAAGAGATGATCTCAAAGCTAGAATTGTAAACGCATCACTCCATTTTCCACCAACTGAATTAATTCATTGATTTAAACCTAGCTCACATGGACTTATATGATATCTTGGGAATAGGCATCGGGCCGTCAAACCTCAGCACCGCTGCTCTTATTTATCCTCACAGGGAAACAATTAAAAGTATTTTTTTCGACGATAAAGACGAGTTCAGTTGGCATCCTGGCATGTTGTTCCCCGAGGCTACTATCCAGGTGTCGATCTTAAAAGACCTGGTGACCATGGTGGACCCCACCAGTCCCTTCTCCTTTTTGAACTTTTTAAAAGAAACAGGTAGGCTTTACTTGTTTGCTGCGAAGGGAAAATTTGATAATTTAAAAAGACGCGAGTTTGTTCAATACTTTAAGTGGGTCGTTGATAAACTGCCTAATTTGGTATTCTCCTCCAAGGTGGAAGAAGTAAGCTTTGACCAGGTATATACGGTAAAGGTAAATGGGCAAAAAATCAAAGCAAAAAATCTTGTTCTTGGCGCCGGACTAACTTCAAATGTGCCAGAGTTTTGTGTACCATTCCTTAGCAGCAGCCTTTTTCATAGCTCCCAGTTTCTTACCAGTAATATCAATTACGCCAATAAAAAAATTATGGTGGTTGGCGGCGGGCAAAGTGGAGCGGAGGTCGTCTTGCATTTGCTTAATGATCAGGAACGATTGCCACAATCAATCTCCTGGATCTGCAGCAATTATAATTTCTTACCACTCGAGAATACTCCGTTTTCAAATGAGTTATATACGCCAGGATATAGCGATTATTTCTATAAACTTCATTTAAATGAAAGAAAATCGCTTTTGGAGAAACAAAAATTTACCAGCGATGGCATCAGTGAAAAGACGCTCAACGAGATCTATGAGCTCATATATAACTATAAGTTCCTGCTCAACGTCGAAGTCTTGGACTTTTACCTCGGCTCATACTTTACGAAAGTAAGGAAAAACAGCACCGGTTTTTCCGCGTCAATTGTAAAAAAGCAGACTCCATACCTGGAGCAGCAACTTGATGTGGACATAATTATATTGACCACTGGCTTTAGGTATAAGGCGCCCGCTTGCTTACAGCCCTTGATGCAACATTTTTCCACCACTGATGACAAATTTGATCTGGCCGAAGATTACTCTATTGTTTCAGATGGCCGACTAACGGGGAAGATCTACCTTCATAATGGTGCCCGGCATATCAGAGGGGTTGCCGACCCAAATCTAAGTTTGATCGCCTGGCGAAGTGCAAAAATCCTGAATTCTGTTGCAGGCGAAAATATTTATAAGACGGGCTTGGATAAATCCTTGATAAACTGGGAAAAGCAACTGGTGCAAGCTCCTAAATGACCCGGAATACATTTAACGAGGAATCGAAAAGTTTTATGAAAATCGTTTTATTGCCTTTCGCAGGCGGCAACAGAAATTCTTATAACTTCCTGAACTCTTACATACAGACACCTTTTGAGTTGATCAAATGTGAGTATCCGGGCCACGGGTCACGCTCCTGCTCAAAATTGCTATTGGACATTGACGAAATGGTTGATGACCAGCTCGAATATATTTATCATGAGGTCGGAACAGATGATTATATCATCTACGGGCATAGCATGGGTGGATTGATTGGGTACGAACTGGCGAAAAAAATAGCGGCTTTAAACTTGAGGTTGCCTGTAAAGCTCATTGTTTCCGGCTGTTCCGCCCCTGCCACAATAAAGCCTAGGAATATAAGTGATCTTCCAAGCGAAGCCTTCTGGCAAAGGCTCCTTCGACTGGGGGGGATGGAAAATGAATTTGTAAAAAACGACTTACTTCGGGAATATCTGGAACCTATTTTGCGCGCTGATCTTTACGCTATTGATCATTACCGATATTCAAAACAAAATCGCCTCAACATCCCTCTCGAAATTTTGTACAGTACAGAAGATGTCACCGACAACAAGGACCTACAAGCTTGGGCAGAGGAAACAACCGCGCCAGTCCATATGAATTGTTTCGAAGGCAACCATTTTTTTATCTATAACCATGCAGCACGGCTTGCCTCTCTTTTATGCAGGAACTTTGGTAAGGATCAGTTGATCTTTTAAGTGGCGCTTACGTTTCACTTCAGGCAGTGATGATTTATAATGCACATATGGGTGCAGCAATTTCCTCATTATTTACTGATAACAGGTGTAATATTTGAAAGATTATGGAACATAACTTACTATGGCCCCTTTCGCTGCCACAGTTGGATATCTATTATGATCAGTTGCTTTTCGCAGATGCTCCAATTTATAATATCGGAGGAAAGATCCCCATAGAAAATCAGGTAAACGTGTCCATCATGAAGGAGGCCTATGGTCATCTTTTTAAACACGCCGACATTCTCCGTTGCGTGGTGAGCGAGGATGGCGGAACGCCGCGGCTTAAATTTCTCCCTGATATCCATTATGAGCTTGAATACAAAGATTTCTCCAAAGAGGAAGGCGCATTAAAGGCTGCCGAGGATTTTATGTCGGCCCAATTCAAACGGCCATTTGACCTCAAGGGTGGAAAACTACTACATAGGACTGTTCTTATTAAAGTAACCCCTGGTTTTTATTACATCTTCTCTGTTTATCATCATTTGATCGTCGATGGCTGGTCTACCTCGCTGATGTTTCGTTATCTCGCGAAATTTTACAACGATCTCATTGAAAATGGGGGCACTTCTACAGCGGAACATTATAGTTATGTACCCTTCATCGAAAGTTCATTGCAATATATACATTCAGAGCAATACAAGCAAGACGCTTCGTACTGGAAAGACCGGTTCTTGGTCCTGCCCGAGTCATTAATCCCCCTTAAGAAGGTTAGGGTGTTGGATCCGATGGAACCTGCCAGCTCCAGGACTGAAATGTGGATCAGCCGCACAGAGTATGCCCTCATTCAAGAGTTGTCCGCCAGGGTTGGCGGGTCGACCTTTCAGGTCTTACTAGCAGTCTTCTATACTTATTTTGGCAGGTTTTATGACAATAATGATTTTTCAATTGGAGTGCCCGTACTCAACCGTAATAGCTATGCGTTCAAAAATACGGTAGGCCTGTTTATGAGCATGATGCCGTTAAGGATAAAAATCGACTTTGAAGGCACCTTTCAGGAGCTTGTGCATCATATTAAAGATAACTTGCGCAGAGACTATCGACATCAGCGGTTTCCCTTAAGTCATATCATTCGCGATTTACAGGCGCATCAGGAGAGGGACCGGGTCTTCAACATTACATTTTCATATGAAAAGCACGATTATGCTTATTCTATAGGAGACAGTCCAGTAAGGGTTCTTCCCTTATCAAATGATGCAGAGCGGTCTGCTTTGGCCATTTATGTCAGGGAGTTTGACGAACGGCAGGACGTGAAGATAGACTTTGACTATAACCATAATTATTTCGACGCGCGGCAAATGGAGAGATTAATTGGGCATCTACGTGTCATGCTGCAACAAGTCCTTGAAAACCCAATCATCCGCCTGAGCCGAATTCAGTTGATTGATGCCGCTGAGATGGTTAGTGTCATAGGCGAGTTCAATAACACAAAATTTGCATACGCTGACAATGAAACGTTTGTAGAGATGTTCTCCCGTGCTGCTGCGCAATGGCCCAAAGCCGTTGCAATTGAGGATGTGGCAAGGCAATATATATATGAGCAGGCAGATCGAATATCCACTGATATAGCAAATTACCTGGTCGCACGGTTGGGTGTCAAAAAGGGACAAGTTGTTGGCGTAATTATGAGCAGGTCTGCACACACCGTGATTGCCATGATTGCTATCCTGAAGGCAGGAGGCGCTTTTCTACCGCTCGATCCTGCCTTCCCTGTGGAACGGCTACACTACATTTTGAAGCAAAGTAAAGTGGAAGTTTGCTTGGTGGACGAGGGGAACGGGCAAGTGATCCAGCCTATTGCCGGCGTGCGGACCGTCGATTTTGTTCACGCGGTAACATCCAACTCAGCCGCGGAGCAACCTTTCCACAGTAATAGTCCCTTGCCGCATGACAGCGCTTATGTGATCTACACGTCGGGTTCCACCGGCGCCCCTAAAGGCGTTGAGATAACCCATTTTTCCTTAAGTAATTTTCTCGTCAGCATGTCGAATGTCCCCGGGATCAAAAAGGAGGACAGGATTTTGGCTATAACAACCTACTCATTTGATATTTGCCTACTTGAGTTCTTTCTCCCTCTGATTAGCGGGGCGAGCGTTTACGTGGCCAGCCAGCATAGCCTGAGGGAACCTGAAGAACTAATTGAGCTTATAAGGGAGTGGCGACCCACGTTGATGCAGGGAACACCCTCTTTTTGGAAAATGTTATTGGACAGTGGTTGGCAGGGCGATAAGAACATGAGAGTATTATGCGGTGGAGAACCGCTTGGTTATGAAACGGGAAGAAAATTGATTGAGGCAGCGGCCGAATTATGGAATATGTACGGCCCCACGGAAACCACCATATGGTCTACCCTAAAGAAGATTCACTCTGCACTGGATATTGGCTCTATCGGCAGACCTATCAACAATACAGAAATTTATATTCTTGACCAGAATTTGCAGCCCATGCCCATTGAGGGGATCGGGGAAATCTATATTGCTGGCAACGGTTTGGCAAAGGGATATCACCATAGGAAGGATCTGACAGAAGAGCGATTCTTGATTAATCCTTTCGATCCTGAGCGAAAGATGTACCGGACTGGAGATGTAGGCCGATGGTTGTCTTCCGGTGATATCGAGTTCCTGGGGAGAAAAGACAATCAGGTTAAGATCCGGGGTCACCGTATTGAAATTGAGGAGATCGAGCGCGTCATTGCCACCTACCCGAAGATAAAAGAGGCGGTTGTCGTGGTGACAAAGAAATCTGGCGGATCCCTTTTGGTTGCCTGTATGGTCGTCAAAGAATCCACTGACTTAAATGAACTTGTCGGGTTTTTGAAGGCCAAATTACCTGAGTATATGATCCCTGGCGCCTTTGTTGAATTAGGTGAAATTCCCTTGACAGCCAATGGTAAGGTGGATAGAAAATCCCTCAGTGAGATGGCTATACCTGCAATGCCTGCGGCAGGCGTTCAACCAGCGGAAGGCCCTGCAGAGGAAAAACTAAAAAAGATATGGGAAGGCGTATTGGGCCACACCAATATTGGCGTAAATGATAATTTTTTCTCATTGGGCGGACACTCCTTAAAGGCGGTAGAGCTGATCAATGAAATCCAGAAACACTTCGATTGCCGGCCAAAACTAAAAACCATCTTCAATTTTCCTACCATCAGGCAGCTTGCAAAAGAAATTATCAATTCAAAGGGAAATAAAAGCCGTCCGATTCCTGTAGTCTCCCTTTCAAACAACTATCCATTATCTCCGGCTCAAAACGGCCTATGGTTCATCAGTCAATCAAAAACAGGGTCGATTGCATATAACATGTCGGCAGCGTTTTATATAGCAAATGATGTGGAACTAACTGCTCTACAAAAGGCCTTCAGATCCCTGGTCGGCCGGCATGAAAGCCTGCGAACTATTTTTCCCGTAATTGATGCGGAGCCAAGACAAAAGATACTCACCCTCGACCAGGCCGATTGCAGTATGGAGCATTATTACACCGTCAATGACACTGCTGATGAATATCAGACAGGACTGGTAAAAAAATTGAAGCAGGTCGAGTTGGACCTGGAAAAAGGGCCATTGGTGAGATTAAGTATCATAAGCCCTTCTGTGGGTAAACGCATCTTGGTGTTTGTTATACATCATATTATAGCGGACGGTTGGTCCATTGACATTCTTATAAACGAGATGATATCGCTTTATCGGGATTACAGCAAGGGGAAAGAAGCTGTCCTGCCTCCGCTTTCAATCCAGTACAAGGATTATGTGAGTTGGTTATCGGAGCAAACAACGGCAAAAACAATGGAAAAGTTCAAAAACTACTGGATGTCTAGGCTGGAGGGCTGTAGCTTTAGTTGCCCATTGCCGGTGGATAAAATTCCTCCCACTGAACAAACATATAAGGGGGATGCTTTGTCATTTCAGATTGAATCAAATGTTGCCGCTCAAATAAAGGCACTGGCCGATAGCCATAACTGTTCTTTATTTATGGTATTGGTGTCCTTGTTGAAAGCCACCATGTTCAGCGTCACAGGGCAGCGGGACATCTGTATTGGTACGCCAGTTTCGGGAAGACAACATGAACAATTGCAGGACCAGGTTGGTCTATATGTTAACAGCGTTTGCCTGAGGACAAGTATCAATGCCCAGAATACGTTTGGGGAACTGTTGGAAAATGTGAAAGAAACGTGCTTAGAGGCTTTTGAGTTTCAACTGTACCCTTATGAGCAATTGGTTAGAGACATCAACGCCAAAGGTGCTGCCCCACGCCACTCCATATTCCAGGCGTTAATGATACTGCAGAAGAAGGGAGTTGATCTGAACAGAGTGGAAGGCCTGGGCAGGGAAGGATGGGTGCCTTTGGAGACCGGACATGACATGAGCCGACTTCCGATCTCATTCAACTTTGTCGAACAAGAGCAGTTGCTTTGCACCATAGAATTCAGTACAGAAATGTTTGAAAGGGAAAGCGTACAGCTTTTTTACGAGAAGTTTGTTAAAATGGTTTCGGCGGTGCTGGCCAATCCGCTACTCCCTCTTTCGCAATATGATATCAGGCTCGACATAGAGAAGAACTTACTCAGCAGGAATGTATCGATTGATATCCATATTTAGCATTTTTCCACCCTTTGCTACAGGTTAAAAAGGCGGCCCCTACATGGTTATAAAAATCGCATATACATGAAGATCGTTCAAAGTCTTTGGACCAAACCCCTCTTTAAAAAAGATAATCTGCATAAGTTAGACCGGAGTGACGGAGGATGGCAAAATAGATCGTACAATTACATGAGCTGGGCGCTAAGCTGCCTACAACTTAAGAAAATATACGGAAAAGTTGAACTTGTTACCGATGCTGTTGGGTATGATTTGTTGATCAATAAGCTAAAACTTCCCTACACTTCGATCAGTGTTGCACTCGACCAATTAAATGACTACCACCATGACTTGTGGGCGTTGGGAAAGATATATACCTATTTGTTACAGGAAGAGCCCTTTTTGCACGTTGATGGGGATATCTATATCTGGGAAAAGTTCAGTTCAGAGATCGAGAGCGCTGCTTTGGTTGCACAAAACCCTGAAAAAGGCTTTGGCTATTATAAAGAATTGTATGAAAAGATCAGAAGTAGCTTTTGCTTTATTCCTGACGCGATCCTCACAGATAGAGAAAGACATGCGGAATTTACAGGTGTGTGTGCAGGCATTTTGGGAGGCAACGATATTGGATTTATAAAAAGCTATGCTCATGCGGCTTTTGAATTTGTGAACAGGAATGTGACGAAGATGACGAACATAAATATAGGCCTGTTCAATGTTGTGTTTGAGCAATATTTGTTCACCTGCATGGCCTATGACCGTGGTATTGAAATTAAGTATTATACGTTTGGAATCAACGACAAATTTGATGGAATGGCGGACTTCACCGCTGTCCCGGGGAAAGTGAAATATATCCACCCTGTCGGTATATATAAAAGAAGAAGGGAGACGGGGGAGCATTTAGCCCACAGGCTTCGTATGGAGCATCCTGAATTTTACTTTTCAATTATGAACCTGCTACGGACCGGCCGGATATAAAAAGCAAAAAACAGTCAGCTATGAGTGAGATTACATTGGGTTCATTTGCCCTTAAGGAACTGGCATTGGAAAAAGCAAAGCTTTACGGTGACTTCCTGGTGGACTCGGCAATTGAAACCAAGGATGAAATGACATGGACGATTAATCAGGTGTTTTATCATGATGAGGTTCCCTGGGACAATGCAATGTGCATTGACGGGGGTTCAACGGGCATAATACTTTATTTAGCAGGCCTATATTCGGCAACCAGGGACGGTAAATACCTGGACGCTGCCATCAAAGGCATGAACCGGGTAATCCGGGAAAGTAAAAGTGATATTTCCGATAACTTTTCCTTTTATAAAGGTAAAGCCGGCGTTATCTATGTCCTGACTCAATTGTATGAATTAACCGGTAAAAAAAACTATCTGGACCATGGTGTTGAACTTGCCCTTGCTTCAAGGGAAAGTTTCTTAAGGTCAGCGTTTATTTCGGATTCCCTTTATAGCGGTCGCGCCGGAATGCTTTTGGCATTGTTGCACCTTTTTAACGCCTCCCAAAATTCGGACGTGGCGGATCTCATAGAGCAATATGCGGTTACCATCATTTCTCATGCTCAGACAGATGGTCGTGGGCTGTATTGGAGAGCCCAAGAAACGTTAAGCGTCCGTCCATTATGCTCTCTGGGGGAGGGTGCGGCCGGCATAGCGCATGTGTTCGCCGAATTGGGGAAATATTTCGAGAATGACGGTTTCAATTGGATTTCCCGACAGGCCCTGCTCTATGTACAGGATTGCTGGAACGAAGCATTTAACAACTGGTCTGATTATCGAAAAGACATCCTGGATGGAAGGATGTACCAAAAGTATTTAGAGGATTACGTGAATGGTGATAGATTTTTGTTTAAAGTACCAAAGGATGATGTTTCCTGGCGTAATGGTACATTAGGTATTGCCCTGTCGATATTGGGTTGTTTTCAGAGGGAATCTTCTCTGACCCCCGACCGACTCAGTGCTGTTTTGGAAAAGCTGAAGAAGCTTTTAGATGAGGGTAAGATCCAAAGCATGGATTTGTGTGATGGTCTGTCTGCCTTGTATATTGTCTTTGACAGGGCATATAAAGAGACAGGCAATGACAGCTATTTGGAAATCTTGAGCAGCATTTCGGCAGGCATTTTGACCGTTCCTGATGAAGGAAAGACCCTGGAAGGGGGATTAATGAGGAATAACCTATTGGGGAAGGCTTTGTTGTGCTTATTCATCGCTCAACCTGAGCTGGGCACTGCAAATGTGCTGTTACCCAGTATTAAGCCGGACATTCCTTCCAACAAGAAAGGTGCGTCTATGGATTTGCCACTTTATAAGACAAGGCGGCTCATACTCGAAAAATACTTTGGCCGCACCATTGCCCTGGCAGAAAAGATAGAACCTGCCTTGTTGTTCAACTGGTTTAAAAATATACCGTTAGAAACTGATAAGATAATAGATCTGTTTGCGGCTTTTATCACTAACTGGATCGACAAGGGACTAGGCTTTGATCTGGAAGCATTGAAGGAAGTCTTTGCTCTTGAAAAATTGCGGATTCAATTAATGGGCGAAGCAACTGATGCTCCCTTGCGGTACTTTGAAGATACGCTACATTACGAATTTTGTGTCAAGCAGCTCAATAACGGTTATGACTGGCTGCTTGAGAGGAGTCTCGAGATATCGGAGGAAGTAAAGATAATATCCACAAAATGGAATTGGATAACTAGATTTGATAAAAATGGCCGCCCCTGGGATCTAACAGAAAATATTAACAAAGCCCCTGGACGGCACCGTATTTTGCTTAAAGCCGATAATTGGGGAGGCGTCTCCGAGACTGCGCTGGATGTTGCCGGACTCATCCTGGATCGATTTTCATCTAAAAAACATGTTTCTGCAGCACTCTCCGAGATAACATTCTTTTGCCAATCACAAACCTCAGAAACACTGAAGCCGATTATTGAGCTTAGTAACTCGAAGGATGGTGAAGAGCTTTTGAGCCGGCTACCCTTTATTGTGTTATATCAGGTCAAACAGTTGATTTGTGAAAGGGTGCTGGTTTTTTCTGATAATTAATTTGACATGGAATATCTTTTGATTTTTTATAAAGCCATTGATTTTTATTAATTCACACTTATGGAAGATAATCTTGTATTCAGAGAGGGCTCAGTTCATGATGTGGCCGGCCTTCAAGAGCTGGGCATCAGTTCTTATAGTCAGTTCGGAAGCGTTCTCACTGCGGAAAACTGGGCAACCTTCGACGCGTATTTAAAAAAAACCGACACTTGGATCGATTTAGTCACTAAGGCTCACTGCTTTGTTTGTGAAGACAGCAAGGACATCATTGGAATGGCTTTTTTGGTTCCCAGTGGCAGCCCCACGCGTATCTATCCAGCTGACTGGTCATATATTCGTATGGTCGGTGTAGATCCCGGATACAGGGGACGGGGAATAGCAAAGAGGTTAACACTAATGTGTATTCATTTTGCCCGCGAAGCGAATGAAAAAGTTGTTGCATTGCATACTTCGGAATTTATGGATGCTGCAAGGCATATTTATGAAAGTTTAGGTTTTGAAATAATAAGTGAAATCGATCCTCTTTTCGGGAAGCGATATTGGTTATATAAACTCAATATTTGAAAAGCTTCGTTAGTCCAATATTTATGAATAGAGAGGAAGGCAGCGAGAGGTTTAATCTAAGTAGCATTGCTAAAATCGAAATATCATTTTACATTGAGACTTCGTTCATTAAGAATAGTCATGACCCAAAGAGGTCTCCCATTATTGTTCTTAAGTTGAGTGCATCGTATTAAAAATGTTCGTTTTGAACTAGGACAAATAAATTTCTACATTTTGGTGTAAGTTGTAGAAACGAATGCAAGGACTGTTGGAAAAATTTAATAATATCTGCAAAGCCGTCCCCTTTGTTCGACACGAAAACGAATTTATGTTATGACAGAAGTTTGGTATTGCAATGTAACCGAGAATAACAACTGCGATTTTAGAAGCATTCTTTGTAAATTCCCTGCTTTCATGCGTGCTGACATTCTTCGGTATCATTTTGAACGTGACCGAAACGTAAGAACCATTGCACGGCTCCTTATACAAAAATATTTAAGAGATAAAGGATTTGATTTTTCGCTAAGCGATTGGCGACTTGACCGTAACCGTAAACCTTATATAGAGCATGGTCCTGCGTTCAATATTTCTCATTCTGGAGATTTAGTAGTCGTAGCTTTTGATCAGACGGCAGTTGGAATTGATATAGAGCTAATTGAAAACAGTATATCAGATGAAATATTTGAGTATTTAACTGCTGAAGAAATTGCATATATTAACATGGCATCCGTCACGTCTAAGGCATTTTTTCATATCTGGTCCAGAAAAGAAGCCTACTTAAAGGCCATTGGCGATGGTATAATAGGTGGTATTTCCCATATTAGTGTTGTTAGAGACGAACTAGTAGGAAATAAGAATCATTGGTTTTTAAAAGAAATTATTATCAGTAAAGAGTATTGTTGTAATATTTGTATGAAAAGTGAAACTGCCAATATTCCACTCACCAAAATTAATTTTTGACTTGCAGTTCAGCCTCATATTGGGGTAGTTTTAGCAGATAGGTAAGAGACAAATTTAACCTCAGGTTAGACTGGAATCCACAAAACTCACTTTTAATATCATTATATTTATTGAAGTTTTTTTATGTCCCATAATTCAGAATTACCATTCAAATACAAAGGGGAATAGCGAATCATTTATAGTTTGAAATTAATCGTTTTAAGAACTAGTAAAATCTCAATATTACGCTGAGCCTCTATTATACTAATTTGATACGAATGGTTGGCCCACCTATCGAACTGGAAACTATCGATAAACCCTAGTAATGCATGAAACTTTGCCTAGACCGATATCCGAAGGCGTATCCAAGAGTGCATCACATAAAAAAGTCCAATGGTGGATAGATTTTCATCAAAAAACCAATTTTTTTACCGCTCATTGAGTTAATATCTTTTTGTTAACCACACCAGAATCATCGAAGCCAATTATCCAACTTATTAACACTAATAATTCATAGGAGCTTATGGGGCGATAAATTTACCTGGTACGATTGAATTAAAGAGTCGAATAAAATCGAAAATATCAGATGTGCTGGATACATAAACATTGTTTAAAAACGAAACAAGTCGCGAAAAACTTACTGAATAAAAGATTACTGTTTCTTGATAATCAAATCCGTTAATTCTGGGGTGTCCAGCATCCTTTCTATTTCAGTTTGAACGATTGTGGTTACATCCTTTTTAATCTGCAAATAGTTCTTTGATACATCTGAAGTACGCATTTTTGAAATAGCAGGTAATTCTTTATAAAGTGCTTGTTCTTTTGCAAGAGCACCATGGTCGTTAATGATATCCGCACAAAAAGCTTTTAATTCAATTTTATTTTGAGGATCATCAGCTACCATGCCCACAAATTCTCCACTCGATAGTGAGGAGATTTTATTAACCGGAATTGCCAGTTCCAATTGCTTTGAATTCGTGATACTTGTATCCATTCGATTGATGGCAATACTCTGCCTGTCCTGAAGAATTTTTCCAAACTTTTCAGATAATTGTTTGGCAGTATCACCGCTCACCTGGCCGCTAATAATATTTCCGACAATATTCATAATAACTTCTGCCTGTTCTTTTCCATAGTGTAGTTTCAATTGGCTTGCATCCTGCACTGCTAAGGTTGTTGCAACTTTGTTGGAGCGGGCCGTAGCAATCAGATTATCTATACCGTTAAAATAAATGGTTGGAAATTCATCAAATACCAAACTACTTTTATTACAATTTTTTTTGTTCATCACTCTTGTGATCGCAGTAATATACAGTGACAGCACTGCGCCATACGTTTGCGTTTTTTGTGGATTGTTTCCCATGCAAACTATTTTGGGTTGCTGTGGATTATTGATGTCAAGTGAAAAGTCATTTCCTGAAAGGATATAGTAAAGCTTTTCAGAAGATAATTTACTGAGACTAATCTTTGCACTTGCAATTTGCCCTTCCAATTGTTCTTTTGCATCATTGAGATAGGCGCTTACAAATGGATTAACCAACACTTCGATCTGCGGCTCAGCTCTCAATATCGAAAACAGTTTATCATAGCTTACCTGGGCCAGTTCGATTACATGTGCGAGCGTGCAATATTTTCCATTTTTATACTTGCATAAAAACCATATTAGAGCGGTAACAAAATTGATTGGCGACTCCACAAAAAAATCTCCCTGCTTTTTAATCCATTCCTGGTTAAGGCCTAACATGATTGTCCGGGAAGATTCGGCTGCGTCCGTGATATCATGCATGGTCGAGACATCCAACGGATTACAGCGATGTGATCGGCTTAAATCATCAAAATTGATGACATAAAAATCGGGCTTTACCGGGTAGGAATTTCGATACTTCAAATATTGGTTGTAAGCAATTCTTGTCAGGTCATCAAACTTAAAATCGTAAACAAACATGCTAAATCCTTTCTGGATATGCTGCTTAATGATATGCTGAATAATAAAATAGGATTTACCGCTACCCGGAGAACCCATGATCAACAATCCCCTGAATGGATTGATAATATTAATCCAGCTTTTCCGGAATCGCCCTTTCAAATTGTATCGCGCAGGAAGATTTATTGAATATTCGTTGTTCAACAGGCGTTCTTCTTGTGGAAAGGTTTCGTTGAGCGAATTGAAAACACTATTGCTTAGTTTCTTATGAATGATTCTTGATAAAAGCGTGCCACCTGTAAGAATGAATACAAAGCCTGTTGCAGTTGTGATCATGTAAGCGATGGCAACATTGATGAAATCAAATTTTAAATAGAAAATGAAATAACTAATAAAATAAAATATCCCTCCAAGCATGATATAAATTACAGATGTCTTAAACCGTATCTTTTCATTCTTTCTTCCCCTGGAACCAATCAAAGAAATGCATAGAAATATCAAAGCGATAAGCTTTGGTTTATTAAAGTTGCTAAACAACCCCGTTCTGTAAATATTTTGTAGTATCCTGTCCGTTATATCCGAACGTAATCCCCACTGTTTAAAAGCCTGGTAACAGGTAAAATAAAAGTGAAGTAATAAAATACCAATGCTTATCATTCTTGTAAGGTCTATGATCTTCCTCAGCCCCTGTTCATTCTCTCCTGTTTGCATAACACTTAAAATTTTTTAGTGAGATTTCTTTTTCTTTCTTTTTTGCTTTCTCAAATCGTATGGCAGGTAGTTATATGGTTCGGTAGGATTAATAACTTCATTTAAAACGTTTGATAAATTTTCCTTTTGTTCTTTGGTTTTAGCATGATTTACATGAGTAATTTCTTTAGAGATCGTCTGCTTTTGCTGATTTGTTTTTTTAATACTTTCAGTTTGTTCTGATCCGCATTTTTCAAGAATTGCTTTGGAGCTATATTCCTTACCAATTTGACTTCCATTGAAAACAGATTTTGTATTGTGATCTATGTAAGTCAATCCATAAATAAATCCTCTATCATTTTGTCGAATAACAAGACTGATTTTTTCTTTTTGCAATGCTTCCCGAAAAGCCTGTAAACTTTTGGGTGGCTTCACCATAATCCAATCAATAGAAGTTTTCAAGGTCTTTTTATATTCCTTTTTCAACACTTCATTTTCTGAAAATTTTTTTTCCAGGTAAGCGAGTGTTGGTTTGTTGTAAATAGAACTTGCTTTGATCGGCACACCAATCTTATTTCCTTTTTCGTCAAGCACCCGGTAGACAAGACCATTCTTTCTAAAAATGATTCCTTTTTCTTTTCCCCTGTCGGCGGTTATATTGTATAATTTTAAAACAGCATTTAGTTCAGCCAGGGAAGCATATTTGTAATGAGGTAATACAACATCGAGAACATTTGTTATTGCTCTCTTGGTAGGCGATTTTCCATACAGCACTCTTTGCACATTTACTGGGTTGATCTTATCGGATCGTTTTTTCTGGTCTTCCGCTGTGATTAGACCAAAAGTTGTTTCAATTTCTCTCCGGGCTTTGGTGGATTCATTTCTGCCCAAATTGTGGATTGAAATTCTTCTTCCATCTTTCTGAATATTGGTAGTAACAATATGGATGTGTGGGTGGCCGGCATCAAGATGCTTATAAACAAGATAAGGCTGTTCACCAAAGCCTATTTTATTCATATAAACTGAAGCAATTTCAACCAGCTTTTCTTTCGTCAATTTATCATTCAAGGCAAAGTTTAAAGAGATGTGAACTGTATTAGTTGTTGCTCTTTTGTTCAGGGCAATCAGTTGTTCAAAGCGGTTGAGCTTTTCATAAAAATTCAATTGGTTTGCCTCTTTCAAAAAGTAGTTCGCATAAATGCATTCGGCTTTTCCTTCTTTCATTTTTTGCTCGTTATAGTTAAGAGCTCTCATGATACTTTTGGGTACTGTTATTTTTGCAACCATTGGATGTAGATTTCATTCATTTTATCTTCTATCTCGGTCAGCTTATTCATAAAAATCTTTTTGCTGTTTTCATTAAGAATTGCCCAGGCTTTAATGTCAGCAATCCGGTCAAGTGTATGCAGTTTATGAACCGCCTGGTTAAAGTTGTTACCAATGGCATTGAGTTCCTTTTTTAAAAGTATCATTTCCGACAAAAAATCATCAGCGGATTGATTTCGGTAAAGAACAGTAACTGGGTGCTTTAAAAGAACCTCTCTTGCATATTCACTGAGGGTGCTTGATGTGGTACGTTTGAAGAATTTATTCAGTTTGTTTTCTTCTGCTTCACTAAGCCGAACGGTAAGCCATTCAGAGCGTATTTGCTTTTTTTCTTTCATCACAATATCATTTTCACGAGTTGACTAATCCTCTTTTAAAATCTCTCACAATTCCCGAAGCGAGTTCCGAGGCGAAGGGCAAGATGCTCAAACGTGCCACGTTTGTACATCTTGCCGGTTGCAGATTTAGCAACCTGAGAGCTATGTAAAACTACTGTGCTAAAATGCTTCAAAAAACACCTGTTCAAATTCTGAAGAGCTGAACATAATTTTTTAAAAATAGATTCGTAACCGAAAAAATATTAATTCATTTTTTAAAATGTGATGTATGAACAGTGCAGAAAAAGAAAGCAAAGCAAAAATTTTTGAAACCGTTTTGAGCAGCCCAGGTATGACCGAAAAATGCAAAATTAATTTGCAATTAAGCAGGCAAAATATTCTCTTGTTAAGTCGTCTCATTGAAGCCGGATTGCTGACAAAAGAACAAAGTTTTGACGATGATCTTATCTATGCTTTTCCTAAAGAAACGGGAGAAGAATTTCGGACAATTCATGAAGAAATTTTGAGGAAGGCAGAGTTGACAGAATTTTATGAACGATTGAAGTCCCTTTAACTATTGACAACCCGATTTATCTAATTAAGAATTAAAATAGCCTGGTATAATTCAGGCTATTTTAATGATACACAGAAGGCAGATAGACAGAACAAAAAAAGGGGTTAGAGCAACCCCTCGTCTGCGAATGAATAATAATGCTCGGCAGTAATGATAATGTGATCGAGAACCTTGATATCATGGTATTTTGCTGCCTCGTTTATTTTACTTGTTATTTCTTCATCGGCGCGGCTGGGTTTTAAATTTCCAGAAGGGTGGTTATGTGACAGAATGATGCTTACAGCGAGTGTTTTTATTGCAGTGACGAGTATCAATCTTTGATCTGCAACAGTTCCTGTAATGCCACCTTTGGAGACGTCATAAACGCCAATGACTTTGTTACCCCGGTTTAAAAGCAATACCTTGAATTCTTCCAGCAACTCAATTTTGTTTTGATCCCAAATTTGCCGAAGCACATCACAGCTGTCTTTAGAACTTCTGATCACCGGTCTTTCAGACGCCTTCACTTTTGATTTGTAGATCAATTCAACTTCTGCGACTTTTGTCCATTCGGGAAATTTCATAGTTACCTGTTCCATATCTTAAACATTTAAAGATTTAAAAATTAATTATGGAACTCACGCCGGCTTTGGGCAATAAAGGCAAGGAAGCAACGGAATAAATAGTATCTTACTATTTATGGAAATATTTCTTTATGCCGGAATTTCTTTGCCGCTTCAGAAGCCCAATAGCCGAACTTTGTGTAGGAATTAATGAAGAGAAACGATTTTATGAATAGTACAATAAATACTAGTTTTCCTTTTTAAAAGAAAACATGATTATTCCGTTCAAAATGATTTTACTTGTCGATTTGCTACAAGTCTTTTCAACATGAATGAAGCTCTATCATCTTTTGAAAAATCAATTTCGGTAAAAGTTGAAAGGAATAATTCCTGATGAAAATCTGCTTGCGCAATTATTGTCATCCGAATAATAAAAGACATTGATGTTCTTATTCTCAAATTTGGTATGGAAGAACTGGCATCTGCACAGAATATTAAGTACGACATCTGGTCAAATTCGATATCGATCTATCCAATCAATCAAACCAAATTAGACTAATGACGTAGCCATAGCTCTCAGAGTAATAACATTGCTCGTGCATTTGTGTTTTGGAAATCCATGCAGGAATAAACCAGCTCTCGGGACCAACATCTTCTACGCTTGTATATTTAGCATTCTGCTTAGTAAAATATTCTCCCGCGACTGTGTTCGCCGGTAATGGTTGCCCCACCTTAAACCGAAATGTCCAATTTGGAAATTCTTTGCTCTTTGCATACCACCTTACGATATTATTTTCTGATACGACAACTAAAATATCATGTGATCCTACCTCCACAAATCTTAGTACTGTCGCAAGAATGCTTGTTTGAAACACTTTTGCAATACCCGTAATGGTATCAAATGAAAACTTCTTTGGCCGTGAAACTTTTCTAAAAAGTTCTTCTGGCATAAGGAGACAACTTGCAAAATAATCTGCTTCCAATTCAACTATATCATTGTGCTTAAAATCGTGCAATGAACCATGCGGCGCCACTTCACCTTTCATTAGAGGTATTCTGTGCTCCTCTATGATTAAATGGGCCAACTCATGGGCAAAACTGAAGCGACCCCGCGGTCGATCAGGTAAATTGCCCCTATCAATATTTAAATGGATATGAAATTTATCGTTGTCATCATAAACAAGCATTCCGTCAAAGCTATTTTCATATTGGTCAATATATACCTCTACCTCTTCAAAGGCGGCTATTTTATCCAAATCCGTAACATTTCCAGATGAAAAATCTCCCGCGATTAAGCCTGCAAACTCATTAAGTATCTTTTTCCTTAGATCCGTCATCATCTTTTTTCCTTTGATCCTGGTTCTTTTTGATTTTGTCTAAAATATGTTGCGGAATGTTTGAATCTCCCTTTCTGGCTGCCATTCTAAAATGCGTTTTCTCTTTCATTTCATCCTGAGGCAACTGAATTACATCAGCAGCAGCTTTCTTACCTAATATTTTTTCAGGGTCAATCTGAAAACCTTCAAGATTTATTTCAAAATCGCTATACAATTTTTCAAATCTCATCAATTCTCTCATTGTACGTGGAAATATAAAGCCTGTTGAAGCCACCCATTCGGCCATATTTTCTGGGGTAATATTTGATTTATTTTGCGCCATATATATTTAGATATTCTTCAATTTTTTTGTATGCCTGATTTTTGTAAACTTTGATTGTTGATTGACTAAGACCCAGTTTCTCTCTTAACTGCTTCAAAAATTCGCGTGGTAAATAATGTTCACCTCCTTTCAGATTGCTCTCATAGGGCAGGTATGTCAGGTAAATAATCTTGTGAGCTGGTGTAAGTCTTTGTAAAGCAAGCTTAATGATATCAAACTTCTTTCTTAGTTCTGCTTTTCTTTCTTCTGTAGGCTCCTCCTCCTCTAACTCGAAATAATCCTCAATGTCCGGAAATTCTGTGATGATTTGTGCCTCCTTGAAAGGGTTTTTAAGGTCTGTTTCATAATCAACAAGACATCTTTGAGCGAACCTATACAAATAAAGTTCAACACACTTGTCGCGATCCTTAAGGGTACATTTCTTCGGATTGTATTTCTGATATTTTAAGAAACGCCTAAATATTGTTTCTGCTATTTTATCTGCCACGGTATGATCATAACCTTTGTTTTCTGAAATAATCCGGCAGGTCCTTTGTATCCTATCTCTAAACCTGAAACAAAAAGCAATAAAAGCATTATCAGCCAGCTCTTTATAATCTGGTTGTTTACCCCAATTTATGTATTCAATAAGGTCTTCTGTTGATTCCTCTGCCAATTCTTCTAACGTCATAAGCGAGCTGTTATCTATATACCGGAAAGCGTTATATCGGTTTCCAAGTAGTTAATTGGAAGCCATCTAATTGGAAAACAAAGCTATCAAATTAAACAAAAAACAATACGATATAAAATATTTTATTTCACGAACCTAGGTTAAAATTACTAAGGTTCAATTTTTTAAATGAAAAAAATAAAATCACATGTTATCTTCTGAACAAAACAATCAGTTCCATGAGATTCTTGACGAACTGTCGCGAAACCTCGACATCACACCCGCTCAGTACGAAGCTGCGGTAAAAAGTTATCAATTTGTGGGGGATTGGCTATCAAGACCGGAATCCCCTTTGGCTCCCTATGCCCCTGAAATCGAACCACAAGGTTCATTCCTTTTGGGAACCATGACCAGACCTATAAATGAAGAAGACGATCTGGATGTTGATTTGGTTTGCCGCTTAACAGGCAAGCGTATCAGCTGGACCCAATATGACGTCAAAAAAATTGTGGGGGATCGCTTAAAAAGTCATGACATGCTTAAAAGAATGCTGGATAGGGAAGGCCGAAGGTGTTGGACTCTCCTTCATAAAGATGATGCAAAGTTCCATCTCGATATTCTTCCGGCTATCGTGAGTTCCGAGTATAAGCTGTTATTTGAACAAAAATTGTATGCGGATAATATTCAGGATGTAGAAAAACTTGCCATAAGAATTACTGATAATACCATGGCAAACTACTTCACCTCAAATGACTTGAACTCTTGGTTGAAGAGTAATCCTTTCGGTTATGCCCTTTGGTTTAAATTTCGTAGCCAAGTTGAAATGACAAAATTACTTTCATTAAATGAAGCAATAAAGCCGCTGCCTCCACATATGCAGAAGAAGCTGCCATTGCAGATCATTGTTCAGCTCTTGAAAAGACATAGGGACATTATGTTCAATGGTGATGAGGATAAGCCAATTTCAATTATTATAACGACCCTCGCTGCCAGAGCCTATAAACAACAGACGAATATTATTCAAGGGCTAATCGATGTTATTAATATCATGGAAAATTACATAGAGGAGCGGATTGATAGTAAAGGACAGAGGATCAAATGGATCAGCAACCCGGTAAACGCTTCAGAGAACTTTGCTGATAAGTGGCCTGATGCACCCAACAAAAAAGATAACTTTTACAAATGGCTTTCGAAGGTTAAGTCTGATCTTGGTAATATAACCGTACAAAGGGGTTATGATCTCCAATTAACCATGGCTGACGTGTTTGGAAAACGTGACGTTAATAAAACTTTTTCAAATCTAGCAGAATCTGCAAGGGCGCAACGCGAAAGCGGGCGAATGAAAATGGCTGCTGGAACTGGCATTATCAGTTCCCTGGGCCGTACTGTTATTGCATCACATACAAATTTTGGCGCAAGTGAATAGAATATCGCTGGTTCATCAAGAAGGTGCCTTACGTTCCTATTTTCCAAGCTCAAAAGTCACTAGGAAAGGCGAAGATGAACTGATATGGATGGGTGAATTAGCTCCAACCCCTCTTAGTAGAAAATACCGCGTCAAACTTCACTATAAACGTGGAGAGTTTATAAAGGTTTTTGTGATAGGTGAAAGATTAAGATTAGCTGAAGGTAAGGATAAGCTGCCCCATGTATGGTCAACACCGTTACAAGAGTTGTGCCTCTACTATCCACCAAAAGGTGAATGGCACCCAGGCAGGTTTTACGTCCACACGCTGATCCCGTGGGCAAGTGAATGGTTGTTTCATTATGAAACATGGGTTGCAACAGGTGAATGGCACGGCGGAGGAATTGAACACGATCAGGAACCAAAAGTAGATTAATAAAAAAAATAAAAATTTAATGAAAGATGAGTATTGATAAAAAAGTACAGATTATTATAGCACATTACGGACTCAACCGTAAAATAACACAAACCGAATGCAACGCAGCTCTTGAAGTAAAAGATGCTCAAAATATTTTTATTGATTTTGATGCCGGACATGCAGAACTAGGTGAGTTGTATGATTTGCCCTTTGAAAATATTGCGCTAATGCAACAGCGGAAGTATGTAGAAGTTTTAAAACCGCTATTGGAAAAATATCCAACCGCTCACATTGCTTACTTCGGGTTGACACCTATTCCGGTAGCGTTTCATCTTGGTTATCTAGTGGGCAACACACATTCATACACAATTTATCAATGGCACCATCAAAGGAATGAATGGTTTTATCAGATCGATCCTCCTTCTGCAGAATATAAGTTTAATATCAAACCTATTGTATTGCCGACAGAAATGCAAAAGGGTAAAGGCGATGTCGTTATCAGAATCTCTACATCCTTCAATATTGACCGGCAAACGACATATCAGGTGATAAGCAATCCCGCAAACGAATTTGATATTGAGTTAAGTACAACCCACGTTGACGCGCTGTACAGTCAGAGTAATATTCAGGCTATTGTGGCGGAATTTCAAGAAGTATTAAATGTCTATGCGAACAAATTAACCGATCGTGATCAAATACATCTTTTTATTTCATCTTCTGCAGGTCTTCCATTTGCGTTGGGAACAAGAATCAACACAAATATTTATCCTTATGTACAAACGTACCAGTTCGATAAAAAGCAAACACCGCCTCATAGAGAGGCGATACTAATTACTAAAGAAATAAGTGATCGTGTTATCCTAACAGATGATGAGCGTGTGACTGCGAATAAAATCAGAATGGAATGGGAAATCCAGTTGCAAGATAAAATTAAACCGTTTATCAAGACTATTACAGGCATGCAACCTGAAAATTGGCTTCAGACGGTTTGCGAGAATCTTGATGATTATAGGATGCTACAAAAGCATCTTTGTTCGCCCTGGGATAAGATTATAGATATTAATGCTACTTCCCTGAAGGAAGATGCTATTGATCTCAAACAGACCAATATTGACGGCGGTTTTGAATATATTGAAAAAACAGGTTTATGGATTTTGGATGACGGTTTCATGTCAGGCTTAAAAAAGAGATTAGACAAGAATATCAATACAGACCTGATGCAGGCCGGGAGGTTATTCTTTTTTCATGAAGCATTACACTATAGCAAAAGCGGTCATCGACTGGTGAGGCAAATTGCAACTGGTATCGGTCAGTTCCCAAAGGTTATTGAAGAAGCGGATTACCAGGCTGATGCCTGGGCGCTTTTAAATGAATATCGTTATTGCAGCCTTCATGAACCACAGAAACTAAGAAATGGACTAAAACAATTTTTCTGCAACGCAATTGATACTGCAGTTGAAACAATGTGGAGCTTTGTCGATACAGGTACTAGCCTTAACACCATCCAAATACGTGCAATGAACCGGTTTTTGAATTGGTACTGGCAGTGGATATGTATTGAAGATCTAGACGGTAAAGGAACATTAGAACAAGTAGTATCTATTCTCTTTAACAAACCAGTTATTGAATTCGCTGGCGCACCAATTGAATTAAGAGCGCACAGGACTTATTTTAAGTTGAACAGCAAAAACCCGGCTTCTTATCAGTTAGCCGCTTTTGTAAAAAATAAGGTCCATCGCTTTGCGCCAGCAGCCATTCTGGATATTGTTGAAGGGTTTAGGAATCTGAATGGAAAAATGATCAAAGAAGGGCTAAAAAGTTTTCAAGTGAATATCGGGTAAATTACTGCAAGCAGGACAGATAAAATCCGATTTTAATGAGGATTCTCAAATTGTAACACACCAACGGTACAGGACATTCTACTTTTACAAGTCCAGAACACACAAACATTGATTGCTAACTTCAGATTCAATCTTGTTTTTATCATTATTGTCTCTAAACAACATAGGACAAATTTCTTTATTGAAGTGTGGCAATATTGGGAGTGGAATAATTGAATCAGAAAGAAAGATGAAACACGTAACGGTAACTATTCACAATCGCGGGTAGATTGGGAGGATTTACTGAAATGGATTTGAAACATCTTAATGAACTTTTATAAGTAACTATAGAATTTTAAATTCAATTATACTGATATACACCAAGCTGCCGCCCCATTTTATCACATCTTTCTCATTATTGGGCGGCAGCTTTTTTACATTAATAGAAGGGCAGCAATCTGCTGCCCTGCATGAAGCAAAACAATCCTCTTTAGTTTACAATCCCTACCAATTCATTTTTAAAATAATCAGTACAGAGATTAAAGGCTTTTTGTGTTCTGATTTGTGCGGTACCTCCATACAACAAAGATTTCAGTTTGGATTCTTCATCTTTATAATTTCTTATGTTTTGAAAATAGCCGGTAACAGCATTGTATGCGCCAAACAAAGTGCCCTTTGTTGTCTCAGTTTGTTGGGTGGGGCTGCTCATGCTGTACTCATAAACGGAATTGCACATATTATTAAAACAGGTGGAAAGTTCATCCCAATTGCCGGACTTGATGTTTTCCAATACTTCTTTATTTGGCACCATTGCCAATTGTATGAGGCGTTGCAATTCGGGATCAGTAACTCTCAATTTTGTCCAACTATTAAAGACTTCTTCCAGTTGCTGTGATAATTTATTGGAAATACCCATTACTTTATGTGCCTGCTCCAAACGTCCTTTGGCATTGGCGGTGTGCCTGATTTTAATGGAATTACTTTGGTTCTTCATTGCTGCGTTTAAAGTGTTGTTACAAACGATCCTGATTGGAGTAAATGCAGCGGTTATGCTGCCATAACCATCATGGGACGTAGTCAAAAACAAATATTGTTCCATTAAATCGTCCCTGCCTACTTTTATATAAGAGGGAAGTTTTGCCGTAATGAAAATCCGTTCGCCTTTTCCCAAAGCTCCTGCGGTTTCATATTGGATGCCGTCACCGCTAACAATTGCATCAAAAAAATTAAATGCATCGACATTTTGAATTACTTCATAGTCCTTGCCCACAACCCCTAACACCTCATTGTTATCGGTGCGCAACGTTGCATAATAATCCGGTATGCTGATTTGAGGATTTTCATATTCATTTCGTTGCGTAAAAAGTTTTCTTTTTTCTACAAAATAGTCTAATCCTGCAAATTTTAATGCTTCTGCGCTGGTTGGAAAATCCTGTACGATTTGTCCCAGGCCATGCCAGGCTTTATCTTTCACTGAAAAGAAACTGTGTTTCCCTGTTTGTTCATTGTAATTGATATTGTGTGACATAATTATTACCGCTAGATTTCTATCCCGCAGGCGGTGCACCTGCGGTTTTGTTTAAGAATGATTGATTAATTCTGATTAGCTCAGAAAGGGAGATCGTCTAATGGTTCTACGCTTTCTTCTGCTGTGGGAACCATTTCTTTGGCAGGGGCGTTTCCCTTTCCATGTAACTTGATATTGTTCACATGAAAATTTAGAGAGGCTTTTGCTTCACCTTCGCAGTTTGTCCATGCGTTTAGCCCGATACGCCCGTAGAGTTCAACCAAAGTGCCTTTGGTTAAATGTTCAGCAATGGCGGGATTAATCCAGTAAGCACAGTTAAAGTAATTGGTAACTTTAACGGGCTGTTCCATCCCTTTAGGCTTGTAAGAATCATTGACGGCAATGGAAAAGTTTACCACTTTCCGATCACCTTTTAAGGTGTTCACCTTTGCATCTGCTGTTAATCTTCCGATGACTTCCATAATTGAAAAAATTTAATTGTGAAGAAATAATTATTGAATAAAAAGAGATAGTTCGTTGCTGTTGACCTTAACCGGATTGCGTTCACTGCGGTTCTTTCTGACCAGATGAAAAACCGTGATTTCTTCCGTAAGGATAATTGCCCATGCTGAACGCAGTGATCGCGACCGGTCAAATTTTTTTGTGCGCTGCACTTCCCATGAAAGCCGCATGAGATAAGAGAGAAGTGATGTTTATTCCATGTTTTTGAGTTTTAATCTGTAACTGAAAAAAATAGTTTTGTAAAAGAAAAGGGAAAAAGAAAGCTGGGTATTCAAGCGGCTGAACGGGAAGCAAAAAGGAAACGGAATAAATAATATCTGAGAGGTGAGAGAAAGCGTTTGTTTATGCCGTAGTCTTTTTGCACTTTACGACAAGCTCAAAAGCAGGCGCGTACCTTTGCTTTCGCCTTTCCCCGCCATTCTTACAAAACAGGAAAGAGACCGGAGGAAGCATTTATCAAGCAAAACTTTTTACATCATACTATCCGATTTGAAAAATTGGCGGGAGTCACTTTTTGGGGAATGGATAAAAGATGTTCTAAAATTATACACACCGGTTTTTGAGTCTTGATTTTGATGTAATATTGGTTATGGAAACGAAATTCGATACCCTCAGGGCTATCTATGAGATGATCAGCGAAACAGCAGCTGATCCTACCAAGGCTTTACTGGCAACCAATGAACTGATCCTGCACCAGGCTCTTCCGTGGGATGAAGTGGTCAATCACCTCAACGAACTAAATAGAGATGGATATATTCTTTTACAACAGCTAAGCGTTGCTTTGATTTCGATAACCGGGAAAGGAATAGATATTCTGCAAGTAAAAACGCCTCATCAACCTGACTCGTTGCGAAATTTGAAATATTCGACGTAATTAAAACTGTTCAGAATCTTTTTGCAGCGTTAATTTTTTAAAGCCGTTCTTTTGATCAGAACATTTTGTCGTCAGTCTTTTATTCCGGGCTGCTTTAAAAGGGCAATTATTTCTGTATAAGTTAAGTAACGTAAGATCAAAGGCCACCAGCAGCTATTGTTGCGCAAAGAAAGAAGAGTATGTATTTTCTTTTGAATACGGGTACATAAGAAAGACAATGCGGTGGTGTCCGATTTTGAGGGGGATGAATCAATTGTTATTGCATTAACTAATTCAGCGACTGTTTCGCAAATAATTTTCAGGATATAGTCAAAAGGCTAACTTCTTAAATGATTCAGATTAGAACTTTTATTCTTGAATAGTCACTTTTCTTAAGAAGGACCGGACTTTTTTAAACTCAATTTCTTCAAAGTCTGTGGTAATTTTCTCTTGAACTGATAGGTCTTTAGTTTTAAGAACATTCGCCATGTACTTAAGTTTACGCTTGTTTGATTCAATTAAATCAGACCATTTCATTACAGAGATTTTGATGTTTCCGTGTTGATTTTCAAAAAAGAAATAAGGATCATCTTTTCCTTTCTGTTGTCCCTTGATTCTGAATTTACCTCTTTCGGTGATGCTTGAGCCAATTAGAACAATATGGAATAAGATCTTCTCTGAGAAAAAATCTTTTGTTTCAATTTCATTGGCATAATTTAAAACCTGATCGAGTTCTTTAGGACTTAATTTTACCTTTGGCGCTTTTAATTCAACAACAAGGACTTCCCTCTTTTTATCGTCAATTATTTTTTCGCTATATAAAAATAAGTCGGTTATAGACTTTATTTTTCTTTCTGTTTTGTTATTGAAATTATCGTATTCTTTAGAAGGCTTAAAGGTTAAGAATTTATTTCTTAGCTCAATAAGGTTATTTTCGAGATTGGTGTCAGACAGTAGTCTTGTATTCTCGCTATACTGCTCACCAAAAATCCATAACTTCTTTTCAAGTATTTTGTGTAAGTCTTTTCTCTCTTGTACATGGTCAGAAACTTTCCCATAGGTAATTTTTTCAATAAAGGATATATCCTGCATTTTTTGAGCGACTTTTTCGGAGAATTCGATGATATCTTCGAGCTCTGATTTTTCCAGTAAATCGTTAAATTTCTTTACGTATTTATTTTCAAGATGTAATATTTGCTTTAATATGTTATCGAGTTCCCCTGTTGTAATTGTGCGATCTATTAATGGATAGACAAGCTCTCTTAGTTTATTATTCCCATTTATAAGGTTGTACTTTTCCTCTACTAAAAAAGCAAGTTTATCAAATAAGACGACCTTGGATTTAGAAGTAATCTTATCTTTTTGCTTGTAAGGATAATAGTCGTCATTTTTCAACTTTTGAGTGAAGTTGTCAAACTCTCGATTTTTTTCTTTGAAGAACGCGTTAAGCCGATCTTTGATAAATGTTTTAAAAGCTGAAACGGATTCATCAAGTTCATCCAGATCAAGATTCCGATACATATCGGTAGACAGCGTATTTGTGTAGAGGTAAACAAACCAACTTCCTATCTTCGGGCTGAGCCAATCCGCATTATATTCGAAGCCTCCGACGATATTGTCAATGCCAGCATTCTTTGCTGTGAGAAAAACTTTAATTTTTTCAAAATAGGGTGCAAGATTAATGTAAGTGAAGAAAATTTTATGAATGGCTCCCTTTTTATCAGTAAAATCTAAAACGATCTTCTCTGGTTTGTTTATAACAAAATTATCCGGATCTACATAGAATCCGTTAATAGTAAATTTTACATTCTTGCTAAAGATGGGAATTGGATACCTTTCAAAGATAGAATTAGCGATGTTGGCTCGGAAAAGTTTTTCCGAAATTTTCCTTTTTTGATTTTTACCGGTAATATTGGAGTCATACAAATTTTCAATTATTACCTTATAGTAAGTTTTATGGTTGCCGGTAAGCTTTGATTCCTTTGTATCTATTTCAAGGTCATTTATTTTTCCGCCGGCTCTGAAAGTTTCTTCTGTTAAAGGAATAATCACCTTAGTAAAGGAATGGTCCTCTACGTTAAATCCCACGGTTTCGATTATTACATTACTGCCAATCTGGAGAGCAGCGAACCTGCCAATGCCTTTACCTCCCTTTTTGTCCGAGTCACCTATATCCAATATTTTTTTATCGATATCCTTTTGATGAACACCAAATCCGTCATCCTTTATAACAATTTTTTTTATGAGAGTAGGGAATAATTCTGACTCATCAGCATAATCGATTTTAATATCTATATGTTTAGCATCCGCTTGAATAGAATTATTTATCAATTCACAAAATGCTAAGAAGGTGCTTTGGTATTGAGTAAACAGTTCGTTTATGAGACGAGAACTTGCAGAAAACTTTCTTTTCATATTTAGTGACAGTAAAAGTAAAGAGATGGAACGAAATTCAAAAATACTAAAATTATTAGCATCTTGGAATTTATTTATTTGAGCGGTTTCATGTAACTTTTGATAACTATCCTAAGGTATTATGAAATGGTCTTTCTCCTGGTCGTCGTTGTTGCAAGCCCCAGAGGAACGTGCGGGTTCGACAGCAATTACTGATCTGGGTATGATTTATGGCCTGAGCAAAGTCGCAGGAGAATACTGGTGTTGGTATTATTTTAAGAAACATGGTGTCGACGTAAGGAGTATTGGCTATCCTGGCCTTATTAGATACCATCCGGCTGAGGGCTGTGGGACGACGGATTACGCGGTTTGTATTTTTTACGGGCCTTTGCGAAACGCTCATTATACCGACTCTTAAGGGATGATAGGCGTCTGCCGATGATGTATATGCCTAAAGCCATAGTAAGGAAAAGATTTCAAGGAGGACGTCTTATAATATTGTGGCGATAAGTTTTTCGGAAAAGGAGATAACCGGAACAATCAGGACCATTCAATATAGAGTTCTGCAAGGACAGGATGTTTGTTTTGCTTCAAGTATTCTCCCATAAATGTGCTCGTTTTTTCATTCGTGAATATCTTCTTTAGATAGTGAACTGTCCTGTACGCCAGTATCCAATGAGGATTAAACCGGTCATAGTTAAAGTGTTCCATATCAAGAAGCCAGTCGTAGTAATCCGAGATTCCTTTAAACTTTTGAAATTCTTGTGCGTTTAGATCAATATTGTTTTTGAAACATAAATTCAGCAGCTGGCTTAGTGGCAGGTAATTGGCAACTGTATTATTAAAGAGACCCAGCGGCTTTGAACTTTTTTTAACCGGCGTTACTCCACTGAGGTAGCGTGAAAAGAATGGTTTGTAATCTATGATATCAAGAATAGCAAGCAAATAAAAAGTTTCTTGATTGAAGTCAGCATTCAGCCTGGAAACCAAAAGATGCTGCATTTTTTTCTGCAGCGTGGCGGAAAGAATGTTATGCGCATATAACAGTAATTCCGGGCTGTGTAAGTTTTTGCATTTTGGGCAATTTTGTAAAAAGTACGTAACGATTGTTTCGAATGTCTTGTTATCCGATATTCTAGCACCGGGATGGTGACGGGAGATCTGCAACGATATGGCATGAAAAATTTTTTCGTCGTGAAATTTATCATTATCAATACACACCAGGAGAAATTTTTTGAGAATTGAGGTTGTAAAATATTTCCCTTTTTCTTTTACGAAATCGCTGATGATGGCACTGTCAAATTTTCGAAGAAATTTTTCGGCTGGCAGGATGGCAACGAGTTTCTCAAATATCCGGTTGTAATCAAACGAATCGGGCGCTGAAATGGTAACAAACAAAATAAGGTTTCCGAATATCCTCCTGTATTTGTCCCAAAAAAATTGATTAGTAAGACCATTTTCTGACGAATAAATTTCATTTAATTTTTCAACGTCGTGTAACAATTGAAGAATCGCTGTTTCGATTAAGGTTCCTTTGGACTCCCGCGTGTATTTAAGGCCTTTCAAATGTAAGTGCTTGAAATATTTAATAATTGTCTCCCTGTCAGAAAATTTTGCAATTAATACTATTAAGGGGTTGTCGAGCTTAAAGAGTTTTTGTGATTGTCGTTCATCAAGGCTGTATACTGTAAACATGCCTTCCATAAAGGAGTTGATCAATTCTGTAAATTCAGAATAATTATTATAAATAATACTGTTGGCATCAAGGAATGTTTCGATTTCGGCCAGTTCGCTTAATAGGATATGGTAATTGCTGTTCGTACTCCAGCCGCCCGCGAGCTGCGTATAATAGTGATCCCTGATCTTCTTAAGAACAATTTCAATTTTTTGGAATGCAGTGTTGTAAAATTCGTTGTTTTGTATCCATTCAATATTTTCTTTAGCAAAAAGATCATTTGAAACAGTGAGCTTGTATTCTTCCAAGGTTACTTTTTCAATACCTGCCATGAGTTGACGCGTGGTTTCATCAATTTTTGAAAAATATCCTCTTATATAGATCGAAAGCCTTTTTAAATTGTATAAGCAGATGAATGCCTGAATGGATTTTCTTTCTTTATCACTTACCTGGTACGAATGGTAAAACAGTTCGAATGCTTTTAAAAAATTACCAAATTGAAAATGAATGTAGGCATGCTTCATTGTTTCCTTTACATCCTTTAGTGGTGATTGGGCCAATCGCTTGTATGCTGTCACAAAATCCAACCGGTTATAGGAACAAAGGACACAATCACATTTTTCGCTGTCATTCCCCATTATTTCAGCCTGGAGCTGATTATTTACAGAATTAATTTTGAAGATTAGATTGTTATTGAGGATTTGATTTATTTCCCGCATTGTGTCTTTCACTGCTTTTTTCCGAAGACCAAACTGGTCTTGGGAACCGGCAGGTAATCCGTACCTGGAATAATCGCTTGCCCGGAACAATTCAATTACTTTCTTGTTGTTGGTGTTGATCTGGAACGGGGAATGATATGTGTAATCATACTCCTGGTTTTCGATTTTAAAAGGGAAAATCCTTATCAGGATATTAGTCGGAATGAATTCAAGCTGATCCTTGTATTTTGTCAGAGAATCGAAAAGCTGGTCTGTTAGCGATAGTCTATGGTAATTTTTAAGGAGATAAAATATTGGAACGAATTCGCCTCGTTGTGAATAGGATAATTTTGGTGCTTCGCCTAATTGCTTTTTTAGCGTACTAACTGCTGCGCCAATGTTGGTAAAATATTCAATATCAATTCCGTCAATGTGGTAATCCCGGTGAAGCTGCTGAGGATTCACCTCGTCTCCATAATCATCAGCATCTCTCGTCACAAAGACAAAACCTGATTCCCCCGATCTTTGAATGAACCTGGCCGCTGTTAAGAAAAGCAGTGCATCTGCATTGCTGTTGTTATTATCCCTGTGAAAGGGTGCCTTTCCTTCATCATACCGGCGCGTTACCTCTGCCTGAACAGATTTTGTTGGCTTGATCTTTTGGCCTGAGTTAAACAAATTTTCTATCCTTGCAATTTTTTCTTCCAGAATATTTTGCTCAAGTTTCACCACGTTCCTGAAAGGCCCGGATTTAGGTGCTTCTTTTTTCTTTACAAATATTCTTTGTACGTCCTTTTGTTTCTGCCATTCTTTGTGCAATTGTGCCGGAATCAGAAGCTTTGCGGCCCCATTTTCGACCCAGTAGTCTATGGTACTTAAATTATCATCTTTCTCTTCCTTCAAAAGATCAACCCAGCAATTGGTATCAATAAGAATGTTAATCATTACTTTTTACTTTAAGCGGTTGTGTCAATACAAATAAAAATTATTCATCGGAAAAACCCTGTTTCATCGCTTCCAGCAGCCGGACGTTAGCCATTAACGAATTTTTAAAATAGCCGGTCATGATCGCAGCCATTTTACTTGCTTCAGCGGCCTTTATATTTATTAAAAGAAGTTGGTCAATTCTTTTATACAACGAACCATTTTTAATCGCAATTTTTCGCATCTGGCGGCCCAACACCCTGGCGCCGATTTCCGTAAGATCCACGTCTTCATCAGCAAACAGGTCTGAGTGATGCTCCCATATTTCCCGGTCGTTTATTGAAAAGAAATGATCCAGTATTTCACTTATATCTAAGATATCCTTTGTTCTGCCTTCCGGCCTGTCTTCCCACGCCAGCAATTTCAGAAGTGCAATCCCAGGCAACGTGCAGAACTTAAACCGGTTGCCATTCTCCAGTTCCATTTCAGGGAGTCCTGCTTCAAATACTTCTGCAAAGCCCGGAACATCAATTTTCGTATATCCTGAACCGTCTACATGTACCCTCCTGTCCTCATCTTCGATAGAACCAAAAGGAAGCAAATCCAGTTGGAGCATTCCATCATAGATCAGTACAAAAGCGTTTTCTTTTATGGGCTGAAATTTCTCTTCTGTAGTTAAATAATCTTTCAGTTGCTGAAATTGCACCTTATCGTTTACCACGATAGCAATATCAATATCTTTGGTTGCCCTTCCAGGATTTTTTAGATGTATACCGCTGATCCAGGCATCTCGGGCACTTGCTCCTACGAGGTAAAAATCAATACCGAATTTTTCGAAGGCCGCTTCAAGTGCTGATAACATATTACCTATAGAAGGATCATGCCTTAACCTTTCATAAGTTAGTTTGTAAGTACTCATTATAAATCTTTTGTGCTGTTTCAATTAACCTGTTGTCATTCTGCAAAGCAAGGTCCGCATATACCAGCATAGGTGGCGCTGTCGGAGTGTTCTCCTCTATGTCTTTCCAAAATTGCTGGTACAGCAATACGTTCCCGTCCTTGGCTGGTACAAGTTTATACTTTCTTATAATGTCCATTCGTGTTTCAGTGGTATAAAGGGTGAGTGTAGCCGGATGTAGATTGCCGGTTAAAAGCTCTGCAGCCGGTTCTCCACCCCAATGGGTCAGGTTATAGTCGAGATGCATTTTCTTCCAATGCAGGAAGTCTGCTTCATTTAAAAAGCGAAAGGTATCCATGAGGAGTTCGGGCTCCAGTTTTTCTTTATATTCTGTGACCCATCGGTTGAAAAGTTCTTTTTTATTTTGCAACCTGTAGGTATTCTTCTTTATTTGTAAAAGGTATCCCCCCTTTTTAAGCCCATTGAATACATAGTTGAAATTGCCGAGGCCAATATTAAGTTGCGCTGCCATTTCCCGGTAAGTGAGATTAATAAAATCTTCATCAAGGAGCAGCTGAAAAACCACCCGCAGGCCTGTTTTTGTGAAGGCCCTGTTTTGATCTTTTCCAGGGGTAGGCAACGGTTTTTGGGTTTCGATATGGACATACGCTTTGGGATTAGGGATGTAAATATTGCCGTTGCCTTCAAGGTAGGCGATCTTATGCTGCTGAAGTTCTTTTTTAATTGTATCAGGCAACCTCTGGGCGATCAACATCAGGTCAGGATATTTCTCAGCCAGTTCTTCTATGGCCGGTAGCTGATGGTGGCGTATTTCCTTTTTTATTTCTGCATTGAATTTCAGATCTAAATTGTTGACCCTGGCGGTAACAGTTCCATCCAAATGTCGAATGCCTTTTGGGGTCCAATCGGCTTTGATGCCGATCCTGTTTTGCAAGTTGTGAAGCGCTTGTTCTATGATAGGAGTTTTCATTTGTTCACGTTTTTTATTTGTTCACGAAACGTGAACAATAATATTTTGTGAACAAAAATAACGAAATTTAAATTAAAACGGATTTTATTTATTCCGAATAAGTTAAGTTCTGACAGTAATCTAAGAATTGAAAAGGAGGAAGAAACCGTTGTGCGACACATGAAACATCTTCTGTCTAA